>SXUL01000042.1 GCA_005790545.1 Planctomycetia bacterium | reverse complement strand
GCGCCCGATCAGGAGCAGTGGTTCCTGATGCACCAGCCACTCGACGGCAAAGTCCTCTGGCTCCGCATAGCGCCCGGTGAGACGCCCGACTGCGTAGTGAACGCCGTACTCGCCGAGCAGCACGTAGTAGCCGAGTGCCGGTTTGTTGAACCAGTGCGGGTTGAGTGAGCCCTCGGCAGCGAAACGGAGCGCGCGCTCCACATTGTTCTGTTCGTCCTTGTAGAACGTCCAAGGCAATGCCCCGTCGTGAGCCTGAAGCAGGCGCAGCACCAGCGCTGTCGCAAGCAGGATGGCGAGCAGCCAAGCTGCGCGCCGACGCGGCAGATCTCCCGATCCTGCAGCGGCGGAGACGTCAACCGCGCGCGTCAAGCGCTCACACTCCGGCCACTTGGCGCCGCAGACTGGCGTCCCGTGCACTCGCCCAGCGCTGCCGCTCGCTCTCGCGACGACGACGCGCCATGCTGTCGACCACCGCGACACAACCCATGTACCACCACAGGAAGTCGAGCTTGATATGCGAGCCGAAGGAAGAACCGACGATGAAGGCCACCCACAGCCCGATCATGGCCGTGGCGCTCGTACGGATCAACTGGCCATCAGCATCCAGTGGTCCCGGGGAGGCGCGGGCGCGCCAGAGCACGAAGAACGCCACAAGGAACATGAAGAGGAATGGGACCGCCGAGACGATTCCGCCCTCAGCCAGCGTTTGAAGCCAGGTGGAGTGGGCCACGAAGCCCGGCCGATCGACGCCCGGGATGTAGGCCTCGACGTTGCGGCCGGCGTAGAAGCCCGCATAGCGCGGAGAGAGGTAGGCGAAGTTGTCCGGGCCGACGCCCAGCCACTGGTACTCCTGCCACATGTCCACAGCCCCCTTCCAGAGGAGTACGCGGCTCTGCGCCGCAAAGTCACGCTGCTCCTCTGCCCCGACGCCCTTCTGCAGACGCTCCCATTGCGTCTCGGGCATGGCCACGATCATGATGAGCGCAAGCGCGCCGGCTGTGACAAGACCGAGCACCTTCCTGTTGCTGATGAGCAGCATGACCAGCACGGTGGCACCAGTCGCGAGGAACCCTGCGCGTGAACCGGTGAGCACGATGCAGAGCATGATGAGCGGGATCAGGACGAGCGCCCCGAAGCGCTCGCGCGCACTGCCGCTCTGAAAGCGGATCATGAGGAATGGCAGGAACATCACCAGGATCATGGCGAGATAGTTCGCACCGCCGCCCTGGCCCACGCCCACGTCCACGCGCAAGTCTTCCGTCACGCCCGTGCCGAAGAGGCCGAGATAAAGAATGGTCTTCAGATTCCAGACCATGCCCAGCACATTGGTCCACAGGAACATGTTGAGACGCCGCGGGGTGTCCACGAGCTGCATGGCGAGGAATTGCACAATGATCAGCTTCGACAGCACCGTCACCATGTCCAAGGCCGTGTCCATGCGCACCACAGCATTGAGCGCGGAACCGAGATGCCCGAGCAGCACCAGCAGCGCAAGGCCGAGCAGCACATGCACGCGGAAGGTGCGCACGTGGATCAGCCAACCAATGGCAACGCTCACGGTGATCCACATCTGCGGACGGAACCAATCCGGCGCACTCCAGACATCCGGCCGGAAGTAGTAGAGGAACACGAGCGCCAGCAGCCCCCAGAAGGGGCGCAGCACTCCCAAGAGACAAGCGGCCGGTGTCGCCACCAGCATGAAGGCGAATCTCAGCGACATGTGCGCACCTCGCTGGATCTGGCTGCCGGTTCAGCCATGCTCTCCCGGAGTACGTTGCTGAAGTCCGCATCAAAGCGGCTCCACGCATGGTGCTCTGCGACGAAAGCGCGGCCCGCTGCGGCAAGACGCGCACGCTCCGCCTCCCTCCCCAGGAGTTCTACGGTGACTGCAGCCATGCCACTCACCGGGGATACAGCCAGCGCTCCGAGCGCCGCCTCGGCGAAACTCGAGGCCACGGCGGGAGTCGTCAGGACGGGTACCCCATGCGCCATGGCCTCCAGCACCTTGTTCTGGATGCCCCGCGCCACTTCAAGCGGAACAAGTGCGACGCTTGCCGACTGCAGATGGGGTGCGATGTCGGGCACCTCGCCTGTCACGCTGACTCCCGGCAATGCCGCGAGCCCGCGCACGCTTTCGGTCGGATTGCGCCCGACGATGACGAGGTGCGCCGCGGGGTTGCTCCTCCGCAGTTCCGGCAGGATTCTCGTGGCTGCAAGCGTGGCCGCGCGCACATTGGGCTCATAGTCCATGGCACCGCAGAACATGAGGCGGCCTGGTGTGCGGCGCGCTGTGGGTGCAACCTCCGCAGGCAGGGCCACGCCATTCGTGATGGCCACAACGCGTTCGCGCCCGGCCAGCTTCCGCCACAGGGCGGCTTCACGTTCGGTGCAAAGCACCACGCGTGCCGCGCGGGCATGAGCCGCACGTTCGAAACGCCGCATGCGCCGGGACTCGAGAGCGGCAATCCAGTGTGAAGGTGCACAGCCTGCAGAGAGTGCGGTCCACTTCTCGCTGTCCACATCCACGGCATCCAGGATGACTGGCGCTGCAAGCTCGGGTGGCAGATAGCTCATGCCCTGGCTGGAGCAGACCACCACGGCCTCATGCCGGCGCTCCGCCAGCAGCTCGCGCACAAAATCACAGGCAAGCCCGCGGGTCATCCAGGCCACGCTGAGAGGAGTGCCTGTGAAGATCGCGCGCGCAGCGCGAAGGCGGCTGCGCCAGCGTGGCAGCGGAAACACGGTCACGCTGCGGCAGCTCTCCCGCAGCACCTCCACGTGCCGCAGGTCTCGCGGGTCATCAGCGTGGGTCACGAGGTCCACCTCGCCGAGCCGCGTGAGCGTATTGAGCAGATGGAATGAACGGATCTTGTCCCCCTTGTCCGGAGGATAAGGGATCCGGTGTGGAAGATAGAGCAATGCTGGACGGCGCATGCAGCGCTCACCAATCGCCCACTCAGCCTGCACTGGTGGCGACGGCTCCCACCACGCGGACTCCGGAGCGCTGCAAGCGGGCAATGGCCTCGTCGGTGCGCGTACGTTGGTCGCGTCCGACACGCAGCACCAGCACCAATCCGTCCGCGTCGGCCGCGAGAGCCTCTGCATCCGCGCTGACATCAAGACTCGGAGCATTCACAAGAATGATGTCCGTATCAGATCCGAGAACGCTCCAGAGCGACTTGCAGGCCGCTGCACGCAGTGGATTGGCTGCTGCATCACCCGTTCCGCCCGCCGCGAGGAGTTTCGTCCCGCCGATACCGCTTTCCTGCACGAGCGGCGCCGCTCCGTGCATGACCTCGGCGAGCCCTGGGCCGGCCTTGCCAGCGACAAGCGTGTGCAGGCGTGGCGCGCGCAGATCTGCATCGACGACGGTCACACGTGCGCCACTCTCGACGTAAGTTGCTGCGAGGTTCGCGACCAAGAGGCCGCTGCCCCCGCCATCGCCGAATCCGGCAAACACGAGAACACGCGGCGACGGGTTCATCCGCTGCAAGGCGGTGCGAACCCTCCTGAACTCTTCGCAACGCGGATCAGCTGGCGCCGTGTAGGCGATCACGCGCGCATCCACGCGGTAGTTCACTGCGTGCGCCGGGGCCGCGCCCTCGGATCCACCTGCGGCCGAGCGCAGTTCCGTGCGCTGCGCTTCCGCCTTGTTCAGAGCATCGTGCATGCGTCCCATGAATCAGCTCCGCCCCAGGCTGCCGAAGAACGGCATGCGCAGGAATGTCCGGCGCGGGCCCATGCGCTCCGCTGCCTCCTCCACCTCGCGCGCGTGAAAATCGAAGTCTTCGCCTTCGATCTCGCGGAGGCCCGCCATGACCGCCGCTTGCTCGAGCTTGCGGCTCTGCTCGGTATAGGCCACCAGCAGTGTCTTGTCGCTGGCGAGATTGATGAGGCGCGGGATGCCGCGCGCATAGCGCCAGATGGTATTCACAGCGCGATCGGAGAAACGCAGCGCGCCAGCAGCACCTGCAATCTGCAGGCGATGGTCGATGTAGTTGCGCGTCTCTTCGAGGCTCAAACCCTTCAGGTGGTACCTGAGAGCAAGGCGCTGACGCAACTGGCGCAAGCCGGGATGATCAATCTTGGCGCGCAGCTCCGGCTGGCCCACGATGATGATCTGGATGAGCTTCACGCGCTCGGTTTCCAGATTGGAAATCAGGCGCAGCTCCTCAAGCGTGGCAAGCGGCAGATCCTGCGCTTCGTCCACGAGAAGCAGAACATTGCGGTCCTCTGCAAGGCGTTCCACCAGGAAGCGGTTGATGGCCTCGATGAGCTCAGGCCTCGACGGTCGCACGCCCTCGATGCCGAACTCCTTCGCGACGGTCTGCAAGAGCTGCACACCGGTGAGATGGCTGTTGGTGACCGTCGCCGTGATGGTGCGCGCATCAAGACGCTTGAACAGCGCCCGCGTGACCGTGGTCTTTCCCGCACCGATTTCGCCACTCAACATGGCGAAACCCTTCCGCTGCTCCACGCAACACACCAATTGCGCGAGCGCTTCGTTGTGCCCTCCGGATCCGAAGAAGAACCCGGTATCCGGCACGTTCTCGAAGGGCGCGCGTTGCAGTCCGAACCAGCGTTCGTACATGCTCAGCGACCTCCGTAGATGCGCGACATGAGTTCAAAGATGTCCGGCGGCAGAATGCCGGTCATGGAGGGCACGAAGAAGGCAAGGTGCAGAAGCAGAGCGATGCCTGCGAGCACAATCAATACCCAGCGCCAGGTCCGCGAGCGCTTCTCACGGTGGGCCAGCGTGCCGATGTCCGCGATGTCGACGACTTCACCGAGCAGCGGAACCGGAAGCGCGCGCCGCAACTGCGCCGTGGATGTGTATGACGAACTCGCGAATTCCGCGAGAAGCGCCAATGCGCCTCCCAGCAGCAATCCGACGAAAGCTCCCACGCCGGCGAAGATGGGCGTACTCGGGAAGGACTGCTCGAGGGTCTTCGCCTCCTCCATCACGGGCATGCGCAGGTCGCGGAAGAAGTCGCCGCTCTCCGCATTGACTCGCTCCCAGAGCCCGTTGGCGGCTGCGAGACTGCCGTCCAGGCGCTTCAGCGTGTCGGCCGAGTTGTCCCGCGCATTCTTGAGGTTCCAAGCCTGACGCGTGAGCGCCGGAATGGCCTTGGTCACCCCCTCGAGATTGGTGATGGAATCTTTCAGCCGGACAATGCGGGCGCGCACCTCGCGCAATTCGCTCTCCGTGGAACGTCGCCCCTTGTCGAGATCCTCGAACTTCGGGCTGTCCTCGATGGCGCGCTCCTCATCCACCATCTCCGGTGTCGCGGCCACCTTGGCCTTGGCGGCCTCCACGATGCGCACGAGCTTCGACCAGTCCGGGTGGGCATCGAGGGCGCGCTTCCGCAGGTCCTCAAGTGCACTCTCCGCGTCGTTGACAACGCGCACTGCGGCTTCGTACTCCGGATTCCGCTTCTGCTTGCGCTTCACCGTCTCCGCGGGGGTCTGCGTGACACCGCTGCGCTGGTGTTCGAGTCGCTCGACGAGCCCCTGCTCGCGCAGTTCCTCGTTGGCGATCTGCTCGCGTTGACGAGCAAGCTCGTTCAGCCGCGAGGTGAGCACGTTGTCGCCGATGAGCTGGAAGTCGTTGTTGTTCTGGAAATTCTCGTAATCGGCCAGGGCCGTGTCCGCGGAGAGTTTGGCCGTCTCGCGGCGCGCGATCAGGTTGCGGCGCGCGCGGGCGATCTCGCCCTTGTAGGTATCCAGAACGTAGGCCTTGTACTTGCTCGCGACGGCATTGATGAATGCAATCACCTTCGCGGGATCACGGCCAGTGTAGGAGAGCTCGAGGATGTCCGGGCCGACCGTCTGCTCCGTCAGGTGGACGGAGGTCTTGTCCATCACGCGCTGCACGAGACGCGCCTTCTCAAGCGGGTCAGCTGCGTTGAAACCCTCGGTGATGCCGAGACGCTCGATGATGTCGCGCAGGAACGAGGGGCTCTTGATCACGTCCGCGATGGTCGTGAGGTAAGGCTTGTGCGGCAGGGTGAAATCCACCTGCTGGAAGAACTTGTCGAGGAGCTGACGGTCCACGACCTCGATGGTCGCGCGCGCCTGGAACTTCGGCGGCAACACGAACGAGAGCACCGTGGCCACTCCGAGCACCACGAGGAAGGGCACGAGAACAAGCATGCGCCTGCGGCGCAGGAGGTCGAGAATATCGCCGCCCTGCATCGCAGCCTGAGGAGCCTGTTGTTCAATGGTGGTAGTTGTCATGACAACTCAGAAGACGATGCCACGGTTGTAAGACGTGTCACCCGTCAGGATGCGCACGGTGTAGTCCATCGAGACCACCGTCCGCGTGATGTTGAAGAGGCTCTGGAACGGGATGGAGACGCCAGCCATGATGCTGTTCACATGGCCGATCCAGGTTGGAGGCACATAGATGATGTCGTCGGCCCGGATCTGGATGTTGCCTCCCGTCAGCCCCTTCTCGTAGATATCCCGCACGTTCACCGTGAAGACCTGGGGCTTCCGCGGATCGCCGCGGATGATTTTCAGATGTGTTTCATCATCGAGGAGAGAGCTCGGCGCGCCCATCTTCACGAACACGTCGAAGAGGACGACATCGCCTTCATAGGGCATGCTCTTCAGGATCACGCCACCGAAGCGGATGTCATTCGCAGCCACGTAGAACTGCTTGCTCTGCACGCGGCCCACACCCACCGTCACTTCAGGCTGTTTCAGATACATGGCCAACCGGCCTTCGAGCTTCTTCCGGAGCTGCATGGGAGTCAGCCCGGCACCGGTGACCTCGCCCACCCACCCGAAGCTCATGATGCCATCATTGCGGATGACAAACTTGCCGCTGAGGCGAGGCTCTTCGATGACCTCAAGCAAGACCTCGTCTCCGACACCGAAGACGAACTCGTTCTCCTCGGGGTCCTGGGAGAAACGGCGGCCGAAGCCCTTGGTGTTGCCGTCAGCACCCAATTCCTCGAAGGTGGACGTTGGTCCGTTGCTGCACGCGCTGAGGGCGAGCAACACGATGAAGCACAGCGTGTGAACAAGCCTGTGCTGATTCCCTCTGCCGAAATCGCTCATCTTCCCTGCCTCAAGCGGCCCGCTTCTCGGCGATCCGCATTCCCTTGCCGGAGAGGCTGCATAGCCTTCTCGGGGCACCCAACCATCGGCAGCCCAAGCCACTGTGGTTGAGCAATCTTAGACGCAACCCCATGAACCATGGCCGGTTGGGCGCGGCACGATCTGCAGTCGCCAACGAAAACCGGAGTCCTTGATGGCTCTTTATCGCCAAGTCCGCCATGAGCTTACGGCTGGCCTCCGGCGTACTCAACAAACTCCTGAAAAACCAGTTCAGGCGCCGGTTTGAGCTTGACGGAACCGAGGCAGGGGTTCGGGCGCTCGGCTGATGAAGTTGAAACGGAGAATTGCCCACAGGGCCGAGAAACCGTCGCGCCAACCGATCTTCTTCCCCTCTTCGAAGTCGCGACCGCTGTAGGAAATGGCCACCTCGTAGACGCGCGCCCCCATGCGAGCCACCTTGGCCGTCAGCTCCGGCTCGACATCGAAACGCCGCGACCTCAAGTCCAGTCTGGCCACCACCTCGCGTCGCATGACCTTGTACCCGGTCTCCATGTCCGTCAGGTTCAACCCTGAACAGATGTTCGAGACGAAGGTGAGCAGCCGGTTGCCGAGGTAGTGAAAGTAGAGATGCACACGATGCGTGCCTTCGCGAAAACGTGAACCGAAAACAACATCCGCTCTCCCGTCGAGCAGTGGCCCCAGCAACGAGCGGTAGTCCGCAGGGTCGTACTCAAGGTCTGCATCCTGCACCAGGACGAACGTTCCTGCTGCGGCGAGAAAGCCCGTGCGCAACGCAGCCCCCTTGCCGCGGTTCTTCTCATGCGTGATCAGCTTCAGCGCGGAAAACTGCGGGAGCATGGCCGCGATCACGCTTGCCGAGCGATCCCGCGAACCATCATCCACCACCAAGACCTCGATGCTCATGCCATCCGGCAGGGGCGCGCTGAGGACGCGGCGAATGCAGCGCTCCAGCGTCTGCTCTTCGTTGTAGACCGGGATGACGACACTGAGCAGCATCACTCTCCGAGCCGCGCGCCATACATGCGCTCGTAGTAGCCACGGTAGGCGCCGGACCGCACGCGCTCCCACCAAGCGCGCTCGGTCATGTACCACTGAACCGTTGCGGCGAGCCCTGCTTCGAAGCTGTGCAGCGTGGTGAAGCCGAGCTCCGAGCGGATCTTCGCGTCGTTGATGGCGTAGCGCCGGTCGTGTCCGGGGCGGTCCTTCACGTACCGGATGAGTTCACGTCCACGACCCGTGAGTTCGAGAATCCTCTCCACCACCGTGATGTTGGCGCGCTCGCTTCTGCCGCCCACGTTGTAGACCTCACCGATGCGGCCCTTCTGGCGCACGAGATCCACTGCGCGGCAGTGATCCTCCACATGAATCCAGTCGCGCACATTCATGCCGTCGCCATAGACGGGCAAGGCCTTCCCCTCCATCGCGTTCGCGATCATGAGCGGGATGAGTTTCTCCGGGAACTGGAACGGACCGTAATTGTTCGAGCAGCGCGTCGTGAGCACCGGCATCCCGTGGGTGTGATGCGCCGCACGCACGAGAAGGTCACTGGCGGCTTTCGATGCCGCATAAGGGCTGTTGGGCGCAATGCACGTCTCTTCCGAGAACGCCGGATCCTCCGGCCCGAGAGTGCCGTAGACCTCGTCTGTGCTGACATGCACGAAGCGGCCGAGACTTCGGCGGCGCGCGAAGTCGAGCAAGGTCTGCGTGCCGGTGACATTGGTGCGCAGGAACGCACCGGCGTCCTCGATGGAGCGATCCACGTGCGATTCCGCCGCGAAGTGCACGATCTCGTCAACGGGGCCGAGTGCTTCCAACGCAGCCTTGTCCGCGATGTCCCCGCGCACGAATTGATAGCGCGGGTCCGTGTCCACACCGGCGAGATTCTCGAGATTGCCGGCGTAGGTCAGCGCGTCGAAGTTCACCACGCTCACGTCCGCCACGGCGGCGAGCACATGCCGGATGTAATTGCTGCCAATGAATCCTGCACCGCCCGTGACGAGTATCCGTTTCATGTTCCGCTCTTCCGGCTGATGTGATCTTTCAGGGCTTCCTGCCAGGGCCGCTGGCACAGGCCGAGCTTCTCCTCAAGCACGCGATTGCGCAATGCGGAGTATGCCGGTCTGGCCGCGGGGGTCGGCCATTCGGCGGTGGAGATGGGCTGGATTTCCGCTTTCAGCCCGGCCAGTCGGCACGCCTCCTCCGCGAAGGCATGCCAACTCGTGACGCCGGTGTTGGCTGCGTGCACAGTGCCTTCGATCCCGGATTCCAGCACGGCGACGGCCGCAGCAGCCGCATCCGCCGTGAACGTCGGACTGCCCAGTTGATCCGCCACGACGCGCAGCGGGCGGCCTTCGCGCGCCACCCTGAGAATCGTGTCCACGAAGTTCTTGCCGTCCGGACCGAAGAGCCAGGCCACGCGGAAGATCACCGCTTGCGGCAACAGGCGTCGCACGGCTTCCTCGCCCGCCCATTTGGAACGGGCATAGGCTCCGACAGGCTCTGCCGCCGCGCTCTCGTCGATCGGCTCGCGCGCATCGCCGCGGAAAACAAAGTCGGTGCTGACGTGCAGGAGCCGCGCACCTGATGCGCGCGCGGCGCGTGCCAGCTCCGCCGGTCCGTCCGCATTGGCGCGCATGGCGAGCGCTTCCTCACTCTCCGCCTTGTCCACTGCGGTGTAGGCCGCGGCATTCACGATCCAGTCCGGAGCAACTCTGGCCACACGTTCGGCCACGTCCGCGCGCTCGCAGATATCCAGCGACAGCACCCCGTCCGACGCACAGCGCGCGGTGGCAATCACTTCATGCCGGAGTGAGAACGCCTCCACCAATCGGCGCCCGAGCATGCCCCGCGCCCCCGTGACAAGCACTCGCGCCATCAGCGCTCCAAGTGGTTGGCGCCACCATCGTGCACAAGCTGGGATGCACGCAGGAGCGATTCGAAAGTGCCCGCATCCGTCCACCAGCCCTGCAACACATCGCAGCTCATGGTGCCGCGCTGGATGTAGGCATTGTTCACATCGGTGATTTCGAGTTCACCCCGTCGCGACGGCTTCAGCGTGCGCACAATGTCGAACACGTTCGCGTCGTACATGTAGATACCGATCACCGCGAGATTCGTCTTCGGCTGGGCTGGCTTCTCCTCGATACCCAGGACCCGCTCGCCTGCCAGCTCGGCCACGCCGAAGCGTTGCGGATCATGCACTTCCTTCAAGAGGATGCGTGCACCGCCGCCCTGCCCCTCGAAGGCCTGCACGGCATGCGCAATGTTGTTCTCGATGATGTTGTCACCGAGCACCACGCAGATGGAATCGCCGTCCGCGAAGTGTTCGGCCAGGCGCAGCGCATCCGCAATGCCGCCCTCACCCTTCTGGTAGGCGTAGTTCAGGCGCTGCAGACCGAAGTCCTCACCGTTGCCGAGAAGCTTCAGGAAGTCGCCCGCATTGTTGCCGCCGGTCACCACCAGAATGTCCTTGATGCCTGCGTTCACGAGGCACTGGATCGGGTAGTAGATCATGGGCTTGTCCCAGATCGGCAAGAGGTGCTTGTTGGTGATCCGCGTGAGCGGATGCAAACGCGTTCCAAGACCGCCAGCGAGAATCACGCCTTTCATGAGCCACTCTCCCGCGACCCTGCGGCCGCATGTTCCTTGAACCAGCGCACGGTCGCTCCGAGTCCCTCTTCAAGAGAGGTCCGCGGGTCGAAACCCAGCGCAGCGCGCGCGAGGCTGATATCGGCCTGGCTGTCGCGCACATCCCCGGCCCGATCCGGCCCGTGCACAACCGCAACCTTCTTGCCGAGATACTGGCCGATGCACTCGAGCAGCGTGAGCAGGTCGGTCCTGCCACCGGCCCCCACGTTCATCACCAAACCTGCGGCGCCCTTGGCCGAAGCCGCGAGAAGGTTTGCCTGCACCACATCGCCCACGTATGTGAAATCGCGGCTCTGCCGCCCGTCGCCATGGATGTGCGCAGGTTCACCCGCGAGTGCTGCCGCAATGAACTTCGGGATCACCGCCGCATAGGCCGAATCCGGCCGCTGGCGCGGGCCGAAAACATTGAAATACCGCAGGGCCACGCATTCGAGTCCGTGCACGCGCGTATAGACGCGACAGAGATTCTCGCCATGCACCTTGTCCGCAGCATAAGGGCTCTGCGGCTGTTGCAGCATGCTCTCGACCTTCGGCAGCACTGCGGTGTCGCCGTAGGCACTGCTGCTCGCGGCATAAACCACGCGGCGCACTTTCGCGGCGCGTGCTGCCTCCAGCACATGGAAAGTCCCGCGGGCATTCACCTCGAAGCTCGTGAGCGGGTCCTCGACACTGCGCGGCACGGAGGGCATGGCCCCTTCATGGAAGATCACCTCCATGTCGCGAGCCGCCGCATTGACGAGCGCTGCATCGCGCAGATCGCCCTCGATGAAATCGATCTTCCCGGCAGCACTGGCGAGATTCTCACGGAAGCCCGTACTCAGATTGTCGAGCACGCGCACCTGATCCCCGCGGGCAACAAGTGCATCCACGAGATTGGATCCGATGAACCCCGCACCACCTGTCACGAGCACTCTCATGCCTTGCTCCCGTAGCGATGGAGAAGATCCGCCGCGATGCGCCCGGAGGCGCGGCCATCCCAGAGTTCCGGCCTCTGAATCACAGGCTTTCCCCGTGCGAGCACCTCGAACGCAGCAGCCACGATGCGCTCCGGATCGCGACCCACGAGTTGATTTCCGCCAGAGGTGATGGTCACGGGCCGCTCCGTATTTTCGCGCAAGGTGAGGCATGGCACCTCGAGGATGCACGCCTCCTCCTGGATGCCACCACTGTCGGTGAGCAGCATGGCCGCCCCATCCATCAGGGCGAGAAAGTCCCGGTATCCCTGCGGCTCGAGCAGCCGGACACCGCCTGGAGTGACCAACCCGTTCTGCTCCATGCGTTGCCGCGTCCGCGGATGAACAGGAAACAGCAACGGCAACTTGGTGCTGACACGACCGAGAGCGCCGAGGATCACCTTCAAGGCCTCCGGATCATCCACGTTCGAAGGGCGATGGAGCGTCACGAGTCCGTAGGACTTCGGAGGCACACCCTGACGCACCAGCGTGTCTCCGGCGCGCGCACGTGCAAGCTCCTCCAGCAATGTGTCGATCATCACGTTGCCCACGAACTGGATGCGCTGTTCCGGAACACCCTCGCGCCGCAGATTCAGCAGACCGTCGGGTTCGCTCACGTAGAGCACGTCTGCGATGGCGTCCGTGAGAACGCGATTGATTTCCTCGGGCATGCTGCGATCACGCGAACGCAACCCGGCTTCCACATGTGCGACCGGAATGCCGCGTTTCACGGCAGCAAGCGCCGTGGCGATGGTGCTGGTCACGTCGCCGACAACAACCACCACATCCGGCGCTTCGTCCGCGAGCAGTGCGTCAAAGCGCACGAGGATCTCGGCCGTCTGCGCGGCGTGTCCGCCAGAACTGACACCGAGGTTCTTCCACGGTTCCGGAATGCGCAGTTCCGCGAAGAACTGCCCGGACATGTTGGTGTCGAAGTGCTGGCCAGTGTGCACGATCCGGTGGCGCACACCCTCAAGCTCCGCCAGCGCGCGCGCAAGCGGAGCGATCTTCATGAAGTTCGGGCGCGCACCAGCAACAGAAATGATGTCGAGACGCGGCCTCATGCGCGTGGTGCGGCCTTCAACCAGCGCGCGAAGTGCGCAAGGCCCTCCTGCAGGGAGACCTCCGGCGCCCAGCCGAGGCTTTGACGCACGGCCGTGAGATCGGCGGAGGTGTGCTCTACGTCTCCGGGCTGGTCCTTTTCGTGCCGCACACGCACCGGGAGATCGAGCGCCTCCCCGAGCATGCGGACGAGATCCGTCAGGCGGGTGGTTTCCACTCCGCCCAGATTGAGAACGCGGAAGCTGTTGCCTGTGTCCGCCGCACGCAAGACACCGCGCACGATGTCCGACACGAAGGTGTAGTCGCGTTCGGATGTGCCGCTGCCGAAAAGCCGGAGTTCCTCCCCTCTGAGGATGCGCGTCGCGAAGAGACGAATGGCCATCTCGGGGCGTTGGCGTGGTCCATACACAGTAAAGAACCGCAACGCCGTCACCGCAGGGCCGCCACTGGCGACGGCCGCCCTGCAAATCAGTTCGCCAGCGCGCTTTGTCGCGGCATAGGGGCTCACGGGCTGGTCCGCGGGATCGTCTTCCCGGAATGGCCGCCGCGGGCTGTTGCCATAGACGCTCGAGGAACTGCCGAAGACGAAATGCGGCGTGCCCGCCGCGCGCGCTGCATCAAGGAGATGCTGCGTTCCGAGCACATTGACTTCGGAATAGAGCGCGGGTTGTTCGAGCGAAGGACGCACGCCGGCCTTCGCGGCGAGATGCACGATCACATCCGGACGTTCATCCGCCACGATGCGGCGCAAGCTCGCGGCGTCACGCAGGTCCTCCTCGTGCAGAACCACACGCCCGCTGGCAGCGACCTCCTCCATGTTCCGGCGCTTCAGCGCCGGGTCATAGAAAGGATCGAAGTTGTCGAGAATGGCAACCGCATCGCCGCGGCGGAGAAAAGCTTCCGCCACGTGCGAACCGATGAATCCCGCTCCGCCCGTGAGAAGGACGCGCATGCTCAGAGCCTGACGAGCCTGCCCGCGACAGCGCGCCCCTTCAAGAGATTGCGCGTGTCCACGATGAGGCGCGATTTGCCAGCGATGAGATCGAGATCAAAGGCCGAGTGGTCTGTCACCACCAGCACGAGATCGGCCGCGGCCAGTTCCCCGGCATTGCACGGCACACTGGCAAGATCGAGACCGTGGAAATCCACCTTCGGGACGTGCGGATCGGCGTAGCGAACGTCGGCGCCGCCGCGCTGCAACATGGTGATGATGTCGAGAGCCGGCGACTCGCGGCAGTCATCCACGTCACGCTTGTAGGAGACACCGAGGACCAGCACGCGCGATCCATTGATGGGCTTCTTGTCCGCGTTGAGTGCCTGGGCGCACAGGTCGATGACGTACTGCGGCATCTGCGAGTTGATTTCGCCAGCCATCTCGATGAATCGCGCGTTGTAGTTGAGCCCGCGCAGCTTCCACGAAAGATAATGCGGATCGATGGGGATGCAGTGCCCCCCGAGACCCGGCCCGGGCCAGAACGGCATGTAGCCGAAGGGCTTCGTGGCCGCAGCGCCGATCACTTCCCACACGTCCACACCGAGTTTCCTGCACATGATGGCCATTTCATTGACCATGCCGATGTTCACGCTGCGGAAGGTGTTCTCGAGGAGCTTCACCATTTCTGCTGCCGCACAGGAACTCACGGGTACCACGCGATCCACGGCTGCGGCATAGAGCTCGCTGGCAAGCCGCACACATGTCGGCGTGTGTCCGCCCACGACCTTCGGAGTGTTGCGTGTGTGGAACTTGGGATTGCCCGGGTCCACGCGCTCGGGCGAGAAGGCAAGGAAGAAATCCCTGCCTGCCACCAGACCGGAACGCACGAGACGCGGAAGGATGACCTCTTCCGTCGTCCCGGGGTAGGTCGTGCTCTCGAGCACGATGAGCTGGCCCTTCCGCAGCGACGCCTCCACCATCGCTGTGGCGGACTCGATGTAGCTCATGTCCGGGTCGCGGGTCTTCCGCAGCGGTGTGGGCACGCAAATGGAGATCGTGTCCGCGCCAGCAAGCTCCCGGATGTCCGTGGTGGCACGCAGCATCCCGGCCGCCACCAGTGGCTTCAGTTCCGCGGTCGCGATGTCGCCGATGTACGAATCACCGGCATTGACGCCGGCGACCCGCCGCGCATCCACATCGACACCGAGCACGCGGTAACCCGCGCGCGCGAATTCGACGCAGAGCGGCAGACCGACGTAGCCGAGGCCGATGACGCCGACGAGGGCGGTCTTGTCCTTCAGTTTCCTTTGCAGGGCTTCCGCTGCGGGCGAGAGTTGAGTGTCGGGCGTGGGGTTCATTGGACAGTCACGGTTTTCGCGAGGTTGCGGGGTTGGTCCACGTCCGAACCGCGGATCACCGCGGTCCAGTACGCGAGAAGTTGCAGGGGAATGATGTTGACGAATGGCGAGAGGGCTTCAGGAACCCGCGGCACCACCAGTGTGCGCCAGCAGGATTTCATCAGGCGCTCCTCGCCTGTGGAGACGATGCCGATGACGCGCGCACCACGGGCACGTGCCTCCTCCACATTGCCGCTCATGAGCGCGGAGGTCACGGACTCCGTGGCGATGGCAATGACCGGCATGCTGGGATCGATGAGAGCGATGGGCCCGTGTTTCATCTCGCCAGCCGGGTAGCCCTCGGCGTGGATGTAGCTGATCTCTTTCAGCTTCAACGCGCCTTCAAGCGCAATGGGATAGTTCAACCCGCGCCCGAGATAGAGCGCATCGCGCGCCGCGGCCAGTTCGCCAGCGATGTCCTTCGCAGCATCAGAGAGCGCCAGAGCCTGCTCCAGAGCGTGCGGCAACGTCTTCAATTCATGCAGACGGCGTGCGAGAGTCTTCTGGTCGAGACGACCCCGCGCCGCCCCCAGCCGCAGTGCCAGCAGCGCCAGCACCGTGAGCTGTCCCATGAAGGCCTTGGTCGAGGCCACGCCGATCTCCGGGCCCGCATAGGTGAGCAGCACATGCGCTGCGTCGCGCGCCATGGACGAGCCCGCCACGTTGGTGATGACCAGCGTGCGCGCGCCCGCCTCGCGGCCCTTCTTCAGTGCCGCACGCGTATCCGCTGTCTCGCCAGACTGCGAGATGGCGATGAGAAGATCGTCCTTCGCGAGCAGGGGCTCGCGGTGGATCATTTCGGAAGCGTAGTCCACTTCCACCGGAATGCCGGCGTCCTCCTCGAGCAGGAAGCGCCCGACCTGTCCTGCATGCCAGCTCGTGCCGCAGGCCACGATGCAGATGCGCCTGAGGGAGCGGAGTTCGGCGTCGCTCAGTGCGAACCCGTCGAGCACGATGGCACCGCTGTTCTCCGCGATGCGCCCGAGGAGCGCGTTCGAAACCGTCGCCGGCTGCTCGTGGATCTCCTTGAGCATGAAGTGCGGGAATCCCGCCTTCTCCGCCATTTCCGCGGACCAGGTGATCTCGGCCACCGCGCGCGCACGCGCCACGCCCTCCGCATCCGTCACATCCACGCGCTCGGGCCGGAGTGCCGCCACGTCGCCATCCTCGAGATAGATGATGCGGCGCGTCCACGGCAGGAGCGCCGGCACATCACTGGCGAGCCAGTGCGCACCCTCACCCACACCGATGACCAGCGGGCTGTCCCTGCGCGCAGCCACGATCAGGTCCGGAGCATCCTCATGCAGGAGGGCCAGCGCAAACGAACCATGCAGACGTTTCACAGCGGAACGCACGGCGGCGACAAGATCTCCCTGCCAGAGAGCCTGCACCAGATGCGCCACCACCTCCGTATCCGTCTCGCTCTGGAACCTGGCGCCGCGCTGCGTGAGTTCCTCACGCAACTCGAGGTAGTTCTCGATGATGCCGTTGTGGACCACGACGAGTTTCCCGACCCGATGCGGATGCGCGTTGGCCTCTGTCGGTGAGCCATGGGTGGCCCAGCGCGTGTGACCGATGGCGGTGCTGCCCGTCAGCGGAGCGACGGCGAGCTCCGATTCGAGTTCACGAATCTTGCCCACGCGACGCACGATGCCGAGGCCGCGCTCGCCAATGGCAGCGATGCCCGAAGAGTCATAGCCGCGGTATTCGAGGCGCTTCAGGGATTCGACCAATCCCGGAACCACCTCACCCGTGCGGGACGTGCAACCGACGATGCCGCACATGCTCAGCTCTTCCCTCCGATGCGACGGCGGAAGTCCTCGAGCGTCCACTTGAGACCGTCGTCGAGATTCACGCGCGGTTCCCAACCGAGGAGATTCCGCGCGCGGGTGATGTCCGGCTGGCGCACCTTCGGGTCGTCCACCGGCAGATCCCGGTGCACGATCTTGACACCACTGCCGACCAGCGCGACCACCCGCTTCGCAAACTCGAGAATGGTGGTCTCGACCGGGTTGCCGATGTTCACCGGGTTCACTTCACCGGAGAGCATGAGCCTGTAGATGCCCTCGCAGAGGTCCGAGACGTAGCAGAACGAGCGCGTCTGCGATCCGTCGCCGAAGACCGTGACGTCCTCACCGCGGAGCGCCTGGCCCATGAACGCCGGCAACGCGCGCCCGTCATTCAGGCGCATGCGCGGGCCATAGGTGTTGAAGATGCGCACGATGCGCGTGGGGATCCCGTGAAAGCGGTGATAGGCCATGGTCATGGCCTCGGCGAATCGTTTCGCCTCGTCATACACGCCACGCGGCCCGACCGGATTGACGTTGCCCCAGTAGTCCTCGCGCTGCGGATGCACGAGCGGGTCACCGTAAGTCTCGCTGGTCGATGCGAGGAGGAAAGTCGCACCCTTGGCCTTCGCGAGCCCGAGAGCCTTGTGCGTTCCGAGCGAACCGACCTTCAAGGTCTGAATGGGCAGTTGCAGATAGTCAATGGGGCTCGCTGGCGAGGCGAAGTGCAGGATGTAATCGAGCGGGCCATCGACATAGATGAAGTTGGTGACATCGTGGCGAATGAAGCTGAATCCCGGCCGGCCAAACAAGTGCGCGATGTTCGCCGGATCGCCGGTGATGAAGTTGTCCATGGCGACAACCTCGTGCCCGCGCGCGAGCATGAGATCCGCGAGATGCGAACCTAGAAAGCCGGCGCCGCCGGTGATGAGCACGCGTGACATGGATTCTCCCGCCTGCCGTGACGCAAACTCCTGCTCTTGCAGGGTTTGCGGGCCGGCTCTGCGGCTTCGTCCACAATCTACCCTGCACGCGAGAAGGTGACACGCCGGCCCCCCGTGAACGGGTACCGGAGGGTCAACTAATGCTCACCCCTTTCGGTCAGAACCGGTGAGCCGCGTGAGATTCCTGTCGAGCCAGCTCGTATCCACAGCGCCCTTGGCGAAATCTTCCTCAGCCAGCACCTTCAGGATGAGCGGGATCGTGGTGCGAATCCCCTCGGTAACGGTTTCTTCGAGGGCGCGCCTCAGCGTGGCAATGGCCTCCGCGCGGGTCGCACGGTGCACGATGATCTTCGCGGCCAGAGAGTCGTAGTCCGGCGGGATGCGGTAGCCCGAGTAGAGATGCGAATCGACGCGCACCGCAATGCCACCCGGTGCGATCCAATTCGCGACCTTGCCGGGCGATGGGCGGAAGTTGTGCGCCGGGTCCTCGGCGTTCATGCGGCACTCGATGGCATGCCCGCTGACGCGCACGTCTTCCTGGCGGAACGGCAGCTTCTCGCCGGCCGCCACGAGAATCTGGGTGCGCACGAGGTCGAAGCCGGTCACCATTTCAGTGACGGGGTGTTCCACCTGAATGCGGGCGTTCATCTCCATGAAGTAGAAACGCCCATCGCGATCGAGCAGGAATTCGACCGTGCCGGCGTTCTCGTAGCCGGCCGCGCGCGCCAGCGCGATGGCGGCTGCGCCCATGGCCTCGCGCGTCTTCTGGCTCAGCGCAGGGCTGGGTGACTCTTCGATGAGCTTCTGATGCCGACGCTGGATGGAGCAGTCGCGTTCACCGAGATGCACGAAGTTTCCGTGGCTGTCCGCGAAGATCTGGATTTCCACATGGCGCGGGCCTTCGACATAACGCTCGATGTAGACATCGCCGTTCTTGAAGGCCGCCAGCGCTTCCGCCGTGGCCTGGGCGAAACCGGTGACGAGCTGTTCTTCATCACGCGCGAGCCGCATACCACGCCCGCCGCCACCTCAGACGACGTGCTCGTTCTCGGACGGCGTGGAGAACCCGACGGGGCCCGCGCATCCGGCGCTGGTCCGGGCGCGCGACCTCGGCGTGCTGGACGAGCCGATGCTGACGAAGCTCACCGTGTCGAACTTCGTAACCCGGCCGTTCATCCGATGGGGCGAGACCGTGCGTGCGATTCGACCGCGCGGCATGGAGCACGTCTACTTCACG
>SXUL01000041.1 GCA_005790545.1 Planctomycetia bacterium | reverse complement strand
GCGCTCGACAATCCGCGCACCCTGCGGCGTTCGGAGGTCATCGCTCAGTTGCATGAACTCGTCGCTGCGGAACCGGTTGTGCAACGGCGCGACCGGCGGCGAGCCCGGGAGCGCGGATTCCTCGCTCATCCAAACCCAACCACGTTCGCGGCGCTCAAGGCCTCGGTGGTTTCCGATCATTGGCCGCGTGTGCGTCTGCGCGTGCTGACACAACTGTTGCGCCTGCGGGATGAATCCACACTCGCCTTCCGCCTGTGGTGTGCAGAGGGCGAATTCGGTGCGGCGGATGGCGTCGCTCAGATGCATGCGGTTGGAGCAGCAGCCCTCCTCGAGTGCGCCGCCGTCGCGGAAGCGCACGGCCAGCACGTGTGCGCTGCCGCGTGGCAAACGCGTGCCTTGCAGCATTGAGCGCTGCCGCTCGGATGCACTCGAAGGCTCTGCTCAGCGGGACGTCACTCACGGCGCAGGCTGCGCAGCGCGGGTGCAGGTGTCAGCGGACGGAGCTCAGGCGTTCGTCGTGACAGTCGTCGCCGGGTGGCACGACAAGGCCTTTCAAGCGCACATGCGCGCGATTGGGCCGCCGGAGCTCCAGATCCCAGGTGCCAGCAGCGAGGCTTCCCAGTTCGAATCTGCCGTCCTTCTGCACCACCGCCTGCGCCACTGGCTTCTTCACGGTGTTGTCAGGGTCGAACAGAGCGACGATCGATTCGGGTTGAGGCTCTGCAACGCGACCATGAATGCGGCCCGACGGGCAAGCCTTGAGCACTATGCCTTCCATGGCGCTGTTGAGAACTCCGGAGCGTCCGAGCCCACCTTCGGTGCTGCATTCGAGACGGAAGCGACCCTTGGGTGCAACGATGGCGAAATCACCCTCGGCGTCACGCACCTGGCGATACTGCGGTTCGCTCTGACCATCGAGCGGGAAGACGGCAACAAAGGCCTTCGCAACAGGTTCGCCGCTCAGATTGACGACGCGACCCCGGACGCAGGATGCCAAGGGTGGCAGCGGGATCTTCCCGTCGCCGCCTTCAGGTTCCACGCGACAGGTGACGAGTCGCCCGTCGGCGACAAATACCGTGACGCCCGCGGGCTTGCCGCGCGGCCAGCCGCCAATGCTCACTTGGCTCTTCTCCGCCGCGAGACCTGTCTGGCGCGGATCCGGCTGCCCCTCCACCGCGTGCGGCAGGACGCGCGCTTCCGCAGTTGTCGGCTGGCCATCGCTCTCGATCAACTGCAGAGAAACTCGCACGCGATCCTCGAGGGGGCAGTGGATCATCCACTGGTCCTTCTTCGGTGGTGTGAGTTGCGCTTCCCATGGTGGCGAGCCGGGCAGGAAACACACCACACCCATGCGTGAGCCGAAGAGCTGCTCTTCGAAGCGTCCCGGGACCGGCAGGCGCACATGGCCGCCGGGTGCGCCACTTACGCCGCTGCTCACCACATCCATGTCGCCCAGTGTCATCAGCGCCGCTTCGACGCCAACCACAGGCTCGCCTGCATCACTCTGGGTGCGCACCATCACTCCAAGTCGCACAGGGTCGCCGCTGTATGCGGTGGCGCCGGTGATCGCGCCCGTTTCCTCGCGATCCGTGAAGAGCTGCCATTTCGCTTCGCGGTAGTGCGGCCGCTCGCCGATGGTGAAGACCAGCACGAGGCCGACCACCACGATGAGGAGCAGGAAGAGCCCTGCGCCGCCCCAGGGGTGGCGTTCGAAAAAACCGCGTGGCACCTCGCCTTGAGGTGAATCAGTTCCGTCAGTCATGGAGCAGCTCCGGACGCTGGGCGAAATGGTCGAGCGCCTCGGGGTTGGCGAGGGCTTCGCGGTTCTTGATGGGTCGCCCGTGCACGACATCGCGCACGGCGAGCTCCGTGATCTTGCCACTCTTGGTGCGGGGGATGTCGGGGACGGCGAGGATGACAGCGGGAACATGCCGCGGTGTCGTGTGCTCGCGGATGGTGCGGCGTATGCGGTCTTCAAGCGCAGCATCGAGCGTGAGGCCTTGGCGGAGGCGCACGAACAGCACCACGCGCACATCGCCCTGCCAATCCTGCCCGATGCAGAGGCTCTCTTCGATCTCGTCCAGCTTCTCCACCTGACGGTAGATCTCCGCAGTACCGATGCGCACACCGCCCGGGTTCAGCACCGCGTCGGAGCGGCCGTAGATGATGGCGCCTCCGGTGGCTGACAGGCGCGTCCAGTCACCATGGCACCACACGCCAGGGAAGCGGCGGAAGTAGGCCTTTTCATAGAGCGCGCCGTCGGGGTCGTTCCAGAAGGCGACAGGCATGGACGGGAAGGCGTTGCGGCAGACGAGTTCTCCCGGTTCGTCCACGAGGGCGCGACCGGTTTCGTCGAACACCGCCACATCCATGCCGAGACCTGGGCACTGTATTTCTCCGCGTCGCACAGGCAGCAAGGGGTGACCGAGGACGAAGCACGAGATGATGTCCGTGCCGCCGCTGATGGACGCGATGTGCACATCCGGCCCGATGGATTCGTGGATGAAGTCGAAAGCCTCCGGAAGCAGCGGTGAGCCTGTGGAGGCGAGCATTCTGAGCTTCGAGAGGTCATGCTGCCCGCGCGGTACATAGCTGACCTTGCGCAGCGCATCGATGTACTTTGCCGACGTGCCGAAGAAGGTCACGCCTTCGGATGCCGCCACGTCCCACAGCATGCGCGGGCGTGGATGAAACGGGCTTCCGTCGTAGAGCACGATGGCCGCGCCCGTCGCGAGGACGCTCGCCAACCAGTTCCACATCATCCAGCCGCAGGTGGAGAAGTAGTAGACACGGTCCTCCGGGCGGATATCCGAGTGGAGCAGCTGCTCTTTCTGATGCTGCAGCAACGTGCCGCCATGGCCGTGCACGATGCACTTCGGCACACCCGTGGTGCCCGAGGAAAACATGATGAAAAGCGGATGGCGGAAGGGCACGCGTGTGAACGTGAGCTCTTCATCGGGCGCTTCGTTGAGAAAGGACTCGAATTCGATGCCGAGCTCGCCGGCTTCGACGGGTGCGCCGCCCACATAGCGTGTGAGCACGACAGCCTTGATGCCCGGAATGCGTACGGCGATGGCGCGCAGCTTCTCAGCCGCAACAAAGACCTTGCCACCGTAATAATAGCCGTCGGCTGCGAAGAGGACCTTCGGCTCGATCTGTCCGAAGCGATCCACCACGCCATCCACGCCGAAGTCCGGCGAGCAACTGGACCAGATGGCGCCGAGGCTTGCCGTCGCGAGCATGGCGATCATGGTCTCCGGGACGTTGGGCATGAAACCGGCGACGCGGTCACCTTCACCGACGCCAAGGGCACGCAGCGCCGCGCGACAGCGGCGCACGCGTTCGCGCAGTTCGCTGAAACTCGTGACGCGGCGCATGCGCCCCTCGCCGGAGGCGATGAGTGCAGGGGCGTCGTCCGCGCGGCGCAGCAGGTTCTCCGCGTAGTTGAGGCAGAGCTCCGGAAAGAAGCGCACGTCGCGCGGGTGCGAGGCTGGCACGCAGGACGGCTCAAGCGACCCGGCGTGGACGATGCCCGCGAAACGCACGAGCAGCGTCCAGAACGCCCCGGGCTCAGCGATGGACCAGGCATGCAGCGCCGCCGGAGCCGCGAGGTCGCGTCCAGCAAGCGCGCTCGCACTCCGGGCGAACCGGCCCATGGCCGAGTTCTCGAAGGCGTCCGCCGCCGGGCGAGAGAGGAGCGTGTGCCGGTCGTTCATGCGTGGTGCGCAGTTTAGTGCAGAACGTATCTCGACTCACGTAAGGCAACGCAGGTGAAGGAGAGCTGGTTATGCTCGGAGCATGAGCACTGCAGCCGGCGCGACGGGAGGGCATGGATCTTCGCCAAGAAACGGCAGCGATTTTCCATTGCCGTCGAATTGCGCGCTCCTACTCAAGAACACCTACCGTGGCGACCCGAACAGGCGCCGCAGTGCTTGGGGAGAGCTCCTGACAGCCCTGCAGCCGCTTATCAAGCGGGTGGCCGGGGCGGTGTTGAGGGACCAGGCCGGAGTTCAGATCGATCTGGAAGATTTCGCTTCTGATGTGACCGCCGGGTTCTGGAAGAGCTACGGCGCTACGCGGACACAGGTGCCGAAGAATAAACGACTCACTTCAGAACGTGTCGTGCCCATCCTCAGGGCCATTGCCGCGAACAAGCGGGCAGCGCACTTTGCGAGGCTTGCGCGGGAGAGCGGCGGGGAATCGGGAGTGGATCCGGACCGGGTGCAGCGCACCAGCCCCAGTGCGTCGCAGTGGACGCAGGGTCGAGAGCTTGCGTCGGCTCTGAAGTTTCTTCTCAACCGCGAACTTGGCGCGAAGAACCGGAAGGTTTTCGAAATGCGTGCTGTGCACGATCTCAAGACGGAGGAGATCATCAGAGTGCTCAGGCTCAAGTGCACGCCAGATTCCTTGCGCAAGGACATCCAGCGCATGCGCCGCAAGCTCCGGAAAGTCATTTCTCCTGAGATGCTCTCATGGATGTCCGGCCCCAGACTCCTGGCACGGAAGGTCGCGCGTCCAGACAAGCCTGAGTGAGGTAGCGCAGTTGCGCTCCGTGACGGTCAGCGCCCGCGGCTGAGCGGGCGCAGCGTCGAGAGCAATTCCTGTTCCAGTTCCCAGATTTCGTTGTCCGCTGGTGGAATGTGGGAACTGGCGAAGAGCAGTGTGGCAAGCACCGGACAGTTGGCGAGTTCATTCAGTCCGGCTTCAAGAGTTTCCAGAGAGCGGCAGCGCGCCGGGTCATGGAGCCGCAGTACCTCCGCATGCAGGAAGCGGATGGCAGCGGCCTTGAAGCGTCGCTGATCTGCATGCGACGCAGTGGCGATCGCGCGCACGGCGGTGACCGCTGCGCGGCGAAGAGGCGCCGGACCAGGGAGCGCGGGGACTGCCGTATCCTGCAGCAGCGGGAGGAGGTGCGGGACGGCCTCCGCATGGCGCTGTGTTGCCGCGAGCGCCTCGCCAAGAAGCGGTGAGGGATCGCTCTTGATGTTCGCGAGATCGAGAGCGAGCAATGCACGCGCGTGATTTTTCAAAGCCAGCGCGTCCTTGCGTACGACTTCATTGGGGGAACGCGCGAGAGCCGCGTCCAGAGTGGCGATGCCATTGGCCCAGCGACCGAGCGCGATTTCCGCCTGTGCACGCCACACCATCGAACGTGTATCTAGAGGCCGTTGGGCTTCGGCCACCCGGATCGCATCCAGCGCGGCCGCGGGGTTCATGCTGCGGAGAAGAAGCATGGCGTAGTTGAGCTGAAAAACGAGATTGGTCGGTTCCGAGCGCGTGAGGGTTTCCCCGCAGGCAAGAGCGAGGTTGATGTGGCCGCGCTTGGCAGCGATCGCCATGGCATCCGAGTGGATGTTGTTGGCGAGTCGGCGTTCGGCCGGCTGTCTGAGATCCAGCTTCTCAGCGGCCTCCGTCGCGCGCGCCAGCAGTGCTTCCGCAGCATCAAAGGCGTTCTCGCGCAGCAAGAGAGCCGTTTTTTCTCGCAGGGCCCGAGCGGAGTGTGGTGCAAGTTGCAGGGCGCGATCCAGCAGGCTGTGGGCACCCGGGATGTTCGTGCGCTGCAACGAGATGGCGGCCTCGATCAAGGCCGCCACATTCTCGAGTCTGGAGATCTCTCCGGCGGAGAACGCGACGAAAACCTGCAAGCTCGCAGAGGCGTTCACAGCCTCCGGGTGCTGGGGTTGGAGCTTCAGCACTTCCTCAACCTGCACCAAGGCTTCAGCAAGCAGTCCTGAGCGCTCCAGCTGTTCGGCAAGCTCCATGCGGCAGCCGGGATGCCGCGGCCACTTCAGTACGGCGGCTTCGAGCATCCGTCGCGCGGCGCTGCCGTCACCGGAGAGGGCCATCCAGTGCGCAAGATCCTTCACCATGGAGGGCCGTTCGGGCGCGAGGCGGCGTGCTTCGTTCAATCTCTCCAGTGCGGGTTCCATGGCGCCGCAGAGGGCGAGAGACACACCGGCCTGGTGCAACGCCTCGGGCGAGCCGGGCGCGTGCGTCCTGATGGCGAAGTCCGCATCCTGCACGGCGTTGAGGTCCTTTGCCGCTCCAGCGCTCCAAACCGCGGCGATGAGGTGCAACAGCGAAGGCACGCCACTCGCGAGCAGGGCCCTGTGACCGCACTCTGCACGCAGTTGGACGGCTGCAGCGGAGCGCTCCCCGACGAGCGCTTGCACAAGCAGGAACCAGTCGGTCGCAGTGTGCGCGCGTTCCATGGCCGCGCGCACCCACGCTTCGGCAGGGCCCTCGGATTCATCACGTGCGAAGATGCTGACGAGTGGCGTGCGCTGCAGGGCTGCAACACTCGAGGTCACCATGGCACGTGCCTCCGCGCTCATTTGCAGTGCCCTGAACGCGAGTACCTTGCCACACACCGCTTCCGGATCGGATGGGTCCCGCCGCAGCGCGGCGTTGAAATGCTCCAGTGCTGCCTCCGGCTGTTGCTCGAAAAACGCGGCATAGCCCGCGAGGTTTGCTCTCAGCACGGCCTCGCGCAGTTCCAGGGCTTCGGCTGCAGCGAGGCGCGGCGCGTACCAGAGCCACACACCTCCGCCGAGCACGGGGAGCAGCACAATGAGGATGAGCAAGGCCGCGAGGGAGGGTTGCCGGCGCACGAAACGCAGCAACCTGCCGAACAGCGAGGGTGGTCTGGAGTGAATCGAGTGCCCCGCCAAGAAGCGTTCGAGATCGTCAGCGAGGTCGCCCGCGTTCTTGAGACGCTGTCGGGGGTCCTTGGCAAGTGTCGCCAGTGCGATGGTGCCGAGGTCCACGGGCGCGGCGGGCGCAATTCTGGCGGGATGGAGCGGATCCTCATGGAGAACGGCATCGCGCGTGGCTGCATCCGTACTGTGCGCGAAGGGCTGTCTGCGCGTCAGGCATGTGTACAACGTGAGCCCGAGAGCCCAGACATCCGCTGCCGGGTCGAAGCGCGTGTCGCGTTTGGCGCCACCGACAATCTCGGGAGACTGCCAGGTGAGCGAACCCGGAGCACCGAGTTGCGTGCCCTGCAGGACGGCCGAGTGCTCGGCGCGTGCCAATCCGAAATCGATGAACACCGGAGTACCATCCGCACGGAACATGATGTTGGCGGGTTTGATGTCGCGATGTGTGATGCGCTTGGCATGGATGGCATCCAACGCGCGTGCGAGTTGCAGGAACACCGCGGCCACGTAGCGGGCTCCAGCGTCAGGTCCTTGCTGTCCCTTGGCACCGGGCAAGGCGACGGGCATGAGCGCGACGGACGAACCCGGCAGCGCATCGCCCATGCGGAGCAGGCTCTCAAGAGAGGGCCCTGGGATCAGTTCCTGCACCATCCAGAGCCGGCCGTGCTCCATGAACGTGTCATGGAGCTTCACAACGTGTTCGTTGTCGATGCTGCCGAGAATCTGCATCTCGCGCTTGAAATACGCTTCGACTTCACGGTCCGTGGTATTGCCGATGTGCTTCAGCGCCACGAGGCGTCCGGGGACGCGCTGATCCTCCGCCTCCCAGACCTCGGCGAAGCTCCCGCGCCCGAGCATGCGCCGGAGCATGTAGCGCCCGCCGATGCAGTCACCTGCCTCAGGCCGCCGCCATGGCTCCGGCGTCTTTCCGGACCCGTTGCTGCTCATGACCCCGTGGGTATCAGAACTTCACCTGCGGTACTTCGCGCTCGGCAGGGTTCGTGATTTCGAACATTTCGGCGCGTGCGAAGGAACCCGCGATGAGGGAGTTCGGGAACACCTCGCGCAGATTGTTGAAGCGCATGGCCGTGTCGTTGTAGCCCTGACGCACGAGGCTGAGCCGGTTCTCGGTTTCCGTCAACTCATCTTGCAGTTTCAGGAAGTTGGCATTGGCCTTCAGTTCCGGATAGTTCTCGGCGACGGCGTAGAAACCGGCGAGCGCGGCGCCGAGCATGCCTTCGGCCTTCCCGGCTGCGGCAGGGGAGCGCGCGCCGACGGCAACATTGCGCGCCTGCGTCACGGCTTCAAGGGTGCCGCGCTCGTGCTGCATGTAACCGCGCGCGGTCTCGATGAGATTGGGAATGAGATCGTGGCGGCGCTTCAGTTGCACATCAATGTGCGACCATGCGCTTTGCACCTCATTGCGCGCCCGGATCAGCGAGTTGTAGATGCCGACAAACCAGATGGCGAGGATGCCACCCAGAACGACGAGTGCGATGAGGACGATCCAACCCGCGCCAATGCCTTCCATGAGTCAGGCCTTTCTGCGGCGTCATGCCGTGCGCGCCAGTATACAGAGCGCGGCGACAGACTCGTCAAGGCGTGACAGGAGCGCCGAAACGCCGTGCCGAGAGCAACAATGCGTCCATGATGCGTGCGTTGTGCCAGCCCTCTTCGGCGGACAGGTGCGGCGCTGCTTCGCCGCGGACGGCAGCCGCAAAAGACTCGATCATGAGCAGGAATGCGTCGGCGGATTCGACACGGAACTCCTCGTGGCCGGCGGCGGAATCGAGCACGACCTTGTTCTCGTGCGGCTGGGTGAGGAAGGCCTCGGGAATGCTGAGCACGCCTTCGGTTCCTGAGAGCAGCGCTCGATTGCGTGTGCCCCCGTCGAAGCCACAGCTCACGACGGCGTGCCGCCCCTCCCCGTAGTCGAGCACTCCGCTCAGGCTGGTGTCGATGCCATGCGTGGCGTCGAACGCGGCGAAAGCGGTGACGCGCCGCGGAAGATCGCCGAGGAACAGCCGCGCGAAATTCACGCAGTAGCAGCCCACATCAAGCAGGGCCCCGCCGCCCCACTCGGGCTTCAGGCGCACGTCATCCTTGCGTGTGAGCATGAAGGAGAAGGATGCCTCCACCGTGCGCAGCGTGCCGATGCGTCCTTCCGCCAGCAGGCGTTGTACGAGAGCGAGTTGCGGATGCGAGCGGTACATGAAGCCTTCGATGAGCAGCAATCCGCTGGCAGCAGCCACGTCCGCCAGTTCGCGGCACTCGCGTGCATTGCGTCCGAGCGGCTTCTCGCAGAGCACATGCTTGCCGCGGCGCATGGCGGCAAGAGCCTGCTCATGATGCAGGCCGTTGTGGGTGGCGATGTAGACCGCTTCAACCTCGGGATCTTCGAACACGTCCTCGTAGCGCGAACTCACGCAGGTGGCAGCGAAATCCGCGGCGCGCGCGGGACTGCGTGTGGCGACACGCCGCAATTCCGCGCGCTCCGTCTGTTGCAGTGCCGGCACGAAGCGTCCCGAGACGATGCGTCCGGCGCCCACAATTCCGAAACGAACCGGGCGCACGTGGACACCATCCTCGGAGAAGACCGCGTCGCGCGAAGCGCGTGCGCTCGCAAGAGCCTCACGGGCGCGTTCGGCCTCCGCTTTCGGGACATAGATGTCAACGGCCATGGCATTCGCCATCTGTTGCACGGAAGCCCAGCCATCGGCGAGGTTTTCGTCCGGCACCATGGGGGTGAGCCCTGCCGCGGCCAGCACTCCATGCAGCACCTGCGCCTCCATGCGCGAGTGCGCACTGGCAGCGAGCACATGTCCGACGGGGATGCTCATGAAGGTCTCATCTTGTGGCCAAGTTGGATGCTAGACCGCAGTGCGCCGGGAGCGCAAGCGGCGCAGGAGCTCGTCACTGACCACCCCGGCGAGGATCACGCCGCCAATGATGGCGTATTCGAGTTGCGTCGGGATGCCGAGGAGATTGGTGGCGTTGTAGAGCACACGAATGAGGGCCGTTCCGAGGAGGACACCGAGGACGGTTCCTTCGCCTCCGCGAAGCGAGCAGCCGCCGAGGACCGCAGCAGCGATGGCGTAGAGCTCGTAAGACTGGCCGAACTGCGCGGGCGTCACCGAGTTGAGGTCGAGGGAGAAGAGAACGCCGCCAACACCGGCGAGCAGACCCGCCAGCGCGTACGCGGCCGTGGTCACCCCGTCCACCGGCACACCGCAGAGCCGTGCGGCCACAGGATTGCGTCCGGTGGCATAGAGCCAGCGCCCTGCGACGGCGCGGGAAAGGAAGAGCTGCACGAGCAAGGCGATGCCGAGAAGGACAAAGGAAGGCACCGGCAATCCAAGCCAGCGTCCGATGGCGATCTGTCGCAGATCATCGTGCTCCGTGCCGTAGCCGGTGACCTGTTCTCCGGTGAGGGTGCGCGCGAGTCCGCGGTAGATCAGCAGTCCGCAGAGTGTGACCACGAACGGCTGGAGCTTGAGGCGTGTGATCAGCACCCCATGGAGTACGCCGAGCAGAGTGCATCCGAGCAGGAGCACCGCAATGGCCGCGGCTGGCGAGAAACCGTGATGACGGAGCAGCCACGGCGTGAGGGCACCGGAAAGTGCAGCGACGGAGCCGAGGGAGAGGTCGATGCCTCCACTGATGATGACGAGCGCGGCCGCGAGGGAGAGCACGCCGAAGAGCGAGGTCCAGCGCAGGATGTTCTGGAGATTCCCTGTACCGAGAAAATCCGGGTTGAGGGCAGTTGTCGCGCCCATCACCGCGACGAGCAGCAGGGCGACTCCGAGAATGCGTCCCTTGGCGCCGGTCATGCGGCATGCCCCGTGGCCAAGGCCAGAATGCGTTCCTCATTCATGTTGGCGCGTGCGAGCGACCCCGCCATGCGTCCTTCATGCAGCACGATCACGCGGTCCGCGAGAGCAAGGAGTTCCTCCATGTCTGAACTGGCAAAGAGGATGCCGGTGCCGTTGTCCGCGAGCCGCCGCAGGAGCGCATGAATGTCCGCACGCGCGGCGACATCAATGCCGCGCGTGGGCTCGTCGAGAAGGAGGAGCTTCGGTGCAGCAGGCAGCCAGCGGCCGAGCACGACCTTCTGTTGATTGCCACCCGACAGCGATTCAATGGCGGAATCCAGACCTGCGCCGCGCACGCCCGTTGCCGTGAAGGCTTCCGCCGCGTTGTGAGCTTCGCGCCCGACATGACGCCAGAAGGCACCACGCCGCGGCGCCACAGTACTGGCCGTCAAATTCCATGCGACCGAGTGTCCGTCGAAGGCGGCCTCACCGCGTCGATCTTCCGGCAGGAATCCGATGCCAGCGGCTACCGACGTGCGCGGTGATTGCGCGGGTAGGGAGTGGCCATCAAAGGTCATGCTGCCAGCACGGGCAATGTCAGCTCCGAAGATCGCGCGCAGCAACTCCGTCCTTCCGGCGCCCACGAGGCCTGCGAGACCCACGATTTCTCCGCTGCGGACGACGCCATCGAAAGTGTGCGCGGGCCAGGCAGCAGTCACGAGGCCGCATACGTCGAGCAGCACGGCTCTGCCGGTTGCGTCGCGCGCCGCACTCGCCTCGATGTTGCGGCCCACCATGGCCCGCACGAGGTCCGCAGAATCGAACGCACCGCGCTCGCATTGCGCCACCAGCACGCCATCGCGGAGGACGCTCACCCGGTCCGCGAGGCGCTCCACTTCACGCAGTTTGTGGGAAATGAGCAGCACCGCGGTGCCGCGCGTGCGCAGCTCTTCGAGGAGAGAGAGCAGACGCTCCGATTCCGTCGTGGCCAGGGCGGAGGTCGGCTCGTCGAGAACGAGGATGCGGGCCTCCTCATCGAGGGCGCGGGCGATGAGCAGCAACTGCCGCTCCGCGATGGAAAGCGTTTCAACGGCGTCGTCGGGAGAGAACCGTGCTCCCACGCGAGCGAGTGCTCTCTCGGCCTGAGCTCGTTCCTGAACACGACGCACCCACGAACCTTGTTCACGTCCGAGGTGCAGCAAATCCGCGACGCAGAGGTTCTCTGGAACCTCGACCTCCTGCGGAAGCAAGGCGATGCCATGCTTGCGCGCATCCTGCCTTGAATGAAAGCGGCATTCCCGCCCTTCCATGAGCATGACGCCGGCGCTTGGGCGCAGCACTCCGGCGATGAGCTTCATGAGCGTGGACTTGCCCGCGCCGTTTTCGCCCACGATGGCGTGGATCTCGGCGGCATGGACGGCGAGGTTGAGCGGCTTGACCGCTGCGGTGGCACCGAAGCGCCGCGCCACACCCTTGAGTTCGAGGAGCGGCGTTGCGCTCATCGCCCCGCTGCGAGCTGCGTCTTCACCGTGGCGCGGAACGACGCCACCTCAGCCTTGCGGATCACGCGCGCAGGCACTTCGAGAACCCCGCCTGCGGGAAGCACGCTGCGATCGCCCCGCACGAGTCCCGCGAGAATGCGCATGGATTCGCGGCCGTATTCGAAGGGGTTTTGGACCACGGTGCCGACCACAGTGCCGTCGGCGATGCCCGCGAGGCATTCTTCCGCTTCATCGAAGCCGATCATCTTCACGGCGCCGAGTTTCTTCGCACCGCGGAGCGCCTCCAGACAGGCCGGCACGTTGTAGGCAAAGAGCCCGATCATGGCGTCGAGGTCCGGGTGGCGCACGAGCGCATCTTCCGCATTGGCCTTTGCGCGAGCCTTGTCAAAGGCATCGGTGCGTGTGTCGAGTACGGTCCAACGGCCTTCCGTCTGCGGCTGGCCTGGTTCGTCGAAGCGCGCAGGATCCGGCTTCCTGCCGAGGAAACCGTCAATGGTCCCTTGCCGCCGCCGCCGCGCATTCTCCTGCTCGATGCGTCCGATGAAGATCATCACCTCGCCACCCTCGGGGAGCGCCTCGCGCGCGAGCGCGCCACAGAGGAGCCCCGCGGCGTAGTTGTCCATGCCCACGTAGCAGAGTCGCTTGCTGTCGGGGGCGTCGCTGTCCTGCGTGATCAGGTGTGTCTTGCCTGCAACTTCGTCAAGAAAGGAGCGCTGGTTCACGGAATCGATGGGGGAGATGGCAACCCCCTTGACCCCGAGGCTCACGAGGTCTTCGACGATGCGCTGCTGATCAGGAATGCCCTCGTTCGGGAAGCGCACGATGGCTTCCGCGCCTGCTTCCTCGGCACCTTTCCGCGCGCCTGCGCCGGCGATGGTCCAGAAGGGGTCGACGCCGTTGGAGACGAAGGCGAGCTTGACAGCGGAACCCTTGCCGTCGGACTTGCCACCCTCCGAGCAGGCGGGCAGGAGCGCGAGAGCGAGCAATGCGGTGCAGACAATGGAGAGCTTCATCAAGCGGCCTCAGCGGTTTCTGAACTTGTAGATGGTGGTCTGGCGATAGGTCTCGCCGGGACGCAGCAGGAGCGACGGGAAATGCGGATGGTGCGGTGCATCGGGAAAACGTTGCGCCTCCAGACAGACGCCCGCGTGCTTGCCGTAGACATGCGGGCCGTCGCGTAGTGAGCCATCGAGGAAGTTGCCTGTGTAAAGCTGCAGGCCCGGCTGATCGGTCCACACTTCCAGAGAACGACCGTTCTTGCGGTGCAAAAGCACGGCGGCGAGTTCGACCCCGCGGCCTTCGTGATCAAGGGCGTAGTTCAGGTCGTAGCCGCCGGCAGCTTCGATGCGCTCACCAATGCGGCGGTAGTCGGCGAAATCGAAGGGCGTGCCCGCCACATTGGCGATGGCGCCGTTGGGAACCAGCTCCGGACCGCCGGGGGTGTAGCGCCCGGCACGCAGCATGAGTTCCTGATCCAATACATCGCCGTTACCGCGCCCTTGCAGCGCGAAGTAGCTGTGATGCGTGAGATTCACGAGGGTCGGTTTGTCGGTGACCGCTTCGTAGTGGATCTCGAGATCGCCCTTCGTGGTGAGGAGGTAGCGCACTTCGCAGTCGAGATTGCCGGGGTAGCCCTCCTCGCCGTGGGGGCTTCTGCGTGTGAACACGACGCCGGCGCCGCGTTCATCGCGGAAGCGCGCGCCCGCCCAAAGCTGCTTGTCGAAACCGCGCTCGCCACCGTGCAAATGGTGCGCGTTGTTGTTGCGGGCGAGAACCAGTTCCTTGCCTTCGACCGTGCAGCGCCCGTTCGCGATGCGATTGGCCACACGGCCGGTGATGCAGCCGAAGTAGGGATGTCCCGCGAGGTAGCTCGGCAGCGTTGCAAAGCCGAGCACGATGTCCTCTTCCTTGCCCTCACGATCGGGCATGGTGATGGATGTGACGATGCCGCCGAGCGAAATGAGCTTCACGCTCAACTGCCCGGGCAGGGCGAGGGTGAATTCGTCCACGGGGCGGCCATCCGGCATCAGGCCGAACTGTTTCTGCGAGAGTTCCACGCGGGGATCGTGAGCGCAGGCTTGAAGCAGAGCAAGGAGGATTGCGCCAATAAGTGTGCGGATCATGGTGGCGTTCCGTTGCCGCGGAACAGCCTACAGTATGTTCCGCCCCACGTGCACAGCGCTGCGGGTGCTGGGGGTGAGGCGGAACTTCGGCTCGATCCGCGCAGCGAGCTCTCGAGCTTCGTGGGCTGTGGAAGCGGCGTCGGGCGAGCGCTCAGTGCCGCGTGACGCCGACCCCCATCATCCGCAGCGCGGGCGCGAACGCCTGCGGGCCGTGCGTGAGTTACTTCGTCGCGGCGAGAGCCTTCTTCTGCTTCGCGATCTGCTCGCGGTAGCGGGCTTCGGCCCACACTTTGGTGCTGCCATCCAACGTCACGACGATGCGCCCGAGAGTTGTATCGGGTGCTGTGGCGATGATGATGTCCCACTCTGCCATTGTGTCCGAAGGGTCGCAGGCTGCGACGAGTTCGTAGGCCTTGCCCGGATCGGTGGGCGGGCGTGAGGGCGGGAAAGCAACGGCCTTCTCGCCGGTGAGGCCGAGTTGGTCCATGCCTGTGGGCGCCTTGCCTTGCAAGCCCTTGTATTCGCGCCACGCCTTGCCGACGGCGGCGAGGTCCTTCCGCGCGCGCTCGCGTTCGTCTTCCTGCTGCTCGTACATCGCGTCGGCGCCGGCAAAGGCCGAGATCGCAGTGCTCACGGCGGGTGTCGTCACGATGGAGAGCCTTTGCGGCGTCAGATGCACAGAGGCCGTGATGCCTGCGCCGTCCTTGAGAGAACTGAGCGCGGAAGTGAAGTTCTTCTCCTGGCCAAAGACGCTCTTCAGGCCGAGGTACATGTAGGCGGTGCCGCCGCTCTTCAGGCCCTTCAGCGCACCTGTGGTGGCGAGGCTCGGGTACTGGCCGTTGCGGAGCAGCACCACTTTCTCGATATTCGCCAATTCGCCGAAGGCCAGCCATTCGCCGGAGAGAGCGAGCGTGCGCTTGATGCGTCTCGACGAGCGGTTCGTGCGTGTGACGCGCACTTCGCCGTCACCGGGAGCTCCCTCAACGACACGCACTCCGCCCTCACCTGCGACACCCTCCGCGACCGCGATGGTCGGTGCGAGCACAGCGCTCGAATCCTCCTCAAACTCGAAGAACACGCTGTCGCCCTCTTCGCGCACAACGGGTTCGGCCTCGATGCCACCCGACTTCTTGCGCAAGGCGAGCACTTTCATGATGGCGTCCTTCGCAAGCGCGCGGTCCGTCACCTTGGCCATGAAGAGCAGGCCTTCGCCGCGATCCATGCGGACGCGGCCGTTCTCATCCGGCAGGAATGCGACCACGAAGCCGTTCTTGTGCAGCGAGAGCATCTCCTCGATCTTGAGGCCCGTCTCGCGCTGCGCTTGAGCAATGCCTTCAATGAGGAAGCCCGCGAAGGGGTTCTTCTTGGCGTCGAGGAAGACCGCCGCGGCCTTCTGGTACATGGTGGTGAGATCGCCGTGGAACGTGAGAGCGAAGGCGGTGTCCGAGGGCAGCATCCCGAGGATTTCCGGCCCGCCTGCTTCGCTCGCGAAGATGTCGAAGAGCGGGATATCCGCACTGGCGCTCACGCTCACGCGAGTCGCTTCATCGCCCTCCGCCCAACCGAGGGTGGCGAGTTGAAACAAGCCGAGGTTTTCCGCCATTTTCACGGCCATCGCGCCGCGGTTCATGCCGGGGGGGCCGCCTTCACCGCCGCCCTGACTGCGCGAGCTTCGGCCGAAGCCCATGCCCAAGCCCAGGCCTTTGAAGGCACCTTCGTCGCGGAGCATTTTCAGCAGAGCATCGAGGCGGAGGTAGAAGCAGGTGGCGCTGCCGTCACCCTTGATGGCGTCCTGGAATTGCGGCAATTGCGAGAGCGAGTTCGGAATAGCGCTGCCGTAGACCTTCATGGTCTCGCGCAGCCGATCTCCGCTGGAGGCGAGGATGAGCTGGTCGCCACGGCGGCCGAGGTTCATGCCGAAGTCTTCGACACCGATCTCGACTTCATCCTCGGCCACCTTGGTGCCTATCTGCTCCTCGATGAGCTTGCCGGTGACGACGTTGTAGATCTGCTCTGCTTGAGGTGTCGTGAGGATCACGACGAAGTCGATCTCCGGGGCACCATCCGTCAGGTGGAAGCGGGTCACGGCGCCCTCGAGGCGCGTGATGGAGCGCAGCCAGGTGCTCATGCTTCCGGGCTGGAAGCCCAGCATGTCGTTCACCATGCCGAGCCCCTGATCCATCTGGTTCATGATGGCGTTGACGTCCATCGGTTTGTTCCAGAGCACGCCATTGCCGGCGAACTTGCTCATGCCCGAGATGGGGTCGTTCTGGCGGAAGTAGAGGAGCGTGTCCGCTGGAAGACAGTGAGCGAGGCTTTGGGCGACGGAAACGGCGGGCAAAAGCGCAAGAAGCAAGAGAGCGAGCAGGCGAGGCATGTGAGACCTTTCCTTGTGGGCAAGGGCCGGGAGGGCAGCAAAGAGGATAACGGAGCCGCAGTCGCGGACTACGCGTCTTTGGCCGGAGCGCTCCTCGGGCGGAAGAGCACGAAGAAGATGCCCGCCGCGAGAACCACCAGCATGGAGAGCTGCGCAAAGCGCGGGAGAAGATCACGGGCGAGGGGCAGATCCCGGCCCATGAGCCCTGCTTGGAAACCCGGCTCCAGGAAGCCGGGTGTGAGCACGAGGAGCGCACCGATGGTCGTGAGGAACACCAGGAACTTGGCGCGCGTGCCCGGCAGGAGGAGCAGCAAGACGAGCAGCCCGAGGCCCAGCACGGCTGCTGTGAGAGGCGCAGCCCATGGCGCGGATGGTGTGAAGCCCGCGCGCAAGGTTTCGAAGAGGTGTTCATCGAACGGCTTCCCTTCCGGGCGCCGACCGCTCTCGATCCAGTGCGTGAGAAGCTGCGCGCGCGCGCTTACCGCCACCTTGGTGTAGGGGAACTCCGCCGCGATGCGCGCGAGATCGGCCTCCGCGGCCTTGGGGCCGAGGGCGGCAAGCGCAGCCGTCGCGCGCTCTTCGGAAAAAACGCCCGAGCACCAGAGCACGGTGGCGAAGGCGACTGCAGCAAGTCCGATGAGCGCGCGCATGGCTCAGTTCTTCGCGCTGATTTCGAGGTCGTCGAAATCTGTCGCGGCGTCGGCCTTGGTCCAGCAACCAGTCTTGCCGCCCGTCTTGATGGTGTCGTCATCGAAGGCCATCACTTCGGCGCCGTTGAAGAAGATGGTGGCGTGCGCGCCCTCCATGCGCACCTTCAGGACCTGCCAGCAAGTCGCATCGCCTTCAGGCTTCACAGAACCAAGCGCCGCACTGCGTTTGCCATCGACCACCTTGTAGGCCCGCAGGTTCTTCTCCAAGGGGTTCCAGCGCGCAACGTAGTAGTTGTTCGCATCCTGCACGCGCCAGCAGAGGCCACCGCCTTGGTCTTCCGTCCCGGCGCGCGCGCGCAGCCGCACGCTGATGGTTGCATCGGCAGGCACGGCGTCATCGCAGAGAAGCAGGTTGAAGGTCGGGCCGCTGTTCTCGCATTCCATGCCGACATGCTGGCGACCCGAGGATGCGTTGCCTGCGACGACCTTCCACTGTGCGGCGGTGCCCTTGCCGGCGGTTTCCGCCACGCTGAAGCCCTTCGGGGCTGCGCCCGCGCTGTCGCCTTCGAATCCGCGGTGGATGTCGGTCCAGCCTGCTCCGAGTACGCACGTGATGGTGAGAACGGTTGCGATCTTCAACATGAGTTCCTCCTCTTGGCGGGGCTATTATCGCACCATGCCCAACCCGGTGCCGCTGGAGCGCGCCCTTTCCAAGCTCGGACTCGCCTCACGCAGTGAGGCGGTCCGGCTCATTCAAGACGGGCTGGTCAGCGTCAACGGGCGCGTGGTCAGGGACGCCATGCGGCCAGTGCGGCTCGCCGTTGATGCTCTGAGCGTTCGTGGAGCCCCATTGGTTGCGGCCACACCGCGTTGCTTGATGATGAACAAGCCGCGCGGAGTGGTGACTACGCGCAGTGATGAGCAGGGGCGAAAGACTGTCCACGACCTTCTGCCGCCTGGGGAGGGGTTGCTCTCAGCGGTCGGCCGCCTTGACAAGGCTTCGGCGGGGCTGCTGCTCTTCACCAACGATCACCAACTCGGAGACCGGCTCACAAGCCCCGGGACTCATGTGGAGAAGCGTTACCGCGTGAAAGTGCGGGGTCGGGTGGATGCCGCGGTGATCGCCGCGCTCCGCTCCGGCGTGAAGGACCCTGAGCTCGGTCTCTTGGCTGCCGTGACCGTGGAGTTGGAGCGTGCAACCGAAAAAGGAGCGTGGCTGCGCATCAGCCTTGAGGAGGGCAAGAACCGTCAGATCCGGCGCATGGCGGAGGCCCTTGCTCTCGAAGTGCAGGAGCTCATCCGCACCGGGATCGGACCCTTGGAGCTCGCGGACATGGCTCCGGGAACTGTGCGGCCGCTCACGGCGGCGGAATGGACTGCGTTGCGCAAGGCGGCGCGTCTTTAGCGCGCGCCTTGCTTGGCCAGCGGCAGCGGAAGCTCAGCACTGAAGATGGCCTCGGGATCGGAGCGCTCGGAGAGCGTGCGCTCGATCACGTCCTTGCTGCGCGGGATGACGCCTCGGAAGACTTCGGCTCCGCCCACTTGAACGCGCACTTCCTCATCCAGATTCACGAGCCGGTCATCAAGGAGGAGCGTGAGAGACTTCTGTTCCGGCGAGAGCGTGAGGCTGATGTCCTGACCGTGGATGGATGCCGTGCAGCGTGCACCGGCTACCGGTTGATCCGTTGCGAGCCACGCGAAGCGATGGTGCAAGACCTCGTCTTGACGCCAGATGATCTCGCGCGGGCGCGGATCGCGGCGCTTCTCTGCCATCCACGGCACGGCCTCGGCGTCCTTCCGGTCCATCCAGTGGCCGAGGCCTTCGTAGATGCGCACCAGGTGCGGCCATGAACCCGGCGTGCCTTCGGAGAGGACGCGGAGTTTCTCCTGCCATTCGCGGGCGTGGCGGTTGCGTTCGTAGGCACTGTCGTTCGCACCCATGAAGAGTGCGAAGGGAGTGTTGCGCAGGTTGTCGGGCGCTGCATCGCCGGGGTGTCCGGCCATCATGGCGCTTGCGGCGAAGCGGTCGGCCATGCGCGGCGCGAGTTGGAAGACGCCGTCGCCGCCCGCGCTGTAGCCCATGATGTAGATGCGGTTGGTATCGATCTCCTCGGTCACGGTGAGGGCGGCGATGAGTTCGGCGAGAAGTTCATCCATGTGCGCTTCGTGCCAGAGGTTCCATGTGTCCGTTGGCGCCCGGGGAGCAACATAAATGCCCTCTGCTGGCGCGTAGAGCTGCTGCTGGTTCTTCCACTGCTGGTCGTTCACGGCGGGTGGCGCGCCACCGCCACCATGCAGCGAGATCCACAGCGAGTGTCCGCGCGCGGGACGCTCGCCGCGCGTCGTCATCCACACAGGCATCTGCTTGCCGGCCGCGTTGATGACTGCACTCTTCAAGATTGCGCGGCAAGCGTCGAGTCGACTGCGTCTGAGGGAAACCCACGCATCCTTCGCCGCTTGTTCCGCTTCGAGCCTGCTGAGACCGGCCGCAGGAAGCCGGGTTGGAGGCGCGGGCTCTCGCGTGTCCTGCGCAGCACAGGAAGGTGAGCACGCGCACGCCAGCAAGAGCAGACCTGCAACAGAGCGCAGCGCGGGGCGACTTGTTGTCACGGACAGCAAAATCATGCCGCCATCGTATCCACGCCTCGCACGCGGCCCCTCTGATAGAGTCCGCGGCGCAGGAGATCGCCCGCATGAACGTGTACATGGGACAGCCCGGCATGATGGACAACAACGAGTACTGGATCATGCGCATGGGCCGCGAAGAGGGGCCCCTCAACTTCATGCAGTTGAAGAGCATGGTGGATGCCGGGGTGCTGAACGAAACCACGCCCGTGCGCACCAAGGACGGAACATGGTTCGAGTTGAAGAACGTGGCGGGGATCTACTCCCGCAAGGAATGGCTGGTCGCGCTGCTCCTCTCCATCTTTCTTGGCGGCCTTGGCGTCGACCGCTTCTACCTCGGCCACTCAGGGCTGGGTGTGGTGAAGCTCCTGACCTGCGGGGGGCTCGGCATTTGGAGCCTCATCGACATTGTCTTGATCGCCATGAACAAGCTGCCTGACGAGCATGGACTCAAGCTGCGCAAGTGATTCCGGAGCTTCAGGGCGGCGCCGTGTACGCTGGGCCGGTGGGTTCGCGCCGCACATTGTTGCCGGCGCGTTGGTCCTCAGCTTTGTGCTCAGGAGCACGTGGCTCGACGCTGCACCGGTGTTCTGCGCGACGCGGCGCATGTTCGGCATTCCCTGCCCGGGCTGCGGCCTCACGCACAGTTGGGTCGCAGCGGCGCACGGAGATTTCGTGGAAGCGTTCAGCGCGCACCCCTTCGGCCCGTTGCTCATGCTCGCGGCCGCGACGTGGCTGGTTCTGAGGCTCTTGCGCGTTCAGGTGCGGCCATGGCCGGTGCGTCTTGAACGGTCGTTCGGCCTCGCATTCCTCGTCACATTCCTCGCCTTCGGAGTGTGGCGCGCGGGCGCGACAGCATTCGCAGTGCTTTGAGTCCAGCGCCGCGAGCTCAGAGCCGCACTGCGCTGAGCAGGTGATGCGGATGCAGCCAGCCACCATGCAGTGAAACGGAGCGCAGCACGCGGAATCCAGCGGCTTCGAGTTGCAGGGCGAGATCCGCCGCAGGTCTGAGTCCGCAGACCCCGTGTCGATGTCTGGTCAAGCGGAACACGCGCAGCGAGAGGAACTCCTGCATCCGGTTCCAGAGGTACTTGGTGCGCGGCTTGGTGTCCATTTCCTTCAGCACAAGACGCGCACCCGGCCGCAGCGCTGAGTGGAGCGCGGTGAGGAGCGCTGCCTCTTCCGCGCGTGTGAGGAGATAAAGAACATCCACGATCAACGCTGCATCAAAGGGACCGGGAGGAGGCGTTGTGCCTTCGATCAGTGTGAGAGGAAGGCCTTCAGCAGCGCGCCGGGCATGGCCAAGTTTCGCGCCGTCGGGGTCCACGCCTGTGCAGCGGAGTTCTGGATGCCGGAGCAGCGCGGCGATCTCTGTCGCCGCATGACCGCAACCGAGGCTGAGGAGTTGCCCTTCATGTGGCAGTGCTTCGAGCACTTCATCCACGGGGAATGAGCGCAGTCGTCCCCAGATGTGGAAGCGCGTTCCGAGCGGCGCCGCAGCAAAGCGGCCGACCACGGTGCCGAGTTCGCGGGGCTTCATGGCCCTCGCGGCGGCAGCGGGCGCGGCAGGTGTTTCACGCATTCCGCGCGCAAGGAGAGGCATTCGCGCACCAGGCGCAGAATCACCTTCACGCTGCTCAGCTTGCTCACGCCGACGTTGCGCGGGAAATAGTCCACGCCGAACTGGATCATGTGAAAGCCGCGGTGCAGTGCCTTCGACACGAGCTCGGCGTCGATGAAGGAGCCTCCGGACCTGAGGTCGAGGTGGGGCAGAAGGTCGCGGCGGAAGAGCTTGAACGAGAAGTTGATGTCTCTCACACGCACGTGGAGCAGCAGGCGTACAAACGAGTTCCAGAAGAAGGAGTAGATGGTGCGACGCAGGCCCTCATCGGTGCGGCTGAAGCGCCAAGCGACCAGGAGATCGGCCTGTTGGAAGCGGAGGAGCCGGACGGCCTTCGCGAGCAGCCCGAGGTCGAACGGCAGATCCGCGTCGGTGTAGAAAACGAGATCCTTCGTGGCCGCGTTGAACCCGTTCCGGAGGGTGCCGCCGAGGGTGAGGTTCACCGGGTTCACGACGCAGCGGACACGCGGGTCCCCGCCGTTCCACGCGCGCACGAGAGCGCCGGTGCCGTCCGTGCTTGCGTCGTCCACCACGACCACTTCCCAGTCGTCGGTGACGTTTGCCAGTTCCGTCGTGACCGCATCGAGGCAGCGCGCCACGTAGGCGGCTTCGTTGTGCATGGGGATCACGGCTGAAATGGAGGGCGCGGACATCGTGCGGAGATCCTATCCCGCTCACTCGCGTTCGGACTGAATCAGCGCGGCGCCGCATCAATGCGCGCGAGCAGGATGGGAGCATCGAACAACGCGAGGCGGCGCGCGCCATAGGGAACGATGCGCGGTGCCTGCGCTTCAAGGGGCGAAAACCGTCCGGTTTGCAGCACGATTCCCACCACACCAGTGGGGTGCGAACGCAGCCACTCGCGGAGAGACTCTTCCGACTCCGGATTGGCGAAGGGCGCGTGAATGTCAGCAAGGAAATGCACCTGACCGTGATAGGTGGCACCGTAGATCGCGGCGGGTCGGCCAGCGAGCTCGGCCTCCTTGAAGTACCTGCCCGCAGGTTCGAGGTTGTAGTTGGCGGCGAACGACGGTGCCGTGGCGACATGGAGCGAGGCGAGGAGCAGTGGCGCATAGACCGCGGCCTCGAGGATGCCGATGCGTGGTGCCACGCGGCGGCGCAGCCACGTCACGCCGGCCAGAGCTGCGAGGAAGCACGCGGCAATGATGGCGGCTGTCGGCGAGGAGTCGAGCGGGCCCACGGGAATCCATGGCGCCGCAGCGGCCACTGCTGCGCCGAGGAGAAAAAATCCCGCGAGCCAGGCGCGTGGTGCGGTCGTGCCGCTGCAACAACTCGCCAGCATGAGCGCGCAACCGGGTAGCGCAGGCATCAGGTAGTGCGGTTGTTTGCCGCTGATGGCGGAGAAGATGACCAGCGGCGCAACGAAAGTCACCAGCCCGAAGCGCCACGAAGTCTGGGTGCCGAGTTGGGCAAGATCATGACGACGCCAGAGACCAGGCCACAGGGTCCATGGCGCCATGAACGCCGGCAGCAGAGCAAGGAACCACCAGAAGGGGCGCGCGTGGGGCACTGCGTCGCCCAGCACGCGTCCTGCACTCTGGCCCCAGAGGATGGCGTTCGAGTATTCCTCACCCCCGGCGGCGGCTGCGGGAAGTGCCCACGCCAGTACACAGCCGATGCCCGCGGCAATCGCGAGCAGCGCGCGCCACCAGGTGCCTCGCTGCCGTCGCTCGCTTGGCAACCACCAGCGCATGAAGACCAGCGGCGGCAGCAGGGTGACAAGAGCCGCAGGGCCCTTGAAAAGCAGCGCACTACCCGCCCCGCCAGCGAACAGGATCCAGCCGCGGCAGGGTCTGGCGCGCGTCGTGGCATCGGGCGGAAGCGCCATCAGGAGGCCCCACCACGCAGCGAACACGCCCGTGCTCATCCACACATCGAAGAGCATGAGTGAGCTGTAGAGCTGGAAGGTCGCCGTGCCTGCCCAGAGCACCACGGCAGTGGTGGCGAACTCTTGCGCGTCCGGCTTCAGGCGCCGCGCCACGCGCCAGAGCAAGCAGAGGCTCAGCGCGGCCGCGAGACACTGGGCGCTGCGCGGCCAGAACACATTCGGCTCGCTGAACCACCAGCCCGCATGCCAGATCCAGAACATGAAGGGCGGCTTGTGCGAGTAGGGCTCGCCCTGGATGTGCGGCACGAGGAACTCACCGGTCTCCCACATCTCGTGTGCGACCTGCAAGTAGCGCGTCTCATCGGGCGGGATGAGAGGTCGCAGTGTCAGCGCGGCGACCAGGGCCAGCGCCCAGAGGAGAAAGAACGCGCGCGCTGGCGTCACTGCGCGAGCGACCCTTCGCCGTCGCACAGGCGTTGGCGCTTGATGAGGATGAGATTGCGCGTGTAGACGATGAAACCGCTGGACTGGCCCACGATGAACACGATGTCCTGCCGGTAGATGGCGTAGGAAAGCACGATCAGGGAGCCGCCGAGCGAGAACCACCAGAAGGCCACGGGAATGACGCTCCGCTGCGCGCGTTCGGATGCAATCCACTGCAGGATGAAACGCCCGAAGAAGAGGCCTTGCCCGGCGAATCCGATGACGACCCAAATGATCTCTGTGGTGCTCACCGGATCTCCTCCACCTCGGGAAGGCGGTTCCTGCGGATGAGCCAGGCCACGCCGCGAAGGTCCGCGAGGCCCACCCAAGCCCGACCGAGAGTCGTGTACTTGGTGTTGCCGGCGGTGCGCGGCCGATGCCGGACCGGAATGGAGATCACGGTGCCGCCATTTCTGCGCATCAGCGCAGGAAAGAAGCGGTGTTGGTGAGAGAACCACGGGAGGTCGAACCACGCGGCACGCCCGAAGAGCTTGATGCCGCAGCCTGTGTCGGGCGTGTCGTCCTTCAGAGCCCAGCGGCGGAACGCAAAGGCGATGCGCGAGATCATGTGGCGCCACGCGCTGTCCCGCCGTGCCACGCGATGACCGATGGCGAGCCACGGCTGGTCGGGCGTCAGCTGCTCGGGGCGCGCGGCGAGGAACGCCGGAAGATCAGCCGGATCGTTCTGGCCGTCGCCATCGAGGGTGGCGATCCAGGGCTTCCGCGCGGCGCGAATGCCGGTGCGCAGTGCGGCGCTCTGGCCGCACGCGTAGCGATGGCGCAGGACGCGGAGGTGCGGATCCTCATGTGCCAGATGTTTCAGCACGCTGGCGGTGGCATCGGCACTGCCATCATCCACGACCACCACTTCATGGGACACCGTGGGCAGCGCCGCATGCACTTCGGCAATGAGAGCGGGGAGGTTCGCGGCTTCGTCGCGTGCAGGAATCACGATGCTGAGCACGGGTTTGAGAATACTCGCGCTGCGTCTGATGCACAGGGGGAGTGCAGCTCAGCGCACAAGAACGCACCAACCTGCGGGTGGGTCGGAAAGCACTCGCCAGCCCGGAACGGCGGCGGGATCTACTGCGGCCCCGGGTCGCAGGGCGTTGCCGTCGTCGGTCCGCCATGCCATGACGCTGGCGTTGGTGTTGGCGGCATGGCGCGCGAGCGCGTCCGCTGATGGCGCTGCCGGCAGCGGCAGCCAGCGCACGCCCATGTGAAACGGAAGTCGCGCATCATCCGTGAGCCAGATGCGGTCCGGTGCAGGGAGCAACGAGGCATTCTCCGGCTGCGTCTGGCGCGCGGAGAGAGCCTCCGCCGCCCGGCGACAGGTGGCGTCGCGCCCCTCGACCAGACCATGAAAGGCATCCGGCGCGTCGCGCAGCGAGGTGAGCGCGAGCAGCAGCGCCGCTGCGAAGAGCAGTACCCGCGGGTGGCGCAGGCGACCTGCCCAGCGTGCCAACCCGATGGCAGCGATGATCTCGAAGAGGAGTACCGCCGGCGCGGCATAGCGCGGCACCGGTTTGTAGAGGCTCGCCAGCAAGAGCATGGCCGAGGCGAGGGCGAAGACGAGAAGCAGGCGCGCATCGCGGAGAGGCCAGAGCGCGGGCAGCATTGCGGCCAGCAGGAGTACGGACCCGAGCGCCACGCCGCTTGTGAGCCACCACAGATAGCGCGCGAGGTTTCGTCCGCTGTGACTGGCGAGGGCATAGGGGCGCGCGCACCATGCGCCGAGGAGGCCGTGCTGTGGTTCGGTATTCACGAGGTCCGGGCGCAGCCAGGGTCCTTCAACTTCGCCAACTGGTCCGAGGCCATAGTTGGCCGTCGCGTAATCGAGTCCGTCGGCGAGACGCTCAACGGTGGCGGCGACGCGTCCGCTCTTCACCTCCAGGCGCCAGATGCCTGTGGCGTCGTGAAGATGCGCAGCCCACGGCAGAAGTTGCAGGCCGAGCATGGTGAGGAACAGCGCCGCGCGCAGGATGCGGACCGGCGCGCGCGCCTCGCCGCGCACAGCGATGAAGAGCGTGACGAGCAGGCCGAGGGCGAAGCTTTCGATGCGCGCGAGAGCGGCCAGGCCGAAGAGCACGCCGGAGAAGCTCGCGTCGGCAACGGTCGGGCCTTCAATGCGCCGGAAGAGGATGACCAGTGCGCCGAGGAGCAGCGCGCCTTGCACCGGTTCGGCGAACTCCGCAGTTCCGAGGAGCACGAACAGCGGCGCCGTGGCGAGGAGCGCTGCTGCTGCGAAGCCTGCCAGTTCACCGCCGAAACGCCGGGCCAGGCGGAAGGCCAGCACGATGCTCGCGAGCGATGCAAGAAGCGCAAGCGTGCGCGCTGAGTCCACGGAGTTCCAGCCAGTGAGCACCATCAAGCCCGCGACGAGGATGGGCTGCAAGGGCGGCATCATCGTGGCGGGGCCGGGCAGCATGCCCGCGATCTCGCCGTGCGCGACCAGCTCTTCCGCGATGCGGCAGTATTCGGCGCCGTCGATGCTGATGTCCGCGCTCATAGGGCCGGCGAGCACCAGCAACCGGAGCCCGAGCGCCAGCGCGAGGAGCCAGCAGAGAGGTTGCTTCAGCAGCACGCGCAGCCTTCGGGCATGTTCCAGCCTTCTTCGCGAAGGTACTGCGAAATCGTTGCAGGTTTCAGTCCCTCAGCGGCGCTCCAGCGCAGCACACGTTCGACCAGTTCGAGGAAGGGTGGGCCGGTGCGACGCAACGAAAGCCTGCCCATCAGGGGCAGCCCCGGCATGGCGATGTGTTCCGTGAACTCCCATGGGTGGACGTAGATGTGAAGGTAGCCGGTGCCTTGCAGCGCGCGCCGCGCGGTGGCGAGGAACCACGGCCAGCCGAAGTTCCGGAGCCAGAACCACGAAAGTGGCAGACGCAGGATGGGCGTGACGGAGACCGGCACTTCGATGAGACCCCCATCAAGATGCGGAGCGCGCGGCTTGCTGAAGTTGTTGTAGGAACCCGGCACCCAGGTGGGGTGCAGGTTGCTGGTCCAGGCCAGTCCGAGGTCCTTCAAGACGCGGCGTGCGGGAGAGCGGAAGCGGTTCGCGCGATAGCCGCGGATGGTCACGGAGAATTCCGCTTCGAGTTTGCGCTTGGCGGCGCCGAGGCGTTCCAACGCTGCCGCCTCCGTCATCTTCGTGCAGTCATCGCGGTGCGAGAAGGCATGCAGCGCCAGCTCGTGGTCCAGCACGAGAGCTTCACGCAGGGGGCCGCTGGCGTGATCCGCAAAGGGCACGGTGGCGAAATGCGTGGCCTGCACGCGCTGTCGTCGCAGCAGATCCTGCAACGCCTCGAAGCCGCGGCGGCTGATGGCAAGGCACTCGCTGCTGTCATGGGCGAGCCCGTACTCCGCGGGGAGATCGAATTCCTCCGCATCCACGGTGAACAAGAGGCGCGCCATGCGCGGGAGACTATCACTCGCGCACGAGGAGGAAGCGTTGCCAGGGAGTGCGGGCAAGGACCGCATCGTCGGCCGGCGTGATGGCGACGACACGCCACTCGCACGGCACATCCGTCCAGGTCAAGTCGCCAGCGAACTGTGCGATGCACTGGCGCAGGTTGTCGAATCCGAGATGGCCCCAGATGCCTGTGGGTGGCACACGTTTGGTGTCCAGGCGCACCACGCCGTCCTCGGCGCGGTTGAAATGTGTGGGCGCCCAGCGCCAACTCACCGGCAAGCGCATTCCGCTGACAGTGAACAGCACCTCAAGGCGGAGTTGCGCGCTCACGGGGACGCCACGGACGGCCGGCTCGAGGAGGAAACCGGCGCGCTCGCGCGGGCGCGTGAGACCGGGAAGGAGTTCGAGCACGGGGGGCGCGGCAAGAAGCTCGATGTGCGCCGTCGCCGTGCGCGCCGCCAGCGCTGCGGTGCTGAGGGTGATGCGATCGAGAGCTCCAATGCCCGGCAACACGTCATCGAGAGTGCATGCGACCGCACGCTCGCTTTCAGATTCGATCAAGGGCAAGCGCAAGAGGCGTTCGGAGCCTGCGCTGCTGATGGTCACGCTCAGCCAGCGGTCCTTACCCGAGGGAATCCGGCAACGCAGTCCCCGCACCGCGCGCAGCGGCACCGGCGTTGCCGTCACGAAGCTGCGGCGCGTTCCAAGCGGCGCACCTTCGGGCACCATCGCTGGCAGAGCTTGCGGAAGAGCAGCATGGGATTCGAGCAGCCTCGCCTCGCCACTGCTGCCTTCCATGATCACAAGTGGTCCTCGCGTGCTGTAGTGCAGCTCGCTCAGTTTCAGGTCTTCCGTGTTCTTCACGTGCAACACATGCAGCGGAGCGTGCACGAATGGCGGCGCGCAGGCCAGCGGGAGCAGGTGTGTGAAGAAAGGGATGCCGCCGCGCTTGAGCGGCGTGTCAAGCATGACGACGGTTGTGTCCGCAGTGTGTGAGGCGGCGGAGCGCACGGAAGAGAGGAAGGCGTCGCGTTCGTGTGAAGCGGCAACTTCCGTGCGCGCGACGTGCACGAGCAGCGCTACCTCGACGAGGCCGAAGAGTGTCGTCGCAATGAGCGCCCCTCGGCGCAGCGACGAGCAGTGGACCCACGCACCGGCGAGGAGGGCGCACGGAACCGTGAGCACATGAAAGGCGCGGCTGAGGCTGTTCTCTTCGTGCGAGGCCAGCAGCACGAGGACGGGCGTCGCCAGCAGGAGGAGTGCGCCGCCACAAGCGAGGGTCCAGCGCAGGGCGGCGCGCGTCTCGGCCAGGAACGCGGGCAGTGCGAGCAGCAGCACTGCAGCCAATGCGAGAAACGGCGTCGCTTCATTCGGGAAGGGCCCGAGACCGGCGTAGAGCGCATCGCGATTCCACGGCACGAGAAGCCGCAGCATGAGCTCGCCAAGGCGCGGCAGCGCCGCGACGACATCGCTGCCGCTGCCGCTCACCATGCCTTGATAGGTGAGCCCGATCGAGCCCGTGAGCGTGGCTCTCAGCCAGAGGAGCAGCAGAATGGGAAGGTGGACAAGGATGGCATCGCATCCGCGCCGCCAGCGCGCACGCGGCCCCGGGAGCAGCATGTGCAGCAAGGCGAGCAGCGCGAGTCCGGGGAGGGCCGACTCCTTGCACAGCATGGCGAGAAGTGCCGCGCCGGACCAGCCGACGAGCCCCCGCCAAGTCCGTTGCTCTGTGACGTGGCACATGGCGTGCGCACCCAGGAGCAGCGCCGCGGTCATGAACACGTCTCCGCAAGCGGAGATCCACGAGACGGCCTGCATGCCCGCTGGCATCAGGGCCATGAGCAGCGCGGCGGTCAACGCACCCGAGGGCGCGAGCCAGCGCAGCGCCAGTCGCCAGAGGAGGAGTGCTGCCGCCGCGTGGGCGAGCACCGGCAGGATGCGGAACCACAGCGCGGCGAATGGCGCGTCCTGCAGCCGTTCCGGGATGAGCAGCGCAAGCCACACCACCGGGCGCCAGAGTGGTTGCTCTTGCGCGTAGTCGTGGTGCTCCACGTGTCCGCCAAGAGGAGGCCCATACTCACCGGAAAACTCCACTCGGCGATCCTGGAAGCCGAAGGTGACCGGCACCTTCGCGATCTCCATGAAGTCGTCCAGCTGGAATGAGAGCGTCCAGACCCAGGATGTTGCGAGCAGTGCACTGGCGAGGATGAGAAGAGCCGCGCCGCGCCCGCGCATCACGGCTCCTCGAGCGTGAATACCGGCACGGCGGAACCGCCACCCGCGGTGACGTTCAGGAGATCTCCCGGCGCGAGGCGCGCGCCGAAGCCCTCGATGTCGCGGCCGTTCCAGACGTAGGGATCGAGGTCTGCGCGGAACGCAGAGGTGACACCCGGTTCATCGAGACTGGCGAAACGTGCGAGAGGCAGCGCCACGCGACGCTGCACGAGGGAGGGCGTTGCGAGTGCTTCGCCGAGAGCCTTCTCCCACGCAGCATCGTCCACGAGCCATCCGAGAGTCACGCCACTGCCGCCGTAGGAACCGCCGGGCTTGAGGACGAGGGATGCGCGCTCGCGCCGGATCCACTCCAGCAGCGGAGAGCCATCCGGTGCGCTGGATTCTTGTGTGACGAACGCGGACCACGGCACATGTCGCTGCACGGCGGCAGTTTCCTCAGCATCCAGCCGGGCGCGACAGGCCGGGTGCAGGAGCATTGCGAAGAGCTCCTTCCTGAAGAGCAGGTGCACGCCGAAGCCCGAGGCGCAGGTGACCGCGCCCGCGGCGACGGCCCGCACGAGCGGATGCTCAGTTCCACCCAGGCCCAGAAGATCCTGCACCAGAATGCGCTTGTAGACGATGTCGGGGCGGAAGTTGCCGGCACTCAGGACGCCGTTCTCGAAGCGCAGTGCGTGCACATCGACCACTTGCGCCGGAGACCCGAGCGCGCTGAAGGTCTCGGCGCAGAGTTCGAATTCCCTCACCGTGGGCACGTCCAGCCGGTCCACGATCGCGATGCGTACCGGCGTGGCTGCTGGATGACCGAGGCGTTCGTTGTGCGCCTGCAGCAAGGCGCGGTGCGTTCTTGCGAGGCCGTAGAATCCGCGGCAGGGTTGCTGCTGGCGGAAGCGTTCCATCACGGGCAGACCTTCAAAGATGCGCGCCAGTGCATCGCCGTAGCCGATGCCGCCCGGACTCTCCGCGTTGTATTCGACTACGCGGAACTCACCGTCCGCGAGGAAGCCGTCCATGCGGCCGACCACGTCGGGTTCAAATGGTTGCCGGTCCGCAGCGAGGATGCGCTCTTCCTCCGCGCTGAGGCTGAGGAGTGCGCGCAGATCTGGCTCGCTCTCGAGGACGCGGGCGATCTTCCGCCATGCGGACATCAGGAGGCGCGTCCCTTCTGTGACGTGACGTGCCTCCGCTGCTGTGACGAAGAGCGGCTGTGCCACACAGCAGATGGCCCGCGTGCCGAAGAGGAGCCGTTGCCGGTGCTGTTCGTCCCGGAGCATCCGGATCGAGGCGCCATCCTTCTCTGCAGCGAGAAGTTCCTGCCAAAGTTGGCTTGCGGTGCGGGCGCTCGTCATGGGCCGGCCAAGGTTACCGCGCGGACCGCCGACGCTGCTCAGCGTTGGACGAAGTTCCAGTTGAAGCCGTTGGACTCGGCAAACACCCGGCCCGGCAGGTTCAGGGTTTCCACTTTGCCGCTGCGCAAGACCATCACGGGCACTTCTTCTGTGCCGCTCATGAAGCGCATGGCATTGGCGAGCTCTGTCGGAGTTGCGAATTCTCGCCCGTTGGCGCCGATGATGATGTCTTCGTTGGCAAAGCCGCTCTTCGTGATCTCTGCGTCCTTGTTGTGGATCATGACGCGCATGGCGCGGAAGGCTTCGAGATCCATCACCACATCACCCTCCACGGGGACGGTGATGCTCTTCATCATCGAGCGGCCGAGCATCCAGATGTGCAACTGATAGCGGCCTGCCGGCACGTTCTCGAACTTCGCGACGCCGTCGGTGCCGACGGGTGCATTGGAGTTGTAGTTGACTCCCTCGGACCCGTTGCCCTCGGCCTGCAATCTCAGGTGACCGCCCTGTTTCAAAGGTTCCGCTGCCTTGACATGCACCTTGAAGTTGAAGAGCAGTGGCATGCCGAGATCCAGGCTGTTCTCACCACTGTTGATCTGCAGGACGCGGCTCGAAACATTCTGGTTGCCGTTCCATCCGCCCGTCGGCACGCTGAGAGAGATCGAGTAGGTGCCGGGCTGCAGCGGCGCGAAGGAGGCTTCACCCTTGGTGCCTGCTTCCTGATTGCCGACCCACAGTTGTGGCTGGCCGTTGGGCGCGTGCATCTGCAGGCCCGCAGAAAGAGTCTTCCTTTGTGTCTCGCTGCTTGCGAGGAAGCGCACTTTCAGCACACCAACCGGCTGCATGCGCGATTCCACCCGGCCACCATTGCGCGGCAGCTCGACGGAGGACTTGCCGAAGGCGCCCGTGGTGATCCAGGCGAAGAGTTGCTCTTCGTTCTTGCCGTCGCGAATGTGCTTCGGGACCCGGCCGCGTTGCGTGCCATCAGCCCCGCGGCGCCACGCGCTGTTGTTGCCCATCCAGAAACTCGTCTCAATGTTGGCATCCACGATGGGCTTGCCCTCGGGATCAAGGACCACGACTTCCCATTCCGGGCCGGCGACGGCATCGCGCATCTGGAGGTCCTGCACCACGCCGTGTTCCGCCACCGTGACAGTGGCGAGCACGGGCGGGTGCTCCTCGTCTTCCCATCCCACCGCCAGTCGATACAGCCCCGGCACAAGGTCCATGAAGAGGAAACCCTGCGTGGCGAGCGTGCGTGCGTGTTCGGTCCAGTTCGTGGCTTCCCAGCGATTCGTGGTGGCCGGGTCCTGATCCTCCTTCCAGAGCAGTACCGTGAAGGACTGGTCCGGCGGAGCTGCTTCGAAGAGGAGCTTGCCGCGGACGTGCGGGCGATCCTCGAGTTTCAACTCGACGGCAGCACTGGAGCCTGAAACGCCGACGACTGCCGTCACCTTTTCCGAGCGCAGTTCACCCATCTCGCCACCGCGTGCCACCAGTTGCCAGTGACCCGCAGCGAGAGGGATGAAGCTCTCGGCAGCGTTCCACTGGAATGAAGAGGTTGAGTCGTTGCGGGTGCAGGTGAGTTCCGCCACCGCAGGCGCGTTGCCATCGGGCAGGAGGATGTTCACCACCACGCCACCCATGCGCACCGCGCGGATGGCGATTTTGTCTCCCGGCCAACGTCCAAAGAACGCATTGCCCTCTTCAAGGGGCGAGAGTTCGTAACCCGCGAGATGCGCTTCCAGGTTGTAGGGCGCCTTGTCGAGGCCTTCGAGACTGAACTCGCCCTTGTCATTGGACGAAGCGACGGCTTCTCTCGAAGGGTCGCGGAGCAGTGCGGCTTGGTGCTTCTGCAGCAACTCCTCGGGCGAGAGCACGCCATCGGCAACCATGCCTGGGCGTTCGAGATTCCGCGGATCGAACTGGTTCGCGCGTACGGCCTTCAGTCGCACTCCGGCGATGGCGTGTCCCTCTGCATCCACGATGCTGCCGGTGATCACTCCGGTGCCGCGCTTCATCTGCGAGACGGCGGCGGGTGTCTCCTCGGAGTCTCTCGCTGCAGTCGCGAGGGGCTTGATCTGCGTGGAGGTGAAGGGGTTCGCGACCTCGGGCCGCGTGCTGTCCGCCTCGTCCATGTTGGCGAGCATGTGGCGCGACTCATCGATCTGCCCGTAGGCCGCGAAGTACCCGACGGCGAGACCAGCAGCGAGGCACAGAATGCCAATGAGGACAGAGCGGAGCATCGCCACAGTTTAGCGCAGGAACCAGCGCGGCAATCCAGTGCCGGGCGGACCCAGCAGCGACTCTTGCATGCGAGGTCGATCCTGATCCGCCTGCATGTTCTCTGCGAGTAATGTAGTTGGCGTTCCGCGCCTTGGCGCGCACTGGAGTTGGTGCATGAACGGTCTCAAGTTGTGCGTCGTGCTGATGTTGCTGCTGCCGCTCTCGGCACAGGAGGCTGGGGTGCAGGCGGTTCTTGAGGGTCTGAAACAGGCGCCTTCCGGCGCAACTGCTGTTCCGATTCGCGCGGGAGTGACGGGGTTTTTCGTGAGTGGCGCTGGCGACGCTGAGGGGCGACCGGTGGTGCTCGTGGTCGCTGGCCTGAACTCTGATCACCTGCTGGGTGTGCGCGTGGCCAGCGCGCTGCCTCTCGCGTTGCAGCGCCTCGCTGCGACAGATGCGTCGCTCCGCGAGGCTCTTGAACGCGCGGCGGTGCTGGTGGTCCCCGCTGTGGAGCCGGAACGACTCGCGGCTGCGGCAACGGCGCCGCTCCGCGATGTGCGTGGGAACGCCACACCCGTGGACGACGACAATGACGGCCTCGTGGATGAGGATGGTCCGGAGGACCTCGATGGCGACGGCATCATCGCCACGCTGCGTTGGCCGGACCCCGAAGGGAAGCTCATGGCTTCCAGCGAAGACCCTCGCTTGATGGTGAACGCGGATATCGCGAAGAGTGAGCGCGGCCTCTGGCGCATCGTCAGCGAAGGCATCGACAACGATGGTGACGGGCTCATCAACGAAGACGGACCGGGCGGAGTGGACCTCGACCGCAACTTCGCGCATGGCTGGAAGGAGAGCGAGACATCTGTCGGATGGAGCGCACCTTCCGAGGAGCCTGCGCGTGCGCTGCTGAAGTTCGTCACGGAGCGTGGCAACGTGGCGGCCGTGTTCGTGCTCGGACACCGCGACAACATCGCCACCACCACCAGGAAGAGCGACACGGCGGCAGGGCTTGCGCCCAATGGTCTTCTGGCCGAGGACCTCCCTTGGGCCAATGGACTCACCGAGGATCTGCGCCGCATTCTCGGAGCGAATGATGGTGCGGAGGATGCACCGGACGGCGGCTTTCATCACTGGGCCTACGGGCAGCATGGCGTCCCGGCCTTCGCCTCGCGCGTGGCTTACCGCCCCGAGTTGCCAGCCGATGCCAAGCTCCCGTCAGGCTCGGCCCCGTCGAGCACCGAAGGGCGCTGGCTGTTTCTCGCGGATCAGCGGCAGGAGGGGTTTCTGCCGTGGAAGAAGCTGAGTCATCCGACCTTGCGCGATGCGGAACTTGGCGGATTCGTGCCGCGTTTTGCGGAGAAACTCGCGAGTGAGCGCTTCGACGCTCTGGTGGAGGCACAGGCGAAGGCCGTGGCGGCACTCGTGACTGCGCTGCCGAAGTTGCAGGTGCGGACTCTGAGCTCGAAGGCCCTCGGCGGCGGCGTGCATGAGGTGGAAGCTGTCCTCGGCACCGAGGGCCGCCTGCCGCTCTTCACGCACATGGCGCGGAGAGCGCGAGCCACGCGGTCTTTGCGACTCGAATTCGCGGTGCAGGGGGGACGCATCCTCGAAGGAGAGAAGCGTCAGCACGTGGACGACCTCGGCCCGAACGGCATGAAGAAGTTTCGCTGGCTCGTGCATTGCCCGGGCCCGCTGGATGTGCGGGTCACAGCCGGGGCGCCGCGCACCGGCACGGCGGAAGCAACGCTGCGCGTGGAGGGCAACTGAGATGCGAGCTCCGATCCTGTTTCTCGCGGCGATCCTGTTGGCGTTTCCGCACCTGCAAGCGCAGGTCATCCCACCCACATCCAGAGCGCGCGTGGTCATTCCGTGGAATCACTTCCACGACTTCGCGGAGATGACCGAGGTGCTGCGCACTCTCGAACGTGCATCCGATGGCTGGATGCGCCTTGAGTCCATCGGCCGCAGCGTCGAGGGGCGCGAGCTCTGGCTCGCCACCCTCGCGAAGCCCGGCGACAGAAGCAACGTGACCAAGCCGGCCATGTGGATCGACGCCAATATCCACGGCAACGAAACGCAGGGCACGGAGGTTGCTCTCTACACGCTCTGGTATCTCCTCGAGAACCGCGAGCGCCTGCCGATGGTGCAGGAGCTCCTCGCACGCTCGGTCTTCTTCGTGCTGCCCACGCTCAATCCGGACGGTCGCGAGTGGTGGATCCACGGCCCCAACACGGAGCACAGTTCGCGCACGGGCAAGGCCGGCACGGACAACGATCGTGACGGAGCCATCGATGAGGATGGCCCTGACGATCTTGATGGCGACGGCTCCATCACCACCATGCGCATGCGGGTCACACGCGGAGGCACGCACATCATCGACCCCGACGACGAGCGCTTCATGAAGCGCGTGAAGCCCGGCACGGAAGGCACGCACGTGTTGCTCGGCGCCGAGGGCATCGACAACGATGGCGATGGCGCGGTGAATGAGGACGGCCCCGGCGGCTACGACATGAACCGCAACTGGCCTTCAGACTGGCAGCCGGACTGGATCCAAGGCGGCGCCGGGCCCTATCCCTTCTGCTGGCCGGAGACCGAGGCTGTCGGCGCATTTCTGCGCGCGCATCCGAACATCGCGGCCTTGCAGAGCTACCACAACAATGGCGGCATGATCCTCCGCGGACCGGGGGCCGAGAGCGCTCCGGCCTATTCCGCTTCCGACATCAACGTCTTTGATGCTCTCGGCAAGGCCGGCGAGAAGATGCTGCCGCACTATCGTTACATGATCATCTGGAAGGACCTCTACACGGTGCACGGTGGGAGCATCACCTGGGCCTTCGAGAACCTCGGCATCTTCGGCTTCACCAACGAACTCTGGGCTGATGGCCAGTACGGCGTCGAGTTCGGCGACCGCGAGGAATTCAGGAAAGAGCGCACGCTCTGGGATGAACGACTCGAACTCGGGCGCAATCTGCGGCCGTGGAAGCCCTTCACACATCCCGTGCATGGTCCCATCGAGGTGGGTGGATTCGCGAAGACCGTCGGGCGTGTGCCGCCGCCCTTCATGCTGGAGGAGCTCTGCCACCGCAACACGGCCTTCACGCTGCATTGCGCAGCCGAGATGCCGCGGCTTTCCTTTGGCGAGGTGCACCTCGAACGCGTTGACGGAGAGCTGTGGAAGCTCCGCGCGGAGGTGCGGAACGCAGGGCTCATCCCGACCATCGCCGATCACGCACGCCGTCGCGGGGTGGTGCGCCCAGACATCGCCACGGTTTCGGGGGCGCTCGAAATCGTCGCTGCCGGCCGCATCAGCGGGCCTGTCCACGACGAGAAGTTCGCGCGTCAGGAACACCGGCCGGAACGGTTGCTGCTTCCGGCGGGTATTCCCTCGCAAGGGCGCGTGACCCTGCAGTGGTTCTTGAAGGGGAGTGCGGGCGCAGCACCCAAGGGCACACTGCGCATCGAAGCCCTGAAGGGTGGAGTGATCGAGGTGGCGTTGCCCGAAGCGCGCTGAAGGGTCAGCGCGAGCGGCGCTTCGGCGGCGGCGGCGGTGCGATCTCGATGAGCACCGGGCAGTGGTCCGAGCCGCGCACCCGCTTGTCGATCCACGCGCGCTTCACCCGCGGCGCGAGAGAGGCCGAGACGAGGAAGTAGTCGATGCGCCAGCCGACGTTCCGCGCCCGCGCGCCTTGGCGCTGGCTCCACCATGAATAGTGGCCTTCTTCGCCGCGATGCTGATCGCGGAACACGTCGCGAAACCCTGCGTGCAGCCACATGTCGACGCTCGCGCGTTCCTCGGGCATGAAACCCGAGGTCTTCATGTTCGATTTCCAGTTCTTGAGGTCGAGCTCCGTGTGTGCGGTGTTGAAATCTCCAGCCACGATCACGTGCCGACCAGCGCGCAGGTACTTCCGCGCCAGGTCGCGCACCGCTACGTCGAAGGCGAGCTTGTAGGGCACGCGACTGTTGTCGCGGCTCGTGCCGGAGCCCTTCGGGAAGTACGCATTCAAAAAGACGAACTCGCCGAAGTCCGCCACCTGCACACGGCCTTCACGGTCGAAGCGCGGAACGTCGAGTTTCCTGAGGGCTTTCGGCTCGGCGAACGAGAACACCGCCGTGCCGGAGTAGCCGGGCTTGAGTGCTGGATTGAACGCGCACATGTAGCCCATGGCCGCAAACTCGGCGACGGGCAGAGCATCCGGAAACGCGCGCACCTCTTGCAGTCCGACGACGTCCGGCTTCGAACGCGCGAGCCACTTGGCGAAGCCCTTGCTCACGCAGGAGCGCAGCCCGTTCACATTCCAGATGGCGATGCGCGTGCGGCGGCGTCCCGTCGGACGCGGTGCTTCCTCTGCGCTCACTTGAACAGCCGCATCAAGGTGTAGTTGCCAGGGCCCGTGCAGGTGAGACCGAGCAGCACCACGCCGAGGGCCAACGGGAACTCCATACCTCCCGGTCCGGCGAACTTGTCGGGATGGACCTTCACCACCGCAATGATCATGGTGGCAGCCATGGGGAGTGCCGGCCAGCGTCCGCCGACTCCGAGGAAGAGCAGGAGGCCGGCGAAGAACTCCGAGACCGCAGCGGCGTAAGCCATGATGCGCGGCTCCGGAAGATCGAGCGTACCGACATAGCTGGCGAACTGTTCGAAGCCTGTGCCGTCGAACCAACCGAAGAGCTTGCCGGCGCCGTGGTACACGAGCACCACGGAGCACACACAACGAATCAGCATCAATCCGGTGTCAGTGAGCCCGGCCCTGTTCGATCCTTCGCTCATGGAGAGTTCTCCTGTTGCCGCTGACGCGCGCTGATCACGGCGTCCGCGAGCGTCGTGGCGAGGATGATAGCGCCACCTGCGATGACGAGGGTGTGTGGGACTTCGCCGTGCACGAGAAAAGCCCAGACCGGATTGAGCACGGGCTCGATGAGCATGAGCAGCGAGGCTTGCAACGCCGGCACACGTGCGAGGCCTTTCACGAGCAGCACGTACGCGAGTCCGATCTGCACCGCCCCGAGCCAGACGATGCCGCCGATGGAAAGCGCGCTCTGCGGCTCCACACTCTCGACGAAGGGCGCGAACATCAGGGCGGCCATCACGTTGCCCGCGAGAATCACCGGACCGGTCGGCTGCCCGGCCTTTGCGCGGTGCCGGAGCCCCATCAGGGTGATGGCCCAGCACAGGCCGGAGATCAGGGCCACCCCGTTGCCGAGGTCCGGATCAGGAGCGTTCCGGGACTCGGCCACATCCGCGCTGAAGAGCAGCAACATGCCACCGAGAATGGCCGCGAGGAGGAAGGGGTCCCGGCGGCGCATGGGTTCTTTCAACACCAACGGGCCGAGCATCAGCAAGAAGAGCGGAGCCGTGTCCTGCAGAAAGATCGCGTTGGCAGCGTGGGTAAGGCGCGTTGCGATGACGAAGGTGCCCATGCAGCCGCCGTACACCACGGCGAGCAGGAGTGCCTTCAGGTCCGGGCGGCGCCGCGTGTCGGGCACGAGGATGAGCAGCGTGATGACCGCGATGATGGCGCGAAAGCAGCCGATCTGGGCCGTGGTGAAGGTGCTGCCCTTCACGGCCATGCCGGCTGTCGAGAAGAGAAGGGCAGCGGCAAGCAGGCAAAGACGCGGCATGCGAGGGGGCCGAGGATAGCGCCCAAGCAGCAAACGTGCGGGTGCTATCAAGTGCTGGATGTTGCGAACGAGTCCGGCACTCTGGTTTCTGTGCGAGACGCCTTGTCGCTGGTACTGGCGCCTGAAGCTCGCGCTGGAAGTGCGTGGTGAGGCGCTGCCCAAAGGAGCGCTGCTCATCGCGGCCAAGCACGCGAGCAGTTTCGACATCCTGCTCATCGGTCACATCACCAAAGTCAGGGACGGACGAATCCCGTTCTTCCAGATGGGCTCGTTCGAGGGCTACCGCTTCCTCGGGCCGGTGGCACCATTACTGCAAAAGCTCGGCGGCTTTCCGGTGATGCGTCCGAAGGACGTGCGCCGCATCGCGGAAAAGACCGGCCGACGCGAAGAGGCGCTCCAGCGCATGCGCACAGTGAATGACGCGGCGGAGGCAACGCGCGCACAGGTGCTGCTGAAGGGCGGCGTGCTGGTGGTCTACCCCGAAGGCACGCGTGACGGCAGCGCGCTCCGTCCCTTCAAGAGCACCCTGGAAGTGGAGAGTGCGCTGCGGGTGCACGCCCTCGGTACGCCGGTGCACGTCCAGCCAGTATCGATTGCGTATGCTCCGGCGCGCTGGTTCCGGCGCCGTGTGCTCGTGGAATTCGGCCCCGCATTCGTGCTTGCCGATGGCATGGATGCGGCCGGGGTGCTCGAGCGGGTGCATTCGGACATCGCGAGTCGTTGGGTCAATGAAGAAGGGATGTCTGCGGGCGGCAAGCCGCGCGCGGAACGAGAGGTGAACACATGAGTGGAATGCGCAGCGAGAGAGACAGCATGGGCGAGATGCAGGTGCCGGAGAACGCCTACTTTGCGGCCTCCACGCAGCGTGCACATCTCAATTTCCAGGGCATCAGTGGCAAGCGGTTCCCGCGTTCATTCATCCGTGCGCTCGGGCTCATCAAGCGCTCCGCGGCGGAAACCAATCACGCTCTCGGGCGTCTCCCGGTCGAGCGGCTGAAGCTCATCGTGGCGGCTGCCGCGGAAGTGGAATCCGGGCTCCTGGATGCCGAGTTCATTCTCGACGTGTTCCAGACCGGCTCCGGCACCAGCACCAACATGCACGTCAACGAGGTCATCGCCACGCGCGCGAACGAACTGGCGGGGCTGCGCACGGTACCGGCGAAGGAGCGCCCGGTGCATCAAAACGACCATGTGAACATGGGGCAGTCCAGCAACGACGTGATCCCCACGGCGAGCCATCTGGCGGCTGCGTTGCGTCTTGCGGAGGCACTGCTGCCTGCTCTCGAGCGGCTGGAGAAGACGCTCTCCGCGAAGGCCGCCGAGTTCGGCGACGTGATGAAGATCGGGCGCACGCACCTCCAGGATGCGACGCCTGTGACAGTCGGCCAGGAATTCGCGGGCTGGGCCATGCAGATGCGCCGCGGCCGCGAACGCATCCAGGCCGCGCTGCCGCGCCTGTGCGAACTTGCGCTCGGCGGGACGGCGGTTGGCACGGGCATCAACACGCACAAGGACTTCGCCCGTCAGACGATTGCGCGCATGGCGAGCGCCACCAAACTGCCTCTGGTGGAGGCAGAGAACCACTTCGAGGCGCAGGGCTCGCGCGACGCCATGGTGGAAATGAGCGGTGCCCTGCGTGTCGTGGCGGTTTCGCTGATGAAGATCAGCAACGACATCCGCTGGCTTTCGTCGGGGCCGCGCTGCGGCATCGGCGAATTGGCGCTGCCCGCCACGCAACCCGGCTCATCCATCCTGCCGGGCAAGGTGAATCCGGTCATCGCCGAGGCCATGACCATGGTGGCGGCGCAAGTGATGGGCAACGACGTCACCATCGGCATCGCCGGGCAGAGCGGCGTCTTCGAGCTGAACGTGATGATTCCGGTGATGGCACTCAATCTTCTCGAGAGCATCGAGTTGATGGCGGGCGCCGTGACCGCCCTGGAGGAGAAGTGCGTGCGCGGTATCGCGGTCGATCGCGAACGCTGCGAGGGACTCATCGAGAGTTCGCTCGCGATGTGCACAAGCCTCGCACCGCTCATCGGCTACGAGAATGCCGCCGACATCGCGAAGGAGGCCTTCAAGACGAAGAAGACCGTGCGCGAAGTGGCCCTGGCACGCGGCGTGCTGTCTCCCGAGAAACTCGCCGAGGTGCTCAATCCTCGCAACATGATCCATCCGGATCAGGCCTGAGCGGCGCGATGCGAGCCCTCTCGCGCTCACTTCAGCCTGCAGCGGGTCGTCTGCTTGTCGCGACGCCCACGCTGCAGGACCCGAACTTCAGTCGTACGGTTGTCCTGATCGGCCGCCATCACGTGGAGGCCGGGAGCTTCGGCATCGTGCTCAACCGCCCGCTGAAGGTGAACCTCACGGAAGTCCTGAACGGGCTGCCCACGGAACGCGCGGAGAAGCTGTGGCTCGGCGGCCCGGTACAGCCGGAGGAACTCCAGGTGCTGCACCGCATCGAAGCCCTCGCGTCGCTCTCGACGGAGGTCGCGGAGGGCCTCTGGCTCGGCCAGGGCGCAGCCTTTGCGGCGCGCGTGCTTTTCTCCGTGGGCGAGGACCCTGAGGGGCGCCACTACCGCTGCTTCGCGGGTTACGCCGGCTGGGGCACCGGACAATTGCAAGCGGAGATCAGCGAGCGTTCCTGGGTCGTCGTGCCCTGCGGCCCCGAGGCGCCCTTCGGCAGCGACACTGATCTGTGGGCGGAGATGTCGCTCCGCGCGGTATTGCCCGGCGGACGTGACCCTCAATTCATCAACAAGGCACGCCAGAACTGATGCAGGCTCACATCCTTGCCGGACATTTCAGTGCCGGGCCGCGCGCGCTCCTCGAGGCCTTTGCAAGCGGTGCGGGAACCTTGCGCCTTGAGAGCCTCGCAGCAGAAGGAGACGCGCTCCCCGCTGCGGGTCTGGCGGAACTTGCTGCATGGCTCGCCGAGGTGCCGCGCGGAGCGGTGCGTCGCGCCCGAGGGACTGCGCGCGTTCACGGCAGCAAGGCCCTCGCATTCTCCTGCGAGTGCTTCGGCGCGGGACCCGGTCGGGTCCTCACCGGGCTCGATTGCAGTCATCCTGAGAAGAGCGAAGGCGGCATCACCTTCAAGGATGTGGAACTCGCGTTGCTCGGGGCAGCCTGCCAGGCTCTCGCGCATGAATCCCAGGGCGTGGTGCTCATCGGCAGGGGGCTCGGTCCCGTCGGCGCCGGAATACCGCACGGCACGCTGGCCGAAGAGCTGCTCGTAGCGCTGGAACTGCACGGCGAGGCCGTGGATCAGGTCGTGCTGGCACCGGATACGGCGCTGTACGTGCCTCCGCTGCCGGGATTCCAGCGGATCAAGCTCGGCAACCTCGTCAACTGCGTGCGCGGCGCCTGAGCGCCTGCCTCACTCCGGTTCGCGCGCGAGTTCGGCCTCGTCGAGACCGTCGATATCCCGCCGCAGTACGAGGAAGAGAGCCGTCGAAGCGCCGAGGGCGAGGCTCACGAACAGGCCCCGCAGCAGCACATCGAAGAGCACCATGACGAGATGGTGCAACTGTGCACAGAACCACTGGAAGCCTTCGAGCCCATCGACCTGGCCGCGCAGGATGGCTTCGTAGGTTTCGTTCGGGAAGAAGGGTGTGGCGCTCAATTGCAGCACCTGCCCGACAATTCCGCGCGTGATGAAAAGATCGAAGAGGATCCACAGCAGTCCGCCGACCAGCGTCGCGTTGGCAATGACGACCAGGGGGCGCGCGAGGAGGTAGTTGAAGGCCTTGCCGATGGAGTCGTACGTGCCACGGCGCTCGATGGCGATGGATGCGGGCACGAGGCCGAGCGAGAAGAACGCTCCGATGGCGATGATCACCAGCAGGAGCGATGCGAGCAACGTGAGAGGGAGCAGCAGCGCCGAGAGCAGCCAGCCAGCCCAGGGGATCTGGAACACGAGCCCGGCGAGAGCGTTGAACCCCGCGAGAACGAGCATGGGCAACGCGATGGCGAGCGGGAAGAGGATGCCAGTTCTGCGCACACGCCAGGCGTAGCCGAGAGCGTCGCGCATGGAGCAGTATTCGTCGCGGCAGATGCGGAGCGCCAGCACGCGGCAGATGGCAACTCCGATGAGCGACCAGAGTGCAAGTGCCAGCACGCACTGCGTGCTGAAGATGAACAGCTCCGCACTGGGTGGCAGGCCATCGAGCTGAACCACGCTCAGGAAGTGGCCGAGAAAATCCGCCGAATGACGCCCGGCGGATGCTGCATCACCGGCGAGGGCCGCCAGCAGCGTGGTGCCGAGGTGGAAGAGCGTGATGCTGGCCGCCCCAAGAAGAATGGCGTTCACTGAAATCGGGAACCAGAGCACCCGGAACGTTTTGAAGTGGCTCGATGAATCTGCGATCACGGGCTCGCCTCGTGGCGCGCAGCATGCGCGCGTTGGGCGCATGGTACGGTGCGCCTCCGGATTCCTCCACCATGGACTCCCCTGACACGGCCACGCGCTACTCCCGGCAGGTGCGCTTCCCGCTCATCGGCCCCGCCGGGCAGGAGCGTCTCGGAGCCGCGCGCATCCTGCTGGTTGGCTGCGGGGCCCTCGGGGCCGGGCTGGCGGAGATGCTCGTCCGCTCTGGTGTGGGCACTCTTGTGCTTGTGGATCGCGATGTGGTTGATGCCACGAATCTCGGGCGCCAGTCCACCTACACGAATGAGGATGTCGAGCGACGCCTGCCCAAAGCCGCGGCCTTGGCGCACCACCTTGCCGCCTTCAACCCGCTGGTGAAGCTCGTTCCTTGCGTGACCGAGTTCACCCCGGCGACCGCACCTGAGCTTCTCGCGGACGTCGAGCTGGTGCTCGATGGAACGGACAACCTCGAGACGCGCTACCTCATCAACGACCTTTGCGTGCGTGCTGCCATGCCATGGATCTATGGCGCGTGCGTGGGGTCGAGCGGGATGACAGCGAACATCGTGCCTGGCGAAACGCCATGCCTGCGCTGTCTCTTTCCCGATCCACCACCGCCTGGAACACTCGAGACCTGCGAGACAGCGGGGATCATCGCTCCGGCGGCCATGCTTGTCGCCAGCGTGCAAGCTGCAGAGGCACTCAAGTTTCTCACCGGTGCGCGTGCGGCTGTGCGGCGCTCGTTGCTGCGTTTCGAGCTCTGGCCGTGGCGCTGTTTCGAACTCGGCGCTGCAGCCGCACCCCGAGCGGATTGCCCCTGCTGCGCGGAGAGGAAGTTTCCGTTTGCGGAGGCAGCCGCCAGCAGCAGGACGGCGGTCCTCTGTGGTCGCCATTCCGTGCAACTCCGACCCGCCAGCCCGCTGCGCGTGGAACTCGGCGTTCTCGCAGAACGGCTTGCGCGCTTTCACCAGGTCAAGCAGAACGACTGGGTGCTGCACTTCGAAGCTGAAGGCGTGCACTTCACGCTCTTCGAAGATGGCCGCGCGCTCCTCACGGGGGTGAATGATCCCGTGGCAGCGCGGACCCTTTTCGACCGCATCATCGGTACCTGAGTTGCCCCGACCTGCGAGCCGAGGCGCCCCAGCGCGGCTGCGCGTAGGCGCTGCAACATGCATCGGGGGACGCTCCGCGCATGGGGTGATCCCGCTTCGCAGAGCCGCTCGGATGCACTCGAAGGCTCTGCTCAGCGGGACCCCATGCGCTACGTGCCGCTACGGCGCAGGCGAGCGAGTAGTGCCGCGTGACGCCGACACCCATCACTCGCCGCGCGGAGGCATCTGCATCACGCGCAGCGCGGATGTACTCAAAACGCACGCGGCCCCCGTCAGCAGTGCCGACGGGGGCCGCGCAATCGCACCCGGCCTCAGGGGCAGGTGGGTGTGTTGAAGCTGATGGAAAAGTTCGAGACGGACGGCAACGTCGGAGCCACGGGTTGCAGCAAGGCCTGCGTGCTGTAGCTGATGTTGACGTTGAAGCGGATGTAGCGGTATCCGTCGAGTTGGTTGAAGTTCGCCGCGCTCACCGGAGCGGAGAGCGTGGCCGGATCGGCGCCACCACCGGAGAGTGCTTCGAAGGCCCCTTGGAAGGTGATGTCCACGACGGCGCCGGGTGCGGTGCCAAGACTGGACTGCGTAATGATGTTGGTGATGTCCGGGTCTCCGTAGCCAAGATCGAAGAAGTTTGACGTGGCACTGCCGGAGATCGTCAATCCATAGGGGAATGTCGCCGTGATGACATTCACGTTTTGCGGGGGAGGCAGCGCACCGATGAAGCTGGTGGAGATGAGGCCGTCCGCGTCTTCGAACTGGTAGAGGCCGAGGCCGCCGCGACCCGAAGCCTGATCGCCGCAGGTGCTCGCGCCGTTGCCGACGTTCACGGTCATGTTGGCGGATGTCGCGATGATCACATTGCTGAAGGACTGCAGCCAGATCTGTCCGCCCGACCCTCCGCCGCCTGCGCCACCGAAGAATGTGCTGCCCACGGCACCGCCGACGCCATTCATGGCGATGATGCCGGTCGATCCGATGGTGATGTCGTTGACGGCGCTGATACGAATGCCGCCGCCGCCACCGCCACCGCCACCTTGATCGTCGCTGGCAGGCGGGGTGGCCGTTTCAAAGCGATCACCGCCACCACCGCCGCCGCTGCCGGCACCTTGGATGCTGATGGGAATCGCGAATCCCGACGGCTGGCCGGCAGGTTGGGCGGGCACATAGCCCGGTGTCCCGGATGTGGGCGAGAAGGCCTGACAGCCCGTGGCGATCGTGCTGTAGGGGCCGCCAACGGCGCCGGCCTGGAAGGCCGAGCCACCTGCGCCACCGAGACCACCGAGGTCACCAGGCTGGCCGCCAGTGCCGCTCCTGAAGTTCCCGACGCCGCCGTCGCCACCGCCGTAGAGCGGATTGGCGCCGGTCGGTCCGACGTTTTGCGCGCCGGCATAGGGTGCGCCGTAACCGGGCTCGCCCTTCACCGTGCGGATGGCGCCAGACTGCGATGCACGACCACCTTCACCCGCACCGGGACCACCTGTTCCGCCGGCAACGATGTTTGGCGAGACGCCGGTGCCGTTGTTGAAGTTGCCGATGCGCGGGCCTTGCTCGGCCGCACCGTAGGCAAAGCTTGCGGTTGCATTGGAGCCGGCGGTGCCATTGAGCTGCCCGTTGATGAGCACGGCGCCTCGGCAGCGAATGTGCGCGGGGAACTTGTTCGCGAGATTGCCGCGATTGATGGTCAGCGGCAGGCCGCCTTGGGTCCAACCCACCTGAGACGTGTTTGCGTTGTTGGTGCCCGTGCCGATGATGCGCACGATGGCGCCCGCATTGACTGTCACCGCGGTCGTGTCCCACACACCCTGACTGAAACCAGAGCTGTTGGGCATGCCGGTGTCGAGAGTGTGCGCACCCGCGTTGAAGTTCATGGCGCCGAAGTTGCCCGTGCCGACGTACTGCGTCGGCAGGGTGGTCGTGAGCTGTGCACCAGGCCCTCCGTTCCACTGCACCACGCCCGTGGTCGTGAAGCGGTTCACGGTCGTGCTGAAGTTTTCCACGATGGTGGGGGCGGGGCAGAAGGGCACTGGCACCGTGGAGAACAGGCGGCGCGTTTGTGTGGGAGGTGTGCCCGCAGGCCACATGGTCACAGCGTTGCTGCCGAAGTCGCGCACGGCATTCGAGACGACGATTTCGTACTGCGTGTTTGCGAGCAGCAATGACGAGGCGATGTAATCGATGCGCGCACCGTTGGCGCCGCCCTGATTCGCTTGCGGTGAACCCGCCTGATAGAAGACCAGTGTTCCGGGAACTTGGGCACCTGAGGGCAGGCGAATCAACTTGATGTTCGCAAGATCCACGTTCGCTGGCGCGATGGGCTCGGAGAAGAAGATGCTCACCGTGTTGTTCGCGATGCTCGCGGGCTGAATGGGGGTGGGCGAAGGGTCCGACATCGCTGGCATGGTGGAGGCCACATAGGGACTCCCCACTACCGGATCCGTGAAGCAAGCTGTGGGGTTCGCCGGGGGCGGGCTGCAGGTGAGGAAGCACGTGCTGCCACTGTTGCTGAGAGAAACGCCACCGAAGGTGACGCTCTGGCCACCACTCGCGCCCGAAGGCACAGTGATGCTGTACTGGCTGTTCGTGAGGAAGCCGGCGACCGTGGGGTTGTTCGGATCCGTCGGTGCGCTCGGCAGGAACAGCACGCGTCGGTTGTTGCCCGTCGGCAGGGACGGATCGTCCTGAACCGCGAATGTGCCCAGCGCCGGCGTTGGCGCGCCACCCGCCGGCACCGTCATGATGTTGATGGAGCCCGAGGCCACGCCTGCTTGAGGCAGGCTGGCGGGATTCACCCCGTCGCCGAAGGTGAACACGATGGTCGAGTTCAGGTACACGGGGCTGATGCAGCCTGGCGGCAGCACGGGCGTTCCCGCGATGTTCTGCCAGAGAGGCGTTGAGATGCCCGCGGCCTCGATGCGCATGAGGACGTTGCTTCCGGCGGGTATCCCGCCTTCGTCTCCGCCACCACCGCAGCCTGCGAGGAAAATCGCCGATGCAGTCACGAGGCTCAGGGCGAGGAATCCGATGCGCGCGTGGCGCTCAATTTTGCTCTTCATCTCTTCCGGAACTCCATCTTTCCAGCGGTACGAGTTCGCGTGAACTCGCAACCTGACTCGATCAACGCTCAACTCGACCGTGCACCACGCAAGCGCGATGCCAGGCGAGCCAGTGTGACTACCGTGCGGATCCCCTTGTCAGATCGGACTTTCGGAATGCACCTGCAGGTGTGCAACAGCGCACGATGTCAATTCGCGCAAGGTCGCACGGGCGCTCCGGGTCCCGACCCGCCGCAGATCAGAAAGCACACTGGCGGGGTGGGCATTCTAGGCCAGCATCCGGGCGGGTCAACCGCAACTCAGGATCATCCTCACGCGCAATGCCGAGAGGGCGCCCCGCGCTTCCAAGCCTGTCTTTTCTCGCTAGCATGGCGACCCGAGGTAGCCTGACATGTCGCGCGAACACACCACACCTGTGACATGTGTCCCCGAAGCAAGTCTCGTCGGCGAGCCATGTCGCCTGCACGATCCGCAACTTGTTGCAGTGCACAATGTTGAGTCATCTGCTTGGGATCGATTGGTTGCCTGCTGCCGGGAAGTTGGTTGCCGGCCGCATCGTGCTGCGGACGAGCTCGGCAGTGTCGTCATCTCGGCGGAGCCTGAGGCGTTGGCGGCCCTGCGCGCGAGACTCCTGACTGAACCCACCCTCCGTCTCGTGCGGGAGGTGGTCGAAGGCAAGCTCGCGGAACTCGCCCATCAAGCTCCGGTGGCCCATGCGCGCGAGAGCACATTGAAGCAAACCACCGTCGCACGTGAGCAGCACGTTCCTGCCGGCACGACGTTGCTCATCTCACGGGAATTCACCTTCGACGCCGCGCACAATCTGCCCCGCTATCACGGCAAGTGTGAGCGCCTGCACGGCCACACCTTCCGGATTCGCGTCACGGTGAAGGCGCCTCTCGACACGTTCAGCGGTATGGCCTTCGACTTCCATCAGTTGAAGGGCCCGGTGGAGACGCGGGTCGTCAAGGTCCTCGATCACAGCTACATCAACGAGACGATCGCGAATCCCAGCGCCGAGTTCATGGCGGTGTGGATTTGGGAGCAGTTGGCGGACCTGCCGCTGCACGAAGTCATGGTCTGGGAAACGCCGACTTGCTTCGTGACGTACCACGGGCCTGCGCGCCCGAACTCCAGCCTCGACTCTTGACCCGCTGCGTGCGGCTCTTAGCTTTGCCGCGGCACGGCCATGAGCACGACCCCCATGATGCAGCAGTACCTCGCCGCGAAAGCGGCGCATCCGGAAGGAATGCTCTTCTTCCGCATGGGGGATTTCTACGAGCTCTTCTTCGAAGATGCCGAGCGTGCCTCCCGATTGCTGCACATCACGCTCACCTCGCGAGCGAAGGGCGAGAGCGCCATTCCCATGGCGGGCGTACCCGCGCGCAGTGTCGATGGCTACATCAATCGTCTGATCCGTCAGGGCGAAAAGGTGGTTGTGTGCGATCAGATGGAGGACCCGAAGGACGCCAAGGGCCTCGTGGAGCGCGCGATCACGCGGGTGATCACGCCGGGCACGGTCGTGGAAGAAGCCGGCCTTGAGCCCGGTGATGCGAATCACCTCACCGCTCTCATCGTGCACGGGGCGAGCGCGGGGCTGGCGACGGTGGATATTTCCACCGGGGATTTCCGGCTGGAGGAATGCGCCGCGGCGGGGTTGAAGGATGTGCTTCGCCGTCTCGAACCGCGCGAGTTGGTCCTGCCGGAAGGCGTGCTCGAGAAGGGCAACGCCACGCACATGGCTCTCGTTGGCATCGAAGTCGCCCGGACGACCGTTGCGGATTGGCGCTTCGATCGGGATGCCGGGACACGTGCGCTCTTCGAGCAGTTCAAGATCAGCCGGCTCGAAGGTCTGGGCCTCGCGGAGCTCGGCGTCGCGCTCGGCGCTGCGGGTGCGGTGCTCCACTATCTCCGTGAGACACAGAAGTCCGCGTTGCAGCACCTGAAACTGCCGCGGCATGTGCAGGCCTCCGGGCAACTGGTGCTGGATCGCGAAGCTGTGCACGCGCTTGAGCTCGTGGCGCGCCAGAAGGACGGAACGCGCGAGGGCTCGCTGCTCCAGATTCTCGATGAAAGTGTGACGGCCACCGGTTCGCGCCTGCTGAAGCGCTGGCTCCTCGAGCCGCTGGCAGAACTCGCACGCATCGAAGAGCGCCAGGCGGGCGTCGCCGAGTTGGTGGGTGAAGGCGTGGCTCGGCGCGCACTGCGCGGCACGCTGCAGCGCATGCAGGACATGGAGCGTCTCGTCGGGCGCCTCGCCCTCGGAAGGGGCGGACCGCGCGAGCTCGCCGCGCTCGGTCTCAGCCTCGGCCTGTTGCCCGAGCTGCGCGTGGAATTGGCCGAGGCCTTCTCTGCACCGTTGCGGAAGGCGGCAAGCGAGTTGCCGGACCTCGCGAGCCTTGCAACTCACTTGCAGCGTGCTCTCGTGGATGAACCGCCTCTCGTCATGAAGGACGGTGGCTTCATCCGTGAGGGTTTCGATCCCGAACTCGATGAACTGCGCCGCATCGGCGGAGACAGCCGCGCGTGGATGCTTGAGTACCAGCAGAAAGAGCAACTGGCGACCGGCATCCCGACGCTCAAGGTGGCCTTCAATCAGGTGGCGGGTTTCTACATCGAAGTGAATCACTCGCAGGCGGCGCGGGTTCCCGCGCACTACCTGCGCAAGCAGACGGTGCGCAATGCCGAGCGCTTCATCACGGAAGCCCTGAAGACCGAAGAGGAGCGCGTGCTGGGTGCGGAAGAGCGTTGCCTTGAACGCGAGGAAGAACATTTCCGGCGTCTGCGTGACGTGTGCCTCGCCGCGCTCGCGGAGATTCAGCGGGCCGCAGCAATCGTGGCCGAGGTGGATGCGTTGCAGGCTCTCGCGGAATGCGCTGTACGACGGCGCTGGAAACGTCCCTTGCTGGACGAGTCGCAGGATCTCGAGCTCCGCGAGGCACGCCACCCTGTCGTCGAAGCGCACAGCGGCGCGGCGTTCGTTCCCAATGATCTCTCGCTGCTCGGCGGTCAGCGCGAACTGGCCCTCATCACCGGGCCGAACATGGCAGGCAAGTCCACCTTCATCCGCCAGAACGCACTCATTGTGGTGCTCGCGCAAATGGGATCGTTCGTGCCGGCGGAGTCGGCGCGCATCGGCATCGTAGATCGTGTCTTCACGCGCATTGGTTCCAGTGATGAGCTCTCGCGCGGCAACTCCACCTTCATGGTCGAGATGCTCGAAACGGCGGCCATTCTCAACAATGCAACCTCGCGCAGCCTCGTGGTGCTGGATGAGGTGGGGCGCGGGACAAGCACGTTCGATGGTCTCGCCATCGCGTGGGCCATCACGGAGCACCTCGCGCTGCGTGCGCATGCGCGCACGCTCTTTGCGACGCACTACCACCAGCTCATCGATGTGGCGTGCACGCTCCCGAACGCCTGCAACCTCAACGTGGCGGTGCGCGAATGGGGCGACGAGATCGTCTTCTTGCACCGCATCGTTGAAGGTGGTTCGGACCGTTCCTGGGGCCTGCATGTCGCGCGTCTCGCGGGCGTGCCACAAGAGGTCGTCGCTCGCGCCATGGCGATCCTCGCCGAACTCGAACGGGAAGATGCGACACCGGCAACGCGCGGGGCACCTGCGGCGCAACTTGCACTTTTCGAACCTCCCCGCGACGAGATCAAGTCTGCGCTGGCTGCGCTCGATCCCGAGCGCATGACGCCGCTCGCGGCATTGCAGGAACTGGCGCGCCTGAAGGGGCTGCTCGAATCGTGATGCGCCCCGCGGTGCTGCTGCTCGTGCTCGCGCTGGCGGCAGGAATGGTGTTGCGCTGCTCCGGATTCGACGCGCCCTTCGAGAACGGGTCGCGCGGGATCAACGGTTCGTGGTACGCGGGGCAGGCGGCGCGACACTTCGATGCGTTCGGGTTCGGTGCGACGCGCGGAGTGCCGAGGCTTGCGAGTTTCCCGGGCACCCTCGAGGACTCGGTGCTCTACGTCACGCACCCGGCGCCCTTGAGCTGGCTCTTGTGGGCGGGGTCGCAGGTGCTGCCCGGAGAAATGGGCCTCCGCCTCGTCCCGCTCCTCGCAGCACTGCTCAGCCTGCCACTCTGTTGGTGGATGCTCCGTCGCCACGCGTCTCCGCTGGCAGCCGCAGCGGGCACGCTGGTCTGGGCCACGCTGCCCATGGCGAGTTGGTTCGGCAGCATTCCGAGCGGTGAATCACTGTTGTTGCCGTGGCTCTTCGGGTTCTGGATGCTGGCGGAGCGCTGGTTGCAAGGCGGGCGGCCTCACACGCTGGCCGCATTCTTCTTTCTGGGTGCATGCCTCGACTGGTCCTTCTACTGGGCTGGCCCAGCGCTGGCGGTGGTGGTGCTGCTGCGTGGCGCGTTCCGCGCGCAGTGGAAGGTGCTGCTTCTGCTCGCTGCAATGGGCACCTTGGCCTTGGCGCTCACTCTGGTGCACCTTGCCTGGGCCTCAGGGGGCTGCGCGAGTTTCCGTGCACACCTCACGGGCGTTCTCGGCACTGGGCTTCATGGCCCCGATGCTGTGAGTGACCTGATGGGGTCGCTCATGCGGCACGTGCTCGCGGTCCATGGCTGGCCGTCCATCTTCGTGCTGGCGGGACTCTTCGCAGGTGCACTGTTCTGTGTGCGCAGGGTGGTCACCCTCCGCGCGTCATTCATCTTCTTCGCCGTGGTGGCTCTCCTGCATACGTCCGTGTTCGCGCGCCATGCCGCGATCCACGAGTTCTGGACCATGCCTGCGTGCGGTCTGTTTGCTTGCGCAGCGGCCATGCTCGTGGACGCTTGCAGCACGGCGCGCGCCCGTGCCGCCGTGGCCCTTCTGATGCTCGCTGCCGCCAGCGTCCTGGCGCTGCGCTCGCAGGCACTCAGCGCGGAGATGGCGACAGCCGAGCACCGCGAGCGCGTGGCGGCGATTCCTGAACTCGGCGAAGAGCACTGCATCGCATTGGTCGAGCCCTTCTGGATCCAGGAGGTCTGGTACGCGCGTGCGCACGTCTGGCCGAAGGTCGATAGCGAAGCACAGCTCCTGCGCATGAGCGACGCCTACGCGCGGATCTACGCCGGTTCGTCCGCGCGGCCCTCCATCGTCATCGTGCTGGAACGAGGACGCAGCGATGCATCGGCTCTGGGCCTCAGGCGTGCTGTGAATGCTCTCGGACTTGCGCCCGTGGCACGCGGAGCCTTCGACGTCTACAGAATCCCGGGTTCCGGTTGACGCTATTTGAGGCGTGCTGACACGAGCTGTGCCGCCACCTTGCCGTTGGCAATGCCTGCGATGCGCGGCATGAGTGCTCCCATCACGCGCCCCTGGTCCTTCTTGAGGGTGGCGCCAGTTTCCGCCAGCACCGCGTCGATGAGGGCCGCCAATTCCGCATCGGTCAGTTGCTGCGGCAGAAACTTCATCAGCACCTCGCGCTGAGCGCGGTCCGGCCCCGTTGCATCCTCGCGCCCACCGGCAACCGCCGCATCGATGGCCTCGTTGATCACCTTCAAGGTCTTCTGGATCTGCTGCAGCACCTCCGGTTCTTCCAGTGTGCGGCGCTCATCCACTTCGATGCGCCTGAGGCCGGCGTTCAGGAACCGCAGGGTGTCCACAGTGACGGAATCGCGGGCCTTCATGGCGGCCTTCAAGGCCTCGTCGATTTTCTGGCGTGTGGCGGACATGGGAAACTCCTGCACGGGCGTGTCCCGGCGTCGGCTAAGTTATGAGCTCTCGTGGCCGACGAACAGGCCGAGGAGGTCATCATGCGTTGCTTCGCGTTCTGGATCATCCTCTCCACGTTGTTGCTGGCACAGGATCCGGTGGCACCGCCGCGGCCGGTGGAACCACCCAAGGACGGCGCCAAGCCGGTCGTCGGAGAGCCGGCGACGAAGCCTGAAGCGAAGCCCGTCGTGCTGAAGGTCGGGGACAGCCTGCCCGCATTCGACCTCGTCCTGCTGGCGGAGGGCACGCGCGAGAAGAGCGAGGATTTGCTGAAAGGCACCAAGGTGCTGGTGCTCGATTTCTGGAGCGCGAGCTGCCCGACGTGTCGCGTGAACGAAAGCCGCTTCGAAGCACTGGAAAAGGCCTACGCAGACAAGGGCGTGAGGATCCGGCATATCGCAAGCAACCGGGGTGAGGTGGCCGATGATGCGTTGATCGCGAAGCTTCGGGAGCGCGCAGCCTCAGACAAGCTGAAGCTCCCGGTGCTCGTGGACCAGGGGAACAAGCTGGCCGATCTGTTCGGTGCAGCGGTTACCCCCACCTGCTACGTCATCGATGCCAAGGGGGTCATCCAGTACATGGGGGCGCTCACGAATGACATGCGGAATCGCAAGGTCAGCATCGATTATCTTGAAGACGCCGTGAAGGCCGTGCTGGAGGGGAAGGCCCCGGATATCACGACCACGCGGCCCGAGGGATGAGGCTTGAAACGGGTCAAGCGGACCGGGTCCGGTCCGAAGAATTGACTCGTGGTTGTTGAGGCAGGGGCGCTGGGGCGCTGATGCCGGGTGTGGGGGGCTTGTGAAGTGACAGGGCAGGGTAAAACGCCTGCCGCGCGCCCGCAGTGGGCGTCGCGAACGTCGCTGGAGAATCATGTCATGGTGCTTGGGTCGTGGGTCAGTGAAACTGAGTTCGAAGCGAAGCCGCGTCGTCAGGAGGATGATGAGGATGCTGGCGCAGCCGCCGGCGGAGATGGAGACGTCTCCGATGATGATGATGACGACGATGACGAGGATGATGACGACGAAGATGATGACGACGACGACGCCGACGACGACGCCGACGAAGACGAAGATGATGACGACGACGATGCCGAGGATGATGACGACGACCTTGACGACGACGACGAGGATGACGACGATGACCTCGACGACGATGACGATGCGCCCGTCGGCGACGATGACTGAGTGACGCGCTGCTCGCCCCCGGATCTCTCGGGGGCGGGCAATCCTGCGCCCCGGCGAAACTTTTCCGGGAAACCCTCAGGGGGAGGCGGGTTTCAGGCCGATAGGTGCTCCGAGAGGCGGAGATTCCGTCTCGAGGAGAGCCTCATGTCATCCTTTTTCCGCGCCATCCTTCCGGGTCTGGTTCTTGTTCTGGCCCTGGTCGCCGAAGCCTCTGCGCAAGGCCCCATGCAGGCTGCCGAACTTCTGGCGCTGCATGGCGTGGGTGTTCCCGCCGCTGACATCGTGGCCATTCTCGAGAAGAACGGGACGGCCATCGCGGATGCAGCGGAAGTGAAGAAGCTCGAGGCCGCGGGCATCGCACCTGAGGTCGTGCGTTGGCTGAATGCGAAGCTCCCCGCACCGAAGGCTCCTGTCACCGCGGCGGATGTGCTGCGCATGCACAAGGCTGGCCTGAGTGAACAGGAACTCCTCGAGGTCATTCGCAATTCGGCGGCACGCTTTGATCTCACGCTCGACGACACCCTTGCGCTCATCCGCGAAGGGCTCGCTCCGGCGGTGATCCGCGCCATGCGGGAACTCGGCGCCACGAGCGCCGTGGTGGCGGCGGCGGCAAAGCCGGTGAGCCTCGAAGACCTCATCACCATGGCGGACGGCGGCATCTCCGCGGACGAGATGGTTCGGCGTATTCGCGCCGCGGACGCACGCTTTGAAGTGACGGTGGATGACCTGCTGCGCCTCTCGCGGCGCAAAGTCCCGGAAGTCGTGGTGAAGGAAGTCTGGACACGCAAGGCCGCAACGCCGACAACGCCGCTTGTCGGCATGCCAGCCACCGGCGCGACGGCAACCCCGGCAGGCGGAGCGGCTGTGTCCGCCACGGGCGCGACGGTGGTTCCACCTGCGACGCTCTGCGATCTCATCCTGCATCGCGAGGCAGAAGGTGGGTGCAGCCTCAACGTGCCGCGGGGCTGGTTCCTGCATCGCGAGCGCTCCGGCGCGAACAACCTTGTGTCCTTCTCCGACAGCGAAGAGCCTGCGGCCAGCGGGCTCGCGGATGCCGAACTCCAGGTGTTCTCCTCGCGAGCGACGAACCCCGAGCGGCTCACGGAGACCAACCTCGAGCCCATCGCGACCAACTTCCTGAACCGTCTCCAGGCGAGCTTCGCAGGCCGCAAGGTCAGTTTCAGCGCCGGGACGCCAACGCCTGCGCGTCTGAGTGGCCGCTCGGCGCTGCTCTATCGCGTGGCCAGTGCCACTGCGGACGGCACGACTCACGAAGGCGAGGTGTTGGTGATGCTCCGCGAGGAACGTGTGTGGGTGGTGAGCTGGGCCGTCCGCGCGGAACGTCTGAAAGATCTGGGGGAGAAGCTTGCCGCTTGCGCGCAGAGCTTTGCGGTGGCTGCGGATCCCGTGGTCGAGAAACCCGCGGGCAACGACGACGCGCAGATCAGCACGGTGTTCGGCATCTGGCGCACGGCCGTGCTCAACTCGGATTGGTCCATGGCCCTCAAGGTCCTGCCCGATGGGGCGGACGAACCTGATGCCCGCGCGCGCTTCGCGGCGCTTTCCCGTCGCCACGCACAGCCGGGCAGCGTGATCGCTCTCGGCGGTGTGCGCCGCGACGGTGACAAGGCCAGTGCCGAGGTCAATCTCGGCACCGGCGGCAGCATGACGCTGGCCTTCGCGCGCTCGACGACGGGTTGGCGCGTGCAGCCCTGATCAGTTGTCCTTGTAGGAGAGCTTGCGTTCGGTCTTGACCGTCGCGCCGTCCGCTTCCGCCAGCGCGTAGATGATGAAGTTCTGCGCGCCGGAGGCGGGTGCAGGTTCGAGCACGATGTCGCGCCCGCGCATGCAAGCGATGCGATCCTCGGTGAGATTGCCGAAGTAGTAATCCGCGAGGGCCGGATTCTTGTCAGCCTCCGAGATGTCCACGGGCACCCATGTGCTGCCGGGCAGCATGAACTCAGCCCAGCAGTGGTAGCCGCCAACGGTGCCTTCGCCGCGCGCCGAGGGAATCGGGTAGCCCATCACGAAGCGCGCCGGAATGCCCTTCGCACGCACGATGGACATGAACAGGCTGTGGAAATCCGTGCAGTTCCCGAACTTGTTGTCGCAGGCCCAATCCGAATCACCGCGGCCCCAGCCCGTGCCGTCCTTGCTGTAGCGCATGCGTTCCAGCACGAAGTCGTAGGCGGCCTTCGCGATCTCGACAGGGTCCTTGAGGCCGGGACCGACCGCCGCGATGACGGGGTCGAGCGTCGGTCCGCCGACCGGCACCAGCTTGTGGGCTGCGAGATGCACTGCGGATGCGGTGCGCTCAGCCACCGTGAAGTCGCGGCCTGCAGGGCCCTTGGGCTTGCGCAGTGTTTCGGTGCGTTGCACCTGAATGGTCTGCGTCAGAACCACCGGACCTTGCGGCGCGGTCACGAGCACCGAGTACCAGGCATTCGGTGCAGCGCTGTGTTCGGTCTTCACGACGGCAGCAGCACCGGCGGAAACGGCAAGCGTGTCCGCAAGGACCTCTTGATCCGTTTCAGCGAGAGCCTTCGGAACCCAGATGCGGAGCTCCTTGGTTCCCGGCGGTACTTCCGCAATCGTGGTCACGCTGGTGAAACTGAGCTTGCGGATTTTTGCAGGCGCCGTGGTGAGCACGGATGACGATCCACACGCAAGCAGAAGCGACGCGGCGAGGATGGGCCAGATGTGAAACATGGGTTTCTCGGGAAACCCCATCCGGCGCACGGGCGAACCTCAGTGATCAACGCTGATCAAGGTTGCATGCGGATCCGGACCGGACCCGTCCGCCGTAAGGGGCGACGGGTTTGCTTCAGCCGGGTTTCCGGCGATGCAAATGTTGCTGGTCACAGAGCCGCATGGCGTGCAGTCTAGCAGAGCCGCCTGGATGCGCGTCAAGCTATGCTCGCGCGCATGTCGGCATCTGTGCGCAGCACGCGAGTGGAAGGGGGAGCCACGCGCCCTCTCGGCAAGATCCTCTGCGTCGGTCGCAACTACGGCGACCATGCGCGCGAAATGGGTGTGGCGCTTCCGGAGGAGCCTTTCTTCTTCCTCAAGCCAGCCACGAGTTTTCGTGATGCTCCGTCATCGATCGCGTTGCCCTCATTCAGCCGCGCAGTGCACTACGAGGTGGAAATGGTCGTGCGTGTCGGGGTGTTCTTGAGGAACGCCACTCTTGCGGAGGCGGACCGGAGCGTGGACGCGGTGGCGGTGGGGCTCGACCTGACCGCGCGTGATGTGCAGGCGCAGGCCAAGGGAGCCGGATTGCCGTGGACTCTGGCGAAGGGCTTCGACGGTGCCGCGCCCATCGGCCCCTTTGTTGCGGTCGGTGCAGCGTCCGACTGCGCGGATCTCGGGCTTCGGCTTGAAGTCAACGACGTCATCCGCCAGCACGCGCGCACGAGCGCGATGGTCCACGGAGTGCCCGCATTGCTCGCGTTCCTTGCGGCGCGCATGACCCTCGAACCCGGGGACCTTCTCTTCACCGGAACACCTGCCGGCGTCGGGCCGCTCGCACCGGGCGACCACTTGCTGGCGAGCCTCAGCGGGGCGCCGTCCCTCGAGTGTCGCGTCGTCGCAGACGGTTGAGGGCGCACGCAAAGCACGCGCCCGGGATGGGTTGCGTGAGCGCACGCGCCCGGCGCTTTCTCTGCCTCCGATTCCTTCCGGCTCGCTTATCATGCGTCGCGCGCGGGAGTTCTTCCGCGCACATCTTCATGCGGCGCACAGTCGGCAGCATCGTGGTGCACCTCGTCATCCTCATGGGTGGCGTGCGAGCGCAGCCCCAGAGCGCCGGCACGACTCTGAACGTCACGACGCTCGCGGCGTCGCTCCCGGTGACGCCCCTCGGCGGAGTGCGCATGGCGGTGGATCGCGATGGCAACACGTTTCTCGTGCTGAATGCGCTCGCTTCCACGGGCAGCACGGTGGCGCTCATCCTGCCGGATGGCACCCACGTGCCTGCCTTCGTGAGTACGGGATCCGTCTTCGGTCAACCAGCGACGCACCCGGGAGATGGCAGCGTGTGTGCGGGACAGTGGAGCGCGACGTCCAGCTCAGCGACGCTCGTCTTGCTGGCCATGAGTGGTGGCGCCTTGCCGTTCGCATCGATTCCCATGCGCGCGGAGGCCCTCGCCATCGACCGCTACGGGGCGTTCAATATTGGCAGCTCCAACGGTCCGCAGGGCAGCGGCGTCTACAAGTTCACCAACCTCGCGCAGCCAGCGGTGCACTTTGCGGCCATGGCCAATGTGCGCGACCTCGTTGTGCTCGCGAACGGCACGGTGCTGGCTTCGGATGGCAGCACGGTGAAGCGCGTGACCCCGGCGGGGATGGTGCCGTTCTGGACACCACAAGCCACGCAGTTCGGTTCCACCAGCACCATTGCGGGCATGACGCGCTCCTCATGGAATCAAGCGGGACTCGGCGTGGTGGTGGCACAGAACGAGTGGATTCCGAATTGGTTTCTGCAATTCTCGCAGATCGTGCATATCGACCCGAACGGTGTCGCAACCACGGCCTCGTTCCTGCCGACTGGTGATCGCCTTGCTGGTCTCGCGGCGGACATGGACCGCGGCATGTGGATCATGGGCGAGTCGGGGACAGCGCCCAACATCGTGCGCTCGCTCTGGTCCACGGAGGAATCGAGCGCGGCGGGAGCACCGGCTTCCTTGCTGAGTTCCACGACTGGACAGGTGGTGACCTTCACCCTCGATGGCGCCGTCGGCGCGCCCTTTCTCGTGGGGTTCATGGGTTGGTTCGGCGCGCTGCCGCCAGGCTACTACGCGCCGGGTTACGGACTCATCGAGTTGCATCCATGGGACCCGATGTATGCCCCGGCCGTGGATGGATTTGGTCTTTTCGGGGCTCCTTCACCCTTCGGCGTGGTGCCGGCGACGGGTCAGGCCATTTTGCCCGCGACGATTCCCGCAGGACTCACAGGTCAGATGCTGGCGGTGCAGGCGATTCTTCCGGGCGCGCTCGCACCGAACGGGCTCTTCTATCTCTCGCAGGTACTGCTCGTCACCTTGCCCTGAGCGTCTCGGCTAGCATCGCCGCCCATGGACGGCATCTTCAGCGGCGAGAACCTCGCAGCGTTTTTCACACTTGCGCTGCTCGAGATTGTCCTCGGCATCGACAACATCGTCTTCATCACCATCCTGACGGGGAAGCTCCCTCCGGAACAACGGAGCCGCGCCCGCACCATCGGCCTCGCGCTGGCCATGGGCATGCGCATCCTCTTGCTCCTCAGCCTCTCGTGGGTGATGGGGCTGACGGTGGGGCTCTTCTCGCTCGCGGGCCACGAGTTCACCGGCAAGGACATGGTGCTCATCCTTGGCGGCGGATTCCTCGTCGCCAAGGCGACCTGGGAGATTCACGAGAAACTCGAGGGCGAGGAACTGGTGGAGTCCACGGCGAAGAGTGCCAAGCGCTTCGGATCCATCCTGGTGCAGATCGCACTGCTGGACATGGTCTTCTCGCTCGACTCGGTGATCAACGCGGTCGGCATGGCGCAGCACATCGGCGTCATGGTGGCGGCCGTCATCGCTTCGGTCATCGTGATGATGGTCTTCAGTGGCAGGGTGTCGCAGTTCATCGAACGGCATCCGACCATGAAGATGCTGGCACTCTCCTTCCTCATCCTCATCGGCGTGATGCTGGCCGCAGAGGGTTTCGGCCAGCACGTGAACAAGGGCTACATCTACTCCGCCATGGTGTTCTCGCTGCTGGTGGAGATGCTCAACATGCGCCTGCGTCGCAACACCCGCCCGGTGCAACTCCACAACGTCCCCAGCGTGGATGATGTGAAGAATGCCTGACACGCCCGCCGCGCGGGCAGCAGGAGAGGGCTGCCACTGGCGCGTGGCGCTGGTGGCGCAGTTCGGCTGGATGAGCGCCTTCTGCACGCTCATGGTCACCATGCTGAATGCGCAGTACTGGAGCGTGGAGCTCGGGCTGCAACAGGCAGACACGGCGTCCATCAAGGCCTGGTTGCTCGGCATGAGCGGTGCGGGCGGGCTGGTCCTCGGATGGCTGGGAGACCGGCTTGGCCGACGCGTGGCCATGGCCACGACCACAGTGTTTGCAGCCGGTGGTGCAGCACTTGTTGCCACAGCGAGCGATGGCGATGCGCTCTGGCGAGCGGTGATCGTCACGGGCTTCGGCGTGGGCGGCCAGTGGGCCGCCGGTCAGACTCTGCTCGGCGAACTCGTCTCGCCGGGGCGGCGTGCGTGGCTCGGCACCGTCGCACAATCGGGAGCGCCCATCGGGTTGATTCTCTCGGCCGTGCTGACGCTCGAGTTCTCGGGGCCGCAAGCTCTCGGCTGGCGAGGCACCGAATGGCTGCTGCTCGGAGGCCTGCTGCTGATCCCGCTGCTCCGGCTCGTTCCGGAATCGGGCGCGTGGCGCGCCGCGCGCACACGGCACGAGCAGACGAACCCCGTACTTGATCTCTTCAGGCCGCAAGTGCTCCCGGTGTTCGCCGCGGCTTTTCTCGTCACGCTCTGCGCCATGGCCAACTACTGGTGCACGGTGACGTGGCTGCCGGAGTTCATGAAAAAGACATGGCACCTCAGCGTGCCCGGTTCCATCGGCTGGTTTCTCTGCTTCGGTTGCGGCTCTCTGCTTGGCTACGTCCTCTTCTCGTGGACCTCTCGGCGCCTCGGGCGCCGCCCGGCTTTCACACTGTTCAGTCTCATCATGGCGGCTGGCGCGGGAGCACTCCTCTTCGGTGCGGAACTCGTGCGCGACCGGGAGTGGCTGATACTGGTCTTCGCGGCAACAGCCGGAATCGGCACGGGGCTGTGGAGTTGCTTCGGTCCGCTCTACACGGACCTCTTTCCGACGCACCTCAGGAATTCCGCCGGCGGCGTGCTCATGAATGGCACGCGCGCCATCAACCTCATGGCGCCCCTCTTGCCGCCGCTCTTTGGTGGCGACCTCGGTGCCGGCGTCGGCCTTGGCGCAGTCTTCGGCGTGCTGGCAGCACTGAGCGTGTGGCTGTTGCCCGTGCGCGAAGCCGTCACTGTGCAGGCGGATTGAGCCCGAACGGCGGACTCGTGAAGGGTCCGGGCTTCCGTAGAATCGCGCGCTCCACCGCTGTCTTGCGCTCCTCTCGGGGGCGCCGACCGGGGAGCAAAGGAACCGTCCATGAGCCCACTCGCTGCCATCATTTTCTGTCTTGCCACGGGGGCGCGTATCGAAGTGGCCGATCTCGTCCGCGAGCTCGCTCGCGCTGACGTGGTCTTCGTGGGGGAGGAACACGACAACACGGCCGGACACGAAGCCGAACTCACGGTCCTGCGCGAGTTGCACAAGGCGCGTGGCGATGTGGTGCTCTCCCTCGAGATGCTCGAGCGCGACGTGCAGGGCACGGTCAATGACTGGCTGAAGGGCCGCATCGATGATGCGGCGCTGGCGGCTCACGCGCGGCTCTGGCCGAATCACGCCCAGGACTACGCGCCGTTGCTCCGTTACGCGAAGGAAAACGGCATCGATGTCATTGCGGCGAATGTGCCGCGTCCGCTTGCGAAGCTCGTGTCGGAGCGTGGTGCCGTGGCCGTGGCAGGGCTGGCCCACACCCCGCGGCGCACCACGGCGGATGAGGATCTCTATGCGAAGCGCTTCAAGGACACCATGAAGGAGCACATGGGGGCTGCTGCCGACGACATGATGCAGCGCTTCTATGCCGCGCAGTGCCTGAAGGACGACGCCATGGCGGAGAGCATCGCGGATTTCCTCGCGACGCATCCGGCTCGCAAACCGCTCGTCATCCACTACGCAGGCCGCTTCCATGTGGAAGAGGGGCTCGGCACCGTGGCGCGCTTCCTCTCACGGCAGCCACTCGCGCGCACGGCCGTGCTGTTGCTCCCGTCGCACAAGACTCCTGAGCAGGCGACCGCTGCAGAATTCCAGGGCAAGGCGCACTTCGTGTGGGTCTGTCCCGAGCAGAAGAAGGAAGAGGCCGCAGCGCCCGAGGAGAACAAGAAGGCCGCACTCGGCATCATGCCGGACTACGCGGAAACTGAAGAGCCGGGGGTGCTGATCGGTTCCTGTGTGCCGGATGGCGCCGCGGAGAAGGCGGGCCTGAAGGCAGGCGACCGCATTCTCGCCATCAATGGCAAGCGCATCCAGAGCGTGCGCGGTTACATGGAAGTCCTCGCGGGCCACAAGGCTGGCGAGCGCGTGACCATCCGCATCGAGCGCGAGATTGTCGAACTGGACATCGAAGTCACGCTGGGCGTGAGCAATCGCTGAGGAGCGGGTGATGAAGAGCGCACACGAAGTTCGTGAACAGTTCCTCGCATTCTTCCGCAGCAGGGGGCACACCATCGTGCCGTCCGCGGCGGTGTTCCCGCAGGACGATCCGACCCTGCTCTTCACCACTGCCGGGATGACCCAGTTCAAGGATGTGTTCCTCGGCACGGGGCGCCGCCCGTACACCCGCGCCGCTGATACGCAGAAGTGCATCCGCGTGAGTGGCAAGCACAACGATCTCGAAGAAGTGGGGCGCGACACCTACCACCACACATTCTTCGAGATGCTCGGCAATTGGTCCTTCGGCGACTACTTCAAGCGCGAGGCCATCACGTGGAGCTGGGAGCTCCTGACGAAGGAGTGGGGCATTCCGAAGGAGCGCCTCTGGGTGACGGTGTTCGGCGGCGACGCGAAGGACGGGCTGCCCGCGGACGAAGAAGCCGAGCGCATCTGGAAGGAATGCACGGACGTCGATCCAGCGCACGTGTTGCGCTTCGGGCGCAAGGACAACTTCTGGGAAATGGGGGATTCAGGACCCTGCGGTCCCTGCACCGAAATCCACATTGATCGCGGCGGACCGGGCAGCGATCCAGCGGACGGTGCGCGGCGCGAGAGCGGCGTCAATGCCGGCAACGAGCGCTTCATGGAGATCTGGAACAACGTCTTCATCCAGTTCAATCGCCGCGCAGATGGTGCGCTCGAGGAGCTGCCTTCGAAGCACGTGGACACCGGCATGGGCTTCGAGCGCGTGTTGGCGGTCCTGAACGGCAAGTCGAGCAACTACGAAACGGACCTCTTTCAGCCGCTGTTTCGGCGCATCGAGAAACTGACAGGTCGTCGCTATGAGGGCGGCCAATCAGAATCCGACGTGGCCTTCCGGGTGATCGCGGATCATGTGCGCGGCCTCACGGCCGCCATCGCCGATGGCGCGCTGCCATCGAATGAAGGGCGTGGCTATGTGCTGCGCCGCTTGCTGCGCCGCGCGGCGCGCTTCGGTCGCCAGCAACTCGGCATGTCCACACCATTCATTCACGGTGTGGTGGGAACCGTCGTGGATGTGCTCGGAGATGCCTTCCCGGAAATGAAGGCACGCCGTGACCACATTGCCCACATCATCGAAGCCGAGGAGAAGTCCTTTCTCCTGACGCTCGACAAGGGGCTCATTCTCTTCGAGGAACTCGCGCGCCGCGTGGAGAAGGAGAGCGCCAGCGCCATCCCGGGAGCTGCGGCTTTCGACTTGTACGCGACCTTTGGTTTTCCGCGCGACCTCGTGGAACTCATGGCGCGCGAGCGAAACCTCAGCGTGGACCTCGCAGGTTGGAGCGCCGCCGAAGCGAAGCATCGTGAGGCTTCGCGCGGTGAGGGCACCGGCAAGTGGCTGGTCGACCCAGAGCAACTGAAGGGGCTCCCGGGCACGCTGGCCCTTGCTCACGGTGGCACGGGGTCCGACGGGCTCAGCGCGGCTGCGAAGCTCGTGAAGATCGTGGATGGCCGTTTTTTGATTCTCGACCGCACGCCATTTTATGCCGAGAGCGGCGGACAAGTCGGAGATGAAGGCGAGATCCGTGGCGACGGCTTCCTGTTCCGTGTGAGCGACACCCGCCGCATGGGCGATGTGGTCGTGCATGTCGGGTCCATCGTCGAAGGCGCCAATCCGCCCGCGCAACTCGAAGCGCGCGTGAATGCGGAACGCCGTCGCAACATCATGGCCAACCACACGGCCACACATCTCATGCATTGGGCGCTGCGGGAAGTGCTCGGCACGCACGCGACCCAACAGGGTTCGTTGGTGGCTCCGGAGCGCCTGCGCTTTGACCTTACGCATCCCAAGGCCGTGAGTGCTGAAGAACTCGAGCGCATCGAACGCCTCGTGAACGAGCGCGTGGCGAGTGCAACCACGCTGCAGAGCACCGTCGAGAAACTCGAAGCGGCGAAGGCTCGTGGTGTCACAGCGCTCTTTGGCGAAAAGTATGGAGACGAGGTGCGCGTGGTGGATGTGGGCGGTTACAGCCGTGAACTCTGTGGCGGGACGCACTGTTTCAACACCGGCGAGATCGGCGCATTCGTGATCCTCTCGGAATCCGCCGTGCAAGCCGGCGTGCGCCGCATCGAGGCCGTGACGCGCGGAGCCGCCATCACGCGCTTGCAGGAACAGCGTCGCTTGTTGCGCGACTGTGCGCAGGCCCTGAAGAGCGCTGAAGCGGAAATCCCGACTCGCATTCTGGGCTTGCAGGAACAGGTGAAGGAACTGAAGAAGGGCGGCGCGAAGAAAGCAGCAGGCGGTGCGGAGCAGGAATCCCAGCGTCTCCTCGCAGCGGCGACGCCTTGCGGGAAGGGACTCCTCGTGCAGGGTGTGCTCAAGGATTTCCCGGCGGCGGAACTCGCAGGCCTCTGCGACCAGCTGCGTGGTTCAGGGCAGCCACTCTGCGGCGTGCTCGGCATCGAGGATGGCGAGAAGGCTCTCCTCGCGGTGTTCGCCAGCAAGGAACTCGGCGGAGCCGTGCACGCGGGGCAGGTGATCAAGGCCATCGCGCCGGTCATCGGCGGCGGGGGAGGCGGGCGTCCGGAGTTTGCGCAGGCAGGCGGCAAGGACAAGACGCGCCTCGCAGAGGCTGTGGCGGAAGGCGTGAATCTTCTCCGCGGTGCACTCGGCGGATGAACGCGGCTCCAGCGGGGGGCACGCGCCTCCTGTTGCTGATCGGTGCCGGACTCAGCTTCGCGCTTGCGGTGCTGGGCGTGTTGTTGCCGGGACTGCCGGCCACGCCCTTCCTGCTCATCACGAGTTGGTGCCTCGTGCGCGCTTCGCCGCGCCTGCATGAGAAGCTCCTTCGATCGCCGTTGTTCGGCCCGCTGCTCCGGGATTGGCAGTCGCACCACGGTGTGCGCTTGCATGTGAAGATCACGGCCCTCGTGCTCATGACGGGGTGCGGCGCGCTCACGTTGTTCTTCGCCGATCTCAGCACCTGGCTGAACGTGCTCATCGGCGTGCTGCTCTTGCTCGGGACGGGTGTAGTGCTCCGCCTCCGTCTCGTGCGCGACTGACGCACTCGAAGGCTCTGCTCAGCGGATGCGTGTGTGCGCCGCGTGTTGAACTGATGTGCTCGGGCATGCGATGCTTTGCACATGAAGCGACCTCTCAGTGCCGCGGAACGCAAGGCCTTTCTCGCCTTGCCGTGCGTCGGGCCTGCCACGGTGAGCGATCTCGAACTCCTCGGGATTCATCGCCTTGAGGATCTGCGTCGGCGCAAGCCGGAAGCTCTGTTCAGGAAACTCTCGCAACTCACCGGCGCGCGTCAGGACCCGTGCGTTCTGGATGTCTTCAGCATGCTGGTAGCCGCGGCCGGGGGAGAGCCGTTGCGTCCATGGTGGGAGTTCAGTCGCGCAAGGCTCGCGCGTTCCGGCGCGAAGCCCGTGCTCAAGGCAAACCGAGGGGCGCGACCTCGATCCTCCCCACGAAAGGCCGCGCCGTCGGCTCGACGAGCCCGCGTTTCGCGGCCTCGAAGGTGACGGTCACATCACCGCGGCAAGCTTCACCGGGAACCGCGCCGCTGTCCGCGTTGAGGCCGCTCGGCACATCCACGCACAACTTCGGCCCGACGGCGCCGTTGAAGCTCTTGATGAACGCGAGTGCGAGCCCCTCCGGTGCGCGCGTGAGCCCGATGCCGAAGAGCGCATCGATCCAGACCGCGCCTTCGAACGCGCGCGGATCGGGAGCGACTCCGACATGCAGCGTGCGGCCCGCACGTTCGAGGATCTGGCGTTGCAGTGCGGCATCCGGCGCGCGGAGTGGGTCGGGTTCAGCGAGAAGATGAATGCTCGCGTTCGCTCCGAGATGGCGCGCCGCCACCAGCCCATCGCCACCGTTGTTTCCGGGGCCAGCGAGAATGACCCAGCGCTTGCCGAGCCTGCGGGCCGCTTCCGCGACCGCGCGGCCCGCGTTCTCCATGAGCAGCAAGGTCGGCATGCCGAACCGTTCCACGGCACCGCGGTCGAGCTCACGGGCTTCCTGCACGCTCAGTAGGCGCATGTCGGCATCCTATGCGCGGCAATCCGGAGCGTTGCCTCGCCTGCTCTGTTCGGGGGTGATCCCGCTTCGCAGAGCCGCTCGGATGCTCTCGTTGGCTCTGCTCAGCGGGACCCCACTCACGGCGCAGGCGGCGAATCGGCGATGATCTCCGCATGCTCACCATGCTTGTGGCGGGATTGCTTGTCATTGCTCCAGCGGAGTTTCACCCAGCACTCAGTGAGTACATGGCTGCTGTGGCGCTTGAGCGACCTGTCACGCTGGTGGCGTTGGAAGATGTGTTGAAGAGCAGTCCGGGTGACGATGATCCGGAGAAGGTGAAGCGCTTCATCTACGCGTCGTGGCGTGCGGGGCGCATTTCCCATGTGCTGCTCGTCGGGGATGCGGACTGCATGCCGATGCGTTTCATGGTGCTGGACCGCACGACACCCGCTGCCTGGAATCGCGCGTTCTATCCGAGTGATCTCTACTATGCGGATGTGGCGCGGAGTGACGGCAGTTTCGACGACTGGAACGCTTCGCGCGAGAGTTTTCACGCTGGCTACTTCGGTGAAGTGTGTGGCGAGCACGAGAAGGACGGCGTGATCAACCGCGATGCCGTGGACTACGTACCGGAGTTGGCTCTCGGACGCTGGCCCGTCTCGACCGTGGAGGAAGTGAGGCTCGTGGCGGAGAAGACGCTCTGCCACCGGCGGCGTGCTCTCGAGCATGTGGCCTCACGGGCAACGCTCATCGCGGTCGGTGGCTGGGTGGAGAACAGGCCCGCCATGGATGGGTTGTCCGCCGCACTCTCGCGACGCTTCCAGATCGAGCGTCACTACTGGAAGGGCGCGGGTCGAGATGACGGCACAGCGCTGCCCTCCGTTGCAGCGACGCTCGCGAGTTTCTCCGGCGGCAGTCAGCTTCTGCTCCACTCCGGGCACGGCCACGATGACGGCTGGGATCAGGCCTTTGACAGCAAGGCCATCGCGCGGCTCGGTAATGCGGCGACCCCTGCGGTGATCATGAGTGCGGGCTGCTCCACGGCCCGCTGTGTCACTCTTCCGCCGTATGAGCCCTACGTGGATGTTGGTGGCATCGAGCACCGCGGCACCAATGCGGGCGAGGTGTTCACGGCTGCCCCCCCACCACCGCGCCCGTATCAACGAGGCTTGCACAATCCTTCGGGCCTGGGCGAGAAGTTCCTGCGTGCGGGGCCGACCGGTGCGGTCGCTTACATCGGTTGCAGCACCGGATCGCAACCTTGCGCGCTCACCTTGCAGGCAGCCTTTGCGGAAGCTGCGGGGCGCGTGACGGATGCCTCGGGCTTCAAGACCACGGTGGGATCTGCCTGGCGCGACGCGCTTGCGAGCTATGTGGTGCGCGAGAAACTGCGCGAGCTCCGTCCGACGGAGAGCTGGTATCCGGCGAGCATCTTCTTTCAGGGAATGAAGTTCATGCTCTTCGGCGACCCCACCGCGCCGCTGTGACGCAGAAGCTCTGCGTCGCGCGAGCTGTTCACGCTGAGCCAGACCGCGTCACCGCCGCAGGAGAGCGGCGGTGACGGACCGGCTGCACGGCTCAGAGCTCCGTGAGCGTGATGAAGTTGGTCGCGATGAGACTCGCGCTCGGCGTGAGGTAGAGCGCCTGCAGTGTGAGTTCAGTGAGCGGCCCGCCGAAGCTTGGCAGCGGCAAAGCCGGCGTGGGTACCGACGGCTGCGTCACCATCACCGAGATCAGGAAGTCCGGTGCGGCGAGTCCTCCCAGGAGGAAGCCATCACCGAGTGTGAGAGCGATGACCCCGCTGCCTGCGGCGGAGGGCATGGAGAGATTCCCGAGGATGAGAAATTCCGGCACGTTGAAAGTGTTGCCGTTCGGGATGGCCGTTGCCGGCGGACCGATGTTGGCAAGCAGCAGCGCAGGTGAGCCCGGGTTCGAGAGCGGGGTTGCGTACTGAATGGAGAGCGTCGTGCCTGCGCTGAAGTTGGCGTTGGCGGAGCTGAAGGGCGCGCCGCCAAGGCTCACCTGCAGTGTGGTTTCCTGATCCGACGGGAAGCCGCTGTGCATGTCGAGGCGATGGAACGCAAAGTAGTCAGGCGTTCCTTGCACGAACACGCCGAGTTCAGAATAGGGCGGCATGACCGCCGGGCCATGAGTCGGACCGATGCGCCCTTGGATGTAGCAGAGGCCTCCTTGCGCCGCGTAAACCCAAGGTGAGGACGCCGCGCCACTGGTTCCAACGGGACGGATCTTGCGTCCCGTGAACACGCCGGTGGCCGGGTTCAGTTCCGCGACCTGTGCAACAACGGTTGCGGAGCCTGCTGGGGATGAGTTCACCCACAGCATGCCGGTCTGGAGATTCAGTGCGAGTCCGTAGGCCGACCACGCGGGTGCATTGGTCGTAGCGGGGAAACTCGTGAGCAGCGTGCCCGCGAGGGAGAACTGCACCAGCGGGCCACCGAAGTTGCAGGCCCAGAACGAGCCGTTGCCGCCGTTGCCGGTCGGGTCGTATTCGAGGGCGCGTGTGATGCCTGCTGTCAGCGCTTGCGCTGCGAGCGGGAAAGTGCAGGTCTGAGGGCCGTTCGCCGCCATCACTGTTTGCGCGCCGGTCGCATAGACAGGTGTGCCGGAACTCATCTCGTAGCAGTGCACACCGAAGTCATCACCGAAGAAGAGCTTGGTGCCGCCGACGTAACCGTCGGTTCCTCCGTCACGGTGTCCCCACGCGCCGCCTGTAGCGCCGGGCCCTTGCGGCACAGTCCCGACCAGCGCGCCGGTCTGGTCAATGATGAGAAGGGAGTGTGGTGCAGTTGTGAGCGTGCCTGTGCCTCGACGTGAGACGTAGATGTTGCCGTTGCCAGGGTAGTACTGGATACCCAGTTCCCCGTTGCCACCATTGAGGATGTTGGTGTTGACCGGGCCAACGGTGACAGTGCCGAGACCGGCTTCCACGCCGTTCAGGCCCGCTTGAGCCGCAAGCGGGAGCACCGTGAAGGCGAGGAGCGCGAACAATGTAGTCATGCGCATCGGGTGAGACTCCATCAATTTGAGTGATTGACACAACGCGATTCGCGTGCGACATCCGACGCGATTTCACGTACGTCGCCATGCTGCACGCTGCGAGCCAGCCACGTCAAGCAGAAAACCCCGGTGCGCTTCTGCCCGGCGTCAATCCACCAGCCCAATCCGGGAGCGCGAGACGAAGCCGGTACCCAGGGGCGTGACAATTCGTGCCCAGCGGTTCGTGGCCGCGATCACGCGCACGCTCGTTCCGGGTCGCAGGTTCTGCAAGACCGGTGCGGACAATCCAGGTTCGCTGTGCACACCGGTTGCTTCGAGCACCACAGCAACACGTTCAGCGCGTTGGCAGCCATCGGCCAGGACGTATGCACCCATGCCGATTCCGAGCAGTGCCGTGAGCAGGAGCATGCACCAACGCAGGGTTGTGCGGGTTCGTCGCGAGCAGAAGAGCACGGCGCTCGTGGCCTCAAGGAGCGCGGCGAGGATGAGGAGCAGCCAGGCCGTGCTGGCATTGAGCGGATTCGCCTCTGCGTCGTGCGCCGGAAGAGCGAGGGCTTCTTCTGCCTGCGCGCGTTGTTCTGTGATCGCCTGCTGGCCGGGCAAGCGGAGTTCCGCCCTCCGGAAGTGCCACAGCGCTTCCGCCTCACGGCCGAGCTTCAAGGCCGCGAGCCCGAGATTGAACTCGATGGCGCCGTGATGCTCGGTGTGCGGATCGGCGAGGGCCGACTTCCAGAGCAGCGTCGCTTCTTCGATGCGCCCCTCGAGAAAGGCTCGCTCTGCGCTGCCGTTGCCTTGCGGCGCCTGTCTCATGGCGTTGGCTCCATGGCGGGCATGGCCGCTTCCATCTCGAGGATGAGCGCTTCGGCGGGAGCGCGCGTGAGCGGCGCCGCTGCACCCCAGCGCGCGGCGAGAGTTGCTTCCACCATGCGTTGCACACGGACTCCGAGTTCCGCGGGGACGCTGGCATGGTGCAGACGCTCGCGCAACTCCGGCCCGAGAACGAGTGCAGGCTCCAGGCGGAGACGTGCAGCCAGCCAAGTGATCAGGATGGCGCCGGGATCTCCACCGCGAGCGAGTGCGCGGATTGCGAGGCCCGTCGCCCGGCGCGCCGCGCGGCGTCCGCCGTCACGCAGGCGGCGTGCGGCCACGTAGCGCTTGAGCCCCAGCGCCGCGGCGAACCCCCACGGCAGTGTGCACAAGGCAAGCGTTGTCCATGGAGCAGGCGCGAGTGGCGCGTCACTCAGCGCTTCATCAACACTCGAGAGAGGAGCAACAGCAGCGGGCCCCATACCTCCGGCATGCACGCTGGGTGCATCCAGCACGGTTGGGGCACTGGCGGCGAGCAACTGGATTGCGATGCGCGGAGCAACCAAGCGTCGGTATGCAGGTGGTTCCGCATCCGGATCAAAGCTCACCAGAGCGCATTCAGGAAGCACCGTCGCTGTCGTGTCGAGTACGCGCAGTTCATGGTGCTGAATCAGCATGTCTGGCGAGAGTTCCACGCGCGTGCCCAGGAGATGGAACGCGGGGCTCGCGCCAAGTGTTGGCGGTGCGAGTGCAGCCATGTCTCCCGAGCCGGTGATGTCGATGCTGAGGATCACCACGTCGCCCACATGCGCGCTGGTCTTGTCGGCGCGTGCATGCAGCGTGAAGCGACCGATGGCGCCGCGGAACTCCGCCGGCCGGCCGAGGCTTGGCGGCGGCAACACTTCGAGTTCCACGGCGGGGGCGATGACTTCGACCTCCGTCCGGTCGCGTGGCGTGCGTTGGCCAAGGAAGTCCGTTTCGAAGCCGCTTGTGCTGGCGCAGATCAGGCGCGCGCGCGGAAGGATGACGCGACCTGCCTGCGTGATGCGGAAGCGGCGCTCGATGTCCACGACAGCATGGCGCGTGCCGTTGCGCACCACGGCTGGGGAGGGAGCGACCGTGACCACCGCGTCGTCCACGGCGAGCGTCGGTCCGGATGACGGTGCCGGTGACGGCAGCCAGTGCCAGCCCGGCAACGCCTTGTTGTCGAAGGGCGTCTTGAGCAGGAACGGCAGCGATGTCCTGCGCTGCACGATGGGCAAGAGGTGCTCGCGCACGAAAGACTGTTCGAAGCTCACGCGCAGGATGCATCTCGCCGTTTCGCCGGTGAAGAGCATCTGCTTCGGCAGGACGTACTCCACGTGCAGCGGTGGTGCCTGTGCAAACAGGACCTCGCCGGACAGCGCAAGCAACAGGGCGCAGAGGATGATCATCACCAATCCTCCCCGCTGCGCGTAGCGCGTTCCGCGACTCGTACGCGGCGCTTCTCCCGCTCACGTGCGGCCAGTTCCGCGAGGAGTGCATCCAGTGCCTGCTTGTCGAGTCGGCCGGGATCAGCGGGAGGCACGGGCTCGGGACCCGGGGCGGTTGCTGCTGCTGGTGGAGGTGGCGGAAGCGGCTGTTCCGTGACGGGGCGTGTGCGTGCCTCTCTCGCGCGTTCCTCCTGTCGCGCGCGGAGCGCCTCGATCCGGAAGAGCGCGCGCTCCACGTTCCGGCGGGCCGCTGGCCAGTCAGACTTGCTGCTGCACGCCGACCGCCATGCAGCGAGAGCTTCATGCGTCGCTGCGAGCGCGCCAGCGAACGGGTCCTTGCCAGCGCCGGGGAGGTCCGCGCGCGTCTCAAGCACGAAAGAACGCTTCCAGGCCGCTGCGCCGAGCAGGAAATCGCGTGCGCTGAACCAGGCGCGTCCACCGGCAAGAGCGGCACGTTCCGCGGCCGCCTCAGCGGCGTCAGGTCGTCCGGCGTGCAATTCCGCGAGCGCGAGATTCATGCAGAGCGAGGCGCTCGGGTTGTCCGAGGCCGCGTCCGCGAAGTGGCGCGCTGCGTCATCGGCACGGCCATCCTCGAAGGCGGCGACACCGAGCGCGGCTGCCGATCCCGCCGCGAGCGCGCAAAGCCAGACGAGGAGCTTCATGCGGCGGCGCTCCTTGGACGGAACAGCGCGGCCCCGAGGAGTAGCAGCGCGCCGAGGAGCGGCCAGGCCGCGCGTGCCGTGTGTTCCACGCGCCCCGGCCGCGCACCGGCCCGGGCCAGCGGAGCGATCTCTTCGCGCAGAAGGCGGCGCAGCGCTTGCGGTTCCGCTGCGAGGTCCACGCAGAGGCCGCCGCCAGCTTCAGCGAGACCTTGCATGGCGTTCCTGTCCGCGCGACTGAGCACATCATTTCCGGCAGCAGTGCGTGCGAAGGTGCTCACGCCATCCACGCCGGGTACGGGAATCTTCACGGCGCGCGTGCCCCCGACCACGGCCGTGTGCACGCGGAAACCCCGTGCCTGCACGGCGGCGGCTGTGGCCGAGGCGGATTCAGCGCGCTCACCATCGCCGACGAAGAGGATGGCCCCATGCGTGCCGCGCCCTGCGCCGAGAGTGGCGAGGGCAAGTTCCAGCGCGGCGCTTGGGTGCGTGCCGCCCGTGGGGACGGTCCAGGGATCCGCTTCCGCGAGCAGTCCCGCGAGGGCCGTGAGGTCATGCGTCAAAGGTGCGCGGAGGCGTGCTTCGCCGGCGCTCAGAACCAAGGCCACCGCCGTGTGCTCGCATGCCGACAGCATGGCTTCCAGCGCAGCACGGGCCGCCCCGAGACGGTCCGGTGTCGCGTCCGCAGCCAGCATGGAGCGTGAGACATCGAGGCAAATCACGAGATCCGCGCGGGCGTCTGCAGCGAGATCTTCGTCGAGCCCGAGCCGCGGCTCGGCCAGCGCGACCACGAGCAGTGCCGCGCCTGCAAGCCGCAGTGCCACGCCCGAAGCGCGTTCGCCCGCTCCGGTGACGAGTGCGCTCGCGCGTTCGCCGAGTTGGAGCTTCGCCGCTCTTCCGCGCGCCCAGCGGGCCCTGATGACCCACATTGCGAGCACGACCACGGCGAGAAGCCAGAGCAACTCGGCAGGAGCGGCGAAGAGCGTTGCGCTCACGGGATGCTCCTCAAGGGCCCGAGCGCGAGGAGTTCAGCGCACAGGAAACACAGCAACGCCGCGAGGATGAACGCGCCGCCGCGGTCACGGAGTTTCCAGCGCGGGTCCTTGAATTGCGTTTTTTCTGCTGCGTCGATTGCTTCGAAGGTTGCGCTGAGGCTCGCTTCATCACGGGCCGTGAAGAACCGCCCGCCGCTGAGTCCGGCCATGCTCTCGGCCACCAGAGCAGCAGCGCGTTCGGTGTCGCGTTCCTGCGTGGCCGAGATGACATGCAGGCGCACGCCGCGCTCGCGCGCGAGTTGCCCGGCTGCGAGCGGGGTGAGCGCTCCCGCGCGAGACCTGTCCGCCACGGTTTCCACACCGTCCGTCAGCAGCACCACCACGCGCGTGCCTTGCACTTTCGCGAGAGTCTCGATGGCGCGTGAGGCAGCGGCGCCCAGTCCTGTGGCATCCTCGGATCCATCGGTTGCGACAGCCCGGACCTCCTCAAGCGAGCGCGTGAGTGCGTCGTGATCGAGCGTCGGAGGACAACAGAGGTCTGCAAAGCGCGCGAAGGTGATGAGTCCGATGCGGTCGTGCGGTCTGGCGGCGATGAAGCCTCTGGCAGCGCTGATGGCGACTTCGAGGCGCGTCCGTCCGGCCGCGAGATCGCGCGCTGCCATCGATGCCGAGCGGTCGAGGACGAGCAGGATGTCCGCGCCCTCGCTCGTGCGCGGCAAGCGTTCTGAGCTCACGGGACGTGACCACGCAATGATCGTGCAACAGAGCGTGACGAGGACGAGGAAGCGCGGCAACCACTGCAAGCGCGTGCGCCAGGTTGCAGGCGGTGAGTCGTCGTGGAGTGCGGCCAAGGGCGCAAAGAGCACGCCAGTGTTGCGCGCCGGCCGCGTCCGCAGCCACCAGAGCGGCAGCACCAACAGCGCGAGCAGCCGCCACGGTTCCGCGGGCATGATTCCGAACATCTGTTCGCACCAACTGCTCAAGGCGTTTCCCTCTCAACCAGCCTTCTGGCCGCCGCGAGGCGCACCTCCGCCTCATCCGCTTGCACCGTTTCCGCGGCGAATTTCACGGCGTCACATTCACGGAGCAGTGTCAAACTCGGAGCATGCGCCGCGCCGCAGCGCATCCCGGCCTCGGGGTCGCGCGCGAGTTCCTCCGTGGTCATGCGCGGGGCGGCGACGGCGTGACGTTCTTCGAGGTGGTCGCGCAGCGCTCCCGAGAGCTCGACATGCCAACGGTCCCAGTCCGCGCCCTCGCGCGGCGATGCATGGACCAGCGCTGCAAGCCGCGCTCGGGGAGCAGGCTTTGCAGCCACTGGCTGGCGACGCCTGCTATGGCGGCGGAGGAACCAGAGCGTCCAGAGCGCGCTGACCAGCAGCGTGCACGAGATGAGAACGACGAGTGCTCTCGGAGGGATGAGATGCAGTTCCGTCGGCAGTTCCGCATCAAGGCTGTCGCCCGGCTTGCGCGCGGGGAGCACACGCAGTGCGCGCGGCGCTGAGCGCGCCTCGCTGCGACGTCCGCCTGCGAGAGCACGGGCTTCAAAGCCGGCGCTCCAATGGTCCACTGGGGCGAGATCCAGCAACCACGCCTCTCCCTGAATTGTCTCGCGCCAGTGCGTGGCAAAGCCATGGCGTTTGACCGTGTGGACCGCGAAGACCATGGGTTGGAGTGCTGCAGCGTCGAAGGGCAGCGCTTCATGGTCGCGTGTCCAGCGTCGGATGATGGTGAGTGGAAAGGCCTTTCCGAGGTCCGCGGCTTCGGGAAGGCCGAGGATCTCGATGCTCAACTCAGTCGCGGGCGGCGCTTCACTGGCCGGCCCGCAGGCCGCTGCGGCCAGCACGAGCAGCAACATGGCTGACGCGCGGACAAGACCGCTCATCGTGTGGCTCCGCGCAGCGCGCGTTGGTGAAAGAAGCGGAGCAGTGGCCTGAGGATGGTGCCGCGGCCCGGATGCGGCGGCACCACGACATCGATCAGATCGGTGCGCCCGCGCCGCAGCTCCCGCTGCACGCTGCTGCGGCGCTCGGCCATGCGGGCCGCGTGGAACATGCGCACACGCTCGTCGGACCAGTCCATGAGCTGGTGCCGCCCGGTCGCAGGATCGAGGCAATGCATGAGGCCGCTCGCGGGGGGCGTGAGTTCCGGCATGAGCAAGCGCACGGCGATGACATCGTGACGACGCTGCGCTTCGGCCAGCGCATTGCCCGTACTTCCCGCGAGGAAATCCGAGATCAGAAAAAGGATGGCATGGCGCGGCAGAGTGCGGGCAGCACGCCGGAGCGCAAGCGCTGGATCTGCGCGTGCTGCCACAGGCTTCAGCGCCAGCGCATCCCGCACGAGACGCAGCACCTGATTGGTGCCCTTCTTCGGCGCGACTTGATGCACCACGCCGTCGGCGAAAGCGATGAGCCCGGTCTTGTCGTGGTGGCGCACCGCCGACAGCCCGAGACAGGCGATGAGGCGCGCTGCGGTTTCACGCGCGCTCCATGTCCCGAAGCCGCCTTCCATGGAGCGGCTCACATCCAGCAGGAACACCACAGAGAGGTCGCGCTCATCCGTGAAGCGCTTCACGAACGGGCGGCCTTGGCGGGCCGTGACGTTCCAGTCCACGCTGCGTGGGTCGTCGCCCTCCGCGTACTCGCGCACGTCGTCGAACTCGACGCCTGTGCCACGGAAGACCGAGAGATAGGCGCCCGCGAGCACATCGTTCGTGAGCTTGCGGCTCTCCAGTGTGATGCGGGTGACGGAGCGCATGAGCTCCGCCACGCCATCCGTCGTGCGCGGTGCGCCCGCCGTCGTGATCACGGCACGGGGACCGCCGCGAGGATGCGACGGACAATGTCGTCCGGGCCCACGCCTTCCGCTTCGGCTTCCCATGAAGGGATGACGCGATGGCGCAATACATCGAGTGCGCCGGACTTGATGTCTTCGGGTGTGACGAAACCGCGACCCGCCATGAAGGCGCGCGCGCGGCCTGACTGCACCAGCGCGATGGAGGCGCGCGGCGAGGCGCCGTAGCGGATCGACGGCGCGAGATCCGCAAGGCCGTGCTGCGCAGGTGCGCGCGTCGCGAACACGAGCCCCACCACATAGTCGAGGATCTTGCCGTCGACGTGGATGCGGTCCATGAGTCGGCGTGCTGCAAGAAGATCCTCGAGGCGCGCACAAGCGCGCACCTCCGGTCGTCCCTCCGCCGCCGCCATGCGCGTGATGATGTCCTTCTCTTCCACAGGCGTGGGGTAAGCGATCAGGAGCTTCAGCATGAAGCGATCCACCTGGGCTTCAGGCAGCGGGTAGGTGCCTTCTTGATCCACGGGGTTCTGTGTGGCGAGGACGAGGAAAGGCTTCGGCAGCGCGCGGGTGTCGCCAGCCAACGAAACCTGCCGTTCCTGCATCGCTTCGAGGAGGGCCGACTGCACCTTGGCCGGTGCGCGGTTGATCTCGTCCGCCAGGACGAAGTTTGCGAAGATGGGACCTTCTCGCACGCTCCACGTGCCTGTTGCGGGTTGCCAGATGTGGGTTCCGAGAAGGTCGCTCGGCAAGAGATCCGGCGTGAACTGGATGCGGCGATAGCTGCCCTGGAACACCGCGGCGAGGGAGCGGGCAGCGAGGGTCTTCGCGAGGCCTGGCACGCCTTCCAGAAGCACATGTCCGTCAGCGAGAAGGCCCACAAGCAGGCCGTCGATGAGGGCGCCTTGCCCAACGATGACCCGCCCGAGTTCCCGGCGGACCTCGTCCAGGAACTTGTGCGCTGACTTCACTTCTCGTGTGATTTCGCTGACGTCTGGCACGCGGCGTTCTCCGGCGGTGGCCAGCCCCCCGTCGGGCGCCGGTGTTCGCCAACGACTCACGTTGACGATGCCGCCGGGGGCGGATCATACTTGGCGGACTTGGCGGTCATTCCTCGCCGGACCGCGGGAGATCACAGGACCATGCGTTTCTCGATCCAGACCACGCTCCCGCTCGTGTGCACGTTCGTGCTCGGCATGCAGCCGCTTGTTGCTCAGCAAGAACAGCCGACTCCGCCAGCTCCAGCCGGAGCGCCGACGCGCCCCCAGGTGAATCGCGAGGAGATGTGGTTTGCGCCCACTGCCGAAGACTGGAAGAAGCCCTGCCTTGTGAAGTGGCAGCGCAACTGGGAGGACGCTCTCGCGCTCCAGCGCCAGTCGGCGCGCGCTCTGCTGGTGTGCGTGAACATGGACGGCGAGATCGCGAGCGAGCACTACGCGGGGGTGCGCTACCGCCGCCCGGAAACCGCCTCGCTCTACGACCCGTATGTGTGCCTCATCGCGTCGGTGTATCGCCACACCCCGCGCGACTTCGACGAGCAGGGCCGCCGCATTCCCTGTCCGCGCTTCGGCACGGTTACTTGCGGCGAGCACATCGCCATCGAGCCGATCATTTTCGAGAAGTTCCTTGATGGCCGCCGCATTTCGCCACGCCACATCGCAGTCGATCTCCAAGGCAAGGAGATCTACGACGTGTTCTATGCCTGGGACACGGCGAGCGTGTTCCTGCAGATCAAGGACGGGTCCGCGAACTATCCGCCCGCAGAACCGCCGAAGGGCGACCGGCCGCTTGCCGAACGTGCGAAGAGCCGGGACGCAGCGGACAAGAGCTTTGTCGAGGCAAGCTACGCGCAGGCGGATGCGGCCGCGCGGCGGCAGATCCTCGACGGTGCTGCGGCGGACGGCAGCAGCGCCTCACTCGATCTTTTGCGGCTCGCTATCGCGGGCAACGACCCGGAGTTGGCGGCGCTCGCGCGGAAGACCCTGGCTGCCGTGGATACAGAAGGCGCTGCGGAACTCATGAACGAGGCGTTGCGCGTGCCCATCGCCGCGGAAGAAAAGAGCGCGCTCGTCGCCGCACTGGAGCGCATTGGTACGAACTCTCCGCGTGCGAAGACTCTCGCCATCATGCACCGCGGACTCGCCGCGGGCTCGAAGGCCATGGACATCGGCGGCTGGTCGAAGGCCCTCGAAGAAGGCGCGGCGCCGCCCGTTGATTCCGCGCTCCCCGCGGAAGCTGCAATCCAACTGGTCGATGCCGAGGCGCTCATCAAGAAGACGCTGAAGCCGGGCATTTCGCGGCGCGAGGCGCGGGCGTGTTTCCTCGACGCACGGGATCTCGCGCTGGAAGCCGAGAAGAAGGGCGCCACCGGAGCGCGCGTGCATTCGGCTCTTGCCGTCGCGGCCTATTACCTCGAGGACCAGAAGGAAGCGTGGGCGCGTGCCGAACGCGCAGTGCAGGGCGTGCCTCTCGAAGCGGATTCGTGGTTCGGCATGGTAACGGTCGGACTCTTTGCAGAAGCGCGCCGCGCTGCGATTCGCGCGGCACAGGCGGAGAAGCGCGCCTGGCCCGGCGAGTGGCTGGCGGATGTGCACGCGGCCTACGCCGTGCTCGCGCGCCATCCCGATGGCGAGGACTCGCAGGTGGCCGCGCACTACGACTTCCTGCGCGAACTCGGCGCGGTTTCTGAAGCGGGCCGTGTGGTGGCTGCGGGTATCGAGCGCTTCCCGCTCTCACCGGCTTTGCATGACCGCTTCCGTTGGCAAGCCTTGGAGGAGCGTGGGGTCGAGGGCATGGAGAGTGTCTACGACGCATTGCTCGCGCGGCCGGGCGCCATGCCGGAGCTGGAGCGCTTCGCGGGCTTCTCATCTCTCATCGCGGCGGAGTATCACCGCCGTGAGAGGCATCAGACAGAGTCACTGGATGCCTACGCGCGCGCTCTCGCTCGCTACGAACGTGCACTCGCAGCGGATCCATCCTCGCGGGCGACAGTGGAGCGCGAGATGGTGCTCTGCCTTGGTGGGCGTGCGCGCGTCGCGCTCGACGCTGGCGATCTCGAACGCTGCCTCAGCGAGTGCCTTGCGGCCTTCGCGCGCCGGCCCGAGGCGGCCAATGTTCTCGATGGCCTCAACTTCTCCGCCGTGGACACAGCCAAAATGCTCCGCGTCCGCTTTGTAGCGGCCCAACGCGAATCCGACGTGAAGACCCTTGACGCGGCCTTCGAAAGCCTCAAGGCCGTGGATCCGAAGCTCCTCGAACTCCCCGCTTACGAATTCGAATCCGGCCCCCGCGCCCCTCGCCGCCGCGGCAACTGACGCCGCAGCGTCTGCGCCGCGTCAGCGGCGCAGGGGGTCGTGGAGTTTCCAGACTTCGGCGGCGAAACTGTCGTGGCCGGCGCCGCTGATGACGCGGCGGGTGATGCGTGAGAGGCCGAAGGCGCGTGCGGCCGCTTCACCCGCATCGGTCTGGCCGATGATGCCGGGCTTCTGACCGAACACCTCCTCGTTGAAGCCATCCTTCTCGCCGATGAGCAAGTGAATGTCCGGGCCGGGTGCGGTGAACTCCGGTTTGTCGGCAGGCGGCGGGCCCTGGAAGTTGCCGCAGGCGAGCAGTGCGTGTTCGAGATCCGCCGGGCGATGGAGGATCCACCACCACGTGAGCATGCCGCCACCGCTGAAGCCGGTCACGCTGAAGCGCGGAGCGGCGCCATAGTCTCGACGGAGAACTTCGAGAATGCCCGTGAGACCTTGCGCATCGAAGTCGAAGCGCCGCCCGTCGCGGGCCTCATTAGCCGCAAGCGTTGCGGCGTCGTAGTCCGGGTAACGCGCGGCGTCCAGCGCGTTGGTGTTGCTGAGAGTGCAGGGCACGACGAGGATCACATTGCGCTCGCCGCGCTGCTGGCGAAAGTTCCGCAATGCCCCGAGAAAGTTGGAACCCGCGCCTTCCAGCGCAACTTGTACCGCGACGTCCTTCGCACCCGCCTTCCAGCCGACGGGCAGCGCGACCCACGCCACCATGGGACGGCCCTCCGCCTTGAGCAGTACGCCTTCGCGCAGAGCCAGTTCCTCGCGCACGGTGCGCATCAGCAGGCGTTCCTTGCTGTCGCTGAGCGCGGATTCGGCTGTGAGCAGGATGCGCGAAGCCAGAGCCACATCCTTGTCATCCCGCGCGGCGCGCACCAATTCCACAAGAGCCTTCACGGCGCGTGCGGGTTCGAGATCCTCGCGCACACTGACGAACGCGGCCTGCGCGCGCGCGAGAGCCTGAGCCTTCAGCGCCGCGCTCATGAGTTGCAGCCCGAGCACCGCCCTCCGTTGGCGCCACTCCTTCCTCTTCACGGGGAGCAGCGGGCTCTCAACCGCAGGGGTGGCGCTTTCCAGTGCCTTCTTCAGTTTCGCCACGGCCGGGGATTCACCGGCCTCCGCGAGCACGCGCAAACCCTCTTCGCACTGCCGGTGCTCGAGGCACCACTGAGCTTGCTGTGCAGCCAGTTTCTGCATCTCGGTCTGAAGTTTCAGTTCACCGGGAGCGGGCCCCTCGGCAGGTTTCTGCGCCACGACGGCGAGGGTGGTGAGGAGGAGCAGGACAGTCCGGCACGCAGCGGTGCGCGCGTGATGACGCAAGGCAGGCATGGGCACATCTTCACCGGAGAATGCCTCTGGAGTCCAGCGGGGCCGCTTGACCCGCAGCGTCCACCACATCAGCGCAGGCTCGCACGATGCAGGGCCGGAGCGCATGGGCATCCGCCGTACAGCGCACGCTTACTGTTGCATTGATACATCGTGATAAGATGATGCGTCATGTCCGCGTCCGCGATCACAACGACTCTCCGGCTGCTCGCCGACGAGCGCCGCTTGCGCCTCATGCACCTCGTCACGCACGCGGAGCTTGCGGTGGGTGAACTGGCGGTGATTCTCGGGACCAGTCAGCCGCTCGTGTCGGCGCAGCTCGCGCAACTCCGTTCCGGTGGGCTCGTCGCCTTGCGCCGTGAGGGGCGCAGAAGTCTCGCGCGGGCCCTGGCCGTCGCGCCAGACCTCGCGCGCGCTGCTGTCGTGGAATTCGGGCAGAGTCCCGCGGCGCGCCGGGATCTCGCTGCCGCACGGGTTTCCATCGCTGCGCGCGAGAGGGAGTGCGCCAGTACGGGGCTCGGGCTTCGAGCTGCTCCGGGACGGAGTTGGGAAGCCTTCGCTCACGGCCTGCTCGCCCTGCTGCCCCCCATGCGCATCGCAGACATCGGGCCCGGGAGTGGCGGCATGGCCCTGCTCCTGGCGCGCGAGGGGCACCACGTCCTCGCCATCGACCGGGATGGAGCAGCGCTCACACGTCTCGCGGCGCGTGCTCGCCGCGAAGGACTGGCAGCGCGCATCGAGTGCCGACGGGGCGTTGCAGAGGACTTGCCGCTGGCCGCTGGTGAGGTGGATTGCATCTTGATGAGCCAGTTGCTGCACGAACTGGAGCAACCCGCGGATGCGTTGCGCGCGGCGCGCGCGCGGCTCGCGAAGGGCGGCCGTCTGTTGGTGCTTGACCTCGAGGCCCACACGGAAACCTGGGTGCGCGAGCGCTTGGGGCATCAGCACCTCGGCTTCCGCAAGCCAGCTCTGCGCGAGCTGCTCCGCAGCGCTGGCTTCGCCAACGTGGAAGTGCGAAGCTCGGGGCGCGATCCGCACGCGCCGCATTTCGAAGGCCTGATCGGCACGGGAGTTCGCAAGCGATGACCAATCAATTCCTCGAAGCTCTCTCGGCGCGCATCCTCGTCGTGGACGGTGCCATGGGCACCATGATCCAGCGTGAGGGTCTGGACGAGGCCGCATACCGCGGCGAGCGTTTCGCAGCGCATCCGAAATCGCTCAAGGGGTGCAATGACCTGCTGGTGCTCACGCAGCCCGCGCTGATCCGGCGCATCCATGGTGAGTACCTCGCGGCGGGCGCCGACATCATAGAGACCAACACCTTCAATGCCACGGCCATTGCACTGGCGGACTACGGTCTCGAAGGTGTGGTGCATGAGATTAACCGTGCTGCGGCGCTGGTCGCGCGTGAAGCGGTGGCTGCGTTGCAGGACAGCAGCCGGCCACGCTTTGTTGCGGGCTCCATGGGCCCGACCAATCGCACGGCCTCGCTTTCTCCGGATGTGAACGACCCCGCCTTCCGCGCGGTCACCTTCAATGACCTCGTTGCGGCCTATGCCGCGCAGGTGCGCGGACTCATGGATGGCGGCGTGGATCTGCTGCTGCCCGAGACCACTTTCGACACGCTCAATCTCAAGGCGGCGCTGTTCGCCATCGAGGAGGTCTTCGAGGAACTGGGGCGACGCGTGCCCGTGGTTGCCTCAGTGACCATCACCGACAAGAGCGGGCGTACGCTTTCGGGGCAGACAGTCGAGGCGTGTTGGACGAGCATCTCCCATGCACCTCTCGCTGCGGTCGCACTCAACTGTGCACTCGGTGCGCGCGAAATGCGGCCCTGGCTCGCAGAGCTCGCGGAGGTGGCCACCATCCCTGTCGGGTGCATTCCGAACGCCGGCTTGCCGGACGAAATGGGCGCCTACACCGAAACAGCGGAGAGTTTCGCGGCCGAAGTCGGTGCCTTCGCGGACCAAGGGCTGGTGAATCTTGTGGGTGGATGCTGCGGCACCACACCAGAGCACATTCGCGCGCTCGCGGCGCGCGTGCGCGCTGTGAAACCGCGCACGCATCCAGCTCCGCACGGCGAGACGGTACTCTCGGGCCTCGAGCCACTCCGCATCCGGCCGGACAGCAATTTCACCCTCGTGGGCGAGCGCACCAATGTCACCGGCTCGCGGAAGTTTCGCCGGCTCATCGCTGACGGCCGCCACGAGGAGGCCGTCGAGGTGGCGCGCCAGCAAGTGCTCGCGGGCGCCAACATCCTCGATGTGAACATGGATGAGGGTTTGCTGGATTCGGAAGCGGCCATGACGCGCTTCCTGAATCAGATTGCTGCGGAGCCGGACATTGCGCGCGTGCCGGTGATGGTGGATTCCTCGCGCTGGAGCGTGCTGGAAGCGGGGCTGCGCTGCCTGCAGGGCAAGGCCGTGGTGAATTCCATTTCGCTGAAGGAGGGCGAGGCGGCCTTCCTCGAACACGCGCGCAGCGTGCGTCGCTATGGAGCCGCGGTCGTGGTCATGGCCTTCGACGAACAGGGGCAGGCCGTCACCTTCGAGCACAAGCTCGCCATCGCCGCGCGGGTGCACAAGCTTCTCACCGTGGATGCCGGTTTTCCCGAAGAGGACATCATCTTCGATGCCAACATCCTCACCATCGGCACGGGCATCGAGGAGCACGCGCGCTACGGCATCGAGTTCATCGAGGCCGTGCGCGAGGTGAAGCGGCGCTGGCCGCGCATGAAGACCAGCGGCGGCGTGTCGAACCTCTCCTTTGCTTTCCGCGGTCAGGACCGTGTGCGTCGCGCGCTGCACGCGGTCTTCCTCTCGCATGCCATCGCCGCGGGGCTCAGCATGGGCATCGTCAACGCCGGCGAGTTGGACGTGGTGGATGATCTGCCGGCGGATCTCCGCGAACTCGTGGAGGATCTCATCTTCGATCGTCGCCCGGACGCAACGGAGCGGCTGGTGGCCTTCGGAAAGGATGCGGGCACGGCCGCGGCGGAAGCCGCACACATGGAGGTCTGGCGCACTGCGGCCCTTGCGGAGCGCATTGCGCACGCACTCCGCCATGGCATCACCGACTACATTGTCTCCGACATGGAGGAGGCGCTGCGCTCGTATCCGACGCCGCTTGCCATCATCGAAGGTCCGCTCATGGCTGGCATGAACGTGGTGGGAGACCTCTTCGGTGCGGGCCGCATGTTCCTGCCGCAGGTGGTGAAGAGCGCACCTGAGGCTACAAGAAGCTAGGAGAGAAGCCTGGAGCAGATCTTTTCCTAACACGCTTTGAGAGAACACTGCCCTGACAACACCTTGATTTTGTACTTCCAGCCTCCAAAACG
>SXUL01000040.1 GCA_005790545.1 Planctomycetia bacterium | reverse complement strand
GTGCGCGATGCCGTGCGCGCGGCGGGCGTGCAGGCATGCGTCGGTTTCGAGTGTCGCTTCTCCATGCATTTCTCCCTCGTGCGCGGGCTCATCGACAAGGGGCTGCTCGGCAAGGTGCACTTCGGAGAATGCGACTACTTTCATGGCATCGGCCCGGACATTCCGCAGTACGCCTGGAATGTGAAAGGCGCGTGGGGTGGTTCATCCCTTCTGACCGCTGGCTGCCACGCGCTCGACGGATTGCTCTTTTTCATGGGTGGGGAGGTGGAAGAGGTCACCGCGCACGCGACCCGCAGCGCCGCCCCGGAGTTCGCGCCCTACGAATACCCGACCACCATCGCGGCCCAGTTGCGCTTCCGTGACGGACGCATCGGGCGAGTGGCGAGCAGCATCGATGCCTTGCAGCCCTATCACCTGCGCGTGCATCTGGTCGGCAGCGAAGGCGCGGTGGATGACCGCCGTTTCTGGACGCGGAAACTTCCCGGCCTCCGGAAGGGGCACTGGTCCACTCTCGAAACGGCGCTGGTGGAATCAGGAGATGTGAAGGAGCACCCCTATCTCCCGCAGTTCGAGGAATTCGTGCGCGCCATTCGCGAGGGCCGCGAGATGGAGCGCACAGGCATCGAGGCGGCGCTCGCGACGCATCGGGTCATCGCCGCGGCGGATCTGTCCGCGCGCGAAGGACGCAGCGTCAGGATGAAGGAACTTCCCGGCGCTCCCAAGCAGGCCGGCCCGCGCGGCAGCAAAGCGCGCGTGCGAGTCGCAAGCCGGAAGTCGAACGCACGGGCCCGCAAGCGCTGAGGGGCACACGGAAAGCTGCGTCGCGCGCTGCCGGAAGCCCTGCGAGTGGGCCTTCGACTTCAAGGCTCATGGCTGCAGGATCGGCGTTGCCAATGATGCGGTCATCCAGCAGCACGTCATGGTCGCGGAGTTCGATGCGGCGCAGGAGAGTGGCCGGTGAGGTGCCACCGCCGAGAGCGCCCGTGCTCTGATTCAACGCGGTGCCCTTCCGCGCGCGCCAGATGTCGATCAGCTTGCGAGACCAGCGCGGCCCTCCTGGAAGACGCGTTGCGAACGAGAGCAGGAGACGCTGCAATCCCGACGGCTGCACGAAACGGCAGCGCACGAGGGGCGCCTCCAGAGTGAGAGTGGCGCCGCCTTGCAGAGGAAGTCCGCGCCGATTCCACGCGCGCGTGCGGTAGACCGTGCCTCCCTCGCGCAGTGCGAGGCCGCGCTCTGCGACCAGCGGATGGAAACCCGATCCAGCGCGGAAAGCAATGCGCACCACTGCTCCCGAGGCCGCAGAAACCCAGGCGACATAGCCCGGCCGCGCGTGCGCGCTCAGTCCGGCAACGGGTGCGGCGAAGTCTGCCCGCGTCCGTTCAAAGAAGAGCGGTTCTGCGACCACAGGCGCGGCAGCGAGCCGGGTCGGCAGGCGTTGATCGGCGAGGAGCGCTGCGAGGAGTGGTTGGAAGGACCAGCGCGCGATGCGGAGATCATCTTCGAGCGTGCCGGTGGCGGCCGTGCCGGTGACACGCTGCATCCAGCTCAACATGCCGGCAGCCGTCGCGTCGTGAGGCGCCAGCGCGACCGCAGCGAGGCGCGAGACGTAGGGATTCGCGCAGATGCCGTAGTCGGAACTCGTGGTCATGTCGGGATGCAGGAAGTGGGCGGCGAAATGGAGTGCCCGCCGCGCGGGCGTGAGTGAGGCCGCTTCTCCGCACAGCACCGCATGCAGGCCGAGATACTCCGCAATGAGGAATGAATAACCCACATCCACCGAGGTGATCTCGCGGGACCAGCCTTCAGCGTGCTGGCGCGCGGCGATGGCAGCGGCGTTTTCCCGGGCGCGCCCGGCGAAACGAGGCGCGCCGAGAGTCTTCGCGGCGACACCGAGAGCGGCCACGCCCACGGCCTCGTGATTGGTCTTGAACCAGTCGTCGTGTGTGGCAAGCCACTCCGCGCTGCGATTGAGCGCGCGCAACACGTCCGCGCGCAACGGATCGGCGAGGGATTCGCCGAGGGTGTCCACCGTGAGTGCAACAGCGAAGGTGCTGAAGGCGGTCGTGGCGTAGCCATGCTCGCGTGCGTACCACTCGTCGAAGGTGCCATCCTCATGCTGTTCCTGGCACCAATAGCGCAGCCCGAGGAGCACCGCTTCGAGCAGCCGCGCTTCACCGCGCTTGGTATTGCCCGGGAAATCGTGACGCCACATGAGCGCGAGGGGCAGCACGGCCTCTTGGCGGCGCATGTCGGCGAACGAGCTCCCCTTGTCGCGCCAATGCGCAGGATGAAAACAGCCTGCCGTGGGTGCGTCGGGGTCGCGATCCTGCAGCCCCAACAGGCGCTCGGCGGAAGTGGTGACCCGGAGCACGAGGCCTTCGAGATCCTGCGGCAGCGCCGCCATCAGCACTCCTCCGCCACGTGCCGGCCTTCGGATTCTTCGACACGCTCCAGCCGCCGCGCCATGAGTTCGCCAAGGAACCCGAGCGAGAGGAACTGCGTGCCCATGAGGATGAGGAGCACGCCGAGGATCACTGTGGGCAGATCCTCGTCCACGCTGACGCCGCAAGCGAGGAAACGCACGGCGAACCAGCCGTCGATCAGCAATCCGAGAAGGAGCAGCGGAATGCCGAGGAGACCGAAGAACGCCATGGGGCGGCGCCCGAAGCGGGCTGCGAGCACCATGCCGAGCAGCGCCGCGAGTCCGGTGATGTACTTCGCGCCGCCATACTTGGAGCTCCCGTGCTGGCGCGCGCGATTGGTGACGGGCCGTTCCACGATGCGCGTGAACCCCGCCGCATGCGCGAGAGCCGGGATGAAGCGGTGCAGATCGCCGCTGAGATCGAGTGCGTGGGCCACTTCCGCATGCATCACCCGCACAGGGCAGTTCATGTCCGCGAGCCGCGGGCGCAGGAACAGATTGAGAAAGGTGTTGCCAAGTCGCGACGCCACGAACCCCGTGGCGCTGCTCTTGCCGCCTTGCTTGATTCCCACGGCGAGGTCCGCACCGCCTGCCACGGCCGCAGCCAGCGGGAGGAGATCGCGCGGATCGTCCTGCAGATCGCCATCGAGCGTCGCGACCATGGCACCCCGTGCACGTTGGAAGCCCTCGCGATAGGCGGCCGCTTTGCCGGACCGGCGGGCAAGACGCACGCCGCGCACGCGCTTGTCCGCGGCGGCCGCTGCGCGAATGACGGCAAAGGTGCCATCGCGGCTGCCATCATCCACGAGGATGATCTCAGTCAGAAACCCAGGAGGCAGCGCTGCAAGTTCAGCGAGGAGCGGCCGGACGTTGGGTTCCTCGTCGCGCACGGGAATCACGAGGGAGATGTCGCGGGCGCCGGACTCCATGGGTGCGGAATCGTACCCCGCCAACGCGGGCCTCGGCGGCCTCGGATAACCTGCGGTCCATGGGAGACGGATGGTTGCGGAGTGGCGCCTTTCTCGTGCAGCGGCTGCTCCTCGCGTTGCTGCTCGGCGGTCTCCTTGTGCATCTCGTGAGCGCCGGCGTGGCGCTGGCCGTTCCGGAGCTGCTTGAGACGGGTGAGCCCGCCCTCGCAACCGCGGCCTTCCGTGCGAGCGAGGGGCATTCTCTCTACGGAGCGGTGGATGCGCCGCCATTCCTGCATCACAACTACACGCCTCTGGGTTCATGGATGCAGACGCCGCTCATGCGACTCACGGGGCCTTCCTTCACGCCGGGCCGACTGCTCTCCCTCGTCGCGACGCTGGCGCTGCTCGTTTGCATCTTCCGGGCACTTCGCGGTGAAGGCCTCGCGCGCATGGCTGCCTGTACGGGCGCCGCGGCCTTCGTGAGTGGAGGCATCGCCTTTCCGTGGATGTTTGTCGGGCGCGTCGACCTGCCCGCACTGGCGCTGTCGTTCGCTGCCTTTGCCGTGCTCACCGGCGGGACCTTCACCCGGGGGCGCGCGCTGCTGTTTCTTCTCCTCGCGCTTGCCGCATGGATGACGAAGCAGACCGCGGTGGCGGGTGCGGTGGCCGGCATCGTGGTTCTCGCACTGCGCGGCCGCCGGAAGGAAGCGCTGCTGCTTGGCGTTGCGTGGCTGGCTCTGGTCGCGCTCGTCATTCTCTGGTTGCAGCGGGCGACGGACGGGTCATTCTGGCTGCACGCGGCAACACTCAACGCCAGCCACACGCGCGATGGCCTTGGTGTCGGGGCCATCGGGTTCAGGGATGTGTTGCTGGCGGTCGGTCCGTTGCTGCTCGGTCTCGGTGGAGCCGGGCTGCTGGTCATCCGGGGGGCTGTGCGTCAGCGTTGGACGGTCTACCTCGGCCTGGCTCTGGCCATGGGCATCGTGGGTCTCTCGAAGTCCGGCAGTCACGTGCACCATCTTCTTGAAACGTGTGCGGTGCTCGCGGTGCTCAGCGGTCATGGATGGGCGGCACTCATGCGCGCACGTGTGGAGAGGCCGCGGGCGGGGCTGGTTGCAGCAGGGCTCTTTCTCGTTCTCGGAGCATGGGCCTTGCACGGAGGCGCATGGCAAAAGCTGAAACACATGCATTGGCTCGCGACACGGGCTTCGCCTGTGCCTGCAGCGGTGGTGGAAGCGCTGGGGGAGTCGGAGGAACACGTACTCTGCCTCGGCAAATGTGCGAGCCTCGCCATCGAGAGCAGGCGCGAGGCGTGGTTGGACATCGCGGATTGGCGCCGCCTCGAGGAACTCGGGTTCGTGCGCTCCGAGCAAACGCTCATCCCGCTGGTGAGGGAGCGAATCTTCGCACTCATTGCCGTGCCGCAATACGCCGCGGACCATCCGGCCGAACCGTTGTTCAATCCGCTGCGCATCGCGGGTTTCCGTGCGGCGATCGAAGAACACTACAGCCTCATGCGTGATGCAAACGGCGCGCCGCTGCGCATGGATGACCCGAAGAGCCGGCATGTGGCCGAGTTCTGGAGGCGGAAGCGATGAGTGTTGCGCGGGGAGGGATGGCGCTCATTGCCGCGCAGGCCTGGCATGCGCTCACCGGCTGGATCATTTTCCGGACGGCGACCGAAGTGCTGGGGGACACCGGCTACGGCGCCTTCACGACGGTGCTGTGGACCATGACCACGCTGGAGGTTCTGGTGACCGAAGGCGTGCCGCGCGCGATGGCTCTCGGTATCGCGGGGCAGCCGGGCGCCACGCGCGCGACGCTGCGGCGCGCACTGCCTGCGACTTTCGCGGTCGCGCTCGGGCTATGCCTCGCCCTTGCGCTCGTCGCGCCACTCCTCACGGCGGCGTGGCATGCGGAGGATCTCACAGCGGCGGTGCGCATCTCCGGGATCGACTTTCTCACTTTCGCGGCATTCGCGGTGTTTGCAGCGCTCGCCAACGGGCTGCGCGACTTCAAGGCACAGGCACGGGTGCAGTTCGCGTATTCGACGGCCAAGGTCCTTGTCGTAATCGCAGCGCTCATCCACTTCCGTTCCATGGAAGGCGCGATGCTCGGTTACGTGCTGGCGAGTGGATGCGGGTCTCTTTGCGCGATCTTTCTCACGCGCCGCTTGCCGCGCGCGTCCAGCGTGGAGCACTCCGCGCTGGATTTCCGCCACGCATGGCCACTTGGCTTGCAGTCGGCGTTGCTGGCGCTGCTCATCAACGTGGATCTCTGGGTGAGCGCGACGATTGCTGGCGCTGATGATGCGCGGTTCGGCTTGTATGGCATGGCTGCGACGCTGTGCCATTCCGTCTACTTCGTATTGCGCGCGCTCGGCGAGGCGTTGCTTCCTGCGGTGGCTCATGCGCGCGGGCAGCAGGATGCCGCTGCTGTGCGTCGGGCCACGTCGGACGGACTCGGCCTCCTGCTGATCCTGCTGGCCATGGCTCTCGGATGCGGGCTCGCGACGAGTGAAGCCCTCATGCCGTTGCTCTTCGGGGCAAGTCATCACGGTGAGGCTGCAGCGTTTGTGACATGGCTCTTGCCTGCTGCCGCTGCCTTCACGCTGCTCAGCGTGTTCGCTGCGCTCTTGAGCGGCGCGGGAAGAACGCGATGGGCGCTCATCCTGCTCGTTGTCGTCGCTGGCGCCAATGTCGTGGCGTGTTGGTGCGCCGCAGGATCCGGGAGCCTCGCAGCAGTCGCAGAGGCATCTCTTGCGGTGAGCCTGACGGGCGTGGTCGTTGGCGCTCTGGGTGTGCGGAAGATCCTCGGTGCCCTCGTCGCGCCACGAGCTGTGGTTCTGGCCGTGTGCGTGGGTGTCGGCGATTGGGCTCTCTTGCGCGCCTTGGCACTCGAAGGCTGGAGCGTGGTCGCGCTGGGTGGTGTTGCCGGTCTTCTCAGCGTAGCGGCCGCGGCGTATCTCTTGCGTCGTTCTCGTGCAGCGCATCCATGAGCGCCACCGGAATGGGCTTCAGCGACGGCTCTTCCATGCCAACGCGCGAAGCGGTCACTTCCACTTCGTGTGCAGCCGCATACCACTCGGGTTCCTGATCGCAGGCATCCTGCGTGAGCGGATTGAAGGCGAGGCAAGCCACGGGCTTCACATCCAGCGGAATGGCGCAGCGCATGTCCGCCTCAAGGAAGGGGCATGTGTAGTGCGTCTTCCTTGATGCCGTCAAGCGGTACTTCTTGATGCTTCCTTCGACGCGTGCCATCAACTCCGCGCGGCGGCGAGGCTCGAGAAGCGCCAGGTGAGCTGCGATGCGACGTGCTTCGCTCGCCACGATGCGCACCGAGTTGTGGGCCTCTGTGCAGCAGAGTCCGCAGTCTGCGCAAGTGCGGACAGTCTCCTGCACCTCAAGCACATGGCGCATGAGCTGTGCGCGCGTCTCATCCGCAGCTTGTGAGCGCTTCTTCGCCACGCGTCATGCTAGCTGCCGCTGGTAACACCGAGGCCCCGCTGCGGTGAGCCGCAAACGGGGCCTCGGCTGCAAACGTCAGCCTTGAATCAGAAACCGGCCCAGTCGTAGTTGCCGCCCGCGTTGGGCAGGAACATGAGCTGAGTGATCCCTGCAGTGATGGTCGTCGCTGGGCCGAAATTGTAGATCATGCCGTTGCCTGCGGGCCCGGCATTGGGGCCACCAAGCGCGTAGGTGGTGACACCAGGATCTGTGGCTCCTGTGTTGCCGCGGCTGATGCCGATCCACGCGTTGTAGGTCTGGACACCGAGCGTGTTCAGCGTGTCGAACAGCACTGTGCCGGCCGCATCGAGAGACAGAGTGAATGTGTTCGGGATGGCGCTGCCGAAATAGGGCACCGCATTCCAGGATATGGCGAGTCCAAGGCCCCCCATGGCACTGGCACTCATCGTTCCGCCCGCGCTCGGATTGAAGTCCGTCCAGATGCCGAAGGACGGGTTATCTACCAGCGCCTGAGCGACAGAGGGAGTGAAGCTGACATTGGGTGCACCAAACATCAGCCGACCGTTCGAGATGACTTGCACCTGTGTGTAGGAGGTGCCATAAAGCGTGAGGCTTGTTGGAGTGCAGATGGTGTTGGTCGCCAGATTGATGGCGACAGCGCTGTCATCCGTGAGGGTGATTGCTTGGGTGCCACTTGCGGTGACATCAAGTTGCGGGGCCTGCGAAAGTGCGAATCCATCCGGGTTGGTGGGGTCCACCACAATCTGCTGGGCCGAGAGGGTCAGCGGCGATGTGCCGACACCGAATGTGGCGGCGAAGGTGCCAGGGAAGGGCACGAAGTTCATGAATACGCCACCGTTCAGCCAGAGCAGTGGCCCGCCAAGGCCGATGTTGAGCAATTGGCCATTGGCCGTGCCCATGGCGCCTGCGGAGAATCCGATGCTCGCCGTGGGGCTGAGCAGGACTTCGAACGGCATCAGCGTGTTCACACTGGCGAAGTTTGCGGTCACGGTGGCCCCGGTGCAGACGGTCGAGAGAGCCTTGCCAAACATCGTGCCCTGCACACCGTTGATGTCCAGGCTCGAGCCCGCTTGATTCACTTGCCACTCGGGTTGGATTGTGCCGCCGACAATGTAGTGGATGACGCCATTCCACACGCGCGGTGCAAAGGAACCCGAGCCAATGGGATAGGCGTTGCCCGTTCCTTGGAGGAACTGGATGAACGGATCGGACGCGAAAACGGTGCCCACCGCCGTTCCGTTGGTGTAGGCGACGATGCCCGTTGTGGAGCTGGGGATAGTGCAGAAGAAGGCCTGAGTTGCGCCCGCAGGAATCACGACGTTGACCGCGATCGGAATGGCAACAGCAGTGCCGGGACCGCCGTGAACGACGCCCGTTGTCGAGCCTGCGAGGGTCCACGCTGCGGCGTTGGTAGCCACAGGTGCGTATCCACCCCCTGCAGTCGCGTACCAGACTTCGAAATTGTCTGTGCCAGCCGCCCAGAAGTTCTGATCAAAGCTCGTCACCGTGATGCTGCTGGTGGAGGTGTTCACGATGTCGAACATGTTGCCCTTCTGACCATTGCCTCCAGCAAGCGTGGTCAGAAGAGTGAATGATTGAGCAGCCAAAATGCCTGCCATCAACATGAGAATTGCAAGGTATCGAAGCATGGGGATGGTTCTCCTGCGCGCGAGGGTGCGCACAACCCGTATCCTATCCCGATTGCCTTGGGCGGTGCAAGCCCCCCAATCTCAGCTTGCGAAATAGTGATAGGTGGTCACGGCCCGTCGGGTCGGGCGTCACGGCCACGTCAGCCTGCTCGGCCCACTGCATCGCAACAGGCTGTGCTGAGCAGCGCACCATGGCGTGGTCGGGAGTTCAGCCATTCAGTAGCCATGCCACGAAGCACAGCCACCCGAGTTGAAGTTGAAGTTGATGTTGTTCGCGCCGCCACCAAGTGCAGGAGATCCGCTACCGATCTTGTAGAGCATGTCGGACGTCGGGTTTGCTGTCGGGACCACGCCGAATGTGCCAAACGTGGTCATGCCAGGATCGGTAGCAAGGCCCCCGCCACGGCTCAGGATGATGCCTGTGGCGGTTGGATGAGTGCCGAGGGTTGAGATGCCCAGGATCCTCGCTGCGGCGGTCCACAGTCCCGCAGGGTTCAAGCAAACGGCGAAGCTGCTGGTCACCGCGCTGCCCCAGTAAGGCACGTTGGTGTAGAGAACCTCAACACCATTGAATGCGCCGCTCTGGACCACGATAGACGCCGTGGGGTGTGCATTCGATTGCCAGTCAGACCAGATCCCGACGCTTCCTGGGCCGGTTTGGGCGGCTGCGGCGCTTGGGGTCCAAGCCGCCTGGCCGATGGAGCCGGGGCAGATCACGCCGTTGGTACTCACCTGGATTTGCATGTAGTTGGTGCCATAGAAGGGCATGCCTGTGGCAAGGCAAAACGGCGGGGCGGAGAGATCCACAAGATACGTGGCGTCGTCTGCATTGGGGAGAGTGAGGGCGCCGCCCCAATGACCAGTAAGCTGACAAGCCTGCGAGAGGGAGATACTGATCGCAGATGTGGGGTCGATGGAGACGAGTTGCGCCGAGAGCGTGCCGACTTCCGCTGCGAAGTAGATGGGGCAGAATCCGGATGCGTTGCCAATCGGCGCAAACGCGCCGAGGAGTGGGATGAGATTCTCGCTGAGATCGAGATTGACCACGTTGTTGTTGTTGAGAACGCCACCATTGTATGAGGTCGGAACGACGGCGGCCACGCAGAGAACCACGTTCGCGAGCATGCCGGAGCTGTTCATGCACGCATTGACCGTGGCGCCCACGCACTTGTTGGTGATGGCCGGGCTTCCCGCGGTGGCGTAGACAAAATCGAAGTCCATGTAGGCATTGCTCTGGTTCACTTGGAATAGCGGGGGTGGTGGAGCAAATGTGAGCTGCATGTTCGGGCGGCTGAACCCGCCGTAATTGCTGCCGACGTCGGTGCACACTGTGGGAGTGTTGTCGGCGCGGTTCAGCTGCACCATGCGGAGTCCGGTGTTCGTCTGGTTGAACGAGCAGTTCCACGTGTAGCTCATGTTGTTGAAGCATGTCTCGAGCATGATGTTGTTCACACCGTTCCACGCGAAGGGAGTGCTGAATGACTGCGTGTTCCAGCCGACACTGGTGGTATGCGTGGTCGGGCCATGGACGAGCGTCAGGCCTGTTTCCCACGTGGCGTTAGCCACAGCACTCGGCGCCTGTAGCGTGTGGCCGACACTGATGGTGAAGCCCTGCAGCGGGGCGCCCATGACGTTCACAACGT
>SXUL01000039.1 GCA_005790545.1 Planctomycetia bacterium | reverse complement strand
TTCCAGCAACTCGTCGTTGTAGGGCACGCGTTCTTCTTCATCCACCGCCGCAGCGTGTGCGCGCGGGCGTGGGTCGAGGAGCGGCGCCGCGAGGCCGAGGAGGCTGACGGCGAGGATCGGCAGCAGGGCCTTCAGGCCCCAACCGAAACGGGGTTCAGGGGACTCGTCCACGGGTTTTCTCCGGAACCGGCTTGGGGGCCTCGGCACCTTGCGCGTTCCACACACGGAATGCAGCCCGAGTGGCGGCGAGGTCCGGGCTGTCTCCCACGAGGTGCGCGAGAGCAGATCGGCCATGCAGCGCGCGACGTCCCGTTTCCAAGGCGATGAGAGCACGCAGCGGCTCGCGTTGCGCTGCCGCGCTGCGGCCGGGTTTCACGGTCACGATCCACTCAAGGAGTGCGGAACTTCCTGCCATGAATGCTGTTGCCTTCGCAGCATCACGGGAGAGCCAATCCGTGTGAGTTGCCGCCGTTGCGTCGAGGATCTCAAGGAGATCCAGTGTCTGGCAGCGAGCTTCCAAGCGTCGCGCTGCATCGCGAGTCGTTGCGGGGAGCCCGAGGTGTGTGCCAGGCGCGGCCCCTTCCGGTTGCGCACTCAAGCTCTCCGCGAGGGCCTCTTCGAGCCAGAGGCTGAGCGGCGTCTTGTCACAAAGTCGGGCGAGGGCGAGGTGCACGAGTTCGTGACGGATTTCGCGCGGGTTTGCATCGGCTGCGAGGAGTATGGCCAGTTCATCCGGAATGAATGCAGCTCGCGGCGCCAGTTGCGGAGCTTGCAGTTGCGGTGACAGACCGAGCAGCACTGTGGCGATCGGTGGAGAGATTCGGGGAGTGAGCTTCAACTCCGCTGCCAGCCATTCGTGAATGTCGGAAGCCGTGCGCGCGATGTCGAGGGCGCGTTCGCGTGCATCACAATCGGCAAGGACGCGCACGCCTTTCATGTCGATGTGCTGCAGCAGGGCCGGCTGGATTTGTCCGAGGCGGCGCGCGAGGTCGGGAGAAAGGGGCTGCTGAGCCGCCGCGCAAGTGACGCAGCCAAGCAGCGCCATGAGGAGAGTGCGCTTCACGACGGGCATCATAGATCCCGGGTCGCGGTACGGCGCACGCGGGGTCCTTGACGCAGGGCCCGGAGTGTCAGCGTCCGCTGAGCGCGGCCTTCAGGGCGGCGGTGAGCGCGGGCAAGACCTCGGCCACGTCGCCGACGATGCCGTAGTCCGCCACCTTGAAGATGGGGGCCTCCGGGTCTTTGTTGATGGCCACGATGGTGCGGGAGGTGGTCATGCCAGCAAGATGCTGGATGGCGCCTGAGATGCCGCAAGCGATGTAGAGCTTCGGGGCGACGACCTTGCCGGTCTGGCCTACTTGCTCGGCATGGGAGCGCCAGCCGAGATCCACCACCGCGCGTGAAGCACCCACCGCAGCACCGAGGACGCTCGCGAGGTCTTCCACCATCTGGAACGCTTCGGGAGTTCCGAGCCCGCGGCCGCCGCTCACCACGATTTCTGCTTCGGAGACATCCTTCCTGCCAGCGGCGGCGGCAGCCAGTGCGGTCACGAGCACGCGCAACGCTGTCGCGTCGGGCGTGTGCGCGAGAGGAGATCCCGGTGCGCCTGCAACAGGTGCGTTCGATGCAAATGCGCCGGGGCGGAGCGAGACCACCGCGGGGAGGGCGACCGGGCGTACCACCAGCACAGCCTTGCCCGCGAAGATGGGACGATCTGCTTCAAGGGTCGTGCCGTTGGCGCGCAACGCCACGACATCGGCAAGGTAGGGCGCGTCGAGGACCGCTGCGGTTGCGGCAGCGAGTTCCCGGCCTTGCACCGTGGCGCCGATGAACGCGAACGCAGCATCCTCCGCACGCAGTGCAGCGGCGAGAGCATTGGCTGCCGCTTCCGTGGACCAGTGCTCCAGTGGGCAAGTGAGCAGCTTCACGGAGCCAGAGGCGGCATGTGCAGCGGCTGCGTCGGGACCGACGGCAAGCGCTGTCACGCTGCCACCGAGGGAGGCGCTGAGTCGTTGCGCTTCTGCCAGCGCCTCAAGCGAGGCGCGTTTCACCACACCGCCGCGCACCTCAAGATGAACAATGATCCCCTTGGGCATGAGTATTCCTCAGAGGGCTTTCGCTTCGTCACGGAGAAGTCGCACCAGTTCACTCACGGCACCGGCGCCTGTGCCGACGATGCGGCCACCCTGACGCGCACGCGGTAGTTCGAGTTTCAGGGCTTCGAGGCGCGGCGGCAGTGGCTCCGCTTTCACCACCTCGAGAGGTTTCTTCTTGGCCGCCATGATTTCCTTCAGCCCAGCACGGCGCGGCTCATTCACGCCCTTGTCGAGCGTGAACAGAGCGGGCAGTGAGCCTTCCACAGTCTCCACGCCACCTTCGATCTCGCGGCGTGCCGTGAAAGTTCCGTCCTTGATCGTCAGGGCAGAGAGTCGTCCCGCAACTGGCAGCCCGAGCAGCTTGCCGAGGAATGCGCCTGTGGCACCCACATCACCATCGACGCTCTGCTTGCCGAGGAATACGGCATCAGGCTTGCCGCAGTGCGCAGCGATGAGAGCTGCGATGGAGTGTGGCCCCAGAGCTCCCGTGGTCTGGATCTGCAGGGCCTTGTCGGCGCCCTTCGCGAGTGCCGCGCGAAGATCCTTCTGGAAGTCCACCGGCCCCACATGCACCACGGTTACTTCGCCGCCGAGCGCCTCTTTCAGCTGCACGGCAGCTTCGAGGGCGTAATCGTCCCAGGGGTTGATGATCCACTGGGCGTCCTTGAGATCAGGTGAACGACCATCAGCCGCCACATGGATGCGGGTCGTTGTGTCAGGGACGCGTGCGAGACAGCAGAGGATGTGCATGGGCTGCAACTCTCCGGCACTTCCGGCACCTGCCGGAAAGGTCGCGCACGCTACGCCGGGCACAGGTGCGGCTCAAGCGTTCTCGCTGTCGGCACTGGCCTCGGGAGCCGCGAAAACGCCGGAAAGCAGGCTCAGATCAATGGTGTTGCCGGACGTGGCGGACACCACGCTGTTTGCCGAAAGGATGGCGCTGTGCTCGTGGCCTGGCCGTCGACGACAGTGATTCATCCCGACAGGTTTCCGCCATGCACTCCATCCGCAGAGCAACCGTGGTCGAAGGTGATCCGTGCACGGGTTGGGAGTGCGTTCGCGTCCTGCGTGAAAAGCAACAAGCCCGTCTGCTCGGGCCTATGGGCGCAGGACTGTGCAGCGCGTGTGTTGTCGCTGGCTCCTGCTGCTCGTCGCCGGTGTTGGTTTCCTGAATGCTCAGGACGCTGACAAGACGCTGCG
>SXUL01000038.1 GCA_005790545.1 Planctomycetia bacterium | reverse complement strand
GTGGGCGGAGTCGCCCCCGGCAAGGGCGGGGCCGTGGTGGACGGTGTGCCAGCCTTTGACTCGGTCGCGGAGGCCGTGAAGGCGACGGGCGCCGATGCCACGGTGATCTACGTCCCGGCAGCAGGCTGCCTGGATTCGATCCTTGAGGCCGATGCCGCGGGCATTCGCCTCTGCGTCGTCATCACCGAGGGCATTCCCACCCTCGACATGGTGAAGGCCTTTGCCGCGCTGCGCAGCCGCGGGTCCTCCATGCGCATCATCGGCCCGAACTGTCCCGGCATCATCACTCCGGGCGAATGCACGATCGGGATCATGCCGGGCTACATCCACCGGCCGGGTCCGGTCGGCGTGGTCTCACGCAGCGGGACGCTCACCTACGAAGCCGTGTGGCAGCTCTCGGAGCGCGGCATCGGCCAGAGCACATGCATCGGCATCGGCGGCGACCCGCTCATCGGCACCACACACGTAGATGCGTTGCGGCTCTTCCAGGATGACCCGAAGACCGAAGCCATCATCATGATCGGCGAGATCGGCGGAACCGCCGAGGAGCAGGCAGCCGAGTTCATCCGCACAGAAGTGCGCAAACCCGTGGTGGGCTTCATCGCCGGGCAAACAGCTCCGCCAGGAAAACGCATGGGGCACGCAGGTGCTATTATTTCCGGCGGCAGCGGCAAGGCTGCCGACAAGATCGCCGCTCTCGAACGGGTTGGAGTCGCTGTGGCGACGAATCCGGCCGATATGGCGGCGACCCTTGTCAAGCTGCTCAAGTCGTGAGGGACCTGGCCTCGTCGAGGCCGGGCAGGGAATCACGGGAGGGCTGCCGATGAACTGCGATCGGTGCGGCGCGCTGCAAAGTCTCGCATGCACAGTTGTCATGGACGGCGGAGTGCATGAAGCCTGGCGCTGCCCGGCGGGGCACCACGACGTGCGGGCGACCGGCGAACGGCGCCTCAAGGTCGGGTGCGAGCGGGGTGCGCATGGCTGCACCGTCCGCTTGCAGTGCGGCCCCAACTGCTACATCTTCGACGCGCCCCTGTTCCGGGCTGCCTTCCGCGAAGTCTTGGGTTTCGCGCGCTCAGGCACTGGCCCCCTCGTGCTGGACTTGGGCACCGTGGCCCTCGTGGCGGAGCCGCTTCTCGGCGTGATGCGCCTCTTGCAGCACGGCCTGCAACAACGCGGTCGCACCCTCTGGGTGGTGACCGGTTCGAGGCTCGTCGAGGCGGACCTTTTGCGCTTGGATCCGCGCTTCGAGGGTCGCATTGTGCGCAGCGTCAAGGACCTCGCCGTGGCCAGCGCTGCGGCTTCAAGCTGACGCCATGTCGCAGGGTGTGGCCGAGCTTCAGGTCTTCAGCGAGGTTCTGTCACCCCGGGATGCCGACCTCGGTCCGACGATCATGGAAGGCAAGGCGCTGCTTGCCGCAGGTGCGGAAGCCCTGTTCGTGCCCGATGCCCCGGGCGGCGTTCCCCGCGTGGATGCCGTCATGTGCGCAGCGCTTCTGCAGCAGGCGCTCGGAGTGCTGTGCATCCCGCATCTGAATTGCCGGGACCGCAATCGGGTCGCTCTGCGAGGACTGCTTCTTGCTGCTCGCGTTGCCGGCATCAGGGCGGTGAAGGCCGTGACGGGAGATCCGCTGCCGGGGTCGGGCATCAGTGGCGTCTGGGACGAAGACAGCGTTTCCCTTGCCCGTATGGCTGCCGACGTGGGTTTGGAGGTGGTCATCGGCCACCGTCTGAGCGGACCGGGGAGCGTTGCCTCCGTGGATCGCCTGCAAGACAAGGTGCGCGCCGGAGCCTGCATGGCCATGACCACGCCGTTGCTCGATGCCACCATGGCGGAAGCGGTGGTTGCAGACTGCGAGCGGGCCCGGATCCGGCCTCTGATTTCGCTCCTCAGTATCCCGAGCGTGGAGGTTCTCCGCCATCTGGAACAGGAATCGAGGGCCTTCCGCTCGGCGCCCGATGCCGAAGCCCGCTTGCGTGGTGCAACTGATCCTGTGCAGGCGGGAGTGGACCTGGCTCTGGACGTGGCGAGTTCCGTGGGCGCACGCGCTTCCTTCCACGTGGCCCTTCCGTTCGGTCGCGCGCAAGCGGGCATCCCGCTTCTGCGCGAACTCCGCGTGCGCGTCCTTCACCGGCGCCCCGGGAGTGCATAAACTGCTCGCGCCGCAACGCGCGCTGCGCGACGGCACGGGAGGTCCGAGTGGGGAGCAGTCCAGCAGGTACGTTCGAGGTGGAGGGTGGCGCTCGCATCAGCGGGACCATGACTCCCGCGGGCAACAAGAACGAGGCTCTGCCAGCGCTTGCGGCGACGCTGCTCACGCGCGGTCAGTGCCGCATCGAGAATCTGCCGCGCATCCGCGATGTGGAGTCCATGGTGGAGCTCATCGCCGGGCTCGGAGGCCGGACGACCTACGAGGAAGAGCACGCTCTGCTCGTCGACGGTGGCGGGCTCAACAACAGCGAACCCGCGCGTGCCGTGGCGCGCACCATCCGAGGCTCCTTTCTTTTTGCACCGGCGCTGCTGCATCGCACGGGCCGTGCAGTGCTGGCGATTCCTGGTGGCGACCGCATCGGACGCCGCCGCGTGGACACGCACCTGCTCGCGCTCACGGCACTGGGTGCCGAGGTGCGCGTCGAACAGGACCGCTACGAGTTGGAGTTGCGTGGTCGCTTTCGTGCAGCCGATGTGTTTCTCGATGAAGCGTCCGTGATGGCGACAGAAAACGCTGTCATGGCGGCAGTGGTGGCCGAAGGCACCACGCGCATCATGAACGCTGCCTCGGAGCCGCACGTGCAAGGTCTCTGCCGCATGCTCAACAGCATGGGCGCTGCCGTGCGCGGCATCGGCACGAACTGTCTCGAGATCGAGGGCAAGCCCGATCTGAAGGGCACGCGGCACCGGCTCGCACCGGATCACATTGAACTTGGATCGTTCATGGCGCTCGCGGCCATGACGGGTGGAGAATTGCGCATCAAGGACATCGTGCCGGATGACCTGCGCATGATCTGCATGGTGTTCCGGCGTCTCGGCGTTGTGTCGCGCTTCGAAGGCGCCGACCTCGTTGTGCCAGGCGCTCAGGAGCTCGAAGTTCAGGAAGACTTGCACGGAGCGATCCCGAAGGTGGATGATGCGCCGTGGCCTGGTTTCCCTGCAGACCTCACATCGACGGCCCTGGTGCTGGCCACGCAGTCCCGCGGCACCGTGCTCATCCACGAGAAGATGTTCGAGAGCCGACTGTTCTTCGTGGATCGCCTGCTCACCATGGGCGCGCGCATCGTTCTCTGCGATCCCCACCGCGCCGTGGTGGTCGGGAAGAGTCGTTTGCACGGTGCCACGATTGCCTCGCCAGACATTCGTGCCGGCATGGCTCTGCTCTCCGCCGCTCTCTCCGCGGAGGGGACCTCCGTTATCCAGAACGTGCAGCAGATTGATCGTGGATATGAACGCATCGATGAGCGCTTGACCGCACTTGGCGCCCGGATCCGTCGCACAAGCTGACGCACGGGATCTGCTACATTGGCGCGGCCCGACCACGGGCCGTGGAGTGTTTCCCATGACCGACCCAAACACCTTCTCGATGCCTGCTCTCCACCTGGCTTTCGGCCTGAGCCCCATGGAGATTGTGGTCATTCTCCTGGTTGTGTTGCTGCTCTTCGGGAGCCGTCTGCCGAATCTCATGCGCAACCTCGGCAAGTCGGTGGTCGAGTTCAAGAAGGGCATGAAGGATGACGGCGAGACGCCCGAAGCTGGCGCGCGCGCCGAGCTCCCGGATGGGACTTCGAGCAGCACGCGCGTCGAAGATCGCGTGCGCAAGCAGCAGTGATGGAACCCCTCGGCGAACAGCCGGAGGTCCACTACCGCGTGCGCCTCGTCGTTGATGGCGTGGAGCGCCCCTTGAAGCCGTTCCTGCACAACATGCTCGGTGGAGCTGCGTTCGGACTCGTGGAAGCCCTGAAGGATGTGAATGCGCCCACCCAAGTGGTGATCGAGGCGCAGCGTGTCGACTGAGCGAGTAGCGCTCGGCATTCTTTGCGGTGGTTTCTCGCGCCGCATGGGCCGCGACAAGGCGAGCGTTGAGCTTGGCGCCGAGTCCCTGCTCGCACGCATGCGTCGGCGGCTGGGCGCCGAGGCCTCCGTCGTACTCATTGGCACGCGGCCTGATGGACCGGGGCAGTTGAAGGGTGAGATGATCGTGTTCGATCCGGATCCGGGTGGAGGGCCCTTGCAGTCGATGCTGGCGATGCTGCAACAAGTCGGTGCAGCAGTCCTCATCGTGCCAGTAGACATGCCGTTTCTTCCAGCGGGCCTCGCAGCTTGGTTGGCTGAGCAGGCTCCCGCCGCTCACGCGATCGGAATCGCCGGAGAAACCGGCGCGGAACCGCTGCCTGTCCTGCTGCGATCTGCTGCGGCCATGGAACTGGGACGCCGTTGTCAGGCGGGTGAGCGTCGGGCAGGAGCCTGGCGTGAGCTCGCCGGTGCCGTGACGGTGCCAGCGGCCGGGAGAATCTGGACGCATCCAGCATCCTTGCATTTGCTGGGCTTGAATACGGCTGCTGAAGTGGAGCGCGCGGAGGGTCTCCTGCCCATTTTCGGCGCCGATTGAGCCGCTTTCGTGGCGCTGGTACGTTGCCCACTGCTGCAAGAACTTCTCGCATGAACGCTGCACTCGCCAAGCTCTATCAGTCCATCGCACCACGTCTTGCTGCCGTGGAGCAAGAGATCGCGGAGACTCTCGCCTGTCCGCAGCCGGAGATCGCAAGCCTCTTGGAGGTGAGCGGCCGCTACGGCGGGAAACGCATGCGTCCGGCGTTGGTGCTGCTGGTCGCATCCGAGCTCGGGTGCGTTGACGCGCGGCATGAGCGCCTGGCTGCGGTCACGGAACTCATCCACCTCGCCACGCTCGTGCACGACGATGTCATCGATGAAGCCGACATGCGGCGCAACGTGAGTACGGTGAACGCGGCGCACGGCAACTACGAAGCGGTGTTGCTCGGGGACATCATCTTTGCGCGAGCGATTCATCTGCTCGCGAAGCTCGGCGACCGCCGCTCACTGCTGGTCCTCACACGTGCGGTCAGCACCCTTTGCGAAGGCGAGATCCTGCAGAACAGGCACCGTCGCGACCCGGACCTCTCGGAGGCGACGTACTACTCGGTGATCGGTGGCAAGACGGCGGAACTCTATGCCGCCGGAGCCGGGCTCGCAGCACATGTTGCCGGCGCCAACGAAGGCGTGGTGGAGGCATTCAGCCTCTTCGGTGAGAAGTTGGGCCTCGCTTTCCAGATCATTGACGATTGCCTCGATGTAACGGGCGACGAGCGTGAAGTGGGCAAGTCTCTCGGCACGGACTTGAGAAACGGCAAGATGACTCTGCCGGTGATCCTGTTCCGCGAGAGCGGTGCGGCTGCCGAACGCGCCCTCGTGCGCAAGGTGTTCTCGGATGCCGTCGATCCCGCGGCGGCAGGATCGTTGCGCGAACTGCTGGTCGAGAAGGGGTTCATCCGGGCGGCCGCGCGTGTGGCCGCAGCTCACGTCGAAGAAGGCCTTGAAGCTCTGCGCCGTGCGGTTGGTCGCCCGCTGCCGGCCATGGAAGCCATCGGGCAATACGTGCTCGAACGCAGTCTCTGATCAGAGGGACGGCAGTTGGCGCGCGGTGGCGCGCACGCAGTTGCGCATCAAGAGGGCCACTGTGACCGGCCCGACCCCGCCAGGCACGGGAGTTGCCCACGCGGCTGCGGATGCTGCGACGCCGCTGACATCGCCCACGATGCGGCGCTTGCCGTCCACCTCGATCTCGTTGATGCCTACGTCCACCACGATGCAGCCTGGACGGAGATCCGCGCCTTGCACGAGCCCGGCCTTGCCGACGGCGACGACGAGCACTTCGGCCGCGCGTACTTCCGCCGGAAGATCCAGAGTGCCGTGATGGCAGACGGTGACCGTGGCGAGGCGTTCCATCAACAGGATGGCGATGGGCTTGCCGACGGTTTCCGAGTGGCCGATGACGACCGCGCGTTTGCCGCGCAGCTCAATGCCGGTGGCGAGGATGCACTCGAGAGCCGCGGCCGCAGTGCAGGGCACCATTCCGGGCCGGTCAGACAGCAGCCAGCCGAGATTGGTGGGGTGGACGCCCTCCACATCCTTCGCGGGGTCGAGTGCACGGCGCACCGCACGCGTGTTGATGTGGTCCGGGAGCGGAGTCTGCAACATCACGCCGCTCACCTCGTGATTGCGCGCGAGAGCATCCAGCTCCCGCATCAACTGTCGTTCGCTGGTGTCCGCGGCAAGCAGCGTCCTGCGAAAGGCGATACCGGTGCGTTCGGCGGCGCGCGCTTGGTGGCGCACATACAGGTCCACTGCGGGATGTGCGCCGACTTGCACGGTTGCGAGGACCGCGGACGCGCCCATACTTTCGAGAGCGAGTGCCTCGCGGGCAGTTTCCGCCTCGATCTTTGTTGCCAGAGCCTTGCCGTCGATGAGTTGTGGCACCGCGCGATTGTGGCCGAGTCCGCGGCCATCCCAAGGGGGAGGGCGCGGTTAGAGTGCTTTCCCCGGGGTGGGGGAAATGCACCGCGACATCGCCGAAGTCCTGTTTTCCGAAGAGGCAATCCGTCAGCGCGTGAGGGAACTCGGGCGCGCCATCTCCCACGATCTTGCCGGTCGTGAGGCCGTCGTCATGGCCTTGCTGAAGGGGTCCGTGCTCTTCTTCTCGGACCTTGTGCGTTCCATCGATGCGCCCGTGAAGGTGGAGTTCGCGTGGGCTTCGAGCTATGGCAAGGGCACGGAATCCAGCGGCGAGGTGCTGCTCAAGGTCTTCCCGGAGGAGGATCTCCGCGGACGCATGGTGGTCGTCGTGGACGACATTCTCGATACAGGCCGCACCCTCAGTGCCGTGGTGGACCGGCTTCGCAACGAACTTGGCGTGACGGATGTTCGCACCTGTGTTCTTCTCGACAAAAAGGCGCGCCGTACTGCACGGATTGAGGCGGATTACTCGGGCTTTCCGGTCGATGATGTTTTCGTGGTGGGATACGGACTCGACTATGCCGACCGGTACCGCAATCTGCCCTACATCGGAGTGCTGAAGCCAGGCTGCTACGGCGCCTGAAGAAACGTATGGCCTGGAGCGACCGCCGCTACGAAGATGATTCTGGTTTCATCCCGCGCCAGCCGCAGGACGGACTGCTCGTCGTTCTCGGCCTGTCCGTGGGCCTGCATCTTCTGAAGGTGCTCTTCGTGGGGACCGGGACGCTGGAGTCAGGCTGGGTTGAGCAGCATCTCGGCGCCAGTCGCGCGGGCCTTGAGGACGGGCACCTGTGGCAGGTGCTCACCTACCAGTTCATCCACGGCAGCATCTGGCACCTGCTCTGGAACTGCGTGATGCTCTTCTTCGCCGGACGCCTGCTCGAGGGCATGGTGGGCCGTCGGCGCTTTGTGGGCATGTATCTCGCGTGCGGGGCCGTGGGTGCGCTGGGAGCTCTGCTCGACGCGCAGGCACGGCCCGTGGTCGGAGCGAGCGGCAGCATCATGGGGGTGCTCGCCATCCTCATGGTGATGGTGCCGAATCTCGAAGTGAGGCTCCTGCTTCTCACCGTGCGCATGAAGTGGCTGGTCCTCGCCTTCACGCTCATAGACCTCAGCTTTGCACTCGGTGATGGACGCGGCGCGGAAGATGGCGTTTCGCACTGGACGCATCTGTTCGGAGCCGTGGGCGGGTTCTCCCTCGCGTGGGTTTGGCCCGTGTTCCTGAAACCGCGCATCGAACGTGCGCGAGTCCGGCAGGAGCGACGCGCCGAAGTGCGCCGCCTCGAAGAACACCTTTCGGAAGAGCGCGAACTGGATCGCATCCTCGCCAAGATCAGCGCCGAGGGCATGCCATCCCTCTCTGCGGGCGAACGCCGCTTCCTCGAGGAGCACGCGAAGAAATCGAAGGCAGCGCGCCGCGGCTGAAGTATCCTCCGGGCCGCGAACCGGAACATGCCCCTGCGCGTTCATGAACTGCGCCTCTCCGGCGCGCCCTCGGAAGCGGAGATTCTCGCCCTTGCCCTGCAACGGGCGCATCTCGTGAAGGATGACGTCACCGGCTTCGCCGTGGTACGTCGTTCGGTTGATCGTCGGCACCATCGCGCCATCCAGACTTGGACCGTGGACTTGATGACCGTGCCGGGCTGGCGTCCGCCCGCGGCTCTGCCGCGTGGGCTCACCTGGATCGAGGCGGCAAGCGTTGAGCGTGTGCGCGGGGAGTCGCCGCTCGCGCATCCGCCTGTGGTCATCGGGAGTGGACCGGCAGGCTTGCTCGCTGCGCTTGAACTCGCGGAGCAGGGGTATCGCCCGCTGCTGCTCGAACGTGGTGACGCCATGAATCACCGTGCGGCCGCGATCCAGCGCCTTGTTCGAGACGGCATCCTCGATCCGGAGTCGAACTACTTGTTTGGCGAGGGTGGTGCCGGGACCTATTCGGATGGCAAGTTGACTTCTCGGTCTGCAGATCCGCGCTCTGCCCGCGTGCTCGATGTGTTCCGGAAGTACTCGGGGCTCGACGAAGTGAGCTACGACTGGCGGCCGCATCTCGGATCGAACCGCATTCGTGCGGTTGTCGGACGGATCCGGCAGCGCATCCTCGAGTGCGGTGGGACCATTCGTTATCGCTGCCGTGTGGATGATGTGCGCGTGCGCTCGGGGCGCTTGGAGGCACTCGCCACTGCCGCCGGAGACGTGCCCGCAGAGGTGGCTGTACTGGCACCCGGCCATTCCGCGCGCGAGCTGATGCGACGTCTCGCGGCATCAGGCGTGGCCATGGAAGCGAAGCCCTTCCAGCTCGGCCTGCGCGTTGAACATCCGCAGTCCTTCGTGGACCGTTGCCAGCGTCGTGCGCACGAGGGGCCGCCTTCCGACTACCGCGTGGCCGCACGTGTCACGGGGCGCAGCGTGTGGTCCTTCTGCATGTGCCCGGGGGGCGAGATCATCCCGGCCATCTCCGATCCTTCAGGCATGAACACCAACGGCATGTCCTGGTCCTGGCGCGACTCCGGATTTGCGAACAGCGGGTTGGTCACCACGCTGGAGCCGGCGGAGTTCGGTGCTGACGGGGTCTTTGCCGGCATGGACCTGCAAGAAACGTACGAGCGCCGTGCGACGGAGGCCGCGGGGAGGGCGCTCGCGATTCCAGCACAACGCATGGTGGACTGGCTGAACGATCGGAGAAGCACGGAGCTGCCAGCGTGTTCCACACGCATGCCTCTGTCGGCGGTCAATCTTCAACCCATCCTGCCGCAGGTGGTCGATGCGGCCTTGCGCGAAGCAGTGCGCCAATTCGACCGGCAGATGCCGGGGTTCATCTCGGAGTCGGCGCTCCTTGTGGGCCCCGAAATCCGCTCCAGCAGTCCCGTACGTTGCCTCAGGGTGCCGGGGAGCCTCGAGTCCACGACCGTCGCCGGGCTCTTTCCAGTTGGTGAAGGTGCCGGCTATGCCGGAGGCATCGTCTCGGCCGCCATTGATGGTCTGCGTGCAGCGGAACGCATCATGGCCGCGCATGCGCCCCCGCGCTGAGGCAGCCTTGCCCGGCCGCGCGGTGCGGCGTATAGACTCGTGAAAACCCGTTGCAGGCTGGACATTCCCGCCGCACAGGGTCTCGGGGATCGTGCCATGCGCTCACTCGTTCTTGTGCTCAGCCTGTTGGCGACCCTGCCTTGCCTTGCGCAGACTCCCGAGCGCTTCCTGCAGGAGTTCAGCGCGGCAGTGAAAGCCGACGATTTCGTCAAGCAGCGTGAGCTCCTCTCGAACAACTACGACATGGGGAAGGACGCCTTCTACCTGGTCGAACACGAGTGGACGCGCACGAGCCTCGGCACGGATGAATCCGCAGTGGAAGCCGCGAAAGTGTTTCAGTCGATCATGGAAGCGCTCGCCACGGTGTCGAAGCTCGTGGGACAGAAGAGTGACTACCTGTCGAAGCGCGTGGCCTGGATCACCAGCCTCACGCCGGAGCAGAAACAGGCCAAGCTCGAGATGTGGGACGGCATCGGGAGGGGGGCGCCGCTTTACAACGAAGCCCGCAGGCTGAAGAAGATCGAGAACATCGCCGATGTGGTGCCGATTTTCGAAACCGCAGCGCTCAAGGCCGCGGCCGCGACCGACGGGTTCTGGGCCGCGCAATCACATCTTTATCTCGCACTGATGCACGAGATCGTCCCCAACTGGTACGAGTGTGTTTACCACTACAAGTCGGCGATCGCGGCGGGTGCGAAGGGGCATTCTGCTCTGGAGGTTGCGAAGCAAAACCTCGAAGGCAGCCTCAACCAGGCGTTGAGTGCGGGCAAGCTCAAGTTGGAGCACGTGGACATCACGGTTCCCGTGGCCGAGAGCAAGGCGAAGTACACGGAGTCGGTTGCAAAGGCGGCTGCCGACGCGGCCGCGGCGAATGCCGCCGGGAAGACCGGCCCTTCAGACCCCAGCCTGCCGCAGGGGCCGCGGCCCAATGTGCATGCGAGTGCCATCGAGTGGGAGGACGCGGCGGAGTTCAAGACCGACAAGGTCACGGACAACACGTACCTCACGCCCTTCGGCTGGGTCAATGGTCACTGGAACTGGTGGCCGGGCATGGGCATCAACAAGGGCGCGACGGCCAAGTCGGCATTCTTGCCGGGTAATGGCGAGGTCGTGAATGATGGCGGGAAGCTCATGCTGTTCCCGAACGGGAAGCAGAACCTTCCAGTGGAGAGCGGGCAGCGCATCAAGCTCGCTCCGAAGCCCGAGATCGTGGAGTTCAAGGAAGCGGTTTATCTCGATGGCAGCAAGGGTCGCGTCTTCCAGGACATGATGCTGGTGCCGTCGCAGTACAACTTCATCGGGTTCGGGTTCTCGGTGAACAGTGAGGTGCTGGGTCTCAAGTTCCGCGGCGCCACGGTGACACGCGGCAAGTTGCGCGGCGTGGATGTAGCCGTGCAAGATGTGAACGGCAACGGCGCGTTCAACGACTTCGGCATCGACTGCGTTCTCATCGGCAAGGGCAAGGGCGTGCGTGTGACGCCGCTTTCGCGCTACATCGAACTGAACGGGTTGCTCTACGAATTGAAACTGGATGCCAACGGTCGCGTGCTGAGGACGAAACCCTACGACGGCCCGCTCAGCGCGGTGCGGCTCGAGTGGAAGGGCGGCAGCACGCCGGCCTTCCTGAACTGCAGCGGCACAGGAGAGAACAGCACCTTCTTCTTCGACCTCATGCAGGCGAAGGACAAGCCCATGTGGGTCATCCCGGGTGCACTCAGCTTCCAGCACGGTTACTTCATCGAAGGGCGTGGTGACAAGGCCACGACCATGTGGATCACCCATGGTCGCTCGGGAGTCTTGAACGCCACTCCGGATGCACTCACGACGTGGAAATTCGGTGGGGCCGGCGATGGATTCACCTTTGTCTTCAAGGCCAGCACCAAGAAGGAAGGTGGCACAGAGTCGATCCACGTTCCGGCGAAAGAGATCAAGATCTATGGCGCGTTCGGCGAGCAGTACGAGAGCCCGATGATGGGACCGCCGCTGCCGACGGTGAGTGTGCGCAAGGCGAAGGACACGGCCATCCAGGTCACAGGCAAGATGAAGAAGCCGGATACGGAGGACTCGCGCGAAAGCGTGGATCTCATCTTCCTGCCCAAGTCCCTCGAACTGAAGAAGCCCTTTGCAGGCGAGTTCGAGGCGCGCATGGAGGCGGAGTGGAAGCCACTCGGGAAGATCGCCTCGGCATGGACGCCGGGCAGCTGAAGCCGCTGCGCCTCAGCGCAGTTTCCTACATCAACGCGCTGCCGCTTCTGGATGGACTCGCGGAGGACCCCGCGCTGGTCCTTGAGCTCGTGCCGCCAGCGGCGGCCGCGGAGGCACTCCTCGCGGGTTCGGCTGATGCGGCACTCGTGCCCGTGGTGACGCTGCTGCGTGATGCCGCCCTTGCGCCGCTCGGGGAAGGGTGCATTGCCTGCGATGGCGCGGTGGACTCCGTCCTCGTGCAACTCGGAACGGCCCCGCATCTGGTGAACAGGCTCGCTCTCGATCCTGAATCGCGCTCCAGTCAAAGGCTTGCCAGCTGGTTGCTGGCGACCAGCCATGGAACGCGTCCGGAGTTGCGCGAGCGCGCGGCTCCCGAGCCGGTCATTCCCGCAGACTGTGACGCGGGGCTGGTGATCGGTGACCGTGCCCTGCATGTGCTGCTGGCGCGGAAGCCCGTCCTCGATCTCGGGCGCGAATGGAAGCGCACGACGGGGTTTCCGTTCGTGTTTGCGGTCTGGGCCGCGCGGAGGGATCACCCGCGGCGCAGCGAATTGGTCGCCTGTCTCGAGGCGGCGCGGCAGCGCGGCAGTGGGCGGCTCGATTTTCACGCGCAAGCGGCCGCCCGCCAGTCGGGGCTCCCGCTCGCGACTTGCGCGGTTTATCTCGGCGAGCGGATCCGCTACCGTTTCGACGACGCTGCGGCAGCCGGGCTCGGGTTGTTCCTCGAGCTTGTACGCCAAGGTGCATGCTGAGGGGGTTGGTGCGCCATGCTGGATATCCGATTCATTCGCGAGAACGCGGACCTCGTGCGCGAAGCCATCCGGCGCAAGCGCATCGCAGTGGATCTCGACAACGTGTTGGCGGCTGACGGCGAGTGCCGCGAACTCAAGACTTCCTTTGAATCGCGCAAAGCCGAGCAAAACCGAGGCTCCAAGGAACTGGGGCGTCTTGATGCCGCGGCGCGCGCGAAGGCCCTTGAAGGTCTGAAGGTTCTTTCTGACGAGGTTCGCGTTCTTGAGGCTCGCCTTGTCGAAGCCGAGGCTCGTCTTCGCACTCTGTTGCTGCTCGTGCCCAACGTTCTCGATCCCGCAGTTCCCGAGGGTCGCGATGACAGCCAGAACGCCGAACTGAAGAGGTGGGGCACTCCACGGCAGTTCGACTTCGCGGCCAAGGATCACGTGGATCTCGGGACGTCGCTGGACATCCTGGACATCGAGCGTGCGACGCGCATCGCGGGCAGCCGGACCTACTTTCTCAAGAACGAAGGTGCGCTACTCGAACTCGCGGTGCTGCGCTTTGCCATCGACCACATGATGGCAAAGGGGTTCAGTCCCATGCTGGTGCCGCACCTCGTGCGCACCGAGGCGATGGAAGGCACGGCCTATCTTCCCGGTGGCGAGGAACAGGCTTATCGCACCCAGAAGGACGATTCATGGCTCATCGGCACCAGCGAAGTGCCGGTGACGGCGTATCGCATGGGGGAGATCCTGAGCTGCGAGGAGTTGCCGCTCAAGATGGCCGGGCTTTCGCCCTGCTACCGCAGAGAGGCGGGCACCTATGGCAAGGACACGCGCGGCCTCTATCGCATCCACCAGTTCCAGAAGGTGGAGCAAGTTGTCGTGTGCCGTGCCGATCTGGATGAGTCGATCCGCTGGCACGACGCCATTCTCAAGAACGCCGAGGAACTGCTGCAGGCATTCGAACTGCCATATCGCGTGGTGGATGTGTGTGATGGCGATCTCGGACGCCCGCAAGTGCGCAAGTTCGACATCGAGACATGGATGCCCTCGCGGAACGGTTACGGCGAAACGCATTCTGCATCGCGCTTCCACGACTATCAGGCGCGGCGGTTGGACCTGCGCTACCGCGATGAGCAGGGCAAGGTCCGCATCTGTCACACGCTGAACAACACGGTGGTTGCAAGCCCGCGCATCCTCATCCCCCTGCTCGAAAATCACCAGCAGGCGGACGGCAGCGTCGTCATTCCCGAGGTGCTGCGCCCATACATGGGCGGGCGCTCGGTCATGAAGCCGAAGGCGTGATGCACGGGGTGCAAGTCGGCGGCATGGCGTGGAACCTGCTGCTGCACGACCGCGGTTCGCTCGGCAGTTTCAGTGTCCGCTGTTGAACAGCGCGCCGAGTCCGCCAGCGGTGCCCGGCTGAGCATTGCCGGCCGGGCGACCGCGCCCCTGGAGCGCTTGAAGGAATGGGTTGGCCGCATTGCCGGCATTCTGATTGTTTCGCCCGCGACCACGGCCACCACCCGCGCCGCGCGGTCCAGCTCCTGCGCCCGCACCTGCTCCGCCCCGTCCGGGCCCTCCGGTTCCCGCGCCTGCCGCGGCCGCATTGGCGCCGCCGCGTCCCGGCGAAGCAGGCTCCGTCAGCTTGCCGTCCCAGGATGCAACCTGTGACTGCGACTCGGGGGACATGTGCAACTGTGGCAGGACCACGAAGCGCTTGAACGTGTAGAGGCGCGCTTCGCCCTCGCGTTCCTTGTCTTCCACCTCGGCCGCATCATCGCGCGCCCAGATCGACAGCGTGATTTGCACGGCGCGGGGCAGGCCTTGTTCCTTGACGGCATTCCAACCGTCGGCGAGGACGTCCTCATCGTCCTTGACGTTGCCGGCCGCAGCGCCGCCCTCACCCTTGCTCGCGCCGGCTCCGCTGCGCGGCACGAACTGCATCGACAGCGAATGCACCTTGTCGTAGAGCAGAACGAAGTCGCCCTCGTTGTGCGGCTTGTCGTCCACGTTCCAGTCTTCGCGGCGCCAGAGTTCGAGGCTCTCCGTGCCGGGCTGGCCGCGCCGCATGACCCAAGCCACCTCGTTCACCCACGAATCCCTGAGATCGTCCGCCTTGTCATATTGCTCGGGAGCCATGGCCTTCCGGTAGGTCACGAGTGACAGCGCGTCAGCTTCACGCCCGTTGATCTCTGCATCCGTGGCATAGAAGGCGTTGTTGTCCTTCAGGTCGTAGAAGGCGGCGTTCGCGATGTCTGCCGCCATGACATCCAGGATGGCCGGGCCCATGACATAGGGCGTGGCCTTGTTGCTGACCGCGTTGCGCGTCAGCACCACTTGATGGAGGCTCCAGAAGGCGCCAGTGAAGAGCAGCGCGGTGATGGCCAAAGCCAGCAGGACTTCGATCAGCGTGAATCCACGGCGTCTCGTGGTCGTGCTCATTTGCGGCCTCCTCCTGCGGGGAGCGGACTTGCGCCGCCGCCACCGCGATCGCCACCAGCACCTGTGGAATCACCGCGGCCGGATTCTGCTCCTGCGGGCCCACCGAGTCCGCCGGCGCCGCCGCCCTCGAGTTCACGTTCTTCTTCCCCGGGATTCGGGAGGTACGTCATGATGCGAAGCACCCGGTCCGCATCGCTCGTTTCTCCGACCTTGCGCACGGTGAGCACGAGTACGCGCTTGATTTCGCCCTCGGGATCGACTTCGGATTCGCTCTCGGCTCCGCTGGTCATGTCGTTGCTGACAGGCCGACCGATCATCCTGCCGCTGCTGTCGGTGCTGAAACCGGCGTCCGCGAGAGTTTCCTCGTCGGCGCCTCCAAGCACGATCTCCTCGCGGAAGACATCCACGCTCCATTCGAAACCGGCGTATTCCTGCGGATCGTCGGCGGCGCCGAAGCCGGTGAAATCGCCGTGATCGCCCTCTTCGTGCCGTTCCTCATCCTCTTCATCCGTTCCGAGCGGACCCAACTGGACATCCGCCAAGATGATCTGCATGAGGTGTCGGAGTTTGCGTTCGTCCGTCGTTTCGAGCACGTCTTCGCCGGCCTGACCCAGCACTGTGAGCAGTGGAATCATCGACCCTGCGACGATGACCAGGCTCACCACCACTTCGACGAGCGTAAAGCCACCGCGGGAGCCTCTCATCGCTTCGTTCCCGGGGCATCATTGCCCATGACCTGTGAGAAGTCGGATTCCTGGGCTTCGACAAACTTGGTTGCCCAACCGTGAGTCTCGGATTGGCCCGAGAGCCCGTTCACAACCACGCTGTAGATCTGTCCCTCGCGCTCATCGCCCACAGGTTCTCCCTGCAGCCAGAGCACGAAGCTGTCGAGTGTCCCGTCCGGGCGGTATTCGACAGTGATGGTCTGCTTCTCGTAGAACTGTTTCGAGTTGATCCAGTGGCGCTTGAAGTACACGCCTGACGGCAGGCTCTCCCACTCCTGGCTGGAGCGCCAGGCATCGATCTCGTCCTCGTCGAACTTGTGGCCGTCTTCCGGATCGATGAAGAGCCCGTAGGGGTCCTGTGGCGGATCCTGACGGAAACGCCAGCGGCTGCGGTCGAAATCGATGTCGAGGTAGGCCATGCGGCGCGATCCACCTGCGATGGAGCGCACGAAGTCACTGGTTCCCGCGAGCTTCCGCGCCGCGGCCTTAAGGCGTTCCTGCTGCGTCACGCCATCCATGTTCGTCATCATGAGCCCGCCGAGCAGTGCAAGCACGGCGATCACCATCATGATTTCGACGAGAGTGAAGCCTCGTCGTGAATGTGTGCGCGAGCAGTGGATCACTCTTTGCTCTTTTTGGAGGAGATATCAGCGTCGTCGCCCTCGCCTCCCGGTTGGCCATCCATGCCGTACGAGAAGACCTCGAACTCCGTGGAGGAGAGACGTCGGTACATGTACGGCGTCCCCCAAGGATCCTTCACCTGACGATCCTCGTATTTGTCGGTGTCGATGTAGGCAGCCTTGTGGTTCTTGCTGCCGTCAAAGAGGAAATCGGGCCAATCCGAATCCTGTGGCAGCTTGCCCATTTCCATGGTCTGGTAGAGCTTGACCGCCTGCTTGAGAGTCTCGACGTCGAGTTCCGCCTTGTCCCGGTTGCTCTTGAAGAGCATGCCGATGGCGTTGGTTCCAACCAGCGCACCCATGAGTGCGATGATGGCCAGCACGATGAGCACTTCGACGAGGGTGAATCCGGAGCGACGCGCGTTCCGGGTGGCAGCCTTGTTCATGAGGAAACTCCCTGGCCCCATACCCGGGGCCGCGACCGGGACAAGGCAGATGCGTATCGGCGCCCTGCCTTGCCGCCGGATCAGCCTCGCCGCACCATCGAACCCATTTGCATCAATGGCAGGATGATGGCTGCCACGACGAAGAGCACGATGAGGGCGAGAACCACAATGATAACGGGTTCGAGAACCGACGTGAGGCGTTGCGTGGAGATGTCGATCTCCTCGTCGTAGGCCTCCGAGATGTTTGCGAGCAGTTGTTCGAGCTGGCCGGACTGCTCTCCGGTCGCGATCATGTAACCCACCATGGGCGGGAACACGCCGCTCGCCTGCAAAGGCGTCGAGATATCCGAGCCCTCGAGGATCGACTTGTGCACGTCGTCGATGGTGCGGGCGAGGACTTCGTTTTGCACCACCGTCTGCACGATGCGCAGGCTCTCCAGAACGGAGACGCCAGAGTTGAGCAAGGTCGCCATGGTGGTGGCGAAGCGGCTGATGGCGGTTTTGCGTACGAGTTCACCCAGAACCGGAACGCGCATCACGAATCTGTCCCAACGCACGCGGCCGGCTTGCGTGGACTTGAGGCTCTTGATCATCATCATGCCTGCGATGCCGGCGAGGGGGATCGTCCACCAGAAGTTCTGGAAGAACTTCGAGATGGCGATGAGCCAGACCGTGATGGCAGGGAGCGATTCGCCCACCTTCTTGAACAGGCTGGTGAGGTTCGGCACCACGAAGGTCATGAGCACGACCACGACCAGCACACCGACAACGCACATCACCATGGGGTAGGTGAGGGCCGATGTGATCTTCGCGCGCAGACGGTTCTGGCGCGTGATGTAGATCGCGAGCCGCGCGAGGATGGCGTCGAGTTGGCCCGAGGCTTCGCCGGCGCGGACCATGTTCACGTACAGATTGTTGAACCACTGCGGGTGGTTCGTCATGGCATCGGCGAGGGTGTCGCCTTGAGTGACACGCTCGCGCACATCGCGCAGTACGCGCTCAAGGTCGCGGGACTCGGTCTGGTCGATGAGCGCCTTCAGACCATCCACAGCCGAAATCCCGGCGCCCAGCAGCGTCGCGAACTGCCTCGTGATGACGGCCAACTGGCGCATGTCGCCGCGGGGCGTGAACAGTCGGCGGCGCGGCGCGCTCTTCTTGCGGCTCTCTTCAATGGTGGCGATTTCGACCACGTGGATGCCATCGGCGCGCAGTTTGTTGCGCGCTTCGCGAGGCGAATCGGCATCCACGATGCCGCTGCGCGACTTCCCCGATGTGTCGATGGCCTTGTAGTCGAAGATCGGCATGAACTACTCGAAATCCATCTGCGTGACGCGGAGTACTTCCTGAAGCGTCGTATGCCCGTCGCGGACCTTGCGCAGGCCATCACCACGCAAGGTGATGAGGCCGTCTTCCTGTGCGGCGCGCTTGATCACCGAAGCGCTGGCGCGCTGCACGGCAAGTTCACGCACCTTGTCGCCGATAGTCATCACCTCGTAGATCGCGGTGCGTCCGACGTAGCCGGTGTTGAAACAGTTGTCGCAGCCGCGGCCCTTGTGCAGCTTTCCACCCGGGAGTTCTCCGACTGTGAGCTTCACATCCTTCATGATCTGGAGGTCTTCCGGCGTCGGGTCGTGAGCGATGCGGCACTCCTTGCAGATGACGCGCACGAGGCGTTGGGCGACGACCGCGATGAGCGAACTCGCCACGAGGTAGGGCTCGACGCCGATGTCCAGCATGCGGCTCAGAGCGCCGGCGCTGTCATTGGTGTGCAGGGTGGAGAAGACGAGGTGGCCTGTCAGGGCCGCCTGAATGGCGATGCGGGCGGTTTCTTCGTCGCGCACTTCGCCGACCATCATCACGTCCGGGTCCTGGCGCAGGAGCGAACGCAAGCCTGCGGCGAAGGTGAGTCCCTTCTTGTTGGCCACCTGGATCTGGCTGACGCCGGCGAGGTGGTATTCGATGGGATCTTCGATGGTGATGACGTTTTTCTCGGCGGCATTCACTTCGCCCAGAATCGCGTAGAGGGTCGTGGTCTTGCCCGAGCCTGTGGGGCCGGTGATGAAGATGATCCCGTGCGACATGTGGATCACCTTGCGCATGACCACGAGGTGCTCCGGCGAGAGACCGATTTCGTCCAGCTTGTAGACGTTGGTGGTCTTGTCGAGCAGGCGCATCACGATGCGCTCGCCATGATTGGTCGGGACCGATGAGATGCGCACATCGACTTCGGCGTCGCCGATCTTGATCGTGGCGCGACCGTCCTGCGGGATGCGCCGCTCGGCGATGTCCATCTTGCCCATGACCTTCACGCGGGAGACAACGGCGTCCTGCACCTTCTTCGGGACGGTCTCCATGTCGTAGAGCAGGCCGTCGATGCGGTAACGGATCTGGAGACGATCCTCGTAGGGCTGCAAGTGCACGTCCGAGGCGCGCATCTTCAATGCCTGGAAGAGCACCATGTTGACCAGCTTGATGATCGGCGCCTTGTTGGCGACATCGAGCAAGTCTTCCGAATCGCTGACGAACGACGAGAGATCCTCAAGCGTATCGCCTTCGATGGTCTCAATGGCCTCGTCCACCATGTCGGCCTTGTGGCGGTAGGCCTTGTTCACGAGCAGCGTGATGGCGGAGCGTGGGACGAAGACGGGCCGCACCTCCATGCCGAGCATGGTCCCCAGATCGTCCATCGGATGGAGCTCGAACGGAGCAGAGGTCGCGACCTCCATGGCGCCGTCCTTCACGGCAATGCCGACGAGGTTGTAGTTGCGCGCGAATTCGATGGGGACTCGCTGCGAAAACTCGTCGGGAACTTTGACCCCTTCGAGTTGCTTGCGGAATCCGCAGCCGAGTTCCTCGGCGTAGATCGCCAGCAGATCCTCTTCTTCGAGGAAACCCTTGCGCAGAATGATGCGGTCAAGCGTCTGGCCTGACTCACCCTCGAGGCGCAGGCAGTCTTCGAGCTTCTCGCGGGGAATACGCTTCCCGAGCTGCTCCAGCAGGCTTTCTTTCACGTGGCGTTCCTCTCAACGTCCTGCGGGAGCCACGGGGGCGCTGACGGGGCCGCCGGGTGCTGCGGGTTTCGCGGGGTCTTCGACGGGTGCGGTGGGCACATAGCCCGGCATGTCCAGATCGCCGGAGCGCTCGATGCCTTCAAGGCTCGCCTCGCTGTCTTCAAGTCCGACCGATTTGAAGTTGGGATCCACGAGTTTCACGTTGCCGTGCAAGCGCAACACTTCGAGCTTGCGCTCATAAGAGATGTCTTCGAGCGTCTTGAAGTCCGCGATGATGGTGGGGGTCACGAAGAGGTAGAGGGTCGTCTTCATGGACTCGCGCGAGTCGTGCTTGAAGAGCTCTCCGAGGAGCGGGATCTCGCTCAGCCACGGGACGGAGCGCTGTACCTCTGAATAGTTGTCCTGCACCAGACCACCGATGACCACCGTCTGGCCGTTCGGCACCGTCACGCTGCCCTTGAATTCACGCGTCGTCTTGTCGGGAGGCAGTCCGGCCTGTCCGGCCGCGGTCTGACCGGCGAAGGCCTGCACGCTGAGCAAGAGTTCCATGCGCAGGTAACTGTCTGTCGAGATGTGTGGCGTGAGTTCAAGTCGCAGCACGGCGTCCTCGTAGCCCTGGAATCCCACGCGGCTCTGCCCCGAAGGATCGAAAGAGTTCTGCGAGGTGGCGATCGAGCGGCCCACGCTGATGCTCGACATTTCGTTGTCGTTGGTCAGCACGCTCGCATTCGACAGGAGATTCACGCGCTCCTTGGTCTGCAGGAGGGAGAGGAGGAGCGGAATCGTTCCGTCGGATTCAATGATGCCTCCGAGGAGGCCGGCAAAGCCGGTGCCCGGAACGCGCGCGATGTCGTTGAAATTGAAACTGGTCGGCAGCGTGGGAGTGGTCGGTGTTCCACCGCCACCCGTTCCGGTTCCACCTGTGGAGGATCCGGTCCCCGAAGTGGTCGTGATTTCGCTGAAGCCGAAGCCGGTGAGCGCGCCGAAACGGTAGCGATCGTCGCCACCTTGGATGGCCATGAGTTCCACGCCGATCTCACGCAGTGCGTTGTCGCTCAGTTCCGCGATGGCAGCGTGCGCCATCACTTGCGGACGACGGCGATCGAGCATCTGGATGATGGGCTCGATTTCCTCATAGCGCGTCTTGGTGCAGGTGATGAGCAGCGAGTTCGTGTTCACGTCACCAACGATGGTGACATCCTGACCGATCTCGCTGGCTGAAGTCGGCGCGCCTCCAGAGGCTGAGCGCGTTCCAGACGCCCGGCCAGAGCGCGAACTCTGCTGGCTCAGCAGATCCTTCAGCACATCTTCCATGTCGTCAGCGTTGGTGTTCTTGAGGAAATACACGCGGATGTTGCTGTCGAGCGTCGTGACTTTGGTGTCCAACGCGGCGATGAGGCGCTTGATCTCCGCGAGATCCGCGTCCACTGCATAGATCACGATGGCATTGGTGCGCGGGTCAGCGATGATCTTCGGCTCGGGGATCTCGGTGCCTGCTGTGATTCCTTCGGCGGGATTGCGAACGGGGCGCGGTTGGCCCGGTGCGCCGGGCTGCGTCGTCGCCGAGATCAGGTCCGTGAGCATGGTGACCAGTTCTTCGGCCACGGCATTTTCGAGGCGGACCATGTCGAAGCGCAGCGCAGCCGACGCCGACGGAACGTCCATGGCCTGCATGATCTGGTAGACGGCGTACACGGTGGGTGCAAAGCCCACGATGATGAAGGCGTTGGCCGACGGAACCTCCATCACGAACTCTGACTGTCTGTTCGCAAGGAGTTGCTGCACGGCGTTGCGCGCGGATTCGACCTTCACGTACTTGAGCGGGATGGTGGTCATCACCACCTCGCCGGCCTTCATCTGGTACTTCTTGAGATCCTCCAGGGGCAGATAATTGGCGCGTTGCTTGATGAGCTGGGAGTTGGCGATGGCTTCGACTTGCACGAATTCGCCGCCGGTCGGGCCCATGGGCACCATGGCAAAACCGGCTGTCACGAAGATGGCTTGCCAGAATTCGTACAGCGCCGACTTCGGCACGGTCATCCTGCCGGTCACCATGATCTTCGGCTTGTTCTTGAGATCCGCGTCCGTGAACTTGAAGGCGCGCCCCGTGCTGGAACCTGCAATCTGGATGGCTTCGTCGAGGCTCAAGCCCTCGGGCGGGAATGTGTAAACCACGTGGTCGGGGGGCGCAGGAGTGGGTTCTTGAGCCTGCAAGCCGGCAAGCGCCCCGGCTCCCATCGAGAAGACGATTGTTGCGCACACAAAAATGGCCCGTGAAACATGAAGAGACAGCATTTTTTGCCCTGGCTCCCGGTGGAGGATGGACGGACGCTGCACCCGGTCAAGAGAACCGGGGGAAGCCGCCCGGCAGGAGTTCCCGTCCCGCCCGCTGCCATTCTCCCTTGTCCTCGCGCGGTGTCCACATCGAACCGAGGAGGACGGTCCAATCTGAAGCTCCTTCCCATGGGGGTCCGGGAATCCCGTTGCCAGCCCGTAGCCATGGTCTAAGATGGCCTCCCCCTGCGCGTTGCAGGGCCTTGTGCGCGGACCCGACAGCGGTCTGCAAGGAAAGGCCAGCGCATGCCTCAGACGGTCACCAAGAAGGAACTCGCATACCGCATCGCCCTCCGCTCCGGTCACAAGAAAGTGATCGTCCGGCGCATCGTGCAGCAGTTCATCGACGACATCATCGGCGAACTTGCGCGGGGGAATCGGCTTGAGTTCCGCGAGTTTGGCGTGTTCGAGCTGAAGCGCCGCGCTCCCCGCCGTGCCAGGAACCCGCGCACCGGTGAGAGGGTGGATGTGCCCTCGAAGACGGTGGTCTACTTCAAGCCAGGCCGCGCTCTGCGCGAAATGCTGGAGCGACTTGATGCCACCGGGTCGGATGCTCCTGCCGCGGCTCGGCCTCGCAGCACGGCAACTCCGAAGGCGGCTCCGGCCAAGGAAGCATCGGCGGAAGCCTGAGGCGCTTGGGTGTGCGGGCGATCCGCGCTAAACCTGAACCCGCGGGATGGCACGAGCCGTCCCTGATGGAGAGTTGAGCTTGGGTATTCGCGTTCAAGTGCGTGACAACGAACCGATCGAGAAGGCCCTGCGCCGCCTGAAGCGTCTTTGCAACGCTGAAGGGCTGGACCGCGCCGTCAAGGCGAAGGCCCACTACGAGAAGCCCAGCGAGCGTCGTCGCCGGAAGGCCAAGGATCGCATGAAGACGATCCGTATGGCGCACCGCATGCGCAACGAGGCCTGAGGGCCCGCGGGCGCAATGGCGCCCGCCGGTGGCCTTTGCCGGGCGCTTCAGCGCCCGCTCAAGTGCTGGATCACGTCGAAGCGCGTGATGATGCCGTCGATCCGGCCTTGGCGCCGAACCAGCACGGCTTCGTTTTCGCGGGTAAACAGGCGTGCCACATGCTGCATGGGTTCGGAGTCGCTGACCACCGGGTAGGGCGTCTCCATCACGGTCATGACGGCTTGGTCGAGAACCCGTCTGTCCTCGATCGCAAGCGCCATGAGCCGTGACTCGCACACGGACCCGACGCATTCGTTGTCGAGGATCACCGGCAACTGGGTGATCGCATGCTCATTCATGCTCGCGAGCACCTGCTTGACCGTGCGGTCAGGCGCTGTCGTCACGAGAGCGGCTCCGGCGCGCTTGCGCGCGAGCAGGTCCTTGGCGCGCGTGGTATCCGGGTCCATGAAGCGGTTCTCGCTCATCCATTCATCACTGTGGAACTTCGAGAGGTAGCGCTCACCGGTGTCGGCAAGGAGGACGACGACCAGTGCCGACGGATCATCGATTTCTCTGGCCAGTTCGAGGGCTGTCACCGTGGCAAGGCCCGAAGATCCTCCGACGAACAGGCCTTCTTCGCGGGCAAGGCGGCGTGCCATGAGGAAGGCGTCCTTGTCGGCCACGTTGCGGATCTCGTCAAAAAGGCTGAGATCAAGAGTTCCGGGGACCTTGTCGCCGCCGATCCCTTCGATCTTGTAGGGTTGCCCCTCGGGGAGTGAGCCGGTTTCCTTGACGGCGCGGAAGACGCTGCCGACGGGGTCGGCGCCCACAATGCGGATGGAGGGGTTCTGCTTCTTCAGATAGCGCGCACAACCCGTCATGGTGCCGCCGGTTCCCATGCCTCCCACCAAAGCCGAGATCCGTCCTTCGGTTTGTTCCCAGAGTTCCGGGCCTGTGCTGCGTTCGTGGGCGGCAGGGTTGGCTTCGTTGTAGAACTGGTTGGCCAGAATGGAGGTTTCGTTTCCTTCGACGATGCGTTTGGCAACGGTGACGTAGTACTCGGGATGATGTGGTCCCACGGTGGGCGTGACGATCACCTCGGCGCCGAACGCCTTCAGCAACTTCACCTTCTCCGTGCTCATCTTGTCGGGGATGGTGAAAACGCAGCGATAGCCGCGAATGGCTGCCGCGATCGCGAGCCCGACGCCCGTGTTGCCACTCGTGCCCTCGACGATGGTGCCCCCCGGCTTCAAGCGCCCTGACCGCTCGGCTTCCTCGATGATGGCGAGACCGATCCGGTCCTTGACGCTGGAGCCTGGGTTCATGAACTCGCACTTCGCGTACACCGGCGTTCGCAGGCCCTCAGTCACTGAGTGCAGACGCACCAGCGGTGTGTGGCCGACGCACTCAAGGATGGAGTCGACGGGGGCGGGGCTCCTGCGTGTCATGCTCATGTTCTCTTGCCCGATGCTATCAACGGTCAGCGCGCCTCGCGGCGTGCACCGGGACCAATCATGGATATCAGCGAGGCATTCTGGCTCGGGGTCTTGCAAGGGATCGCCGAGTTTCTGCCCATCTCGAGCTCCGGTCATCTGGCGCTGCTCCGCGCCTGGTGCGGCATCGAAGGCGCTGGAGCCGGGGCGTTGTTCGAGATCCTGCTCCACATCGGATCCGCGGCCGCGATCATCATCGTCTTCCGTGAGAGACTCATGGCGATGCTGGCCGTTGCTCCGAGACTGGTGCAACCCGCGCGCTGGCGGCCCGACTGGACCGCATCATCCGATTTTCGTCTGGTGCTGCTCGTGCTTCTCGGCAGTGTCCCCGCG
>SXUL01000037.1 GCA_005790545.1 Planctomycetia bacterium | reverse complement strand
GGTGCACGCCCGTGGTGGTTTCTTCCGTGACCCCGAGCACATCCGCAGCCATGCGCGTCCAGCGCGACTTGTCCTCGCCGAGCGTGCGTTGGATGAGACGCATCAGTTCCTGCGCGTCCTCGCTGTCTTGCGTGGCAGGGTCCGGTGCACGGCCTTCAGCTTCGTACTGCTTGCCGAGGTGCAACAAGAGCGTCGCATCGCCGCCGTCGTCGAGGATCATGTTCGGGCCGCGCCCATCCGGGAACAGGAGCGCTTGCTCGGTGCACCACCAGTATTCCTCGAGGGTCTCACCCTTCCAGGCGAAGACAGCCACACCCTTTGGTGCGCAGGCGCTTCCGTTGCGCCCGACCGCGACGGCCGCGGCCGCGTGGTCCTGGGTCGAGACGATGTTGCACGAGCACCAGCGCACTTCGGCACCGAGGTCGAGCAGTGTCTCGATGAGCACTGCGGTCGGGATGGTCATGTGCAAAGAACCGGTGATGCGCGCGCCCTTGAGGGGCTTGCTGGCGCCGAATTCGCTGCGGAGCGACATGAGCCCCGGCATTTCCACCTCGGCGAGTTCGATCTCCTTCCGTCCGAAGGCGGCTTCAGAGAGGTCCTTCACTTTGAAGTCAACATGGGCAGCAACTGGGTTCATGGGTGCGGTCTCGAGTGCGTCGTGGGAAGCTGAATCAAGGGCACATCGGCCTCAAGATTAGCAATGCTGGAGCGTCTGTCAGAACGAGACTACCCCAAGCTCAAGGATGCCAAAGCGGCGGCGCGGGACGGCTTATTCCGTTTCGTCGCCGAAGCAGATGCCAATACTCCGGGCGGTAGCGATGCCATCGTCATCCAGCGGCAGTTGGCGCGAGGTCTGGGTGAGCAGCCACGCGAGGTCGACGGATTCCATGCGGTTCTGCCGCACGGCCACCATCTGCCCCCATGCGCCCGTGCGCACCAACTCCACCGCGTGGTGTCCCATGCGACTCGCGAGCACGCGGTCATGTGGGGTCGGAGTGCCACCGCGCTGGAGGTGACCAAGAACCGTGCAGCGCGTCTCGAGCCCTGTTCTCCGCGCGATCTCGTCGGCGACGTGTTCGCCGATACCACCGAGAGAGCGGCTCCCGCCCGGATTGATGCGCTGCAGAATGGCACCGCCGTGAGGTGAGGCTCCTTCTGCGACCACGACAATGCTGAAATGCCGTTTGTGGGCCCGCCGGCGCATGAGTTTCCCCAGCACGGGCTCCCAGCGGAACGGGATCTCGGGGATGAGGATCACGTCCGCGCCTCCGCCCAGCCCCGAGGCGAGAGCAAGGTGCCCGGCGTGGCGTCCCATGACCTCGAGCACCATCACGCGTTCGTGCGCTTCCGCTGTCGCATGCAGGCGATCGACGGCTTCTGTCGCGAAGGCGGCCGCTGTGTCGAATCCGAACGTGATCTCGGTGCCGGGGATGTCATTGTCGATCGTCTTCGGCACTCCCACGACCGGTAGCCCGTGGTCTCGCATGAGGCGCGAGCAGATGGCCATGCTGCCATCTCCTCCAATGGCGATGAGTCCTTCCACGCCGAGAAGCTTCAAGCGTTCCATCACCTCGCCGCTGCGATCAGTCGTCTTGCCATCGGCGGTCTTGAAGGTGAACGGATCGCCGTGGTTGGTGGTACCGAGAATGGTCCCGCCCATGGTGAGGATCCCGCGCACCTGATCACGATCGAAGTCGATGAAGCGCATCGGTGATTCGAGGAGGCCGTCAAATGAATCCTCAAGCCCGATGACGCGCCAACCCAGTTGCGTCACACCCTGCTTCACGATGGCGCGGATCACCGCGTTGAGCCCTGGTGCGTCGCCTCCGCCTGTCATGACAGCGATGGTCTTCCTCGTGTTCATCGTGGGAGCGTTGTACCACCTTGACAGTGTGGCGTTGGATCGGCGCTATGGTGCAGCATGGACTGTCGCATCGAGGATCTGAATGAGGACGGTCGCGGCCGCGCGCACGTGGATGGGCGCACGGTGCTCGCCAGCCAGGCGCTTCCGGGGGAGCTCATTCGCCTGCGTCCGGATCTCTCGACGCGCGGCACCATCCAGGGGCGTGTGGCCCGCCTCATCCAACCAGCAGCAGAGCGCATCGCTCATGAGTGTGCGCACGAGTTTCACTGCACTGGGTGCCCGCTTGTGGCAGCGGAGCGTGCGTTCGAGCTCAACTGGAAGCAGGACAAGCTGCGCGCTGTATGCCGGGAACTCACTGGCAACGATGCTGTGTTGGAGCCCATGCGGAGTCCTGGGTCGCCCTTCGGATACCGATACTTCGCCAAGCAGATGTTCGGGCGCGCGGCCGGTCGCACAGTGCTTGGATCCTTCGTCATGGGAACCCACCATGTCACCAGCAATCGCGGCTGTCCGGTGCATGCAGCGCCGTTGCAGGCTGTCCTCGATGCCGTCGCGGATCTGGCCGAGGAGATGCGCCTCCCTGTGGACGGTGGAGCAGGGCGGCCGGGCCTCACGCACGTGCTCGCGCGGCAATCGCGCGCCACCGGCGCGATCCAGATCGTGCTGGGCGTGCGCAATGTTGACACTGAGGGGCCGCGCACAATGCTGGCCCGCCTGCGTGAGCAGCAGCCTTCCGTGACAGGCGTGCACGTGCTCTTCCAGGCAGCGGCAACCAATGTGCTTGCGGCTGGGGAGTTGGTCTTCAGCGACGGCGCACCGTGCATTGAAGAGGAACTGCTCGGGCTGCGCCACCAGATCGGACCGCTCGAGTTCTTCCAGGTCAATCCGGAGTCGGCCGAGGTGCTTTTTCAGCGCGCTCTTGATGCCCTTGGTCATGGCGGCGAGGTGCTTGACCTGTACGCGGGCGGTGGCGTGTTGAGCCTTCCGCTTCTGCAGCGCTTTGCGTCCATTCACAGCGTCGAGGCGGACGCATCCGCGTGTGCACGTCTGCGTGAGAGAGCTGCACAGGATGGCCTCGCGGGGCTGCGTGTGCATTGTGGCAGGGTCGAGGATGTCTTGGAGGAGATCCTCATGGACAGCCCCGCGACCGCAGCGTTGTGCGATCCGCCGCGCAAGGGACTCGGGCCTCGCGTGCGCGAGTTGCTCGCGCGTTCCGGGCTCCAGCGCGTTGTGCTGCTCGCGTGCTCACCGGATTCGCTGTTGAAGGATGTTCCCGCATTCCTTGCGGAGCGCTGGCGCGTCCAATGCGTAGCCGGCGTCGATCAGTTTCCCCGCACGGGGCACGTGGAAGCGCTCTGCCTCCTCGAACGCGACTGACGCGCGCTGACGAGTGCGCTGGTGTAAGGTTGTCCCCGGCTCCTGCCCGGCCCCGGCGCACATGCGATTCCTCACGACCCTTCCGCTCCTGCTGCTCCTTTCATGCACCACACCCGAGGGCGCGCGCGAGTATGCGGACCGGCAGGCGCTGGCGGTGCTCGCGGCGAAGGAGCAGGCATGGCGCGGCAGTGCACGCGACTTGCATCTGGAGACTCCCGCCGACCGGCTCTATGCATCCTTGGTGGATCCTCTGACCGGCCTCGCACGTGCTGATGAGGTTGCACTGGAACTCTCATCCATCCTCGCGTTGGCCGCGAGGAACTCGCGTGATCTGCAGCAAGCCAAGGAGGCGTTGCAGCTCGCGGGACTCGACTACGTATCCGAAGCCCATCACTTCGCCTTCATCCCGAAGCTCTTGGGAAGTGGGGGGAAGACGGATGCTCCGACCGGTGACAGCCTGGATGTGGGCGGGGACTTCGGGGTTTCGAAACTGTTCGAGCAAGGCGCAGAGATGGCCGCCAGCTTCGCCGTGACGGGATTGAAGCTGAACAACACGGGGCTGGTGACGGACGGCGTGATCGAACTGAGTGCGGCGTTGCCGCTGCTCCGGAGTTCGCGTCTCAATGCGGCAGAGGAACGCTTGACGCAGGCGGATCGTGACGTGCTCTATGCATGGCGCGCCTTCGAGCGCTTCAAGCAGCGACTTGCCGTGGATGTGGTGAGCTCGTACCTCCTCGCGTTGTCCTCATCCCGGAGGCTCGCCAATGAGGAAGCGAACGTTGCCAGTCTGGTGAAAGCTCGGGAGCGCAACGAATCCCTGTTCGAGGAAGGCCGCATCAGCATTGTCGAGGTGGGGCAAGCGCGGCAGCAGGTGTTCACGGGAGAGAATCGTCTCGTACTGGCGCGGCAAAACGTCGAGCGCACTCTGGATGACCTGAAGCAGCTTCTCGGATTGCCTGTGGATGTCCGCCTGAAACTGCACACCCCGGACCTGGACTCGCTGGGTTCAGGCATGGCGGATGAGTGGCGCCCGGGCGAAAGGGTCGCGCTCAAGGCCGGACTCAGGAACAGGCTCGATCTGCGGAACAGTGTGGATGCCACCAGCGATGCGCTGCGGCGTCAACTGCTGGCGGAAGACCAGTTGCTCCCGGCGCTCGACTTGTCAGCGCAATACACGTTGCCGAGCGCAGCGGGCAAGCCCATGCGCTTTGATGGCAGCAGCGAGACATGGTCCATCGGGCTGAATGTGGATCTCGGCATCGACAAGCATGTCGAATCATTCGCCTTGCGCGGTGCTGATATTTCGCTGGTGCGCTCACAGCGTGCACAAGAGGAACTGGCCGAGACCGTGAAGTTCGAGGTGCGTGACGCTTTGCGTCGCCTCGACTCCGCAGGCAGCAATTGGCGTATTGCTGGCGAGGCTGTGAAGCTCGCGGAGCAGCGCGCGGCCAGCACGCGGGAGCTTCTGGAGGAGGATCGCGCCATCACGCGCGACTATCTCGAATCTCAGGAAGCCCTGATCCGCTCACAGAATGACCACGTGGATGCGGCAGTCGAGTTCCGCATCGCTTGGCTGAGGCTCTTCCGCGACACGGGGACACTCGCTGTATCCCCGGAAGGATTGGACCATGAACTCTCGCGACATCTCTTCGTGGATGAATGACGCCCGCCGGGTGCTGTGCCTCACGGGGCTGCTGGCGTTCGTCGCCTGCGGCGATCCGGATGAGGCCGCCGCGCAGGGTGGCACTGCGAAGGTGCTGCGCGGCCCGTTGGTTGTGACTGTGCAGGAAGGTGGCGAACTGCAATCCGCGAATCCGACGGTCGTGCGTTCCGAAATTGAAGGGCGCGCCACGATTCTGGAACTGATCCCCGAAGGTACTGCGGTGAAGAAGGGTGACCGCATCGGGCGTCTCGATGCAGCCAGCATCGAGGACAAGCTCAATCGTCAGGAAATCCAACTCGAGAAGGCGCGCTCCGGCTTGCTCAAGTCCGAGCAGGATGTCGAGGTGCAGAAGAAGAAGAATGCCGAAGCAGATACGGCGGCGCGCACGGACCACGAGCTGGCTATCAACGCGCTGAAGGGCTACGAAGAAGGCAAGCAACCTTTGCTCATCGCGAAACTCCAATCCGAGCTGACGGTGGCCGTCGAGAAACTGAAGCGCGCCGAGAAGCAGGCCGCCGCCAGTCGGCGCCTGAAGGAGAAGTCCTTCATTTCGCAGACTGAACTGGAAGCAGATGAACTGATGGAGAAGCAGTCGCGTGAGGCTGTCGACATCGCCACGCGCAGCCTGGAGCAGTTGCAGAAGTGGGAAGCTCCTGATGAGGTGAAGAAGCTGCAAGCCGATGTGGAAGTGAAATCCATTGCGCTGGAGCGGGTGCGTCAGCAGGCGAAGAGCGAGATGCAGCAACTGGAAGATGCGCTGGCGGCGAGTCGCAAGGCCCACGTCTTGGAGAAGGATGCGCGCGACAAACTGAGCGCACAGATGAGCAAGGCGGTCATCAACGCGTCCAGCGACGGCATCGTGGTGTACGGGCGTCAGGAGCGCGGACGCATGGGTGGCAGTGAACCCATGGGCATTGGCAAGGAAGTGCATGAACAGGAAGAAATCGTGCGCATCCCGGACCTCTCCTCCATGATCGTGGAAGTGGATGTGCACGAAACCGCCGTGAAGAAGCTGCAACGCGGACAGCACGCCCACCTGAAGGTCGATGCACTGCCAGGGCGCAGTTTCTCGGCGGTCGTTGATCGCGTGGCACTGGTGGCATCCAGTCAGTCCTCGTGGTTCAACCCGGATCTCAAGGTCTACGAAACGGTCTTGCGCGTCGAAGGTGACGTCGAAGGCATGAAGCCCGGTATGCACGCGGAAGTGGTGGTCGGCATCGGCACCGTCGCCAACGCGCTGCAGATTCCACTGCAGGCCGTGCGCGAAGTTGGCGGCCGCAACTGGGTGTATGTGCGGAAGGGTGACGGAAGTCCTGAGCTGCGCGAAGTGCGCCTTGGTGACCACAACGAAACCAACGTGGAAGTGAAGGATGGCCTCGCTGAAAATGAGGAGGTGTTCCTGCACAAGCCGACGGGCGCGCCGGCACCGCCGCCTGGAAATCCGGAGCAGCCACCCTCCACGGAGCCGGCCAAGCCGGGCCCCGCGAGTGGCGGTGGAATGGGCGCTCAGGGCGGCGCCGCGCGGCCCATGGATGACGGCAACATGCCGAGTGGTGGAGCCGGCTCCGGCGGGATGACCGAAGAACAGAAGAAGGCCATGCGCGAACGCATGCAGAACATGACTCCCGAAGAGCGCGAAGAGATGAAGAAGCGCATGGGTTCTCGCGGCGGCAGAGCTGGCCAGCCGGGAGGCCAGGGCGCAGGCGCCAATCCTGCGGGCGCGCGCGGCGACGGGAAAGACTGACAGTGCCCGTCATCGAACTCAGAGACGTGCGGCGAACGTACCGCATGGGTGAGGATACAGTTGTCGCTTTGGACGGCGTGAATCTTGCAGTGGAGAAGGGCGAGTTTGTCGCAGTGATGGGGCCGTCAGGTTCCGGCAAATCAACCTTGCTGAACCTCCTCGGTTGCCTCGATCGCCCGGAAAATGGTCAGTATCTGCTGGATGGCAAGGACGTCGCCACGCTCGACGATGACGCTCTGTCAGCGATTCGCAGCGAGCGTCTCGGGTTCATCTTCCAGAGCTTCAATCTGATCCAGTCGCTCGATGTCGTGCGCAATATCGCGCTCCCGCTCTTTTACATGGGCGCGAGTGATGAAACCTGTGAGGCGCGCGCGAGAGAACTTGCTGGTCGTGTCGGCCTCGAGCAGCGCCTCGGCCACAGACCCATGGAATTGAGCGGTGGGCAGCAGCAACGCGTTGCCATTGCCAGGGCTCTATCGAACAATCCCGTGATCATTCTTGCGGACGAGCCCACGGGCAATCTCGATTCGCGGACCGGCGAAGAGATCATGGATCTTCTGGGTGTTCTGCACCGCGAGGGCCGCACCATCATCATGGTGACTCACGAAGATGACATCGCTGCCAAGGCCGGGCGCATCATTTCCATGCGTGACGGGCGTGTGCAGTCGGACAGCGGGGCCGGAGCATGAACCGCGTCTTGCGCATCTCGAGGCTTGGCGCTGAGGGCCTGAAGCTTCATCCGTTACGCAGTCTCCTCACGGCTCTCGGCATCATCATCGGCGTGGGCACGGTCATCTACATGCTCGCCGTCATCGAGGGCAGGGCCGCGGAGATCCAGGAGCGCATCAAGGCCCGCGGATCGAACAACATCATCCTGCGCGCCAAGAAGCCGGCCGATGACTCCAAGGCCGGCACCAGCCGCACGCGTGAAGTGGTGTACGGACTCACCTATGAAGACACGGTCCGTATCCGCGAGACCTTCCCGGCAGTGGAAGTGATTGTGCCGGTGCGCGACGTGTTCGGTTCGGTGTACAGCGGCGAATCAAGGACGGACACGGTGACCATGGCAACCGTGCCTTGGTATCTCGACGTGGCCCGTGGCCAGTTGCTGGCCGGACGCTGGTTCACCGATGTGGAAATGGAATCTTGCACGCCCATGGCCATCCTCGGGCATGAGGCGGCGCGCACGCTTTTTCTCTGGCGCGATCCGCTTGGCGAGTCCGTGCGTATCGGCGCCAAGGTCTATCGCGTGATCGGGGTGCTCGAGCCCACCGTGACCAGCGATGAACGAGAAGCCCTGAAGCGTGACCGCGCGATTTACATCCCACTCTCGACGGTGCGGGAGCGTTTCGGTGAACGCAATGTGAAATTCGTCTCGGGCTCCATGGACATCGAACGCGTCGAATTGCACGAGGTGCTGCTGCGGCTGCAGCGAAGCGAAGACGTCGTGCCGGTGGCCGCAGCGGTAGAGGCCATGCTGGAGCGGTTCCACGCCAACAAGGACTATGAGGTGGATGTGCCGCTCGCGCTTCTCGAGGAGGCGCAGCGTGAATCCACCAAGTCGAAACAGCTTTTTGGCAGCATTGCGGCCATCTCGCTGCTCGTCGGAGGCATCGGCATCATGAACATCATGCTGGCGAGTGTCACGGAGCGTACCCGCGAAATCGGAATCCGCCGCGCACTGGGAGCCCGTCGGCGTGACATCACCACGCAGTTTCTCGTGGAGACGCTCATCCTCTCCGTTGTCGGCGGACTGATCGGCATCGCCGGCGGTGTGGGTGCTTCCGCCTTGCACGAACAGCTGGTTGCGGACAGCCGCACGCTCGTCACCCTCGGAAGTGTCGTGCTCGCCTTCGGTATTTCCGCACTCGTCGGCGTTCTCGCGGGGCTCTATCCCGCGGTCAGGGCCTCGAGGATGGATCCCATCGAGGCCCTGCGACACGAGTGATCAGGGGATGTCGATGTAGATGCCCGCGAGGTGCGGGTTCGCCGGGTGCACGGACACTTCGGCAATGCCGCCCGCCGTGCCGAGAGTGGGAAGCGCGATTCCGGACAGCGAGGCAAGCACCTGTTGCGCAGCGAGCAGCGCGAGAGAATTGAGCGCGGCCACGGAACCGCTGGCGTCGTATCCAGCGAGGTTCTCGAGCAGGCTGACGCTCGCAGCAGCATTGGCGACGCTGAAGGTCATCACGCCGGTCACAGGATCGGCCGAGAAGCTGATGCCGGCCGTGATGGAAGCCGAAGTCGTGAGCACCGGAACTTCGCCTGTCGCTCCGGCGAGGACTTCCAGGCGCAGGTGCGCAATGCGCACTGTGCCATGGTGTGCCGTGCCCGTCGTGAACTCCACGACCGGTGCTGCACGCGCGGAGATCCGCGCGGAGACGGGAGTCGAGGAATCAAAGCTCTCGAACCCCGCGCCGGGCACAAGCAAGGCCATGGTGCCAGCATCCACCACATTGAGGCTGGCGAGACTGAGCGGCATGTCGAGCATCCCGGCCACCGTCAGGGTGGCGAGGGTCTGGTTCAGTGCACCGTCCGAAATGCCCATAGCGTGATCGAACGGCAGTGCTGCCGCAGGAGTGGTCGCCCCGAAGGCCGGGGTCGCACCGGTTGAACCCCAGATGAGCGGGATGTCCGGCGCTGTCGTAGCGACGGTGTTCGTGAGAGCGCGGAAGCGCGTAGCAATGACGAGGCCCGCCGGGTCATAGGTGACTGTCTCCAGCGGGAAGCCGATGCTCAGCGGTGTTCCCGGCAGAGGAGCCTGCAAGACAATCATGGAGAGCAACGGATTCAGGGCCAGAGGCACCGCATCCAGAGCGGTTTCCAGCGCGAGTTCGACGACCGTGCTGATTGCTGTCTGGATCAGACCTATCTGGCTCAGGCCTCCGATAGCGCCGGTGACAGTGAAACTGAACCCGTTCAGAGTCGCGTTGCGGTTGGCGAGATTCGCCACAAGCGCTCCGCTGCTGTTGGAGGTGAGCTGCAGCTCGGCAGTGAGAACGACCGACGTGGTGCTGATCGTTGCCGTCTCGGCATAAGGTACAAAGATGAACGAGCCCGTGATCGCGGACGTGATCACCACATTGTTCCATGTCACGCTGAGTCCGATCCCCGTTGGAGAAGGAAAGAAGTCCACCAACACGGCCGGGTCATGGGTCGCACCAAGGGGGTCGATCGTGGCCGAGAAGAAGGCCGTGTTGACAACCGGGATTGGCGGAATGGCTGCCACGATGGGGTCGAGCGAGATCGCGCCCAACGCTTGCGCGATGAGTGGCTCCAGAGCGTCCAAGGTGACGCCACCGATGCGCAAGAATGCGCCAGGCGTCTGGAACCCATCGCGCGCCTGCCCGACGCCATTCGTGACCGTGATGACCTTGCCGGCGCTGGCACCTGTCGGTGCACTGGCGACGAAGTGGAACTCCGTGACGCGGCCCGTCAGGGGCGTGTTGCCCGCAGAGAACGCTCCGTTGCCCGCGAGGATCACACCCTGCCCATCCAGACTCAAGGCCGACCCCGCAGCGCCCAGCAACTGACCAGTGACCGCAACGCTGCCGCTGGCAAATCCGTTGTCCACGGGCGAGGTGAGATTGAGCGCGAAGACATCGATGCGAACGTCATCCGTCGCGGCCACGCCACCACCCTGCACATAGCAGCGCGCGAGCACTGTTCCCGGGCCGTCAGCAACGAACTGCGGGAACACGGCGTTGCTGTCGAGGAAGTGCGCGTTCAGAGCGCTGCCTGCGTCGATGACAGACCACGTGATACTGGCGCCGGGTGGCAGGGCTTGAGTTCCCGGATCGAGATTGCCGGAGCCGTCGAGCGTGACCGGCTCGCCCACGAAGGTGGCCGCGTCACCACCGGCGCTCGCACCGTCGTCGAGGAAAGTGAAACTCACACCATTCGAGGCTGTGAACTGTGCTGGAGCGGCGGGGTCGAGAAAGAGTGCGCAACTATGGAGACTCAACCCATGCAACGCAGGATCATCCACGATGCCGACGCTGATCGAGCGCTGCCCGTTGGCGTCCAGCGTCGCAATGCCGAGGTCGAGTAGCGCGGGGGTGAATCCGAGAGCGATGTTCACTCCGTAGACCATGACGGGGCCTGGCGAAACGTCCACGAGCCACCAGTGCAACTGGTTGGGCTGACCTGACAGCGTCGCGGTCATGGTGCTGTTGACCGGAACGAGAGCGTTCGTCGATCCGTTGATGAGGTGAGATTGTGCGGCAAGCGAGGTTGCGCTGAAGGCTGCGATCAATACGAGGCGTAGGAAACTGGTCATGGAGGACTCCCGTCAAGCCAATTGAACCACACAAGGATACCCGCACCCAAGGCCGCTTTGGGCTAGCGCGCCCTGCCCGAACAGCAAGCGACGGAAGCTGCCCTCCGCATTGTGGTTAAAGGCGTGAGTTGTCGCACTCGACGCATCCGGAACCACGCTGCCTGCGTGGCGCTCCGCTACCATTAGCCCATGCCGCCCCCCTCGACACTTCCGCCTGCCTGGGCCTTCGTCGATGACGAGGTGCTTCCTGCTGAGCAGGCGCGCATCCCTCTGGAGGATCGTGGTTTCCTTTTCGCGGAGTCGGCTTACGAAGTGGTGCTCTGCCGGAATGGGCGCTTGCTGGATTGGGACAAGCACCGTGCTCGTTTCGCGCGCTCCGTTGAGGGCGTGGGTCTTGATCCTCTCCCGCTGCTGGTTGCCACGGACCGCGCGGTGCGGGCTCTCTCCGCCAGAAATGAATCCGGATTCACCGCCCTGCTCTACTTGCAGGCGACAGGGGGCGCAGGGCCGCGCGACCATCTTCCGCTGCGTCCTCCACAGCCGGCGCTCTACGGCACACTGCGCCACCTTCCTCATGGCCGCGTGGACGGCATTCCCGGCAGTGGTTGCGCTGTGATCACTGTTCCCGATTTTCGCTGGCAGCGCGCTACCTGGAAGACCACCCAACTCTTGGGAGCCATCCAGGCCAAACGTCTCGCCAAGGAATCCGGTGCGGATGAGGCCATCTTCGTCGGTGCAGACGGCAAGCTGCTCGAAGCTTGCTCAATGAACCTCATGTTGGTGCGTGAGGGTCGGGTCTTCACGCCGCCACTCACTCTCAATCTTCTTCCAGGCGTCACGCGCGATGTGATCCTCAATGAACTGGACGTCGGTGCGACCGAGGCGTTGCTCACCATGGAAGATCTCTGTTCGGCAGACGAGGTGTTTCTCAGTTCCACCACGCGCGCCGTGCTCGCCGTGACGCGCGTCGATGCGCGACCCGTTGCTGATGGCCGCGTGGGCCCGCTCACGCGCAAGCTTGCGAGGTTGATGCTCGAGCGTCAGACGCGCATCCTCGGTGCGGAGACTCCTGCTTGAAACCGGCGCTCGACGGGTTCGTACTCATTGACAAGCCCGCAGGTCCCAACTGCCGCGAAGTACTGGACGCGCTCCAGCGCCGACTTGGTGTTCGTGGCCTTGGTCACGCCGGCACGCTCGATCCGCTCGCGAGCGGGCTCCTGATTGTCTTGCTGGGGCGCGCGGTGCGACTCCAGCAACATTTCATGCAGGGGAGGAAGCGCTACGAAGCTGGCATCAAGTTCGGTCAGACCTCGGCCACCGATGACGGAGAAGGCCCGTTCACGGATGGTGGTCCTGTGCCGCCCGATCTCTTGACCGCGGTGCACGCACTGCTGCCACGTTTCATCGGACCTCAGTTGCAAGAACCGCCGGCCATGAGTGCGCTCCGTGTTCAAGGACGGCGGGCGTGGCAATCCGCACGCGCCGGGAAGCCCTTGGCTCTTCGGCCGCGATCCATCACGATGCACTCTCTGGAAGCACGTGCCTCTTCCGAGCCGGATGCGGTGGACATTTCCATCGAATGCAGTTCGGGGACCTATGTACGCAGCCTCGCACGGGATCTCGGGCGCGCTCTCGGATGCGGAGCCTGGGTGAAGAGTTTGCGACGCACTCAATGTGGTGTGCTCCGTGTCGAGGACGCCTTGCCTGCCGAGGCCATCAGTGCCGCCGATGTGAGACCCATCGGGCTGGCACTAGGCGATTGCGTGCGCGTCGATGTGGAGGCCGCGGAGGCTCTCCGCTTGCACCAAGGAGCGGTCCTTGAGCTCGTTGTCCCGGCGGGGGAGGGTCCCCGTTTCGCATGGCACGCCGGGGCGCCCTTTTGCCGCCTGCTCACGGTTGAGGGAGGCGTGCGCTCTGGTGGCACGCTGCTGCCCATCGCGCGCTGTCCTGCGTCAGCCCAGGAGTTCGCGCACCACTTCAGCAAAGGCGGAGGCGGGGACGACACCCTCTTGCAGGGGGAGTGACGAAAGCCCTTCCGCGATGATCACGGCGCCGTCTTCGGGGCGATCGGGTCTTCTCCCGTGGGAGCCTCGGACGATGGATGCATCCAAACCGATGACATCGAGCAGGTTTCTGAACCCGAGCTTGCGCGCAAGCACCCGACGCATGGCTTTGAAGCGTGGCGCACTCAGGGCCGGATCAAAGAGGAGTTCGCAGGGGTCGTAGCCGGGCTTCCTGTGGATATCGACCGTGCGCGCGTAGTCCGGAGCGCGGCTGTCATCCAGCCACCAGTAGTAGGTGAACCAGCGCTCGCGTCGGGCAACCAAGAGGATGTCTCCGCTGCGTGCATGCGCGAGCCCTGCGTCCACCAACGCGTTGCCGAACAAGACCTGCTCGATCCCCTCTTGCGCACGAAAAAGCGCGGCGACTGCCGCGACATCAGAGGGCTTCTGCACGTAGACGTGCGCAATCTGGTGATCGGAAACAGCGAAGGCTCTCGAAGCGCCGCAGTCGAGACGCTCGGTTCCGAGCTCGTCTCTCAGCGTGAGCAGCCCCGCTTCGCGCAGCATCCGGTTCGGATGCAAGGCACCCTTGACCGCGTTGATGCCGTACTCGCTCACGATCAAGGTGCGCGCTCCGGCTGCGTGGGCACTCTCCACCAAGTATCCGACGAGACGATCCACGTCGCGCAACGCCATGAGCGAACGTGCGTCCTGTGGGCCCCAGCGCTGGAAGTCGTAATCGAGGTGCGGGAGATAGACGAGTGTGAGGTCCGGTCGCTCTTCGCGGAGGATCTTCTCCGCCGCGTCGGCGATCCAACGCGAACTGGTGAGGTCGGCCAACGGGCCCCAGAACTTGAACAGCGGGAACTGTCCGAGGGCCTGCTGCAAGGAGGAGCGCAACGCGGGCGGATGCGTGTGGATGTCAGGGAGCTTCCGGCCATCCGCCGGATACATCGGTCGCGGTGTGACACTGATGTCCACCGGCGCGTACATCGCGAACCACCAGAACAGGTGCGCGACACGCAGCCCCGGGTGGGACGCGCGCAGACGCTCCGGCAAGGTCGGCGCCTCGACGAGGCCGTGGGGTTGTTTCCAGAACTGCACCTCAGCCTGGCGACGGTCGTACCAGCCGTTGCCCACGATTCCATGCCGGGCGGGTGGAAGGCCCGTGGAGAGCGTGGCCTGGCCTGTGAGCGTGAGGGCGGGAAAGGCCGTTTCAAGTGGAGCCAGCGTGCCGCGCGCCGCCAGTGCCGCCAGCGCGGGTGTGTCCTTCCCGATCATGGCCGGAGTCAGTCCCACCACGTCGAGAATGATCAGCGGTTTCACGCACCCTCCGTCATGTGCGAGGCAAGGATCGACATGAGGCGCGCGTGCAACATCTCAAGGGCGACACGATTGTGGGCGCCCCGGGGCACGATCACGTCGGAGTGCTGTCGCGTGGGTTCGCAAAACTGCTCGTGCATGGGGCGGACGATGTCTTCGTACTGATGCAATACCGAGCCCAGCTCGCGCGCTCGCTCCAGAGTGTCGCGCTGGACGCGGCGCAGCAGGCGCAAGTCGCTGGGTGTGTCCACGAAGACCTTGATGTCCATGAGCCCGCGCAGTTCGGGGTCATGGAATGCGAGAATGCCCTCCAGCAGGATGAGAGGTGCGGGTTCGAGGTGGAGCGGAGAAGGCGAACGATCATGAATCGTGTAGTCGTAGACAGGCGCTTGCACTGCTCGCCCCGCGAGGAGCTCTGCGATCTGATGCCGAAGGAGTGGCCAGTCAAACGCTTCAGGATGGTCGAAATTCACCTGCGCGCGTTCTTCAACAGTGAGATGCGAGAGCGGGAGGTAGTACGCGTCCTGCTCCACCAGGACATGGCCCTGGCGCGGCAGTGCGCGGGCGAGTGAACGCGCGAGGCTCGTCTTTCCAGACGCGCTGCCGCCAGCGATTCCGATGAAGATGGGCCGCTTCATCCCGGGCTGGACTCGCCATAGTCGAGTCCCTCCAGCACCCCGAGGGCGGATGTGGTGCGCCCGAGCTGCGGCATGATGTAGCAACCTGTGATGGCGGAGGAGAACTCATCCAGCATCTCGCGTGCGATGCGGATGCCTTCCTGCTGGGCGGGAGCGCCGGTGCCTGCTTTCTGCATGCGCTCACGGATGTGCTCGGGCACGCTCATGCCGGGCACTTCGTTGTGCAAGAAGTCTGCATTGCGCGCGGAAACGAGAGGACAGAGCCCGAGGAGGATGGGCACCTTCAAGGAGCGTGTGTCAGCGAGGAAGCGGGCCACCGTGCTGCGGTCGTAGACCGGCTGGGTCATGATGATGCGTGCACCAGCCGCGACCTTGCGCTCGAGGCGCTTCAATTCGCGGTCGTAGTCGGCTGCGGCCGGTTCGACTCCGGCTCCCAGGAAGAAGCCCGTCTGCTGGCCCACCATGCGACCCGCAGGATCGACGCCCTGATTCAGGCCGTTCACGAGCTTCAGAAGCTCGATGGAGTCCAGATCAAACACGGCGGTCGCCTTCGGGTAGTCGCCAAGTTTGGGCGGGTCGCCCGTGATCACGACAAGATTGCGCAAGCCCAGAACATGCGCACCGAGGATGTCCGACTGCAGTCCCACGAGATTCCGGTCGCGGCAACAGACATGCAGGATGACTTCGCAACCGATATCGCGCTGCAGGATGTGCGAGAAGGCGACGTTGCCCATGCGGACGGCGGCACGTGGGCCGTCGGGCACATTGATGACGTCGACGCCTGCAGCCACGAGTTGGCGCGCGGCCGCCACGGCCTTGGCGGGATCAAGACCCGCAGGTGGATTGATCTCGACACTCACCACGAAATCCTCGCGTCCGCGAGGAGCGGATGTGGCTGTGCCGCCTTGGAGGCGACGCGCGAAAACGTCTTCCACCTTGGCGGCGAAGTGCGAGCGGTCCCGCATGGGGATTTCCGGAAGCGTGCGCGGAGCTTCAGCCGCGACCGTGGTTCGTTCGAGTGCGGCGCCCGGGCCTGGGCGCTCGTCCGCACCGCTGGCGCCGATCATGCGCGCCGCGGCGGCGATGGCGGCTACATGTTCTGCGCGCGTTCCGCAGCAACCACCCACGAGACGAATGCCGGCCTTGTACAGCCTGCGTGCATACACGCCGAAGTACTCCGGCGTCGCCATGTAGAGCGTGCGTTGATCAAGGCGCCGCGGGCGTCCGGCGTTGGGTTGCGCGCTGACGGGTACGCCAGCCTTCAGCATGGCCGTCGCTACATCATGAACAACCGCCGGACCATCGCAGCAATTGACTCCGACGATGTCCGCGCCCGCACGCGCGAGGGTCTCGGCGACGCGCTCAGGTGAGGTGCCATCACGGAGGAGTCCGTCCTCCTCGAAACTCATTTGCGCGACGATGGGACCTTTGAAGTGAGTGCGCGCAACGGCAAGGGCCGCGAGCATCTCACCCATGTGATGAAATGTCTCAAGGACCAGGAGATCGACGCCTGCATCCACCAAGGCCGAGATCTGCTCCTCGAACACGGAGCGCAGTTCCGCGAGTCTGTCCTCGGGCAGGACACCGAGCCCTTCGCCGGTGGGACCGAGAGCGCCGCCCACGAGCGCTTCCTCACGTGCGGCTCCACGCGCCAGCGCGACTCCCGCGAGATTGATCTCGCGCACCCGATCGGGCAGCCCGTAGCGTCCGAGGAGAATGCGGTTGGCCGAGAAAGTGTTCGTTTCGAGAATCTGCGCACCGGCTTTCCTGTGGGAGGCATGGATCTCGGCCACGGTTTCCGAGCGCACGAGATTCGCTTCATCAAAGGGGCGGTTGATGAAGTACCCGCGTTCATAGAGACCGGTACCCATGGCGCCGTCGAACACGATGGGGCGGGACTTCAAGTACTCGAGGAGATCAGTGGGGCGCGTCATGGGGTGCTGAAGAGGATAGCCCGCCCCGCATGCCCGGAGCACGGGGAAGATCGGTGGTAGCATGCCGCCGCGAACATCCGCGCGAGCGCGGATGGGGGAGATCCAGCATGTCCAGCAGTGCAACTCGGCGCAGCCTTGCGGCGCTGGCGATGACGGTATTCCTGTCGGCCTGCGCGTCTGAGCCCGCGCCCGTGGCGGAACTCGATTTCAGTGCTGAGAGCGCTTGGCCCTATCTCGAGCGCGTCACCGATCCGGCAGGCAATCCCGATTTCCGTGCGGCTTACCGGGAGCGCGAAGGCATCCTCGCTGCGCTCGACCAGAGTGTGATCTATCTCGGGAAGCCTTCGTCGCACAAGTGGTTTCCTTACCGCACCAACGACGCGGTGATCTCGCATGAGCGCATGCTGCGCACACTCGAGATGCTGCGAGGGATCCTGTTGAAGAGCAACAGCGAGGAGGAGTTCCAGGGTTGGTGCCTGCACTCCTTCGATATCTACAAGTCGGTCGGCGCGGCACGCACAGGACGCATGCTCTTCACGGCGTACTGCGAACCGATCTTCGAAGGTCGCTTGCAGCCGGAGGGGAAGTTTCAACATCCGCTCTACGCGCTTCCGCCAGAACTCGAGAAAGATGAAGACGGTGTCTGCCTCGGCCGCCGACTCGGGGATGGATCGCTCGTGCCGTGGCCAGAGCGGCGCGGCATCGAAGAGGGTGGCTTGCTGAAGGGACTCGAAATCGTGTGGCTCTCGGACCCGTTCGAGGCTTTCATCGCTCATGTGCAGGGTTCGGTGCGCGTGAACCTGCCGGGCGGAAGGCAGTTGTGCCTCGGATACGCGGGCAAGACCCAGCATCCCTACGTCAGCGCCGGTCAGGCCATGATCGAAGCTGGCAAGCTCACCAAGAAGGAGCTCTCGCTGGCACGCATGAAACGGCACTTCGCCGAAAATCCGGCGGACGTGCAACCCGTGCTGTGGCAGAACCCGAGCTACGTCTTTTTCCTGGAGTGTGAGCCAGGTCCATGGGGTTGCCTCGGCGCTCGTGTGACACCTTGGCACAGTGTCGCGACGGACAAGGATGTCTTCCCGCGCGCGGGGCCGTGCCTCGCCGTAACTCGGCTGCCAGTCGCTGCGAGCGACGCGGAGGTGCGCATGGAAGCTGCCACCTGTCTGCTCTTCGATCAGGACCGCGGTGGCGCGATCCGGGCTGCCGGACGGGCGGACATCTTCATCGGCACCGGCCCGGAAGCCGAGCGTCTCGCGGGCTTCACCCAGGAAGAAGGGGCGTTGTTCTATTTCTTCGCGAAGGACGTTCTGGGTAGTGTGCCTTCGAAGCCAGAGACTGAGTGATGTCAGACGCACCACGCCAGGAAGAGGAGCAAGCAACACAGGAACCCTGTGTGCTCTTCGGGTTCTGGCCCGAGCGTGAGTGCCCGAACGAGGAGGAGATCCGACTCGCCATCGAGAGCACCTTCGGCGCGGTGAAAGAGCTTCAGGAACTCGACCCCACGGATGATTCTCCATGGGGACGTGTGATCGAAATTCGAGGCATCGATGAGCCGGTGATGATCTGGGCTGAGGAGCGCGGCGAACTTCCTGACGAACTCGTGAAGAGTTGGATCGACGACGAGGAGGAACGGCGCGAAGCTGCGAAGTCCAGTTGGTTGATCGGGGTCCGTTCACAGCTCGACCCGAAGCGCCCCGCACACACCCTGCACGACCTGATGCGTGTGCTCGCTGCCGCATCCGTACCCGGGTTGCCCGCGGTTTATGACGACGGAGCACTGTGCGTCCTCTCGGGGCGAAGCGTGCGCGAATTGGCCAGTTCGGTGGTGCCGCCCAGGAACAGCGCGCTCTACGCCATTCACAATGTGCCGGGGCGCGGCGGGTCGTGGTTGCACACGCACGGGCTTGCGCGAGCCGGCATCCCCGAAATCGAGCTCCTCGCCGTGCCGGGCGATGACCATCGCGAAGCATGTGAGCTCATTGATGCGGTCGTGGATGCCCTGCTCGGGAACGTGGAACCCGACTCCGACGGCGTCATGGAACTCGGGGAATCCATCCGTATCCGGATCATGGACGCTGAGGAAGCTCTGACTCGCTTTCCCGCAGACATTGCCGGCGGCCGCGATGGTCGCGGTGATCACGATTTGAAAGCGTGGATTCTGCTCGCGGAGGATGGCTCAGGCAGTCCGAGGGATGCGATTGCGCGCATGGCTGAGGATGTCGTTCTCTTCAAGACTCGCGAAGAATCGGATCGTCAACGTTCGCTCTCTCAACATCGGTTTTCAGTTTTCGGCCAATTGTTCGCGCTGCGTCGTGGCTGCGGCTGGCAGTTTCACATCAAGCTCGCTTACGAGCGCGCCAGCGAAAGCACCGGCTCGGAGTACATGTGGTTTGAGGCACTGGCTCTGCGCCCCGGAGAAGTGCTGGCGAAGTTGCTGAGTGTCCCGCGGGATGTACCGGCCCTCAGTCAGGGTTCAGAGTCGTGGCATTCCCTCGAGCGCATGGCCGACTGGGTCATCGTGACGCCCGATGGCAGCTTTGATCCCGAGAACGCCGGCGTGCTCCTCGAGGACTGAGATGCACTGGCTCAGCGCGGGACTCACAGTCGGAATCCTCTGTGCCGGCATTGCAGGACAAGTACCCGCGTGGCTGGATCCGGCGCGCATTCTCGTGATCTCGAATGCGTCCATGCCGGACGGCAACGGGAATGGCGTCTCGGACTCGATCGATGTTGCTTTGCGCTACGCGTCCTTGCGTGGCGTGCCATACAGCAACCTCATGCCGCTCGCGCTGAGCACATCCGGCACCACCTTCGGGAGCTATGCGGCCTTCTACAATGAGCTGAAGGTGCCTGTGATGTCGCGCGTACAGGCCCTTGGGGTCACTCAGATCACGACCTTGCTTTTCTGCCATGGTGTTCCATATGCCATGAATGCCGGCGCTGCATCCACACGCTCTGTGGATCAAGCCATGATGACGCCGAGTGTTTTCACCAGTGCTGTGAGCATGCCGTTCGCCACGTACTGGTCAGCCAACACAATGTTTGATGCCCAGCCGGGAATGGCTCCGGAGTGGGCCCATTTTCAGCATCAGTTCTTCTTCAACGGCCAGCACATGTACCTCGTGGCGCGGCTGGATGGCCCTACGGCCGAGGAGGCGCTCGATCTCGTCGAGGGTGCGCGCTACGGCGATCAATACCTCCACACGGCGGCGGGTGCTTACGGTGGCCGTATCTACGTCGACACCCGTTTCTCCACGTATGCGAATCCCGCAGCGCTTCCGTGGCCGCAGTTTCATGCGCCGTCCTATGCGCAGGCGGACAGCGACATGGCGTATGCCACCCAGTGGATGACCGGGTTTCCTTTGTGGTGGGAAAACACGAGCACTGATCTCGAGATCGGACAGCCGGGCGCGATGTTCAGCAACGGCAACAGCGCGGTGACGGCTCTCGACGCGCTCTTCTATTACGGCTGGTACAACTACGCGACCTATCACGATGCGTGGTGGTGGAAGGCTGGCAGCGCCGCCTGCGACTTGAACAGCAATTCCCTCGCGGGAGTACGCGACTTGGCTCCGGGGAGTTTTGGAGGCATGGCGCTTCGGCGCGGCGCAAGTGCTGTGGTGGGTGTGATCGCCGAGCCTTATCTCACGGGCCATCCTTTCCCGGAGCTCTTCATCAAGGGACTTCTGGACGGGCGGACCTTTGCCGAGGCGGCTGCCGTGAGTGATCCGACGGTGCTCTGGCGTTCGTTGTTTGTGGGCGATCCGCTCTATTGTCCGTTGCCACCAGGAAAGACAGTGGTGTTCGACTCCACCCCGCCACCCGTCCCCAGCGTTCTTTTCGCTCCCGGAGGAGGGGCGAATACCGCGTTGCAAGTCAGCGTCGACACCCTCGGGCGACCGGCTGATCCCGTGACCCTCGAAGGAACTTGGGGAAAGGCCCCGCTGTTGAATCAGACTCTCGCGGGACAACGCGGAGCGCGGGCCTGCCAGCGCGAGGTGCTCGGAGGGCTCCTGCCGGGCGCCTTCTATCGCGTGCAACCGCTGGTGCGTGATCCAGCCGGACTGGTGACCGCTGCAGCGGAAGTGCTTGCGTTCAATTCCTCCGCGGCGGGCGATCTGGCCACCGTGCAGGCTGCTGGCACATTGGCATCCGCCGGTTCCGCCATCCAGCTTGAAGCGGCCTTGCGCCTTGGCCAAGGCCTCGCTTCGTTGCAGTGGCTGGGGCTCAGCATGACGGCGCCGCATCTGGGCCTCCTGAATCTGGATCTTCTGCCGTGGCTCCCGCAAATGACCCCGGTGCTTCATGCGGGCAACGGATGTCAGAGCCTCGAATGGACTGTTCCTACAGGCCTGCCAGCGGGGACTTACACTTTCACGCTCGCGGTGCAGACGACAGCGAGTTCGACTCAGAGCTCTGTTGTGGTCACGCTGAACTGATGGCACGCACTTTTTTTGCTCTCACCCTGCCGGTGAAACTGCGGGCGCGCTTGGTCGAAGAAGGAGAGCGGCTCGCGGCGGGTGGTGCACGTGTCACATGGGTTCCCGACGATAATCTTCACATCACCATGCGCTTCGTGGGCGAAGTCCTTGACCGTGACCTCGTCGACGTTGTGCGGGCGGGAGCACGCGCCTTCGCCGGGACCAAGGCCATGAACCTCGTCGTGGTCGGGTTGACCGGCTCACCCAGCATGGAGGAGTTGCGTGTTGTTCATTGTGGCGTGCGCGGACTCACGCCGGATGACGATGCGCGCCTGCGACAACTGCGCTCCCGTCTCGACGAGAATCTCGAACTCTGCGGCTGGCGCCAGGAGCGCGGAGTTTGGAGTCCCCACGTCACCTTGGGGCGCGTTCGCAAGGGCAAGGAGACCCTCGGGCTTGCGGCCAAGATGGGCCCCGCCGTGCGGCGGGAATTCGGGCACTTTGCGGCACGCGAGGCTGGTCTTTTCCAGAGTTTTGAGCATCCCGATGGGGTCAGCTATACGCCCTTGCAACATTACGTCATGCGTTAGGTATTTGTATGGGCACTGTCCTCCCGCTCTGGTAGGATGCCGACGTCGCGAAGATGCGTGACGGCGCGGTCCGTCGCGAGGTGCGGCGGGGTCCAGCGGGAGGTTTTTTCATGGTGACAACGGATCGGGGCGGGATGGCGGCGGCAAGACAACCTGTGGTTCCGGCAGCAGCGGCCAAGACGCCAGAACGCGTCGTGGCGAAACCGCTGGCGGCACCAAGCCTTGGCGACGTGCAGAAGCAACAAGCGGGCAAGAACCAGATGCTGAGTTCGACGCTCGTGCAGATCGAGACGCAGTTCGGCAAGGGCTCGATCATGCGTCTCGGTGAGAGAAGCAATGAAGACATCCGTGGCATCAGCACGGGTGCTCTCTCACTCGATCTTGCGCTCGGCGGCAAGGGGCTTCCGCGCGGACGCATCATCGAGATCTACGGACCGGAATCCTCGGGCAAGACCACACTCACACTGCACGTAGTGGCCAGTGCTCAGAAGGAAGGCGGCGTCTGTGCATTCATCGACGCCGAACACGCACTCGATCCTGCTTATGCACGGAAGCTCGGTGTGGACTTCCAGAATGTGCTCGTGAGTCAGCCGGACACGGGGGAACAAGCTCTCGAGATCACCGAGATGCTGGTGCGCTCCGGCGCCGTGGATGTTGTTGTCGTCGACTCCGTGGCCGCCCTGGTTCCCAAGGCCGAACTGGAAGGTGAGATGGGCGATTCCCACGTGGGATTGCAGGCGCGTCTCATGTCTCAGGCGCTCAGAAAGCTCACCGCAGCGGTCGCGCGCTCCAACTGCTGTCTCATCTTCATCAACCAGATCCGCGAGAAGATCGGGGTGATGTTTGGCAGCCCTGAAACCACCACCGGTGGACGCGCGCTCAAGTTCTATGCCACATGCCGTCTCGACATCCGGCGCATTGGCAAGATCAAGGATGGAGAGGAAGTGGTCGGCAACCGCACCAAGGTGACGGTTGTCAAGAACAAGATCGCGCCACCATTCCGCGTGGTCGAGTTCGACATCCTTTACAGCGAGGGGATCTCGGCGGCCGGAGATGTGCTCGATCTTGCGGTGGCCGCAGGCATCGTTGAGAAGTCCGGCTCGTGGTTCAGCTACGGGGAGGAGAAGCTCGGGCAGGGAAGGGAACGCAGCCGTGATCTCATGAAAGAGAATCCGGTCTTGCTCGCGAAGATCCGTGCCGCCGTGCTCGCCAAGGGGGCCGATGTTGTCGCCAAATCGGACGGCGCTGCCTGAACCGGTGCTCAAGTGACTGGCTCCGCGCCCCTTGCGCAACAGGGGGCGTGAGCTGGGTCCGCGTGACAGGGTTCTGAAAACCGGGGGGCACCAGGTGGCCCCGTGAAAATCTGCCGGGAGTTGGCACAATGCCGGCGCACATCCGGATCTCGTTGGGGGATCTGGTGTCCCGGTCGTTCTCTGAACGGGGACTGGTGCGCGGAGAAACGACATGGCCGTACCCAAGAAAAAGACCAGCAAGATGCGCCGCCGCATGCGGCGTTCGCATCAGGCATTGCCGAAGCTCTGCCTCGCACGTTGCGCCAACTGCCAAGCGGCCATTCCGGCCCATCGCGTCTGCCACAACTGCGGGCACTACGCCGGCAAGGCTGTGGTCGAAACTTCGAGCTTCTGAGCTATGAGCAGGCTGCCGCGAGCATGACCACGGCGCGCATCGCACTGGACGCCATGGGAGGCGATCACGCACCCGTGGCAACTGTCGCCGGTGCGCGCGAAGCATTGGAGCGTGACGCCGAAGTCTCCGTGCTCCTGGTTGGAGATCCGGGGGCGCTACGCCGGGAACTCGGTGGATTCGATTCGCCGCGCCTGGAGGTGGTCGCTGCCAGCGAGGTCGTCGGCGGAGGAGATGCCGCAACCGACGCCGTACGGAAAGAGGACTCCTCCATCCGGCGTGCCGCGGAACTCGTGCGCGATCAGCGAGCCGACGGGCTCGTCGCCGCTGGCAACACCGGCGCGGCCGTGGCTGCTGCAACGGTGTTCATCAGGCTCATCCCGGGTGTTCGTCGTCCCGGGATCGCCGTCACCCTGCCGAGCCTGCGCGGCCCGGTGGTGCTGTGCGACGCGGGCGCCAACTTGCACTGCAAGTCGATCCATCTTTTTCACTACGGGATCCTCGCAGCAGAATATGCGCGGCGCATGCTCGATGTCGCGAAGCCGCGCGTCGGGCTCATGAACATCGGCAGCGAGGAAGGGAAGGGAACCTCCCTTCTGCAGGAAACGGGCGAGATGCTCGCAGGTATCGGACACATCGATTTTGTCGGGAACATTGAAGGCAACGATGTCTTCACGGGCGACTGCCATGTGATTGTTGCCGAGGGTTTCACGGGCAACGTGATTCTGAAAACCGCCGAAGGCCTGCATGAAATGGTGGCCCACAGACTCGGTGATCTGGGCAAGATCATTGCCGCATCAGGAACGGAAGCAATGGATGCGTACAAGCGCTTCCAGCATGCTCTTGATTACTCGGAGCATGGCGGGGCGCCGCTCCTTGGCATCAACAAGCTGGTCCTGATCGCTCACGGGCGGTCGGGCCCGAAAGCGGTCCGCAATGCGATTCTTCAGGCCGCGCGCATCCACAGAAGCGGGGCTCTTGCGGCCATGACCCGCGACATCGCTGCCACGCACGAAGAGTCGGCATCATGAAGACCCGTCCGGTCGGCATCTTGGGAACCGGGTCCTATGTTCCCGAGAGGGTTCTCAGCAACCACGATCTCGAGAAGATGGTGGACACGTCGGACGAGTGGATCTTTACACGCACCGGCATGCGTGAACGACGGATCGCTGCACCAGAGCAGGCCACGAGCGACCTCTGCATTGCGGCTGGTCGGCGTGCGCTTGAGGACGCAGGCGTGCTGCCCGAGAGCATCGATCTCATCATCGTGGCGACCGTCACTCCGGACCAGCACGTGCCGGGCACGGCCTGTTTTGTGCAGAAAGCACTGGGCTGCCGCGAGGCGATGGCGCTGGATATCAACGCAGCTTGCCCCGGATTCGTGACCGCGTTGACGCTCGGCACAGCCATGGTCGAGTCAGGCCGCAGTGAACGCGCACTCGTGATCGGCGGCGAATGCATGAGCCGCATCGCCAACTACGAAGATCGCTCGAGTTGCATCCTCTTTGGTGATGGAGCGGGAGCGGTCGTGCTCTCACCCGACGCTCCGCGCGGACGCATCCTCGAGAGTTTCCTCGGCGCGGACGGCACGGGTGTGGAGACGATGTACATCCGCGCAGGTGGCTCCAGAAAACCGCTGACGCACGAACTCCTTGATGCGCGCGAGAACAAGCTCGTCATCAAGGGCAACGAGACCTACAAGTTTGCTGTCGAGAAATTCCGCGAACTCGTTGAACGCCAGATGCGCCAGCACGCGCTCAAGGTGGACGACTTCGGGCTCGTCGTGCCGCATCAGGTGAATTACCGCATCATCGAATCGGCTTTGAGGAAACTCGATTTTCCTGAAGAACGCATCTTCATGAACCTCGAGAAGTACGGCAACACGTCTGGCGCCAGTGTGGGTATCGCCCTGGATGAAGCTCGCCGTGCAGGCCGCCTGCTCGAGGACAAATACGTTTCACTGCTGGCCTTCGGCGCCGGGCTCACTTGGGGCTCCGTGCTGCTGCGTTGGTGAGGATCACCCGTGCGCGCATTGCTCTTTCCCGGACAGGGAGCCCAGGAGATCGGCATGGGGATGCTCGCCTGCGCGAAGCACCCCGCAGCGCGGGATCTCTTTCTCAGGGCGGATGAGATCCTCGGAATCCCGCTCACGCGCATTGTCCGTGAGGGGCCCGGCGAAGATCTCACGCGCACGGAGTACGCACAGCCGGCCATCTTCGTGACTTCACTGGCGGTGCTCGCCGGTCGGCGCGCTGCGGGGCTGTTCGAGGACGCATCCTTCCAGGCAGCGGCGGGGCTTTCCCTGGGGGAATACACGGCTCATTGTTTCGCCGGCACATTCAGCTTCGAGGACGGGCTGAAACTTGTGCGCGCACGCGGGCTCGCCATGCAGGACGCGGCGACGCGTATCCCTTCCGGGATGACCAGTCTGGTGGGAGCCGATCCGGCCGCAGCAGAACGCGTCTGTGCTCGCGCGCGCGGTGCGGGCGTGCTGGTGGTGGCCAACCTGAATGCGCCTGGCCAGGTGGTCTTGTCCGGTGATTGCGAGGCCCTCGCGCGCGTTCCCGAAGCAGCGACAGCGGAGGGCATTCGCCGCTGCATCCCGTTGAGCGTGGCTGGGGCGTTCCACTCGCCCCTCATGGCTCCGGCGCGCGATGCGCTGGAAGCAGCGCTCGCTGCAACCACGATGCACGCGCCGCGCATCCCGATCTGGTCCAACGTGACGGCGGCGCCCGTCCAGGACGTGACGACCATTCGCATGTTGCTGGCGCGGCAGGTCGTGGAGCCGGTCCGTTGGGAAGAGACCATGCGTGGACTGGAGGCGGCCGGTTGCCATGAGGCGGCGGAACCACCTCCAGGACGTGTGCTCTCTGCGCTCGCGAGGAAGTGTGCACCGGGCATCGCCATGCTGGCGCTCCCCGAGGAGGAGGCCTGATGGACCTCGGTCTCAAGGGCAAGTGTGCAGTGGTGACGGGTTCGTCGCGTGGCATCGGCCGTGCCGTCGCCGAAGCTCTGGCACGTGAAGGCTGTGATCTTGCGCTCATCGCCACCTCAACCTCCAACGTGGATGCCACAGCGGAAGCGTGCCGCGTCCACGGTGGACGTGTCTTTACCTACGGCGTGAACATGGGTTCGTTCGATGCCGTGCAAGCGCTGGCTGCGCAGTTGCAAGCGGACCTTGGTCGTGTGGACGTTCTTGTCAACAACGCCGGCGTGACGCGTGACGGACTCGTCATGCGCATGAGCGAGGATGATTGGGACACCGTGGTGGACGTGAACCTGAAGGGTGCGTTCGCCCTCATTCGCGCTTTGGCCCGCACGCTCCTGAAGAACCGCGGCGCGCGGATCATCAACATGGCCTCCGTGGTGGGAATCCACGGCAACGCAGGTCAGGCGAACTACGCCGCCAGCAAGGGTGGGCTCATCGCCATGACCCGTTCCCTTGCCAAGGAGTTCGGAAGCCGCGGAGTGCTGGTGAATGCCATCGCACCGGGTTTCATTGAAACCGACATGACCTCAGCGCTCACGGAAGAGCAGAAGGAATCCATGCTCGGGGACATCGCCGTGGGTCGCCGCGGCCGAGGTGAAGACGTCGCCGGTGGCGTCCTGTACCTCGCCTCGGGCCTCTCGGATTACGTGACCGGGCAGGTTCTGGTCATCGATGGGGGGCTTCGCCTTTGAGGCCCGTGATTGATCCGCGCAAGCCCGCATGATATGACGCCGGACGCCCAAGCTGGAATCGCCGTTGCGATTTGCGACGGCGGGAGCAGGGGAGAACAAGCATGAGCCTCGAAGACAAGGTGATCGACATCGTCTGCAAGACGCTCTCCCAGAAGAAGGAGAACGTGAAGTTGAACTCCTCCTTCGTGAACGACTTGGGAGCGGATTCACTGGATACCGTTGAGTTGGTCATGGCGCTTGAAGAAGCGTTCAGTGTCACCATCCCCACGGAAGATTCCGAGAAGATCCAGACCGTTGGTGCAGCCGTCAACTACATCAAGGAGAAGGGCGGCAAGTGATGCGCCCCGCGGCCGCCAGCGCGCGGCCGGGTACCGAGCATGGCTGAGCGCACGATCGTCGTGACCGGAGTCGGTTTGGTGTCACCGCTGGGTCTCACCTGCGAGGACACCTGGAACGGGCTGCTGGCTGGCAGTTCCGGGGTGGGGGCCATCACGCTCTTCGACGCCAGCGCTTTCGCCACGCGGATCGCAGGCGAAGTGAAGGGTTTCGACGCAGCAGCCACCCTTGGCCCGCAACGCGCGAAGAAGCTCGATCGCTTCAGCCAGCTCGGTTTGTTCGCCGGCCTGCAGGCTTGGAAGGACTCCGGGCTGGACGTGAACACCCTCGATGCCTCCCGCGTCGGTGTGATCGCAGGTTCAGGCATCGGCGGCCTTGGCACGATGGAGGAGCAGAAGGAAGTGCTCATGTCGCGCGGTCCGTCGCGGATGAGTCCTTTCTTCATCCCCAAGCTCATGATGAACGCCTTGAGTGGCGAGATCAGCATCGAGCTCGGCCTGAAGGGGCCCAACTGGGTCACGGCTTCGGCCTGCGCATCCGCGTCGCATGGTCTGGGAACGGCACTCCGCACCCTGCGCTCCGGTGAAGCAGACATCATCTTGAGTGGTGGTTCCGAGGCCACCGTTGTCCCGCTTGGCATCGGAGGCTTCTGCGCCTTGCGGGCCATGAGCACGCGGAATGATGATCCGCAGCGCGCTTCGCGTCCCTTCGACAAGGATCGCGACGGATTCGTGATGGGTGAAGGCGCCGGCTTTCTCGTGCTGGAAACGCTCGAGCACGCACGTGCGCGCGGCGCCAAGATCTACTGCGAGTTCGCCGGCTTCGGGGCCACCGCGGATGCCCACCACATCACGGCGCCCGCGGAGAATGCTGAGGGTGCGCAGCGCTCCATGCGTCTCGCGCTCGCGGATGCAAAGCTCAACACGTCGGACGTGGATTACATCAACGCTCACGGCACCAGCACGCCCATCAACGATCCCAACGAAAGCGCCGCGGTACGCGCTGTGTTTGGTGAGGAAGCGCCGCGTCTCTGGGTGAACAGCACCAAGTCCATGCTCGGACATTTGCTGGGCGCGTCTGGCGCAGTCGAGGCTGTCGTAACGGCGCTCTCGCTCCATCACGGCGTCGTGCACCGCACCTTGAATCATGAGGTCCCTGGTGAGGGTTGCACTCTCGACTACGTGCCCGAGGGGACACGCGAGAAGCGTCTGCGCGGTGCGCTGTCGAACAGCCTCGGCTTCGGCGGACACAATTGCACGCTTGCCTTCCGCTCGCTCTGATCCCATGACCTCCGCCGAGGAACTGCTGCGCGCTGCTGGACAGGGAGCACTGGAGAAGCACCTCGCAATGCTCTCTCCAGCCGAGCGTCAGGCCTTGGAATCCGACTTGTCCACTTTGTCTGTTGCGGAGTTGTCGGAACTCCGCGCCGCGTTGAAGACTGCGCCCAACGCAGCGGAGACCCGCTTCGAACAGATGGAGGTGCTCCGTCGCGGCGAGAACGTGGAACGGGACGCCGAGGCGCTCACACTGGGGCGAGCAATGCTCGCACGTGGCGAGGTGGCGGCACTCATCGTGGCTGGTGGTCAGGGGACGCGTCTCGGCCTCTCCGGCCCGAAGGGGAAGTTCCCTGCGGGCCCGGTCACCGGCGCATCCCTCTTCAGCATTCTCGCGCGGAAGGTCTTGCGCCGGAGTCGCGATGCCGGTCGTTCGATCCCGCTTTGTGTCATGACCGGCCCGGACAACGACGCCGAGACCCGCGCTCATTTCGCCGAGCACGGTTGCTTCGGGCTCGATCCCGCGTGCGTCCATTTCTTTGTGCAAGGCACGCTGCCAGCCGTGGATGCCGATGGTGCGCTTCTGTTGAAGTCGCCTACAGCGCTGTTCCGCAGTCCTGATGGCCACGGAGGCACGCTGCGTGCGTTGCAGGTTTCCGGACTCCTGGGTGCATTGGAACGCGCCGGCATCAAGACACTCTTCTACTTCCAGGTCGACAACCCCCTCGTGGATGTGTGCGACCCGTGGTTCATCGGAATGCATGCCTTGCGGGGAAGCGAGTTCTCATCCAAGGCCGTGCTCAAGCGCGGACCGGATGAAAAAGTCGGCGTGCTGGGGCGCGTGAATGGTGTCCCTGGCGTGATCGAATACTCCGACCTGCCTGCTGTGGTCCGTGAGGCCAGGAACGAGGATGGAACGCTCCGGTTCGGAGCAGGCAACATCGCCATCCATGCCATCGAGCTCTCCTTCGTCAAGAGAATCGTGAGTGGTCAGGAACGTCTGCCGCTCCATCTGGCCCGCAAGGACATTCCCTCCATGGGGCCCGATGGTGCGGTGCACCTGCGCCCGGGCATCAAGTTCGAGACATTCATCTTTGATGCGATGCGCACTGCGGCCCATCCGCTGCTGGTGGTGGTCCGGCGCGAGGACGAGTTCTCACCCATCAAGAACCGGGCTGGCGAGGATTCCCCGGAATCTTGTCGCCGGGACCAGATGGCTCAGTGGCTGCGCTGGCTGGACGCGGCTGGCGTGCCTCTCCCGCGTGATGCAGCCGGTGCTGTGGGGTCCGTCGAAATCTCCCCGCTCACGGCGTTGGGGCCGGAAGATCTCGCCGCGTTCAAGGGACGCGGGTTGCCCACAGGCGACGTGGTTCTCTGAAACGCTAGACTCCCTCAGGGGAGCCATCATGTCGCGGTCATCATCCCGAGCGCTCGGACTCTTGAGCGGCGGCCACCGGTCCGAGCACGACATTTCGTTGCGCAGTGCAGCCTGCATGCGCCGCGCGTTGGAAGCGTCCGGGCAGAGGGTGGACGAGTGCATCATCGCCTGCGATGGATCGTGGCACGTTCTTCCAGAAGAGAGCGCGCGCCCAGAGCACGTCGAAACCGGTTTCGCGGGCTCCGCCTGGAGCGGGAATGCGGCTGAAGCCATGTTGCGCTGGCAGCGGCAAGGCGTTGCTTGCGTCGTGTTGGGACTCCACGGTCGTTCTGGCGAGGACGGGAGCATGCAGGGGTTCCTGCAGCAGCATGGATTCGCGTACACCGGCTGCGGGGTTCTCGCCAGCGCTCTGGCCATGGACAAGATCCTCACCAAGCGCATCCTCGTGGCCGAGGGCATTCCCACACCACCATGGCACGTCGTGCCTGCCGGCTCGCGGCAGACGAGCGCGACGATCGAGCGACTGGGGAGCGTCCTCGGTTGGCCCATGGTGCTGAAGGCCCCGGGCCTCGGCAGTTCGGTGGGCGTCCATATTGCGCGCACAATGGCGGAAGCTGCACGAGCACTCGCGGATCTCGGAAGCGGAACTGATGTGCTGGCTGAGGGATTCCTCTCGGGCCGGGAGTTCAGCGTTCCGGTGCTCGGCAGTGGCGAAAGCTGCCGCGCGTTGCCCACCATCGCGATCATCCCGAAACTGGCGGACTTCTTCGATCTGAAGAGCAAGTACACACCCGGAGGAGCCGAGGAACTCTGCCCTGCTCCTGTTGCGGACAACGTGCAAGTGGAACTCATGCGTCTGGCTGTGCTCACACATCGCGCGGTGGGCGCAACGGGCCTCACCCGCACGGACATCCTCGAAGCGGCTGACGGCTCACTGCAGGTCATCGAGCTCAACACGCTGCCCGGGATGACCGAACAGTCCCTTGCTCCGAAGTCAGCGCGCGTGGCGGGCATCGACATGGCCGCGCTGATGGACATTCTTGTTGCTGATGCCTTCAGACAGCATGAGAGGAGAAGCGCGTGAAGAGACCCGTTGCCATGGAACGCATGCTCGTTGGCGACGCGCGCAACGTCGCGAGAGATCTCGGTCTGCGCTGCCGCCTGCATGCCGTGGACCTCATCTGGTTGCGAGACCGCACGCTCGATGTGGAAGGACTGCGCGATCTCCTGCAGCGCATGCGGCGCGAAGTGTCACTGCCGATCGTCGTATCTCTTGACCCGGCGGATGCGGCCGCCGCGGGGGCGGATGGTGTGCAACTACGGGACGACGATCTGCGCGCATCATTCGCGCTGGACGCGCGCGAGAAAGGGCTGCTCGTGGGCGGCTCTGCGCACAGTCCCGAGAGCATCCGGGAGCTGGCCTCGCTGCAGAGCGACTGGATCGTTTTCGGGCCGGTGCACGACACGATGAAGTCACACGGGCTGCAACGGGGGCGCGGGTACGACGTGTTGCGCGACGCTGTTTGCATGGCGCGTCCGGTGCCGGTGATTGCCATCGGTGGCCTGGAGCTCCCGGACCTGCCGGATGTGCTCGCGACCGGCGCCGCGGGCCTCGCTGCGATTCGAGCCTTTCAGGATGTGAGCCGCCGCCAGCCACATGGATGAGCTCGCGTTCCATCGCTGGCTGCGGAGTGAATGGCCAGACAAACCCGGCATGCTCGGCATCGGCGACGATGCTGCAGCCTTGTGCTGTGGCCCCGTGACAGTGGTATGCACCGACAGCGTGGCCGAAGGGACACACTTTGTGAGCGGAACGGATCCGGTGCTGATCGGCAGGAAAGCCGTGGCGCGCAATCTCTCGGATCTGGCTGCCATGGGTGCTGAACCTCTGGGTGCGCTGGTGGCGTTGATTCTCCCGCGTGCGTGTCCCGATGCGTTGCCGCAGAAAATCATGCGCGGTTGCCGGCAGGAACTCGAGAAGACCGGGGCCGACATCGTGGGCGGAGACACGACAACGCACGAGGGCGGCATCGTGGTGAACGTGACACTCCTCGGACGTCCGATGGGGGAGCGCGTCATTCGTCGCGATGGTGCCAGGCCCGGCGATGTTCTCGCCGTGACGGGAGCGTTGGGCGGTTCCGGGCAAGGACGCCACCTTGCCATCGCACCACGCCTCGCAGCCGCTCGGGAACTTGTGCAACTCGGCCCACCGAGCGCGATGATGGATGTGAGTGACGGACTCTTGCTGGACTTGCAGCGTTTGGTCGACGCCAGCCACTGCGGCTTCGAGTTGGATGCAGCGCTCATTCCTGTGCATGCTGACGCCGTGGCCCTCCCGGGAGATCCTCTCGAACGTGCCCTGAGTGATGGCGAGGATTTCGAGTTGATCGTTGCACTGCCGGCGGAGCGTTGGGCCCACCTGGAAGGGGCATGGTCCAGGACGATCCCGCTGACGCGCATTGGATCCGTAACGACGACAGGGCAGCGCATCCTGCGCGCTGGTGCCGCATGGTGGCCGGGGAGCACCGGACATGTGCATCGCTGAGTTCTGGAGTGACAGCGTCGAAACGACCCGGGCATTGGCAGGCGCTCTGGCCGCAAGACTTCCCGCTGGCAGCCTCGTGCTGTTGGATGGCTGCATGGGCGCTGGCAAGACCACTTTCACCCGTGGGTTTCTGGCGGGTCTGGGACATCCCGATCCGCGCGAGGTCGCCTCACCCACCTTTGCACTGCACCACCGTTATGAGGGCGGGCGCTTGCCGCTGAATCACCTCGACCTGTACCGCATCGAAGATGAGTCCAGCATGCACCGCCAAGGAATCATCGAGTCCCTCGATGACCACGAGGCCATCACAGTGGTGGAATGGCCGGGTGTACTCGGCGCACTGCAGGAGCGGGCTCTAGTGAGGGTGTCTCTTGTTCCCGTCGGGGACACAGGACGAAGACTCCGCTTCACGTTCGAGCTCAGTGCTGCAGAGGGTCTGCTCGAGGGGCTCCTGTCAGCGCTGCGAACGTAAAGTTCTGCCACGGACCGTGAGACCGGGTAGCCACGCCTTGCACCGAATGGTGCACACCAGAGGCATCGTTTGGACCTGAACGGCCACGTTGCAGGGTCGCGTTGTGAGCTTCCGACTTGGCAGCGTTGACGCAAGTGCTTGTTCGGACGCGGCTTGCAGCAGAAGCGGTAATGGTCCGGTGCCCGAGGCACGACCTTTGCTTGGATCTGCATGCACCGACCATGTGTCGTGCAGAGAACCCATGCGCATCACCTACGTCGCATCCATCCGTGGCAAGAAGATCTACGCGGTCATTCTCGGCAGCGATCGGCTCTTCAGTGGAACCCTTGAGGAAGTGAAGTGCTTCATCGAGATCCACAACGAGAAGATCCGCCAGCGCGAGGCAGCTGAAGCCAACGTGCTCTCCGGGTTGCGCGCCGCATCCTGAACCCTGCCGAGCGCAACGCCGACACGCGGGGCGCAGCAACGCCTATGATCGTTTCATGCGCATCATCGGCGCTCTGCTGTTCTTGATCGGCATCGTCTCGGGGCAGGTGGCCCCTTGGCTGCAGCGCGAACTCCTCGACCGGTCGGGGGTCGTTGTTCTCGCGCGCTTCGAGGGCGTGAGTCAAGTCTCTGCTGTCGTGCAACTGTCCCGCTTCGCAGTAGAGAGAGCCTTCAAGGGCGGGGACCGTGACATCGTTCGTGTCGGAGATCTCGCGGACATGGCCCGCATCTCCAAGGGAACGCCGGCGCTTCTTTTTCTCAAAGAGGGCGCTTCGGGCTTTGTTCACTCAACGCTCGAGATGATCACGCTCGATGCGTCACAGGTGTTGTTGGCGATCCACTTCATGGACGGGCAGTTGAAGCTGGCGGGCATGCCTCATTCACCAGCGCGCGATGAAACGCTGAAGCTGGATGCCTGCACCAATTTGAGCAATCCCCTGGGACTCGCTCGCCGCGCAGCCTTGCATGACCTGCGGGCGCTTGCGCAGCAGGCGAGACCCCCCTTCACTTGGGATGACTTGGTGCGGATCGAAGAGGCGGAAGTTCCACGCGATCTCCGGGAGGTGAGGCATTCCCTTGTCAGCGCTGTGCGGAAGAAGGTGCTCGGGCCTGGCGCACGCATTCTCGAGGATGTGACCAGTGCCTCCGACAGAAACAAGCTGGGACTGGCTCTGCAACGGCTGCGTGCTGCCGCGAACCCGACCGCAGCGCTGCCCGTGCAGATCGCAGCCATGGAGTCGTTGCGGCATTCGCTTCTCCGGATGGTGCTGTTGGATGCAAGTCCTCTGCTGCGCAGGGCCGGGCTTGAATGCTGCATGCATGCCTGGTCCGGCGATCCCCCTGCGGAACTTTTCGAGCTTCCTGCAGGCGTGACAGATGAAGAGCTCGGATTGCGCATCGAGGTTGTCGGACGAACCGGGGGAGCGGCAGAGCTTCCGTGGCTCCGCAAGCGCAGCATGGAAGCCCGTTGCCGCGAGCAGACCTTGACCGCCATCGCGCGTTTGCAACTCGCAGAGGGCGACGATCTGTTGCGCACGCTCGCTGAGAAGGCTCCCGTTGATACTCAAGGACAACAACTCCGGCTGCTTGTCACACATCTCTTGAGCGCCGAGTTCCGCAAGGCAGAAGGATTGCGCCGCGCTGGCACGCGGAGATACTGACTGCATGCGCCCACAAGCCATCATCGCCGTGCTGGCCGGCATCCTGGCGGCAGTGTTGCTCGTCGTCATGCTGCGAGAGCCGGACCCGGTTGCGGGGCCCGCTGCTCCCGTCGCCTCCGGTCGTACACCTGCGTTTCACACATTCGTTTCGCAGGCCGGGCGCGCAGCCGAATTGCAGAAGAGTCTGGACGTCCTCACGTCCGCGACGGCGCAGAGCCTGGGCGCACACAAGGACGACATTGCACTGCTGTGCGATGACGAAGAGGTGCGCAAGAAAGTTGTCAGCGCCTATGAGTCGCGCTGGAGGATCAGCAAGTACGAGGCGGCCGCGTTCGCAGACATCTTCATGCTCGTGCGTGCACCGGAATTCGTCGGGCCTGCGCGCGAGATCTTCCTGCATCCGGAGTTTGAGGTGCGTTCCAAGGGGCCGCAGGTCGCCGCAACCCAGGCACATGCGTCCCTCGCCGCTCCGTTGCTGCGTTTCTACAGGGACTTGGAACGCGAACATCCCGGCGAGGGCACCCAAACACGGCTGAGCATCCTCGGCGCAGCCGCCGCCTGCGGGGGCAATGAGCTGCCCCTCATTCTCGAGGCGGGCCTGGCAGATTCTGATGCCAACGTGCGCTGCTGCGCACTGGATTTGCTGGCTTCACAGCCCATCGGGGGGTTTCGCGAGAAGCTCCTGACTCTCAAGTCCGCACCTGAGTTGGCGGTGCGACTGCGAGCACTTGCAGCTCTCGGGTCAGATGCGGCGGCCGAGTTTGAGCGCGAGCTGAAACTGGCCTTGGTGCCTGAGATGGGGCCCGAGCGCAACTTCGCGCTGGCATGCATCCTGGCGCGCAAGCTCTGCGGCCTGCTGCCTCAGCTGGCAGCTTTGCGCTGCGCTGTTCCGGTCGGAGAGGAGAGCCTGCTGGCGACGACGAGCGCATTGCTCGGTGATGAGTCCGTGCTGGGCGAGATGCGCCGCGTGCTCGTGAGTGCACCTCCCGGACGCCGCGACCGCTGGATGGCTGTCCAGGTTCTTGCCGCAGCGGGCAATACCGAGGACCTCCTGCGCATTACCTCCGTGTTGGAAGAACGGAGGAGTGGCGATGCCCAGGCTGCTGCCGCGGGCTTCAATGCGCGTGGTTCACCCTGTTCCGCCGAGATCCTCGCATTGCTCTTCGACGGCGAAATATCGCATCCAGGACAGGTCTCTGCGCTGGTGTCAGCGAACGGTGACGCCATCTTGCCGCTCATTGCCCGCCTCTTGGATGCTACGCAGGACCTCTCGCGGGCTGCATTTCTCATTGGCATGGCCGGAATCGTCGAGACGCGCGCGGCGCGTCAGTTGATCCTGGATCGACACGGTCAGTTTCCGCAACTCGTGGAACAGCAGGTGCGCCTGTTGGATCTCGCGGCGCGGCGCCGTGGCGTCAATCCCTGACTGCTCGCCAGGCGAGCTTGCCGGCCCATGCGGGCACCGGCCCCCAGAACTTCTGCAACCTCGGTCCGAGGATGACCGCCGGTGGCATATCCACCACACCCTCGCACGGATCCGTGAGATTCTCGACGGCGAAGCGCTGAGGACCATGCATCGCGAAGAGCCTTCGTCCTGTGACCCCGTGTTGCTCAGGCCAGGCGAGGAGGACGAATTCCTTCGCATCCGCGCTGCCGTCGCGGGAAGCAAGTTCCTGTGTGGCGCCGCCGCCGCGCCGTGGATGCCACACGGCGAACCGGTACCCGTGGAGCAGCACCGTCCGGGAGGCCTTGTCCCACTCATCCGGCCACAAGCGCTGCAGGTCGGGCGTGCGCACGCGACCTTCGGCGCGCCGGACCAGCACCTCCACCTCCGCGAGGCGACGCTGGACTTGAACCTCGTTGTCGAGCATCAGCTCCGCCCTGTCGCCAGCGCGCCAAGGCACGAGCGCCGCGGCGACCAACAGCACGAACGCGCCGCAATCGCACCAGCCGAGTCGGCGCCACGTCGAGTCCATGTGCCGATCGTGCCATGACCGCGGCTTCGACGCCAGCGTGGACGGCACCGGAGCCGCGCCGTAACCTCGCCCCATGAGCACCGTCAGCACATACGCCGCCGCCGTGACGGTGATCGAGCGGTTGTTGGCTCATGGGCACAGCGCCTGGATTGTCGGTGGTGCGGTGCGCGATCACCTGCTCGGTCAGCCCATCGAAGAGGCCACGGAGATTGACATCACGACGGATGCGCGCCCCGACCGTCTGGCCGAGCTCTTCAAGTCCACGCTTCCCATCGGAAAGGCGTTCGGCGTCATGCAAGTGCGCACATGCGGTCGGTGGTTTGAAGTCGCCACCTTCCGAAGTGATGGTGCTTACCGCGATGGCCGTCGGCCGGAAGAGGTGCGCTTCGGGACCGTGGAAGAAGACGTTCAACGCCGCGACTTCACGGTGAATGCCTTGCTCTTCGATGTGCGACAGCGCACGGTGTTGGATCTGATTGGAGGCAGGAGGGATCTCGAACTCCGCCTCATCCGCTGCATCGGCGATCCGGCCGCCCGGTTCGGCGAGGATGCCCTCCGCTTGCTGCGCGCCGTTCGTTTCGGGACCAGCGCCGATTTCACGATCGAGGCCGCGACGCTGGCCGCGATCGCGGAGTGTCGCGAGCGGATGACGCTCGTGGCCGGCGAGCGCATTCACGATGAACTGCGGAAGATTGCCGAGCGGCCACTGGCGCGGCGCGGTGATGCGCTGCGCACTCTCGCGGCCACCGGGCTCGCCCGCTTCACCTTGCCCGGAGCTTCCTTCGCTGCCGTGGAAGAGCAGGCCCTCTGCGCCGATCGCCTCCAGCAGCGCTCTCTGACAGCATTTCTTGCCGTCGTTCTGCGCGTCCCGTTCTTTGAGACTCGCCGCGAGCTTGGTCGACGTTGCGAGCAGTTGTGCGTTGCGCTGCGTTTGTCCCGCGAAGAAGCGCGCACCCTCGAGGAATTGCTGGCGAGCCGTCGCAGGTACGCCGCGTTGGGGGACTGCAGCCTTGCTCGACAGCGCCTGCTGGCCACGCGCCCGGGTGCTTGTCTCCACGAAGACCTCCTGTGTGCGGAAGGCGGTGCCGCCGGAATTCTGGCGCGCCTGGAGGCCCTGCGGCAGACGCACGGCCATGAACTCCCGGCACCTCTCTGTGATGGCAATGACCTCATGGCTCTCGGCCTGCCCCGTGGCCGTGATCTCGGACATTGGCTGCGGCGCCTGCGCTGGAGTCAGTTGGAAGGGCGCATCAAGACACGTGAGGATGCCGTGCGCATCCTGGTGCAACGTGGTCTCATCAACTCGCCCTGAATTGCAGGCAGCGGATCGCGGCGAGTTGAAGCAGGGCAAACCCGGCAATCAGCAGCGCATCCAGAGCGTGGCCTGAGCACCACAGGAGCAGCGCCATCCATGGAATGATCAGGCGCAGCGTCGTGCGCACGAGTTCCGCCGGTGAACTGTCGACGCGCCAGGCGGTGTAGAGCGGAAAAGCGGCAAGCGCCAGTGTGGCTGCGAATTCCGGCAGATGCGCTCCGAGGGTGTCCGGATTCAGCCACAGGGCAAAAGGGAGAAGAAACGCCCAGAAGAGAAACCTGCCATGAATCCGCACCGAGCGTCCGGTGCCTTCACACTGACTGGCGCGCGTGAGCACGAGGATGAGGATTCCGTATCCCGCACAGGCTGCAGCCACACGTGGGTCGAGCGGGCTTTCCGCAAGCAGTGCTCCTGACAGGATATTGCAGCCGCGCACGGTGCCGAGAGCGAGAGCCTGCAGCCACGGGATGGTGTCCGGCAGCAGGTCATAGAGCACGATGCCTGTCAGCATGACGAGGACGACGGGCAGGCGCTCCGGTGCAAGCGCTGCAGGGAGCACGCCAAGGCCGAGGAGCAGGATGGCTGTGCGCAGCGCAACGGCGCGTGAGAGTCTGCCGGAGGGGAGCGCCCGTTCGGGGTGCTCCCGCGCATCGCGCTCTGCATCCATCACGTCGTTCAGTGCGATGCCCCCGGCGTAGAGGCTTGCGGAACCAGCGGCTGCAACGCCGAGTCCGAGGCTCCATGGGCACCCAGCCACGAGGGCACCAGCAAGCACATCCACGGCTGCGGTCACAGCGTTCGGGATACGCAGGAACCGCAGCCACTCGCGTGTGTTCACATCCAGCCCACGAGACGCGCGATGTCGTTCCAGGTGACGTAGATCATCAATCCGAGGACCAGCGCGAGTCCGCCGTACTGGAACCAGCCCATGGCGCGCTCGGGCAAGGGTTTGCCGCGCACGCGTTCGATGATGAGGAACATCAGCCACCCTCCGTCGAGGACCGGAATGGGCAGGATGTTCAGGATCGCGAGGTTGATGGAGACCAGTGCCATGAAGAGCAGGCCGCGCGTGATGGCAATCTGCGAGTAGGTCACAGAGGCACGGAAGATGGTGATGATGCCACCGAGGTGCTTGCCTGAGACCCTGCCCGTGAAGACGGAACGCAAGGTCTCGACCACTCGACGCACGACGCGTCCTGTGTGCAGGAAGCCGGTCTGAATCGCCTCACCGACTGGCAGACACACCGTCTCGCTCTTCGGGACCTCTTCGAGAGCGGGAAGAATGATGTTCTCGGCCTCATTCTGCGCAGTGACGCTGCAATCCACTTGTTCAGAGCCCCGGCTGACACGCAGAGTCAACGCGTTGCCAGCGGAGGCCTTGATGGCGTCACGGAATGCGTCCCAAGAGCTGAGAGAGGCGCCATTCGCGGCCTGCACCACGTCGCCAGAACGCAGCCCAGCACTTGCGGCCACGCTGCCAGCCAGCACGTCAATGGTGAGTGCGTGCTGAGACTCAAGCGCAATATCATCAAGGAATGCAGCGCGGCCCGCTTGGTCGAGGCCGGCCAGAGTGAGAGGCAACGCGCGGCCATCTCTGGTGACGACGAGTTCGAGTGCGCGGACGGACGCATTTGCTCCATGGCGCCGTGGGTCTTCGCCGCCGCCAACCAGCAGCGCGAGATCTCCGCTCACCTCCAAGGGGCGCCCATTGACCTGAGCGAGAATGTCTCCCGCGCGAACACCCGCCGTGTCGGCGGCAGAATCGGGACGGACTCGCGACACGCGATCCCTGCGCAGCGCCACGCCGATGCGCCACCCATCCTGCGGCTGGTCCTCGCGCAGGGGTGCCAGGCTCACGCTGCGGAGCTTGCCGCCGTCGAGAACGTCGAGGACAACGGGCTCCGTACTGGTGCGAATGCGCGCCGCCTCCGCGTCCCAGTGATCTCTGCGATAGGGAAGCCCATTGAGGCGCACGATTTCGGTTCCGGCCGCAAGTCCACCGGCTTCCAGGGCAGCCTTGCGCTGCATCGCGGAACGATCGTTGGACTGCTCCGTGAACGCTGAGGCCGGGATGCGCACCAGGCCGGCTGCAGGTGAAACCCCGATCATGGGCACACCGCGGACCGGATCCGGTTCAGGCGTCACCTCGATGTGCAGTCGGCTCAGGCCGCGTTGGACCTCGAGATCCACAGGCCCGTCTGCCACGGCCAGATCGAGGGGGATGTCTTCGAACGTGAGCACGCGCCGCGCGTTGATGGCGACGATGCGATCCCCGGGGAGGAGCCCGGCACGCCAGGCCACGCCTCCGTGCTGCACCGCCCCGAGTTCGGGGCTTTCGAAGGGAACGCCGATCGTGAACGCCAGCGGGATCGCCACGAGCGCGAAGATCATGTTCATGATCACGCCGGCGGAGATGACGAGCACGCGCTGCGCAACGGTCTTGCTCCCGAACTCATCGTCCTTGCCGGTGGTCGGGCGCGTCGGGTCTTCTCCAGCCATCTTCACATAGCCACCGAGAGGGATGAGTCCCAATCGGTACTGCGTGTTGCCTCGCGTCCAGGCGAGGAGCTTGGGGCCGAAACCGATGGAGAAGGCCTCGACGCGGACGCCGACACTGCGTGCAGCAAGGAAGTGCCCGAGCTCGTGCACGAAGATGATGAAGCCGATCCCGGCTGCAGTGAAAAGCATGAACGGGAGATTCTCCATCAGCGCACGACCTCCTCGCGGGCCCAGCGGTCCGCGTTCATGATTTCCTGCAGATCAGGCGCGTCGATGACGCGATGCGCCTCAAGAACGGCTCCGACCCGACGCGTGATCTCAGGGAATGTCAACGTACCCGCCATGAACAGCGCCACCGCCGCTTCGTTGGCGGCGTTCAGCACAGCGCCGGCCGTGCCGCCGCGCTCCGCGGCGAGTTTTCCGAGTCTCAAGGCAGGAAACTTCAACTCGTCCGGTTCCTCGAACTGCAGGTTCGCGAACTTTGCGGCTGAGAAACCGGGAGCATCGGCCTGCCAGCGCTCGGGCCACGACAGCGCGTAACGGAGCGGCAAGCGCATGTCTGCGAGGCTCATCTGCGCCATCACGGTTCCGTCCTGGAACTCCACCATCGAATGCACGATGGACTGTGGGTGCACCACGACCTCGATTTGGGCTGCCGGGAGGTCGAAGAGAAACCGCGCTTCAATCACCTCGAGGGCCTTGTTCATCATGGTGGCGGAATCCACGCTGATCTTCGGGCCCATGTTCCAGGTCGGATGACGGAGCGCCTCTTCCACGGTGATGGCGTCAAAGGAATCGCGAGGCCGCTGTCGGAACGGCCCGCCCGAGGCGGTGAGGATGAGTCGTTTCACCTCTGCGTGCTGACCAGCCATGAGGCACTGAAAAATGGCCGAGTGTTCAGAATCGACCGGAAGAATGACGGCTCCGCTGGCTGCCGCCGCAGCGCGGAGGAGCGGCCCTGCGGCCACCATGCTCTCCTTGTTGGCGAGAGCGAGTCGTTTGCCAGCCCTCACTGCCGCGAGAGACGAGGGCAAGCCGACCACGCCTGTCATGGCGGCGACGACACAATCCACGTCGCGGTGGCCAGCAGCTTCCGCGATGGCTTCAGCACCAGCAGCAACTTCGATGGAGAGGTCTGCCAGTGCACTCCTCAGAAGTTCCCATTTCGATGTGTCAGCGATGATGGCCCGGCGCGGATTGAAGAGCTTCGCTTGACGCGCCAGTTCCGCTACGTTGCTCCCCGCTGCAAGGCTGTCGACCTCGAAGGCCGACGGATGTGCGGCAATCACGTCCAGAGCCTGCCGGCCCACAGAACCTGTTGAACCGAGGACGGCGATGCGCTGCATGATGTGACGGGATGGTGGCCGCGGACTTATACTGGGTGCATCGTAGCGGCGAAGCCCCTCGCTTCAATCAGCCGTGCGACGTATGAAAGAACGCATGCACCGCATCTTGCTGGCACTCCTTCTTCTCACTTGCACTGGTTCCATGTGGCTGCTCCAGGCCCAGGGCCCCGATGTTGTCGCGCTGCGCGCACAACTGGTGGCAGGCGATGCGACAGGAGTCGTGGATGCCGTGCGGCGTGCCATCGGAGCCCGCACGGTGAGCGTGGACGCGCTCCTGCTCGGGACCGAAGCGGCCATCACAGCAGCGCGGTTCGTGGACGCCCGGGGCATGTCCGATCTGGCCGTTGCAACCGCACCTGAGGATCCTCGCACACACACGCTCGCCGGGCATGCGTTGTTCGCGATGGCGGAAGACGCCGGTTCCAGGGCGCGCGGTGGGGGGAGTTTCATCCGGGCCACCTATACTGACGCGGCTGCGTCGTATGCCGTCGCGCGGAAATGTGGCGGAGAGGCGTTTGATCTCGCGTGGTGGGAAGCCGACGCACGCTTCAGGTCAGAGGAGTTTGAGAGCGCGCTGGCGGTGCTGGATGTCGCAGAGAACGCCCGGCCTGGAAGCGCACAGGTGGACCGGCTGCGGGGCGAGGTTCTGCTCGCGAGCAACAGGTCCGCCATTGCTCTGGAGGGATTGGCACGCGCGCGCCAGAGGCATCCAGCCGACGAGGCCATTGCACTGGTCAGTTTGCGCGCAGCTCTTGCGACACGGAACCGGGACACCGCTCTCGACGTGCTGCTTGAGTGCCTGCCGCACATCCCCGAATCGCCGGCCATTTTTCGTGCCTTCATTGGCGCATTCGAGGCGGAGAAGCCGGACACATTTCTGGTCACAGCTCTCGCACGCATGAAGCCCGTCGTTCCAAGCGGACGTGACGCAGTGTTCATCTGGTTTGCGGCCGCTGTAGATGAAGCTGGCTCCAGGAACGACGCAGCACTCGCGGGTTTCGAGTCGTATCTCGCCAGACGGCCCAACGCTCCGGAAGGTGAGTTCAAGCGCGGTTCTGTGCTGATCGCGCTGGGTCGTTTGTCTGAAGCGAAGAGCGCCCTCCTCAAGGCGCACGCGGCCGGCAGTCTTGACGAGAGCTCTGTTACAGCGGCACTGCGGGGGCTCGCGGGCGCGCATGTCGCCCGACGCGAGTTCGGGGATGCCGTTGTTGTTCAGGAACTCGCGTTGGCCATCAGCAAGGATGACATGGACACCCTGAACCTCGGGGTCTTGCAGTTGCAAGCCGGGCGCAGGGAGGATGCCTTGGCCACCTATCGCGCGTTGGTTGCCCGTGAGGATCTTGACCTCGCGTCCCACGCACGGGCCTGGAACTACCTCGGATTGGCACTCTTGGGTCAGGGAGACCTCAGTGCCGCCGAGGCTGCCTTCCGCGAGAGTCTGCGAACACTCGAAACCGGTCTGGATGCCCGCGAAAATCTGGCGGCATTGCTGTTGCAAAGAGGGGCCCGCGATGAAGCCGTGCAGGAGGCGGCGGCTGTGCTGCAAGAGGATCCTGCTCGGTCACGCGCGCTGTATCTCCACCTTGTCGCCAAGCATCCGTGGCTGGCCCGGAGCAGCCGTTGACGCTTCCTTGCGCAGCGCCCTACGATCCGCACAAGCACGGTGTCCTGGCCGGCGCCCCCTCGGAATCATTCATGAGACCAATTCTCACCGCGTTCGCTCTTGTCCTCTCTCTCGTGTCCGTTGTCGCTCAAGGAACCGGCGTCCTCACGGAAGCCGAGAAGGACGGACTTGCCGCTTGCGTTGCCGAACTCCGCACTGCGCGGCTTGTCAAAGGCAGCAAGGGCGAGAAGGGAATCGAGAAGGCCACTGAGGCTCTCAAAGCTTCCCTTGAGAAGGCCAAGTCAGCTCACAAGGACAAGGACCTCTTGCGTTCCGTCGAGGATTGGATGGAGGTGTTTGCGCGGGTCAATGCCCATGGGAAAGTGCAGAAGCCGGATGGGTGCGGCCGGGCCCGCGAGGATCGCGTGGATCACACCGAACGCGGCAAGGAATTCGGATTTGAATACACGATTTATCTGCCTCCGAACTACGACGGCAGGAAGAGCTGGCCTCTCATCGTCGCGCTGCACGACAAGGGCAGCAACGGCAAGAAGTACCTTGAGGAGACACTGCTCAGAAATGACAAGGATCTGCGCGAGTTGCGGGATCAGTTCGTCATCATTGCGCCGAGCATTGGCGAGAGAACGGCGGGCAAGAAAGCCGGCGATCAGATGCGCATCGACTGGTTCGGGCCGGTGCATTACTTCGGAATCCGCAAGTGCCTCGGGGAAGCGCTGCGCATCTGCAATATTGACACGAGCAGGATTCATCTCGACGGCTGTGGCGACGGCGCCCGCGCCGCACTCGACCTCGCGTCCTTGCAGCCCAAGCTGTTTGCCTCCGTGGCTGTCCGGAACGCGGGGCCACGAAGCCAGGCGATTCTCGGAAACCTGAAGGGCCAATCAGGAGTGATGTTCATCACGCGCGGCAACCAGCTGTTTGCAACCACGGACGGTGGCATTCTGAAATCGCAACTGGAGAACGTGCAAACCTCAGCTGGTGTGGATCTGCAGTTCAAGACGCTGGCTGCCCTCGAGCCGGGGAAGGAACGGGCCGCCCTCGGATCGCAGAAGGTTGATCCGGTCGTCGATGCGAATCGCGACATCCTGACCTGGTTCGCTGGTCGCGCGCGGCGCCCTTTCCCGGAGTCGATCACCTACATCACCGATGACCTCGGTCAGTACAAACGCACGGCCTGGTTCGTGATCGACCGCGGTGACGCCGACAAGGATGCGGGCTTGAGTGTCGTCGTGGAGGCATCAGTCGATCGCGCCGCCAATGCGGTCAGGATCAAGAGCACGAATCTCCAGTCGTGTCGCGTGTACTTGAACGATCGCCTGCTGGATCTCGACAAGCCCGTGAAGGTGTTTGTCAATGACAAGGAGCTCCTCGAGACGAAGGTGGAACGCAGCATGGATTACATGCTGAACTACGCCAACGAGAATCCCATGGATGCCAGCGCCATCATGGTCGGGGAAGTGCGCGTCACCGTCCCCGAAGAGAAAGCGCCCGAGCCAGCGAAGTCTGGAGGGTGAGGTCTCGTGCCCGGATCTGATCGCACCGGACGCTGGCGGCTCGCTCTCGTTTCCGGATTGGTTGGCTGTGGCTGGATGGGCACCGAGCTTGTCTCTGTACGAGCCCTCGCGCCCTGGTTTGGCACATCCGGCGGGGTGTGGACGCGCGTGATCGCCGTGGTGCTCGTGGCGGGTTCCGCGGGAGCTCTGCTGGGTGCTCGAGCTTCAAGCCGAGGCCATGCCGCACGGACCTTGTTCCTGGCACTCACATCGGCATCTGCATGGATTGCCATCTCTTGCTCAGGATTGACCTCCCTGGCCGAAACGCTCGCGCCTCCCCTCGGCACCAATCCTGCTGATGCTTCTCCTCTCCTCAGTATCGGGAGCCTCAGCGTGGCCGTTCTCATGCTCGCACTCCCGGTCCTCTTGATGAGCATGACAAGTCCGCTTCTGGCAGGGCTCGGGCTTCCATTGGGAACCACACTTGCCGCTTCCACACTGGGAGGCCTTCTGGCATTGCCCCTCACTGCAGGGGGCATCTTGAACAGCCTCGGGCCCCGCGGCGCCCTGACGGGGTGCGCCATCCTGTTCTCGCTCGCAGCCATGTTGCTGCCGGTCACTGGACGCCTCCGCATGGTGGGATGGATCCTCTTGTTGATCCTGATCCCGCTTGTTCACGAGGGTCCGGACGCTCGTCGCTGGACTGAGTCGCCTGACGGCTGCACGGAGGCGGAAGTGCTGGCGCTGGCGGAGACGGACTATCAGCATGTCCATCTCTCGCGCGTGCTGAGGCCGGATGGCGCATCCGAGACGCGACTGGCACTGGATGAAGGGCTTGGAGAGTTTCACTCTCTGCGGATTGATGGATCCGATTTCACAGGGCAGTACTACGACCTGATGGGGATCGCTCTGGCAGAGTCTCGTCCCGGAGCGAGGGTGCTGGTCCTCGGAGGAGGTGCAGGGACTCAGGAGGCGGTCCTCCGCGCACAGTACGGAGCGCACATCGAGAGCATTCACTCGCTTGAGATCGATCCGAAGCTTGCATCTTTCATCCGTCTGTTTGCTCCTCAGAGAAACGTGAGAGATCGCTGGATGGCAGGGGACGCGCGACGAGGGCTCGCCTCGTCCGCGACCAGATTCGATGCGATTTTCCTCGATGCCTTCGCGCACCAACTTGCACTGCCTGCGCATCTGGGCAGTCGTGAGTTCCTCTCCGAGGTCGTCACTCATCTCGCGGATGACGGCGTGTTTGCCCTCAATGTCAGCGCCGGGAATCTGGAAGGTCCACTGATGCAGGCCATTCTTGCCACCCTGCAGACGACCTTCGATGGCCTGTCGATCTGGCCAGTCAAGGATTCCTGGAGTGCGGTCGTGCTGGCGACACGCAGCGTCGCCCACGCCGTGCACTCGTCGACACGCGACATCGGCGGTGCAGCAACGGCGGCACGGTCCTTCCGCTGGCGTCCCGCCCACTCTGCTGCACGAGTTCTCATGGACGACATCGCACCTCTGGAGGCGCTGTCCCGGCAGCGTTGAGCCATGCCAGCTATTGCCCGATGGATACCCCTCTTGCTGTTTGCACTGGCCGTGCACGCACAGGAACCCCGAGGTTGGGGCGCTGTCACTGCTGCTTCCTCATTGAACGCCCGCAACCAGGCACTCGCGGATGCTCACAGAACGGCTGCCACCGAGCCCGGGGGCATGGAGAGGCTTCTGAAGGCGGAGGACGCGCTGCTCGCTGGGCGCGGTGCAGACCCGGCCGTCCAATGGTGGCGTGGAGAGGCCTTGCTGTTGATGCGGCAGCTCACCCGCGCCGCGAGCTCGAATCGAGCACTACTCGCCGCCGATCCGACCGCCCCCGCACTCAACGCTCAGGAAGGGGACATCGCGCTGCGCGATTTTGACACCCGCGCCGCTCTTGCAGCATGGACACGTGCGGGGGAGACGCGCAGCGCCGCAGCGACAGGCCTCGCCGCGCACAGAGCCTCGCTTGAAGCCGTCCGCATGCGTCAGTGGCTGTGGCTGGCGGGAGCAACGCTTCTGGCGGCTGGCGTAGCCGCCCTCTTGTGGAAGCGCTTCGTCACCATGACGCCCGCTGCGCTCAGTGAACCCTGAGCAAACTCCTGACGACAGCACCCGCCGCCGCGGGCTGAACGCCATGCCGCCAGCGCTGCAGCAGCGGCTCGGAATCCTTGTCGGCGAGAAGGCCGAATGCCGAGAAAACGGCCGCACGGGACAGTTCTGGAAGACCGGCGTCCTTGCCCAGCAGTTTGGTCAGAGGCGCAATGGCGCGCGCATCACCGATGGTGGCGATGGCGCCAAGGGTCGCGAAGAGAGACGTCTGATTGGCCTTGGATTCGCTGAGAACGTCCAGCAGATCCGGCAGCAACGGTTCACTGTGCAATGCCGCCAGGGCTTGGGATGCCTTCTGTCTCAGAGCGGGGTCCCGCGACTGACGCACCCACGGTGAGAGAGCCTCCACGAGGCGACGGTCTCCAAGGACCCCGGCTGCGGTGCAGTGGTGCCATGCCAACTCCCGGTCGGGATTTTTCCGGGTCAACACAGATTCGATTTCCGCAGCGGCATCGGGGTGATGCACGATGGCGAGTGCCAGCGTAAAGGCTGGGCGATCCTCCTGATTCCCACAAGTCTTCAGCGCTGCAGCCAGGAGCTCGAGTTGTCTTCCGTTGGCCGTCGTTCCCAGTGCGAGCGCGAGGGAAATGGCGGCCTGGGCAGAGGCAAAGTTGTCCCCCTTCTGAACGATGGACTCCAGCGCCGTCACGCTCCGCGGGCTCTTGATCTCTCCCAATGCCGCAATGGCGGCGCTCAGCATGGCCCGATCGGAACTCGAGGCCGCGTTCGTCAGAGTCCGCAACGCCGACTCGTCGCCTGGAGCGCAGGCCATCCCGAGGCCCGCTGCAGCCGCTGGCGCGAGGAGTGCGCTCCCTGAGAGTGTGATTTCTGCAAGCACTGGAACGGCGCTCGCACCACCGAGCTTGGCGAGCGCCGTGCAGGCGTTGGCACGCAGGGATCTCTCGGCCGTTTCATCGCGCACGAGCGCGACCAGTTGTGGAACGATGGCGTCATCTCCGACCAGCCCGGTGGCCAGCACAGCAGAACCGCGCAGATCCATGGATGGAAGATCCGCAAGAGCGATGCGCATGAGCAGCGCAGCGACACCGTCGGCGAGTGGGGATCTCGTCCTGGCGACAACCATGGCCAAAGATGTTCACGCCACTGAGCGGAGTTGAGTCGGGACTCCATCCGGCTGACGCAAGAGCTGACGCCCGAGGCCGCTGTCGGTCGCAATCGCTGCGAGAAGGGCAATGGAATCCTCATGTCTTTGGAATCCGAGCCCGAGGAGCGTCGAAGCCTGAACATCAAGCAGAGGATCTCCGAGAAGCGTCGTCATGCTCTGGCGCAGCGCGTCGTCTCCAGGTCCTCCGATGCGGCCGCACGCAACCGCTGCGGCCGCACGCAGGGCCGGCTCGTCTGAACGCAGCGCCTGTTGCAACAGCGGGAGAATCTCCCGCCGTGCGCGCGATGGACCGATGGGATCGAACCCCCGGAGTGATTCAGTGCCCGCACTGTCCGTGCGACGCAGGCTGATGTCGCGAATGTGAGCGCGCGTCCTGATCCAGGATTCAGAGTTGTTGGCCCACCAATGGCGCCAGTCAGGGCTGGCTGCGCTGGACTTGGCGCGCGAGCGGCCTCCCGCACCAAACTTGCTGGTCGTGGACGATGAGTTTGTACTGCTCGAAGGAGTCGCTGTCCCCGACGCCGAACCCGCGGACGCAGAGCTGCCAGGTTCGCTCGTCGTCCCGTAGAGCGTTCCGGGAACGACCGGCACGGGCACCGGAACTGTCGTTGCGCCGCCCACATAACTGCCGGACGCGACTCCATAGGCTGCACCAAATGGATCCTGGGCCTGAGCGGGACGGCACATCAAGAGACACAGGCTCGCACCAACGAACAACGCCCGAAGGCGCGGATGGGCTTTCGGGCGTTGATTCGTCATGGCGAAATCCTCAGAGGATCGTCAGGAGTTCCGCGAGAGCTTCAGTCTGGGCGAGGTAGTTCGAGTTCTCCTGCACCTTCGAGATGCAGGAAATATCGTCCTTGTCGCCGAGGATGCCGAGGGCCACGGTGGCAAACGCGCGGGTCACGTCTTGCACGTCACCCTTCTTGTTCTCCACCATGCTCACGAGGATCGGCACCGCACGGCGGTCGCCGATGTATCCGAGGGCGACGGTTGCCGCGCCGAGGATGGCTTTGCTGGCCGACGATTCCGTGATGACCTTCTCGAGCACATCCACCGCATCCGGGTCCTTCAGGAGGCCGAGGGCGATGGCTGCGCGCTTGCGCAGATCCTGGTCACCCTTCTGGCGTGCGAGTTCCTGGATGGCTGGAATGCTGTCGGCGTGATTGAGGAGACCGAGGGCGGTGCAGAGGTGACCCTTGAGGTCCTGGTTGCCCTGACCCTTCACGAGATCTTCCGCGAGCATTTCGCGAGCGGGTTCATAACCGCAGAGTGCGAGGCCGATGGCGACGGCTGACTTCTCCTGATCGGCCTTGAGGGCCTTGTAGGTTTCCACCAGCACCTGGCCGGATTCGCTGCGACCTTCTTCGAACTTGTTGCCCATGATGCCGAGCGCGATGGCGGAGAAGGTGCGGTCGTGCATCTGGCCCTTCTGCAGGTTTTCGAGAAGCAGAGCCTTGCCCTTCGGATCGCCGATTTCGCCGAGCGCGATGATGCAGAAGTTGCGCGTCGAACGCTCGGGCGCGCTCTTCGCGTAACGGATGAGCTTGTTGATGGTCTCGCGGTCGCTCTGGTCGGTTAGAAGACCGAGGCTGATGGCCGACGAGTTCGCAACAAACGATTCCTTGTCATCAAGGCCCTTCACGAGTTCCGGAATCGCCGCCTTCGCGCCGATCTTGCCGAGAGCCACGCCCGCGTGAGCGCGCACCCACTTGTCCAGTTCCTCGTCCTTGAACATGTTGATCAGGGAGGGCACGGCATCCTGGGTCTTGACGACCTGGAGTGCCACTGCGGGTCCGACCTGCACGTCCTGGTTGGGCGACTTGGTCGTCGCGAGAGTGACGAGGTCCTTGAGGTAGGTCTCGCCAGCCGCAAAGCCTTCACGCCCACCGATGAGACCGATACCCACCGCCGCAAACGTGCGCATGCGCACAGGCACTTCCGCGCCTTCCTTGCCGGCGAGCTTCTGGCCACGCTTGCTGTCGCGTGCGAGATCAGAGAGATCCGCGAGAGCTTCCTTGTTGCCAAGGACGCCGAGGGCGAGGCAAGCAGCCTCCTGCACGATCTTGTCCTTGTCGGCGAGCATGCCGCGGAGATCCGCGAGCACTTCCGGCATGGACTTATCGCCAACCTTGCCGAGCGCGATCACCGCACCGGCGCGAGCGTCATAGAAAGCATCCTTCAGCGCGAGGCGCAGCGAAGGAAGAATGTCTTTGCGGATCTGGTTCGCGCTCACCTTGGAGGCACCGCCACCGAGGCTGCCACCGAGGAAGGTGTCCTTGTTGTCGGAGCTGGCCTCCTGGCTACGCACCTTGTTCTTGAGGTTCAGGTAGCGCTCCTCATTGAGATCCCACCACCAATCCCATTCGCTGGTGCGATCATCGGACTTCGCCTTGGCGCGACCGCCCGTGGAACCACCGAAGCCGCGGCCTGCCGCAGGACCGGTGTTGCGAGCCACCGGACGCGGAGTCGGTGCGGAGCTCGGGGGCGGGGTTGCACCGCCGCCCGGGGGAGGCGTCGAACCGCCCGTGCCGGGAGGAGTCGTGCCACCGGGTTGAGGACCGACGGTGCCGCCACCGATGGGGCCGGTGTAACCAGGGGTGCCACCGCCGGACGGCCCCTGATAGGTGCCACCGTGGGCCAGAGCGACGTTTGCCACCAGACCCAAGGTCAGCAGCAAGGCCGCAGCAAAGAACGTGTTGCGCATGATCTTTCTCCAGACACCCGCGTTTCAGGCGAGTGCAGCCGCAGGGGGCTAAAAAGACACAAGCAAAGTCTGTGCCAAACTGCACTGAACATGGTCGGAGCGCTCAATAAAAAGTACGCTCGTAACTTGCCATCGGGCAACGACTAATGAGTGCTGCGAAATGAGCTTCTCAAAGCCCGCTGGCTCTCGGCCCTCACTCCGAAACAACTTTGTTTCCAAATCGCACACGTGTTCCCTTGAGGGAACATCCCCGTTGCTCAGGATCAGGGCTCCCACACCCCCCGACAGGGCGAAATGAGAGCTTGTCCGCCTCAACGCAAGACGCCTGGATGCGTCGGGTCGCATCCGGGCGTCGAGTCCAGCTGGGCTGGCTTCAGAGGATCGTCAGGAGTTCCGCGAGAGCTTCGGTCGGGGCGAGGTAGTTCGAGTTCTCTTGCACCTTCGAGATGCAGGGGATGTCGTCTTTGTCGCCGAGGATGCCAAGGGCCACTGTTGCAAACGCGCGCGTTACATCCTGCACATCGCCCTGCCTGTTCTCCAGCATGGAAACGAGGATCGGCACCGCACGCCGGTCGCCGATGTATCCAATGGCGACGGTTGCCGCGCCGAGGATGGCTTTGCTGGCTGATGAATCGCTGATGACTCTGGCAAGCACACTCACGGCATCCGGATCCTTGAGGAGGCCGAGTGCCATGGCCGCTCGTTTGCGCAGATCCTGGTCGCCGCGCTGCGCGGCGAGCTCTTGAATAGCGGAGATGCTGTCCGCGTGATGGAGGAGACCAAGTGCGGTGCAGAGGTGCCCCTTGAGGTCCTGGTTGCCTTGCCCCTTCACGAGATCTTCTGCCAACATGGTGCCTGCGGGCTCATGACCGCAGAGTGCAAGGCCGATGGCGACGGCTGCCTTCTCCTGATCGGACTTGAGCCTCCTGTAAGCCCCGAACAAAGCACTGCCGACGGTCTCTCTGCAGTCTTCGAACTTGCTCCCCATGATGCCAAGAGCCAGAGCAGAGAAGGTCAGCCCCTGAGTCTGCCCCTTGTCAAGCCGTGCCAAGAGGAGCGCCATGCCCTTCGGATCACCGATTTCACCGAGTGCGATGAGGCAGAAGTTGCGTGTGGATCGAGCTGGTGCGGACTCAGCGCAGCGAATCAAGCTCTCGATGGCATGGTGGTCACGTCGCTCGGCCAACAGACCGAGACTGATGGCTGACGAGTTGGCAACGCTCGAATCCTGGTCATCGAGACCGTTCACGAGTTCCGGAATCGCGGCCTTCGCGCCGATTTTTCCGAGTGCCACGCCGGCATGTGCGCGCACGGCAGGATCCAGTTTCTCGTTCTTGAATGCCCTGAGCACTTCGGGGGCACTGCTCATGAATTGTGATGACTGAAGCGCCAAGGCCGCGCCGACCTGCAAGTCGTGGTTTGCAGCTTTGATGGTCGCGCGCGCAACGAGATCTTCGAGATGGTATTCGCCTGGGCCAAAACCCTCGCGAGCTCCGATGAGACCGACAGCGACGGACGCGAAAGTGCGCATACGCACAGGGACTTCGGCACCGGCTTTGCCGGCCAGTTGGCGCCCGCGAGGGGTGTCCCGGTAGACATCCGAGAGGTCCCGAAGCGCGTTCTTGTTTCCGAGAATGCCCAACGCCAGACAGGCCGACTCCTGAACCACCCTGTTGCCGTCCGCGAGCAGGAGTCGGATGTCCGCGAGTACATCAGGCATGGAGCTGTCGGCCACTTTGCCGAGGGCAATCACGGCTCCGGCACGTGCGTCGTAGAACGGGTCCTTCAGCGCCGCGCGCAAAGAAGGAAGAATCTCCTTTCGGATCTGGAGCGCACCCACACGTGCAACACTGCCTGAGAGCGTCCCACCAAGAAAGTCATCTTCCGTTCCGGAACGGGATGGCTCGCTCCGAACCTTGTTCTTGAGGTTGAGGTAGCGCGCTTCGTTGAGAGCCCACCAACAATCCCAGCTCTCTGAACGCTCGCTCGCTTTGGCGTGAGCACGTGCTCCCGTGCTGCCGCCAAATCCGCGTCCTGCAGGTGCGCTCGGACCAGAACCCGAGGCGCGCGACCTTGGTGCGGGGCGGGCTGGGCTGCCACCAGAGACAGGCGTCGTTCCGCCCGCGCCCACTGGAATGGTCCCGCCGCCAGCCGGTCCGGAGTAGCCGGGACTGCCACCTCCAACCGGGCCGCTGTACCCCGGAGTGCCGCCGCCACGAGGCCCGGCGTAACTTCCCCCGTCACCAGGCGTGGGCGTGGTGGGTGCAGGTCCCGGCGTTGTTCCTGGTGGAGGCAGCGGTCCAACGGGCTGCGTTGGTGGCAGATTGGTGCCCGGCGTGGTTGGTGGCTGAAAGGGAGGCGGCACGGGATAAGGCGTGGGAACGGGTCCTTGGTACGCCCCACCATGAGCCCAAGCTGGACTCGCAATCCACAACGCAATGACCCCAGTGAGCAAAGCGGAAAGGGTGCAGTTTTTCACGCGACGTGAACCTCTCGTGAGCATCCGATGCTGGTTGCGCAGGGAGCGCCAACATGCTTCGCAAGCCGCAGCTGCTGGAAGAGTACAGGGATTCCGCTGGATCAGTCAAGGCGGTTGTGTTGTGCGGAGAGGACAGCACTGCCGTGCTGAGCATGAAACCCCGCAGCCATGACTTACAGTCGTGCGTGCACACGAACGCGATCGCACTTTTGCAATTGAATTGCACGCCCGGAGACCTTGAGGGCAACGCACAGCGCATCGAGGCCGCGGCCCGGAGGGCAGCAGAGGAAGGAGCTGCCCTTGCGGTAACTCCCGAACTGGCGCTTCTTGGATACCCGCCAAGAGATCTCCTGTTCCGTCAGGGGTTCGTGGCCCGCGCGGCTGAATTGACGACTCTGTTGGCGTCACGTCTGCGCATTCCACTGATTCTGGGAACCGCACTCCCTCGCACAGGTCACGGCAAGACGTTCACCAATGCGGCTTTGCTCCTCGACCAGGGGCGGGTTCGCGCCGTGTGGGGCAAGGAACTTCTCCCGAACTACGATGTATTCGATGAGGGGCGCTATTTCGAACCTGCGGCGGATTCCTGCGTCGTGGAGATCAATGGCGTTCCAGTCGGTGTCACCATCTGCGAGGACTTGTGGGTTGATCCCTGCACGCCGGAGGCACAGCCCTACGCCCGTGATCCGGCGGCGCGCTTGGTCGCTGCGGGAGCGCGCATGATTCTCAATCTCTCAGCTTCACCTTTCGCTCGTGGCAAACCCGAGCGTCGTCGTGCATTGGTTACCGCCACGGCCCGACGCCTCGGCGTTCCCATGGCGTTGTGCAATCTCGTCGGTGGTTGCGACGACATCATCTTCGACGGCAACTCGATCATTGTCGATGAACACGGTGCCGAGATTGCTCGAGGCCCACATTGCGAGGAAGCGATCGTCCACTCCCGCGCGCAGCACGGGGACAAGCGAGATCCGGCAGGGGAGCTGCGTTCCGCGGTCGTGCTCGGGTTGCGCGACTATGTGGACAAGTGCGGGTTTCCGGGCGTCTTGCTGGGACTCTCCGGAGGCATTGATTCTGCTCTCACGGCGGCCTTGGCCGTCGATGCCCTCGGGGCTGCCCGCGTGCGGGGGCTGGCCATGCCGTCCCGCTTCAGTTCTGCTGGCAGCCTTCACGATGCGCTCGCCCTTGCTCAGGCGCTCGGCATTCGCTGTGACGAAGTCAGTATCGAGCCCATGTTTGAAGCCGCGCTCGGCACGCTCGCAAAGGTGACGAGTCCGCACGAGTTCGGCCTGACCGAGGAAAACCTCCAAGCGCGGCTGCGCGGTGTGCTGCTCATGGCTCTGAGCAACGAAACGCGCTTCATGGTTCTCAGCACGGGGAACAAGTCTGAACTAGCCACGGGCTACTGCACACTCTATGGCGACATGTGCGGGGGCCTTGCACCGCTCGCGGATCTCTGGAAGACGGAAGTTTATGCCCTTGCCGCAGGCTACGCGGCGCAAGGCTGGATCCCCGCGAACAGCATGACCAAGCCACCCTCAGCGGAATTGAGGCCGGGGCAACTGGATCAGGATTCGCTGCCGCCCTACGAAGTCCTCGATCGCATCCTGCAACTGCACATTGAGGAGGGGCTGGGTGTGCGAGCCATCCTCGATCGCGAGCAGAGCTTGGAAGCAGAGTTGGTGGATCGCGTGCTCAGTCTGGTGGCCCGCGCCGAGTACAAACGCCGCCAGGCCGCTCCGGGACTGAAACTGTCGGCGAAAGCATTCGGAGTCGGGCGGCGCATGCCGCTGGTGGGCGCCACCTCGGCGTTCCTCGACCGTGAACATCGCTCGTCAGTGAACTGACAAGAGCTTTGCTAAAAAACAGAACCATGGCGCGCAAGCAACCTCGCATCGGTGTGTGGCTCATAGGCGCCCGGGGAGGTCTTGCCACCACACTTGTCGCCGGCACGCGCATGCTTGCGCACGGCCTCGTTCCGGCCACGGGGCTGTTGACCGAAGGCCCATCCGGGCGCAGTGTTGCGTGGGCGCCATTTTCTTCCTTTGTCTTCGGGGGACATGACATCCGCGGCTGCTCGCTGCACGCTTCGGCTGCAGCCGTGGCCGCCGCCACGCATTGTTTCCCTCAGGACTCTCTGGCTGCCATTCGCCGCGACTTGGATGCAGTCGAGAGCCGGATTGTTAAGGGTGCGGTGCTCAACTGTGGACCGGCTATCCGGCGTCTTGCCGAAAAGAAGAGTGTGCGAAACCTCCTGCCGCGAGCGATGCTCGGCCAGTTCAGGAAAGACCTGCGTCAGTTCCGAGAGCGGGAGTCTCTGGACCAGCTCATTGTCGTCAACGTGGCCAGCACCGAGCCGCCGCTGCGGCCAGCAGCGCACCATCGCTCGATGGATGCGCTGCTGGGGGCGGTCCGGAAGAACACGGATCGCTTGCGTTCGTCAGAGATCTATGGCGCGGCTGCCGCTCTTGAAGCGGATGCCATTCTCAACTTCACACCCAACGAAGCCTTCCTGACGCAAGGAGTGCGCGAGATCGCGAACCTGCGTGGCGTCCTCTACATGGGCAATGACGGCAAGACGGGCGAGACGTTGGTGAAGTCAGCATTGGCTCCGATGTTCCGCTACCGCAATCTGCAAGTGCTTTCGTGGATGGGCTACAACCTCCTGGGCGATCGCGATGGCGAGGTTCTTCGTGATCCCGCACACAAGGCTGCCAAGGTGCGCAACAAGGACGGCATCCTCGGGCGCATCCTCGGCTACACCCCGGACTCACTGGTGCGGATCGACTACGTTCCGAGCCTCGAAGACAACAAGACGGCTTGGGACTTCGTTCACTTTGCCGGGTTCCTCGGCCATCGCATGTCGCTTCAGTTTACGTGGGCTGGAACGGACAGCGTGCTCGCTGCGCCACTGATCCTCGACATGATCAGGATGGCGCTCGTCGCGAAAGAGCGCGGGGAGTCGGGAGCCATGCCCCAACTCGGGGTGTTCTTCAAAGCCCCGCTCGATGTTGCCGAGGACGATCTGCACAGCCAGTTTCATCGCCTGGAACGGTGGCTGGCCGCGGGTCAGACACGCTGAGAGCCGCGTTCAATTGTGCCTTGTTTTGATGTGTTGGGCGGAACCAATGGTCCGATAATCCTTGTTATGTAAGGACACCGGAGCAACTCTCAGTTCTCGGGTTTGAACAAGTCGTTCCAACGCTGCAGGGCATCACCACCGCGCTGCCCGGCCCCTGGATCTCGCGCCGGAGCGTTCCCGCCGTGATGGTCCATCAGGAATTCGAACCCCTCGCAGCGGTTGGATGCGTTGGGGTCACGGATCACCGGCACCCCTGGCTTCAGGCACCAGAGCTTGCCACGCGGCACAAAGTGGACGCAGTTCGCGCATGAATGCAACGAAGCCCCGCAGGCGCACAGGTTGTTGAACCCGGGTGCAGCTGCATCCTTGTACACCGCACCACAGTGGTGGCACTTTCTTTGAGACATGACTACCTGAGTTCTGAATTGCCAACCCTTGAATGCCACCAAAGGCCATCAGGCGCCCTGCAGCACGAAGCACTGTTCGCGCGCGGAGCCCACTCCCGATGCGGGAGCCTAGAGGTGCATGGCCGTGGAAGTCAAGCGCCGCGCACTACTTGTCCCATGGCCTGAAGGTTCCGCGCATCTTCGTGACCCAAGCTTGAAACTCCTCGTCCATGGCCTTCGCGTCGAGTTTTCCGTCCACGCTGCAGCAGGCCTTCAGCAGATCAGCCGCGTTCCCGCGGCCCATGCCGAACGTCTCCCAGAACTCGCCGAATGCAGTCTCATTCTTTTTCGAAAGCCAATGCAGCAGCGTGCCAGCCCATGCAAGCGACTTGTCATCCCGGTAGCTCGCAGCTTCGATGATTCTGCTCGCATCCGGAATCGGGCCATCCTTCAACCAACGGCACCAGTACCACCAAGTCGGTTGCCATGACCCGCCGTGCAACGCCGCGGCGTACCCCGCGAACGCTTCCGTGAGTCGTTCTTCGTGCGTGTCTTCCGGCTTGAACCGGTCGAGATAGGCATGCCCGAGTGCGTGACCAACCCAGACTCTCATCCAGTCATCGTCATCGTTGTCATAGGTCAGGGCAAGCCCGCCGAAATCGCCCAGTCCCTTGCTGCTCATGAAAGCGCCGTACCCGCTGGAGTGGTTCGCTTCGCGATCGCTGGCACCGAATGCTGCACCCATGCCTTGGTACGACTTGATGCCGCGTCCGACGAGCAGCAGCAGTGGCATCCACTTGCCGTTGCTGTCTGGGTGCACCCCGCCGACCTTCACCAGCCCGCTATAGATGTCGTCAGCGACACTCAGGATCTTCAGCGCGCGCTCATGGCGCACGTTGGTGTTGAGTGCAACGGTGCCCGTGGTCAAAGTCCAAGGGTTCTTCTGATCTGCATGAGCCGCATCCAGATTTGCGGCCGGAACCCATTTGCCCTTTTCCTTCAGCAGGCCGGCATCCAGTTGTTGCTTGTCATCGGCACTGACCCACGTGCCATACGCGCACCAGTTCAGCTTTTCGGTCTCGATCTTCTTCTGCTGAGCCACCGTCACCCATTGCCCCTGCACTTCGACGAGGCCCTTTTCCGCGCGAAAGGCCTCGACAGGGCGCAACCATTTGTCCTTCACCTTGCGCCAGCCACGCAGCTTCCAACCTGCTTCGAGACTCGCATCACGCGCCTTCGCGAACTCCGCTTCACTCAACCACTTTCCGTCCAGCCTGTGAAACCCGAGCGCAGCGCGCGCTGCGGCATTCTCTGGATCAGCCTTCAGCGCGGCGTCCCAGAGTTTCTTGGTCTCCTTGCTGACTCCCTGCTCCTGGCCCCACGCCGCAAGCTCCACCATCGCGGCAACGTTTCCGGCCGGAAGCGCGCCTCTGCGCTTGCGGAACTCATCCAGTGGAGTGGCAGCCACGATGCGGTCCTGAACCGCATCCTTCATGAAGGTAAGCACGCGCCCGTCCAGCGTTTCGTACTGAAACTGCTTGGGCATTTCCTTCACGAGGGTCAGGTTCTTGTGGACCTGACCGTTCTTCAGAGTGACATCGTCGGCCGGGAGGAGACTCCCGAGGACCAGCAGCAAGAGCAACGCGCGCATGAGGACACCTCGCCGTCAGATCATACGGTCCACGGACACGCGGCTCCCGGCCGGGCGACCGATCACGCGACCATTTTCCACAGCCACCACTCCGCCCACCAAAGTCGCCTTGATCGAGGAACGGAAATGGCATCCCATCCAGGGCGTGGCTCCGGAACGCGAAGCAATGTCTTCTGCACGGACCGTCGAAGGCTCGTTCTTGCTGATGACCACAAGGTCCGCGACGCTGCCGGCTGCCAGCGTGCCGCGATCCCTGAGGCCGAAAGCCCGCGCAGGTGCCGCTGAAACAGCCCGCACGAGATCGGCGAGAGGCAGTTCACCACGCCAGTGGATTTCGAGCAGCTCCAGCAACTGATACTGAATACCGGCAATTCCGGAGGGCGCACCGCTCCATGGCCGCGCCTTCTCTCCCGGAGTGTGCGGAGCGTGGTCGCTGTGGACGTGATCAATCACGCCTTCGCGAAGGCCCTTCAGGAGTGCAGCCCTATCACTGGCTGCCTTGATCGGTGGGTTCACCTTGAGAACAGCACCTTCGCGTGCCACGTCGTCCTCGGTGAAGCGGAGGTAGTGCGCACAGGTAGCGGCGCTCACAGCGATACCGCGATGCTTCGCGTCTGCCACCAATGCGACCGCGCGTGCCGTCGAAAGATGCGCGAGGTTCACAGGCACCCCGGTCGCGGCGGCGAGTTCCAACGCCTCAGCAACGGCCGCAGCCTCAGCAAGCGCCGGCCTGGAGCGGGCGTGCGAGGCGAATGTGTCGGGCAAGCCCTCGCGAGCAATCTTGCAGATGCTGTCAGCCTCGGCGTGAACAGCGAGTACGCGGCCGGTCGCACGCACGGCCTGCATGGCGCGCCACAGGTCGCCGAGCCCGGTGACTGTGAGCGGCCCGACGCTCTGCGTCATGAACACCTTGAAGGCGCAGACCTCCTCCGCAAGCTCGACGAGCTTCGGAAGATTCTCCAAGCCGACATTGGCGTAGAGGCCGTAGTGACACCATGACTTGGGACCCACGAGGGCATGCTTCGCGCGCAATGACGCCACGTCCGTCATCAACGGTTCGTTGTTCTGAATCTCCAGAACCGTGGTGACACCGCCGAGCACCGCGGCCCGAGTACCGCTCTCGAAATCCTCCTTGTCCGTACGACCCGGTTCCCGGAAATGCACGTGGGTATCGATCATGCCCGGGAGAATCATGCAGCCATGCACATCCAGGGTGCGCCGGGCTGTTGCATCCGCAGAAACAGGCCACACGACTCGCCCAGCACTGATGCCGAGATCGCCGCGCCGCAGTTCACCGTCGATGAACACCTCACCACCACGGAGCAGCAGGTCGAGAGTCACGCGAGCTCCTTCCACTGCAGCATGGCGAGGCGTTGTTTGCCGACGCGCAGGAGCATCCCGGCTTCGCAGCACACGCGCTCGGCGGGGTTCTCGATGCGCCGTTCCCCGAGGCTCACAGCGCGCTGTTCGAGCTGACGCCGCGCCTCGCCCTTGCTCTGAAACCATCCTGTGTGCACGAGGAGCTCCAGCAGCGACACCTCACGTCCCTGCCACTCCCCCGGCAGCAAGAGCACCGGAACTGTCGCATCTGTTTCCTTGCGCGAAACACGGCGCAGCCATGCTTCCGCTGCGGCCATTGCAGCGGCCTCGCCCCAGTAGCAAGCCACAATCCGACGCCCCAGTTCCAGTTTGGCATCGCGTGGATTCACGCCCACGGCGAGAAGTCCGGCAATCGCCGCCTCATCAAGATCCGTCAACAGCAACATCCAGTCGCGCAGCATGCCGTCCGTGATGCGCATCACCTTCAGCATCATCTCCTCGGGCGACTCATTGATGCCGATCCAATTGTCGTAGGTCTTGCTCATCTTGCGCTGGCCATCAAGGCCGAGCAGCAGCGGCGTGGTCATGCAGATTTGCGGAACCTGACCGTGTTGTTCCTGGAGGTCTCGCCCAACCAGAAGATTGAACAACTGGTCCCTGCCGCCCAGCTCCACATCGGCTCGAACCGCCACACTGTCCGCACCCTGGAGCAAGGGATAGAGAAACTCGTGGAGTTGGATTGCAACGCCTCCATTCCAGCGTTTCGAGAAGTCATCACGCTCCAACATGCGTGCCACGGTGCTCCGCGATGCAAGGTCAATGAACCCGTCGAAGTCGAGGCGCTTCAACCACTCGCCATTGCGTCGCACTTCCAGACGCTCCGGCGAGAGAACCTTCATGGCCTGCTCGAGATAGTGTGTTGCGTTGGCGTCCACCGTTGCCGCGTCGAGCCGAGGGCGGGCCTTGTTGCGTCCGGTGGGATCTCCGACCATGGCCGTCGCATCACCGATGATCAGGACTGCGATGTGTCCGAGGTCCTGAAACTGACGCAGCTTGCGCAAACCCAGCGTGAATCCGAGGTGCAGGGCTGCGGCCGTGGGATCCACACCGAGCTTCACGCGCAAAGGCTCCCGGCGCGCGAGACTCCGGCCCAGACGTTCGGCGAGTTGCTCGCGCGAAATCACCTGCTCCGTGCCACGCAGGAGAATCTGGAGCTGACGCTCGACCTCCGCGTTGTCGAGAGCGTCTCCTGCATTGTCCTTCACCGTCCCTCTCCCCCTTCTCTCACGCCGGGAACACTTGCCGTGTTCTGCGCCAATACCAGCAAGGCAACACCGGCTGAGTGAGCGAGGATTGCATCCTCGCCTGTCCGGACTGCCTCGAGAATCCGGCGCGCTTCGACCATATCCGCCGCGGGCATCAAAGCTGCAATCACGGGCAAATGCAGCGTGGCCCGGCGTTTCACTGCCTCGAGCAGAGAGCTCAACGGTGCCGTAGCGAGCGGCTGCCAGTTCTTCGGCAACACCAAGACGTGCGTGGGACGAAACTGGATAGCTGCAAGGTGTCGTGCCGCTCCTGCTTCAAGGCCCGCCGTATGCAACACCGCCTTGATGTCGTAGGTCCGCAAGGTCGGACTCTCGGCAGCAATCTCAAGGGTGTCGAATGCGCAACGGGCAGCAAACCGGCCGGCCTTGTCGAGACGCACGTCGGCGCCGAGCTCAAGGCTGCGCGTCAAGCGGTGCTCCACAAAGGACCCGTCGGCCGGCCACTCGCGACAACTCGCTTCGATGCGCAACGTGCTGGCACTCGCGCCATTCTGGGGTCGATCCTTGATGAGTACAGGCTCAGCACCAACGTTGGCGAGAACGAGCCGGAGCTCCAGTGCCTCGCCCAATGTTGTGCGCGGTGCACACTCGATCCACGCGTCCACGATTTCGGATTGCAGCAGGTGGCGATGCGCTTCCGTCCGCAGCAGCGCCTGCTCGGCCCGCGCGCTCTCCGCAGCGAGGGAATCCCCGTCGGCGAGCAAGGCAAGGACTTTTCTGTAGTCGCCCTGAGCCAACGCAGTACGCGCAAGCACCACTCTGTTCTCGAGCGGGATGGGCGCCTCCACCACGCGGGGATCCTCCGGCTTCGACACATCCTGCACGCCCCCGGATTCAGGAGCCTTGCAGGCAGTCATGGCCAACAGGAGGATCAACCCTGGCGTGGTGCGCATGCGCGGTCCGGGGGCGCCTGAGAGCGCCCCCGATCCATCCATCAGGCATCTGGTGGCGCGGATTCCTCGACCTTGCTGGTGCCGTCGTCCACGTCATCCATGAGTTCGTAGGACGCCGGAGCCTTGCCCTTGGCCGACTCGAGGACTTCGAGCAGCGTGAGTCCGATCTTGCGATCGTCCTGATTCACCTTGATGACCTTCACGCGCAGGAGATCTCCGACGGTGACAACTTCCTCGGGGTTGTCCACCTTGGTTTCCGAGAGTTCGGAGATGTGGAGCAATCCTTCGAGTTCGTCCTCGAGGCTGACGAACACACCGAAGTTCGTGACCTTCGTCACGCGGCCTTCGAGGTCCGCACCCACAAGGAAGCGGTTCGGGATGTCGTACTCCCACGGATCTTCCTTCAGTTGCTTCATGCCCAGGGCGACCCGGCGTTTCTCCTGATCGACAGAGAGCACGATGGCCTCGATCTCCTGGCTCTTCTTCAGCATCTCGCTGGGGTGCCCGACCTTGCGGGTCCAGGACATGTCGGAGACGTGGAGCAGGCCGTCGATGCCTTCCTCGATCTCGATGAAGGCGCCGTAGTTGGTGAGGTTGCGCACCCGACCGCGGATGATGGTGCCGACGGGGTAGCGCCCCTGCACCTGATCCCACGGGTTCTCCTCGGTCTGCTTCATGCCGAGGGAGACTTCCTGCTTCTGGGCGTTCACGCTCAACACGATCACGTCCACGATGTCGCCGGGATTCACCAACTCATTGGGGTGATTAACACGGCGGGTCCAGGACATCTCGCTGACGTGGACTAGCCCTTCGACGCCCTCTTCGAGCTTCACGAAGGCGCCGTAGTTCATGACCGTCACGACCTCACCCTGCATGCGCGTCCCAGGGGTGTAGCGAGCCTCGATGTTCTCCCAAGGTGAAGGCGTCTTCTGCTTCAAACCGAGTGCGATGCGCTCCGAGTCCTTGTCGAACTTGAGCACCATGACATCGAGCACCTCGTCGATGGCAAGCATGTCGGCGGGGTGGTTGATGCGCCCCCACGACATGTCCGTGATGTGCAGGAGTCCATCGATGCCACCGAGGTCCACGAACGCGCCGAATTCGGCGATGTTCTTGACCACACCGCGACGCACCTGATTTTCCGTGAGACTCGCGAGGAGATCCTGCTTCTTCTTCTCGCGCGTTTCCTCGAGGAGTTTCCTCCGCGAAGCCACGATGTTCATCCGCGGAGCATCGATCTTGATGATCCGGGCTTCGACTTCCTTGCCCATCCAGGCGTTGATGTCGCCCGCACGGCGGATCTCGATCTGGCTGGCTGGCAGGAACACGGGGAACCCGATGTCCATGAGCAATCCACCCTTGATCTTCCGCGTGCACACTCCCTTGACCACATCGCCCTCCTTGTAGGTGGTGATGATGCGCTCCCAGCCGCGAATGCGGTCGGCGCGGCGCTTGCTGAGCTCCGGCGTGCCGTCCACGCTGCTGATGGATTCGAGGTAGACCTCGACCTCATCGCCCACGGCCGGTGGCTTGTCGCCCCACTCGCCAAGCGCGACCTCGCCATCGGCCTTGTACTTGATGTCCACCATGGCGGAATCAGGCTTCACGCGCACCACACGACCCTTCACGATGGTCTGGGGCTTGAAGTCGATTTCCTCGCCATGCATCACCGCCTGGCTGAAGTCCCCGAGGCCTTCCATGGCCTCATTCAAGAGACGGTCCAGTTCACCTGCGTCACTTCCGGAGGTGAGGCGTTTGATGGTCCGACGCGATTCGTTCTGTTTCATGACGATCCTGCGTCCGCGCAGCGCCGAGCGCCGAGCCGACGGGCCACCTTCCAGTTCGCGTGGTGTACTCCACCACGACTCGCCCTGTCCGGTGTGGGCTCCTCCACCGGCTCAGCGCGATTCCCGCTTCAGCGGGGCTGTCGGTGAAGGAGACGCTCCTTCACCATGATTTCCAGTGCCGACACAACGTCCTCGATCGTGAGTGCTGATGTGTCCAGCAGAATCTGATCATCCATGCGACGCAACGGCGCAGCAGCACGCGTGCTGTCCGCATGATCGCGCGCATTCATTTCATGGCGCACACGCGCTCTGTCCGCGTGGCCGTCCCGACCTTCCAGCTCAGTTGCGCGGCGACCAGCGCGCACTTCTTCGCGCGCATCGAGGTAGACCTTCAACGTCGCCTGTGGAAAGACAACGCTGGCCATATCCCGGCCTTCGCACACAAGATTCTCCTGCAGCGCGGCGTTGCGCTGGACGGCGAGCAGAGCCGCACGCACTTCCGGGAGTGCGCTGACTCCACTTGCACGCTGCGTGACCGCCTCTGTCCGGATCAATGGTGACACGTCGCGTGCGCCAAGGGAGGTCCTGCCCTCGGCGTCCTGACGGAGATCGAGGCTTGCCGCGAGATGCGCGATCGCTCCGCCTTCATGCTCGCTCACACCCGCTTCCATGCTGGCCAAAGCGACGGCTCGATACAGAGCACCTGTGTCGAGATAGCGCCAACCCAGTCGCCGCGCCAGAAGGCGTGCAACGGTGCTCTTTCCCGCGCCGGCGGGTCCATCAATGGCAATCACGTGGGGCATGCATCCATATGGCGAAGATCCGCCATGGAGAACGATGCTAACCACGCGCAGGCCGCCGGAAAACCGGAGCTCTCAGCCTCTCGACGCAGCCATCACAAGCCGGAAATCCCTGCCATCCCAGAGGATGTGATTGGCCCCATCCTCCCATGCACCGGTCGTGTAGAGCACGGTGGTCCCCCGCCCATCCAGGTCGGTGGCCGCGAGCTGATGGATGTGTCCGGCGACGAGGATGTCCTCCTCCCCAAGCCGCATCTTTGCCCCCTTCAGAATGGAGTCGAGGCGCCCGGGGGTGTGTCCCCGCCAACGTGCTCTTGAGAACCGGCGATAGCTCACCGCCAACTGACAGCTGAGACCAAACGGCAGCGTTCGCAACAACCAACGGAGGGGCGCGAGACGCAACAGCCAACGTCCGAAGATCTGGTAGCTCCAGTCATCCACGCAGAGCTCGTCGCCATGGCTGATGCGCAGACGCTTGCCACCCGCGAGGCAACTCCAATCGCCAGGGCGCACCTGCAACACACCGCCCGCGAACCCCGGCTCGATCTGATAGTCCCGGTTGCCGTGCAGAACGGTGATCGATGTCCCGTTCCCCGCGAGCGCGCGGAAAGCTGCATGCAGCGGGGCCCACCATGGGTCGCGACCTTGCCGCGGCCCTACATAGAACTCGAACAGGTCGCCATGAATCACGAGGTGTCGTGCGCCCATGCACGGACCGCGGAGGAACTCGATAAACCGGGCAAGATACTCAGCGTCTCCCTGTTTCAGATGTACATCGCTGACAAAAATAACTGGAGGCTCCAGCACGTCCCTGTTCATGGAGCTTCAGGATCACTGATTCCGTGAATGCGCATGCGATGCCAGAGAGATTTTCTGCTGATGCCGAGAACTTCTGCTGCCTGCGATTTCTGCACGCACAAGCGCAGCACCTTCTGGAGATGCTCCTTCTCGGTGCGTGAGAGCAAATCCAGAAGTGGTTCGACACCTGTGGGCGGCGGCGTCGTCTGCGGATGGGTTTCATCCCGTTCCAGCATGTGGTCGCGCAGGAGAATCTGATCGTCAGCGGCAAGAGCAATGGCGCGCTCCACGGCATGCTCGAGCTCACGCACATTTCCAGGCCAGTGGTATTCCTCGAGTTGCAGCATCAACTTCTCGGGCACGATGTACTGCACCCCGTGCCCGTACTTGCGAATGAAATGCTGCACCAGCAGCGGAACATCGCCCTGCCGTTCGCGCAGCGGTGGCAGCCTCAGTGGCACCACATTCAAGCGGTAGAAAAGGTCTTCGCGAAAACGCCCCTCGCGCACCATCATGCGCAGGTCCACCTTGGAGGCGGCCACCACACGAATATCCACCTTCACTGGCCCGCTTCCGCCGAGGCGCTCGACCTCGCGCTCCTGCAAGACGCGCAGCAGCTTCACTTGCGTCGCGAGAGGCATGTCATCAATATCATCAAGGAAAAACGTGCCGCCGCTGGCGCGCTCAATGCGCCCGAGCTTCTTCTCACGGGCGTCCGTGAACGCCCCTTTCTCGTGGCCGAACAACTCATCTTCCAGCAGAGTGCTCGGGATGGCGGCGCAAGAAACCGACACCAACGGGCCTGTGGCGCGGAGCGAAAGCTTGTGCAGAGCCCGGGCCAGAACCTCCTTGCCGGTACCTGTCTCGCCCGTGATAAGGATATTGCTGTCGGAAGACGCGACGGTGCGCACAGTGCGAAACAAGGCGTGCATCACCGCGCTCGAACCGGTCATCTCCCGGAATCCGGGTGCTTCCTCGACGCGTTCGCGCAGGTCCCGATTCTCCGCCTCGAGGTCCCGGACGTGCTGGAGCCGGTCCAGAATGAGCGCGAGTTGTTCATTGACGAACGGCTTCAGGATGTAGTCGGATGCGCCAGCTTGCATGGCCGCAACAGCCGACTGCACCGTGCCATAACCCGTGATCACCACCACGGCGATGTCAGGACGTACACGCCTCACCTCTGCCAGCAGTTGGTCACCGCTCATCCCCGGCATGTTGATGTCCGTGATGAGAATATCGAAGGAACCTGCTCCGATCCTCTGCAGAGCGAGATCACCGCGCGCCACGGATTCGACTTCGTGCCCGCGCTCACGCAAGTCCTCGACGAGAAGTTCCGTGAGACTCGGTTCGTCATCGGCAATGAGGACCTTCATGCCTGATTCTCGCGCAGCACCTTGCCGGGATTCATGATGTTGCCTGGATCAAATGCCTGTTTGATGGCGTGCATGAGCCTCATGCGCTCGGCGCCGAGGATGCGCGGCAGTTCATCCCGCTTGCGCAGCCCGACTCCGTGCTCGCCGGTGAGTGTACCGCCGTGGCTCAAGACGAGCTCCCAGGCTCCACGCACGCAGGCATCGAGCCGTCGATCTGCGCCTTCCCCACCGGGATCGTGCAGGAAGTTGCAGTGCAAGTTGGCATCCCCGGCATGCCCGTAAATGAGCATCGGGATGCCGTGAGCCCGACCGAGTTCCTTCAACTGTCGCACCACGAGGGCCAGTTTTCCGCGGGGCACACCGATGTCCTCTGAATGCTTGGCGGGTGCGAGTGCACGCGCAGCGCGGCTGATGCCGCGGCGACCCTGCCACACAGCGGCAAACGCTTCACCGCTCGACACATCCCGGCAGTCGAGACAGGTCTTTCCAAGCAGCAAACGCAAACGCTCCATCGCCTCACGCACACTCGTCGCCTCGCCATCCAACTCCACCAGCAATTGTGAACGTGTTTCGGGAAGAAGCTCGAGCCCCGCGCCTGCCGCGGCAAGTCGAGCCGCCGGTTCATCCATGCTCTCGAGCGCGCGCGGCCAGAGTCCCGCAGCGAGAATCGCGTCCGCCGCGGTGAAAGCGCCATCCTCATCCGCAAACGAACAAAGCAATGTCCCGTGCGCCGGCGGCAGTGGGACGAGCTTCAGCACGATGCGCGTAAAGACGGCCAGTGTCCCTTCAGAGCCAGTCAACAATCGCGTCAGGTCGTAGCCGGTCACGTCCTTCAGATTGCGCCCCCCGCACTCGAGAATGCGTCCACCGGGCAGCACGCAGCGCAAGCCGAGAACGTAGTCACGCGTCACGCCATACTTGACAGCTCGCAACCCTCCCGCGCACGTCGCGACGTTGCCACCCAGCGTGCATTCAGCAGCAGAAGCGGGATCGGGTGGGTACAGCAATCCCTCAGCCTCGGCAGCGCGTTGCAGTGTGGCCGTGATCACTCCCGGCTCGACAACCGCCACCATGTCCCGCGCATCGAGGTCGAGAATGCGATTGAGACCTCGGAGGTCGAGCGCCACGCTCCCCGGCATGGGACGCGCGGCGCCTGTCGCGGAGGTCGCCGCGCCGCGCGGCACGATGGCAACACGTCGCTCTTCCGCCCAGCGCAACAAGCGGACCACATCCTCTTCCGACGCAACGCGCACCACCGCAGAGCATGCACCCTGAACGTCAGAAGCGTCCAAGGATGCGGCCAGGAGCGTGGCTGCGTCCGTGGAAACGCAATGCGGCAGCAGGCTCCTCAGTTCCAGCAGCAGCGCATCGGACAGCATGGATCCGAGCCTACCGCGCTCGGCACGGGATCACACCGGCATGCGCTTCGCGACGAAGGACCCAAGCCTGCTCGCAGCGCACATGGGCAACGACCGGAACACGCGCTTGGCAAGGTCGTAGCGCGGATTGCCGGCATTCACACTCGGCAGCGGCTTCCCGCGTGCCGTGATGAACTGGTAGTGGAGCGGCGCCGGCTCAAAGCCCTGATTCACCTTGAATGAGAAGGCGCCAGTGCCGTTCCGGCTGCGGCCAAAATCGAAACGCTTGAGCCCGCGCCGCACCGCTTCCTCCATGACAGAGAGGTACATGAGGTTGTTGGCGGAGAGCTTGTTGGCCTCGTCTGTGGCGCCGGAGTAGTACGCCATCCAGTCGTCCCGCCAGAGAAAACTCATCAGGGCCGCAACCGGCTCACCATTCTTCTCGAGCGCAAAGAGGTGCAGGCGCTCCCCCAACAGATCCTTCAAATGCCAGAACATGCTCTCCGGAAAAACCGGCGACCCCAGCTTGCGCTTGTTCTCTGCGAAGAGCGCATGAAACGCGGGAATGGAGAGCGGTTCGGACCCCGGCAACAGCACGCCCGCAGTCCGTGCTTTGCGAGCCTCGGCGCGTGCCTTTCGCGGCAAGGTGAGAAGAACCTCATCCACCGTCAGGGGCAGGTCTCTGATGAACGTCGAATGCGAGCCGGATTCCGGAAGCGTACTGCCTTCGGGCGCGACCAGATGTCTCAACTCGACGTAGTCCGCTCGTGCATCCGCGGCCACCTCGCCTGCAGCGCGCAGCAATGCGGCCGTCGCATCGGCATCATCCGCCAGCACTCCCCCATAGACACCAAAGGGGACACTGATGACAGAGCGTCCAAAGAACAGGGAACGAATCACCACCAGAGGCAGAACACCTTTGACCACTCCAGCGCGCATCGCAAGCAGATAAGTGCAGCGATGCCTGAATGCGCGCTGCAAGAATTCGCGCCAGAGCAGATCATGAAACAATGTCCCGCCGGCGTGACTCGTCAAATACGCGGTCCACGCGGCCTCGCGCTCCGACGTCAATTGCACCACGCCCGCGGCACTCACCGCTCCTCACCTCCGCCATGAATCTCATCAATATGGTAATCGCGCAGCGAGCGTCCCTGGGTGAAGATGATGATCTCGCCGATGAGCCCGATACTGCCCACGATGACGCCGAGCACCACGAGGAACAGGCCAAGAATCAACAATGGCCTCTCCGTGAGCCCAAGATCGTGGAAGATGCGCAGCCACGCCATGTAGGCGCAGATCCCGATACCGATGGTCCCGAAGACCAGGCCCGCAAGTCCGAAGAAACGCAGTGGCTTGTTCGTGAACTTGACGAGAAAGAAGAGCGAGATGATGTCGAGGAACCGTCTGACGTAGAGCCCCGGATGCAGGAGCCCGCGGCTGCCTTCTTCGCGCAGGTGAGGCAGCGGGATTTCCTTGAAACGGAAGCCACGCCGGATGGCGAGGATGCTCATGAATCGGAACAGGTCACCGTGCAGTGAGATTTCCTCGACCACCTCGCGCCGAAAGGCTCGCAACGTGCAGTTGAGGTCGCGCACCTCGATCCCCGTCATGCGTCTTGTGTATGCGTTGAATAACCACGATTGGAAGCGGCCGAGCAGTCCGTCGACGCGAGGCTCACGCCGCGCCGCGACATAGTCGGTGCCGGAATCCAGCAACCGCACCATCTCGTGGATCCCGTGCAGGTCAACCTGCAGATACCAGGTGGAGACCACGATGTAGCGCCCGCGCGCGTGATCCACAGCGGCATCGAGGGCGACGCTTCCACCAAATGTGCGCCGGAATCGCAGCAGAGTGATGCACGGCCATTCCGCACGCATCTCGAGGACTTGAGCGGCGAAGCTCGCACCGGCGCCATCATCAACAACGAGCACTTCGTGGCTCCGCCCGAGCGATTCCAGCTCCGTGCGCACAGCCCGCATGAGTTCGGCGAACTGCTCGAGCTTGCGCGGCTCTGCGCAGATGATGACCACCGAGATGTCGACAGGCCCCCGCGTCATGCAACAAACTCCACCGCGCCACGCCGCAGTGCATGCGGGTCGCGCCGCCCGACACGCACGATCAGATCCGCGAGCAAGCCCATGAAAAGGAAGTAGAGGCTGCAGACGAGGCTCAGCACTGCCAGCGCTGGAAGCACGATGCTCTGTTCGTGGTATCCGGCGGCCTGATTGAGGACATGCAGGCCGGCCGCTGCGCCACCGAGAAGCATGAACGCTGCACTGAAGGGGCCGAAGTAGTGCATGGGACGATCAGCGAAGGCAACAATGAGCTTGATCACGATGAGGTCACCCATGACTTTCAGAACGCGGTCCAGTCCGTACTTGCTGCTGCCGAGCCGGCGAGGGTGGTGACGCACCTCGATCTCGGTGATCCGCGCACCAGCGCTCGAACACAGGGCCGGCAGGAAGCGATGCATGTCAGAGTAGAGATGCAACGGCTTCAGGATCTTGGCGCGATAGGCCTTGAGTGTGCAGCCGTAGTCATGCACGCGAACTCCGATAAACAAGCCGATGATGCGGTTGGCCACCCAACTCGGGAGCTTGCGCGTGAAGGCGCGGTCTTTGCGTTGACGACGCCACCCCGAGACGAGGTCATAGCCCTCGTCGAGTTTTGCGATCAAACGCGGGATGTCCGCAGGATCATTCTGCATGTCGGCATCCATGAAAACGACGATCTCGCCGCGCGCGACCTCAAGGCCGGCCGCCATGGCAGCCGTCTGACCGCTGTTCGCACGCAACTTCACCACACGCAGCCAGGCGCGGTGCGTCGTGGCACTCCGCAGTGACACCAGAGAACCGTCCCTGCTCCCGTCATCGACACACACGACCTCCATCGTTCGTTCGAACGAAGCGTGAAAGCGATCCAGCATCTCCAACAACGCGGGGATGCACTCCTCCTCGTCAAAGATGGGGACGACAATCGAGACTTCTGGATCCATGAGCATCGCAACTCGTGACAGGCAGCGGGATTCCGCCGTGAGTAGTACCCCAGAGTGAAACGCGGCGCGGGCCGGGAAGCAGCGCCCGGAGCCCTCCCGCGGCGCGAGGAGTCTATCGGGGCGCCACACACGTTCTCTGTAGACGCTTCCGACTTGCAGTGGGCGAACCAGTGGGAGTAAACTCCCGCGGCCAGAGAACTACCCGAACGCTTGGCGCGGTTGGTACTTATGGCCGGAGTCCCCGACGATTCTTCCGCGGGGGCAGCATGTCCAGCATCCTCATTCTGCACGAATCGGGTCCCGATCTTGATGCGCTGGTTTCGTTTCTCGAACCCAGTGCCGGGGAAATCCACGTCCTGAGCACCGCGGGCCCGCTCTCCCGCAGCGCAAAGCAACTCCCGGAACTCCCGGAACCTGTTGTCATTCTGATCCACGAGGATCTGTGGTCTGACGAGGTCGCACCTGGCCTGCTGGATACACACCCGACCTTCGTGATCGGGAAGGAACGGGATCTCGGGACCTTTGCACCCAAGGCCCGCTTCGCAGTGCCCTATTTTCTGGCGGACGTGCGTGCGGCGCTGCGCGCCGCACTTCAATCGACGCCGCGGCGGACAACGCCCCCCATGGAGGACAAGACCTCGAGCGCACACGGCAGCATCTTGCCCGAGGTTTCGTCGCACGCACTCCTTCGCACGCTCTGCCACGGGTTCAACAACCCACTGGGCGGCGCTGCCGGGTGGCTGCAAATTCTCGAAGGTGCGACACCACCCGAACTGAAGACGCGAGCTGTGCGGAGCGCGCAAGCCCAACTCGCCAAGCTCGAACTCATGTTGCAAGCGCTATCCATGCTCGCGCGCCCATTGGATGCACAGCAGCAGGGCACGGATCTGGTTCTGGCCGTGCAGAACGCGCGCGTCGCTCTGGAGCGCGAGGGATTCCGGTTGAAAATCGTGGTTCGTGATCAGAGCTTGCAGGTGTGTGCACCCGCAGAGGCGCTCGCCCTCGCTCTGAGACTCCTGCTCCACGCACTTCTCGAAGGACGCCGTGACGATCGCGAACTGATCGTCGAATTGGCTCGGACTCCCCAAGGCGCCTCCGTCTCCCTGGAAGAATCAGGTGAAGTCCTCAGACACCTCGCCGCACAGCGCGGGACCTTCACTGAACTCCTTGCGAGCGTGCGCATGCCGCTTGCGCTGGGGTGGGCGCTCCTTGTGCACTGCGCAGAATCCGCTGGAGGTGCCGCGGCCATCACGCGCCGAGGCGGTGGCTCTCTCATGCAGCTCTCCCTGCGCATGATCGAACACGAGGCGGAGTCGGCCACGTGACCCAACGACAGCCGGCCGCAGTACTGATCGTCCTCACCGACGGGGATGGAAACCTCGCCCACTATGTGGATCTGTTGAGGGAAGAAGGTCTGCGGGTTCTGGCCACTGCCCGGCCCTACGAAGTCATGGCGGAGCTCGCCCGGCGCCCCGATGCGGCTCTGCTGATTCGCCACGCGGCTCTCCGCGATTCTGCCGTGGACTTCCTGCTCAAGGCACGAGCTCTCATGGATCGCCCCTTCGTCGTGCTGACAGCCGCCCTGAGTACGGATCTCGGGGCAGCAACACCGTTCATCGATGTCGCACTGCGGGAGCCTTACCTCTACTCAGCATTGCGTGATGCCCTTGGATGCCGCGATCTTCCACAGTTGCACGCGGCGCAGCCCGCACCGCGGACAGATGCTGTTGCTCCGGAACCCAGCGCGCCCAGCGGGGGGCATCACAATTGGCAACGGGTTGTCGACTACGCCCGCGGTCTCTCCCTCGCTGAATCCGACCGCGAGAAGTTGCTCGAGCTGGCACTCGAGATGTTTGGAGACATGGCGGACGCGCGAGCTGGTGCGCTGTGGCTGGCCCTGGCCCCCGAGAAGAACATCGAACTCATGCAAACCGAGGGCGTGGAGGAATCCCTGCTCGCCCGGGCACCAGGAAGCGGCGCCGTGTTCGCCGCCCTGCACAATGGACGTTCTGCGTTGGCGGACACGACGCTGGTCCCGCTTGAGCCGTGCCGATCCTCAGCCGAAGTTGTCCTCGTGCCACTCAGCATTCCGACGGATGAGCAGCGCACGCTCCACGGCCTGATTCTGCTGGCTGAACCCCGTTCAGGAACATTCCCTTCCAGCATCCTGACGGAACTCGACGCGTTGGCTTCGCATCTTGTCGCCTGTCTCCGGAATTCCCACCGTTTCGACGAGCTCAACAACATGGCGGTCGTCGACCCGCTCACAGGCTTGTTCAATCGCCGCTACTTCGACCGCCAGTTTGCAGTGGAGCTGAAGCGTGCCGAGCGCCACGGGCGGCACCTCACTCTTGTGCTGATGGATGTGGACAAATTCAAGACAATCAATGACTTGAACGGGTACGCCACCGGTGACGGCGTGATTCGAGCCGTGGCCGATGTGATCCGGCGCGGCTTTCGCGATGTCGACGTGGTGACACGCTGGGGCGGCGACGAATTTGCCATTCTCCTTCCGGACGCGCGCAAGCCCAGGCTGCAGAAGGCTGGCGTTCAGGAGATCAGCGACCCTGTTCAACGCGTGCGGACCCTTGTGGAGCGCACGCACTTCGCGAAGCTGCTGCCGCGGCTGCGCGGCAAAGTGACGGTCAGTGCTGGTGTGGCCGTCTATCCAGAGGACGGCGAGGATCGCGACACCTTGTTCGCGGCCGTCAATCTGGCCCTCCAGAGAGCCAAGCGCTGTTCGCCCAGCATGGTGGTGCGTGCTCGCGAGGAGTTGCCAGAACAACAAGGAACGGGCAACGAGGACGAGTGACTCACCGCGCGCCGAATATGGCCAGCGTCGTGAACACCGCCACGTCCTGCTCCGTGAGCACGAACACCAATCCAGCGGGATCCTGATCAAAGGTGGCCGCAAATCCGCCTTCGACAGGTCCTCCAATTCGGAGACTGCGCCACTGGCCCTTGCGCTCCTCCGCAATCCCGTCGGCGCTCGGACGCTCCAGCTCCAGAAAGGCTGCATCCACCTGGGGCTGATCGAAGCCGTATTCCGGCAGGCGCTCACGACCGAGCACGCGCGGAGTTGTGGGGGCGATGAGGCGGGTCACGACGGGACGCCAGATTTCCTCAGGAATCGTTCGTTCGAGAGCGCCATGGGTCACGCAACCATGCACATCCTCTCCCGGTTTCGGGATGGTGGTCTTCACGCAGACTTCTGCATGCCCCGCAACGCGCAGGCGCACGCCCCCCACAGCGAAATAGGCGCCTGCACCCAGCATGGACCTGTCGAGCAGCCCGGTGAGTGGCTCTTCGAGAAAACGCACATCCCCGGACGCAAGCGTACCTGTCATGCCCAGATCGAGATCAGACACAACCCAACCGTCCGCCACGCTGCGGAACTCAAGCACCTGCCGGCGATCCCCGGCACTCCCGCTCGTCACTGTGAGCAGGAAGTCCGGAGGCCCTGAAGGCCCGGCTGCCATGAAACTGCGCCAGCGCAGGCTCGCCAATCGCTCCAGGTGGCGCGCGCGCTCCAGAGCATCCAGAGGCCTTGAGACCAACGCTCCGGCCACAGGCCATTGCGCATCCCAGAGCTCGCCGGTGCGTACGAGTGCCCCCTCCGCTGCATGACCAGCGCGATGAATCTCGACGCGCACGACCTCGGATGTCTCTGCCCGAAGCACGCGTCGATCACGCAAGTCCTCGACGCGCACCACCAATAACTCGCGCGCACTCTCAGCCAATTCGAAGATCTCGTGTCCGCCCGCCATCATGGCGAAGCAACGGCCTTCCGAGTTCTCGGCCAGCTCAAACACTTCACTTCTCCCGGCACCCTCGACCCTGACGCGGACTCCTTGGGCAAAGCGCGCGAAATCAGCCAGCAATTCTGGAGTGGACGGTGCAACGGCGCTCACGCTCAAGGCTCCCAGTGTGTTGCGGAGTTGATCGCATGCTGCGGCGTCACAGGGGAGCTCGCGCACACCCACCTGAATCCAGCGCGTGAACTGGCGCAGCAATGTGAAAGGCGCTGAACCACGCGGTTCGAACGTCATACGTTCGATATCAAGCGCACGCAGTTGCAGGAGCGCGGGATCGACAAAGTCGGCAGCGGGCGGAATCAACAACGGGCGCAACTCCGCAGGGACCAGTACGACGGCGTCGCGCCCTGTGATCAGAGCCGCAGTGCCTCCACTCGGCAGGGTCGCACCCAGAGCCACACTGTGCTCCACACCACCGCGGATCAACAGTGTCACCTTGTCCGGTCGCGCCAGACCGTACCCGTCCAGAGCCGCTGAACCCGGACTCTCGACCAGAACACGCCGCGCGCGAATCTCGCGGACTGCTTGCAACAACTGTTCGAGCATGAGACCGCGCGCGCGACAACGGCGTCCACCGTGGTCAAGCGACCAATGCCCATCCGCCTCACGTCGGAGCGCGGTCGGTTCGCCACTTGCACGTTGAATCACGATGCTCTGCACAGCGTCAGGATCGATACGCGCGCTCTCTCCCGGGCCTGTCTTTGACGGACGCGGCATCAAGAACAGACCGGCACCCACCATCAGCCCGAGCAACGCAAGAATGAACAGAGTCTTCAGGCGCATCACATGCTCCGACGCGCAAACCAGACGGCCAACGCTGTGGCCATGGCAAACAGCGGCAGACAAATCACCCCGATCCAGCGCACGGGCTTCTCGTAGCTGGCAACGCTGACGAGCCTAACCCGAGCCTCCGCCCGCGCCGTGGTGGGCGCCGCGAATGGCCGGTCCGTCAGCCAGCTCATGCAGTTCAGCAGGCAGTCACGGTTTCCGAAGTGAGCCGAGAGCGTCATCTCGTCGGGTGCCAGCAGACCTGCACTCCCGAACAGGACAATGCGACTCTCTGCGGCGCCGCCGTGTACCTTCCGCGAGAGGGCCGCAGCCAGGATCGGTGCCGGGGTCTTCTTGCGCTCGGCCGGCAGCGGCTCCGCAACGCCCTTGGTTGCGTCCAACCGCACTGGAACACTCTCCGCGTCCTGCGATGCACAGAGCAGAGCTGTCTGTTCCACTCCATGCGCGTGCACGTTCTGCAGAAGCACACTGCGGGAAAGTCCGAGATACAGCGGGACACGGTCCTTCAGAGGTGCGTCGATCGGGTGACGGCCCACACAGAAACGCATGGACTGCAACTCCGCCGGACCGGAGCGCGTGGGCTCAGCCAGCGTGCGATCCTCGATCATGACGTTCTGAAGAACGGCGCCATAGGGCTCGAGGAGCCCGGTGTAGTTTTCGCCAAAGCGGGGATCCGCAAGGAGCAGAAACCGGCCACCGTTGGCCTCACGCGCCCTGAGGTGCTCGAGAGACTTCCGGTCCAGGAGCATGCGCGGAGCAGCAACGATGATCGCAGTGAATGCGCTGAGGTCGGCCGTCTTTCCGAGCTCAAGGCTCTCGCACTGGCAGCCCTCGGCCTCCAGCGTGCGCACCAGAATGCGGTGCATCTCGCTTCCAGGTTCAGCGAACCCGTTCAGCCCGGCAACAATCCCGATGCGAGTCCGCTCACCGGTATTGAGCGTGCGCACCGCGCTGCCCAACTCGGCGGCTACGCTCCACCCTCCCGGACCGACCGGACGTGCCATTTGTGCGCCTGGCCACGGGGGGAAGCTCCCCCACTGCATGTCACGCATCATGCGCCGGATCGGGACTTCACGGCGATTGGACCCTTGCACCAGGATGACTCTATTCAGCGCCTCTTCGGGCGTGACCGCAAGTGCCTCGGCCGCTGCTTCAGCCCTTCTCGGCTCCGTTTCACCATCGATGATTGCATAGGTGAAGTGCGGGGAGACGTGGCTCCACTCGTCCAGCACGCGCTGCACACGGCGGCGTGCATCCTCCAGAACAGGACGATAGTGCTGCCACAGGAGATCTGAACGAGGTTCACCCTGTGCGTCCAGAACCCGCTGCTGAATATCAGCATCAAATCCCCAGATGAAGGTCGCGTGCACCGGGACTTCGAGCCCGCGCAGAAGATGCGTGTCCTCGGGTGCAACGGCGTAGGTCCCTTCCGCCGTGAGATCGAAGCGCAAGTCTGTCACCCAGGCGATGCGTCGCATCAGGACGAGAAATCCGATCGTGATCGCCGTGGCGAGAACGGACGCCAGAACCACATGAGCGAAGGCGCCTGCCCTCCAGCCTCCCGTCATCCCTCCCCGGTTCAGAGCCATTTCCGTGACTCCAGGCTGCGTGTCGCAAAAAAGAGAAACAGCAGGGTCATGCTGATCTGGAAGGCGACGTTCGTGAGGTCCACGATGCCCCGAGCGGATTCCTCCACCTGCTGCAGGAGGTCGCCCGACGAGAGCACCTCTTGCAATGTCTGCCAGTCCGAGGGCACGAGGCGTGGCAGGTACATGAATGCAAAGCTGAGGATCAGCCCCAGAAACCCGGCCAGAAGCTGGTTGTGAGTCAGCGCTGACGCGAGAACGCCGAGGGCAGTCAGCACGCCCGCCGTCCCTGCCAGCGCGAGCGTTGCCGACGCCACCGGCCCCCAATCCGGATCTCCGCCCGACATGACTGCGAGCAACATGAGAAACGGCAGGAGCATCCACATCAGGGCCGCCACGCCAAACGCACCCAGGAATTTCGCGAGCACAATTTCGTGATCTCGCACGGGTGCTGTGAGGAGCATCTCGAGGGTTCCACTGCGGCGCTCCTCCGCGATGGTGCGCATCGTCAGAAGTGGAATGAACAGGATCTGGAGGTTCGCAATGTGCAGTGCACCTTGCCAGAGCATGTACTGGATGTCGCCGTGGCCGCTCGCAGGCAGCACTTGCCAGCAATACATGGCCGCCAGCCAGAACCAGGCGAGCCCCAACAAGACCCACGTCCCGGGCGCGTGAACATGCGCGCGCCACTCACGTACAGCCAGAGTCCAGAGGCGATTCATGGTGTCGGGATCCGTTCCGCCACAACGCTCATGAACAAATCCTCCAACGTGCGCTTCTCCGGGCCGACCTCGAGCAGCACTCGCCCCGCCGACACTTCGCGTGCAGCGTGCTGGGATGCGGCCTCCGCGCTGTCCCAGCGTGTGAGCGTTCCTGCAGCGGACGCTCCTGTTGTCACGGCATAGTCGCGATCCGCGACACGCACACGCCAGCGTTGTTCGCCACCAGTCACTTCCGCGATTGATGTCGAGGCCGCGATGCGGCCCTTGTGGATGATGATCACGTCCGAGCAACTGGCCTCAGCCTCCGGGAGAATATGGGTCGACAGCAACACCGTGTGCTCGCCTGCAAGCGCGGCGATGAGAGAACGAACTTCAACACGCTGATCCGGGTCGAGACCGGATGTGGGTTCATCGAGAATCAGCAAGCGTGGATCATGGATGAGTGCATCCGCGAGTCCGACGCGCTGGCGTTGGCCTTTGGACAAGGCGCGGATGAGGCTTCTGCGCTTCTCCTGCAAGTGGCACTGAGAGATCACCCGCTCAAGCGCGGCGCTCACACAGTCACTGGCGACACCCTTCAGGCGCGCGCGGAAACGAAGATACTCCACCACGCGCATGTCCCCGTAGAGAGGAACCGATTCCGGCATGTAGCCGATGAGCCGTCGCACGTCGTCGCTCGCCCGCACAGTGTCGAACCCTCCGACGGTGGCCATTCCCGCGCTCGGCGGCATGAAGCAGGAGAGAATGCGCAGCGTGGTGGTCTTGCCCGCACCGTTCGCTCCCAGAAAACCGACCACACGTCCGGTTGCGACGTGGAACGAAACTCCGTCCAGTGCCGTGAAGGCTCCGTAGTGCTTGCTCAGGTTCTCGACGTTGATCATCGGTGCAACAAAAAGAGACGGGCCCCGCAGGGAACGGGGCCCAGAGTCTGAAGGAAGCGGGCGGCCGCTTCAAGCGGCCACCATGTTCACTTCTTCACTTCGAAATCGGCATCCACCACGTCGTCCCCTGGCGGCTTGCCGGAAGGTCCGGCACTGGCGCCTTCTGCAGGCTTGGCAGACGCTTCCTTGTAGAGGATTTCGGAGAGCGGCATGACGGCCTTTTGCAATGCCTCGACACCGCGCTCCATCGCCGCAACGTCCTCACCCTTGATGGCATCCTTGAGCTCTGTCGAAGCCTGCTCCACAGCGGCACGACCGGCATCGTCCAGCTTGCTGCCATGTTCCTTCATGGTCTTCTCGACCTCGTAAAGCATGGCATCCGACTTGTTGCGCGACTCGATGAGTTCCTGGCGGCGGCGATCCTCTTCCGAGTGGGCATCTGCATCGCGCTTCATGCGCTCCACGTCATCCTTGCTGAGTCCACTGGAAGGCGTGACGCGCACATGCTGTTCCTTGCCGGTCCCGAGATCCTTCGCCGTGACGTTCAGGATGCCGTTGGCATCAATGTCGAAGCTGACTTCGATCTGAGGCAGTCCCCTTCGCGAGGGAGGGATGCCGTCCAGATCGAAACGATTGAGAGTGCGGTTGTCCGAAGACATGGGCCGCTCGCCTTGCAGCACGTGAATCGTCACCGCGGGCTGGTTGTCAGCAGCCGTACTGAACACTTGCGACTTCCGCGTGGGGATGGTCGTGTTGCGCTCAATGAGCTTGGTGAACACCCCACCCAGCGTTTCGATGCCGAGGCTGAGAGGGGTCACATCCAGGAGGAGCACGTCCTTGCGCTCGCCCGCGAGAATCGCGCCCTGGATGGCGGCCCCCATGGCGACCACTTCATCCGGGTTCACGCTTCTGTTGGGCTCCTTGCGGAAGATCTGCTTCACCGCAGCCTGCACCGCGGGAATACGAGTCGAGCCACCTACGAGGATCACCTCGTCGATCTGCTCCGGCTTCAGTCCTGCATCCTCAAGCGCCTTCAGACAGGGTTGACGCGAACGCTCAACAAGCGGGTCCACGAGACGCTCGAAGTCAGCGCGACGGATGGTCCTCTGCAAGTGCTTCGGACCGGTCGCATCCGCCGTGATGAACGGAAGATTGATTTCCGTCTGCAACGAAGAGCTGAGTTCGCACTTCGCCTTCTCGCACGCTTCCTTCAAGCGCTGCGTCGCCATCTGGTCCTTGCGGAGATCAATCCCCGACTCCTTCAGGAACTCATCGGCAACGTAATCGATCAAGTACTGATCGAAGTCGTCACCGCCGAGATGGGTGTCGCCATTGATGGCGAGGACCTCGAACGTGCGTCCTTCTCCAGCAGCATCAGCCACTTCGAGGATACTGATGTCGAACGTGCCGCCACCGAGATCGTAGATGGCGATCTACTCGTCCTTCTTCTTGTCGACTCCGTAGGCGAGTGCGGCCGCCGAGGGCTCGTAGATGATGCGCACGACCTCAAGGCCTGCGATGGCGCC
>SXUL01000036.1 GCA_005790545.1 Planctomycetia bacterium | reverse complement strand
CTCGCCCTCGACATCCTCCGCGATGATGAGCAACTGCTTCTTCGCCTTGCTGGCCTTCTCAAGGAGAGGGATCAGCTTCTTGATGGAAGTGATCTTGTCCTCGTGGATGAGCACCAGGCAGTTCCTGTATTCGCACTCGAGAGTCTTCTGGTCCGTCGCGAAGTGGGGCGAGAGATAGCCGCGGTCGAATTGCATGCCCTCGACGACCTTCACGCTCGTCTCGGTGCCCTTGCCTTCCTCGATGTTGATCACGCCGTCCTTGCCCACGCGCTTCAGAGCGTCGATGAGCGTGCGGCCGAGGTCCTTGTCGTTGTTCGCGGCGATGCTCGCGATTTGCATGAGGCGCTCGGGTTGATCGAGGCTCACTTTCACGGCCTTGTCGCGGAGCAGCGTCTTCACGCGCTCGACGGCGTCCATGATGCCGCGGTTGATGGCGGCAGTGTTCGCACCCACGCCGAGGTGGCGAAGGGCGTTGATGAAGATGGCTTCCGCGAGCACGGTGGCGGTGGTGGTGCCCTCGCCGCAGGCGTCGTGGGTCGTGGACGCAGCCTCGTTCAGGAGTTTCGCCCCGAGATTTTCATACATGTCAGATAGGTCCACCTCATCCGCGACGGAGTAGCCGTCCTTGGTGATGGTGGGACCACCCCAGCCACGGTCGATGACCGCCGTGCGGCCGCGAGGCCCCAGCGTGGATTTCACCGCCTTCGCGAGCTTCACCACTCCCTGTTTCAGGGACTCGCGGGCTTCCGATTCAAAGCGGAGCTGCTTCGCCATGCTCCAAGTCTCCTTCAAGTGCGACTTGCGCGGGACAGCGGACCCGGAAGGGCCCGCAGGGCATCGCTGCCGCCATTGGGCGGGCGATGGTGCCGCCAACGGTTTAGCAAACGCGGGGCCGGAATGAAGGTCCCCGGCGCTGGAATGCGGAGAAGTCCCGGCCTGCTCATGAACACCGCAACAGTTCCCCTGCAGCCGGACCGGGCGCCTTGTTCACCGGGAGCGGCGGGTCTCGCGTTGCTGACAACTTGGCAGACCTCATCCGCACCTGTCACAGGCTGCTAGAACAGGCGCCGCCGTGTCTTGCCGTGCTCTCTTGATCCCGGCCCTCTTCCTGCTCGCAGGTCCGCTGTCGTCCCAGCGCGCGTTCCTGCTGGAGACGATGGACCGTCCCGCTGTCGCAGTGCGCGTGTTGGCACTCGAGGCCGATGGCCAAGTCAGGGTCGAATCGGTCGGTACAGGAGGATGGCGTTGTCCGCTCGCATCCGTCCTGAGCCTGCGTGGCGAGGCTGCCGTTGCGGCAAGCGGCCGCAACACCACGTTGGAACTCGCTGGCGGCAGTCTCCTGCACGGCAACATCACCCGCGAGTCAGTGGACGGATTCGTCTTCGCCACCGCGCGTTGCGGGAATCTGGACGTGTCTCTCGATGACGTGCTGGTCGTGCGCTTCCGCGAGGCGGAGCTTCCAGCCGCGTCCAGCGCGGATGACCTTCTGCTCATGCAGCGAGGAGGAGCGTTGGACAAGTTGCCGGGCGAAGTGCTGTCCGTCTCGCAGGACGGAGTGCGTTTCAAGAGTACAGCCGGCGAACGCCTGTTCCACGTGCAGCGCGACGAGGTCGTTGCTCTCGTGTTGCGCAAAGAATCTCCGCGCGCCCTTGAGGGTGGTTTTCCCGCTCGTGCTGTGCTGAAGGATGGCTCGCTGCTTCAGGGCCGGTTGCTGGCTGGCGCACTCTGGCGGATGCAACTCACGCCGGCCATCACTGTGCAGGTCGATGCGGATGATCTGGTTCTTCTGGAGCCGGGTTCGAGCCGATTTCAACGGCTCGTGGATGCGCCCTTTGAGATCAAGGGGCGACGGGGACTGCTCGACGGCGCCGCCCTGCCCGCTTGCACACGGCGTGAAGGCATGGTGGCTGGCGCGTGGCGCCGTGTGCTCCACCTGCGCGCGCCGGCCGGCATCGCCCTGCAGTGGCCGCAGGGCGCGAATGAGTTCGTCGCACAGCTCTCGGCCAACACAGACAACCTCGCCCGCGGTGTGCAGGGCAGCGTGCGTGTGATCGTGCGCGCGGATGGTCGAGCGCTCGGCGAGGAACTGCTGCTCCGTGCGCGGACGGGGGCCTCGATTCTGCGCCTTGCAGTTCCACCGGAGACACGAGAACTCGAGGTGGAGGCCGCGCCAGGAGAGTCGTTCATGACCGGTGCGCGTCTGGTCATTCTCGAGGGCTTCATGCAGCGGCGCTGATCCTGCCCATGCAGAACTCTTCGCTGTCCGCTCTTCTCTGTTTCCCGGCCGCTCTCGCTGCGCTGGTGGCGCTGTGCCTGCTGGTTCTCCACTGGCCTTGGCGCCCTACTGGGCCTCTCGGGTTCGGCGCGCTCGTGCTGCGCGCGGGACTGCTGCTCGCGCTTGGCTGGTTTGCGAGCGAGGACCCCGTGGATGTTGATCCTCCCGCTCTGCCGCGCTCCGTGCTGGTGCGCGTGCCGACGCTGCCGCCGCGCGCCCACTCTCTGGAGGTTCCTGCTGGCGGCGACATGCAGGACGAGGTGGTTGTGCCGGATCCAGATCTCCAACTTGAGGCCTTGGACGCTTTGTCTGCGGCAGCGTTGGCGCCCGGGCTTGTGGCTGCCGACGTGCGCCTGATGTTGCTCGGCACTGAAACCATGCGCGTGCCTCCGGCCTTCACGCACGTGGAGGTGTTGCCAAGGGCGTCGCGAGCTTCTCTGGCGTTGGTCGATCTCCGGCTGCGCGCACCGCTCCGCGTCGCCCGAGGTGCCACGGTGTCTCTGACAGCGCAGGGCGAGGCCTTGACCGCCGTTTCCGTCGCATGCGAATTGCGTGAAGGCACCCGCGTTTTCGCAACTCTGCGCGTGGACCTCGCCAAGGGGCCTTTTGAGGTGCCTCTGCAGGTGGCCGACTTGGCCGACGGCAGGCACGGCTTCGTTCTCGAGATGCGCAGTGCAACAGGGGATTGCTGCGCTGATGCCGAAATCATTGTGGAGAACGAACCCACGCTAGCCGTGGTCAGCCCCGAAGGGTCATCACACCTCGCTGCATGGCTCTCCGCACAGGGCGCGCGCGTCACGGAACTGGCCGTTGCGGAACTCTCGGCCAGCGAGGAGGCACGCACAGCGCGCGTACTCGTACTGGATCGCGTTCCGCCACTTGCGCTCGCGGCCGAACCGAACCTGCATGTTCTCGACGCACGCAGCAGGGCGGGTCTTGGCTGGATGTTTGTCCCCTCGGGGACAGCGGGAGAATTACGCGACCCTGCGGCCCGGGCATTCACAACGTTGTTGCCTTGTCGCGAACTGTCGCCGCCTCCGCCACGACCACCCGAGAAGAACCCTGATGAGGAACAACCGGATCCGGACACACCCCCCGATCCGGATGCGCGCCACAAGGAGGAACGCACTGCGCCAACTCTCGGCCTGCTTGTGGCCATTGATGCCAGCGGGTCCATGCAAGGTGAAGCACTGCGTCTCGCGAAGGAAGCGGCCTGGGCCGCCGCCAAGGTGCTCCATCCGCAGGATCACGTGGGTGTGATCGCCTTCAACAAGAAGGCCCGCGAAATTCTGAGCTTCACCGTGGCTGCGCAGGCCGACGAAGTCAAGGACCGGATCTCACGCATTCAGTGTGGGGGAGGGACAGACTTCACCGCGGCCCTGCACCTCGCGGCGGACATGTTCGAGGCTGAGAACTTCGGTGTGAAGCATCTCATCCTGCTCTCCGATGGTGAATCCGAACCGGGGCGGTTCGAAGCGCTTGCACGCGAGTTGCTCGCCACCCAGAAAGTGACCATTTCCTGCGTGGGGTGCGGACCGGAACTGCAGGTGCGGGATCTCTCGAATGTGGCTGCTGCAGGCGGTGGCAAGTTCTACCCGGCCTGGTCGTTCGAAGAGGTGCCGCAGGTCTTCACCATCGAGGCTGAACGTGTCATCGCGGGCAGCGGTGCGCGGCGCGCGCCGAAGGAACACTCAGCAACTGCTGCGACGGAGAAGCCGGCGCCGCGAGAACCGGATTCGAAACCGGTACCGTCGGACAAGCCGCCGGAGAAGAGCGCCGCAGCGGGGATTGCGGTCCTGCAGTCGGCGCCGGCCTCATTTCTTCAAGGTGTCGAGGTGAAGCGCCTGCCGCCTTTGCTTGAGTTCTTGCAGTTGGAAGCGGGGCCACATGCGACCGTGGTCCTCAAGGCTGGAGAGCGTCCAGTGCTGGCCCATGGTCAACATGGCGCGGCGCGCGTGCTGCAGTGGGCCATGCCGTTCGAGGAATTGTCGTTGCCGTGGCACTCGAGTCGTGAGGCCCAACGTCTGTTCGCACAAGCAGCTTCGTGGAGCGAGGGCCGGGACCGTTCGGAGCGTTGGCAGTTCGCCGGGATGCAACTCGGGCGTCAGTTGTTCTTCGAGGCAACAGACCTGTTCGCGCAGGCCGGAGAAGTCGTGCACTGCCGCGCGACGTTTGCTGCAAGCGGGCTCGACGAGGTGCTGGATGTGCAGCAGGTCTCTCCCTCCAGTTGCAGAGTCAGCCTGCCGGACAAGGCTGGCGTTGCGTTCATCGAGGTACTGGATGCCGGAGGAACCCGCGTGTTGGAACGCGCTTGGGCCGTGAACGAGCCGGGTGCGCATGCGTACCCGCTTCCGGATGACGAGGGACTGGCCCGCTGGCGGCGCATTCTCGCGCTGCGGCCCGCGCCCACTGTGCGGCCGCCTGCTGCGCGGATTGCCTGCGCTCGTCCTGAGGAAGGACGCGCACCGTGGATTCTCGCTGCTGCTTGTGTGCTGGGATTGGCGGCGGAGCGTCGCGCAGCGTCCCGCTGGCGCACGGAGAGAAAGTCATGAGCGTTGCGGAGCTCGTGGTGAGTTGCGGAGACCCGCAGGGGATCGGGCCGGAAGTTTCCGCGCGTGCCGCTCTCGAGCGCGCGCGCGCGCATCCCGGGGAGTGCATCGTCCTCACCGGCATCGCACCACAACTGGAGGCTCTTGGCGCAGTGGTCGCCCGCATGACTCTCGGGGACACACCCAGGAGCGGAGTGCGCATCCTCGATGTGCAAAACAGCGTGCCGGAAGGGAAAGGGCCGAGCGTTGCGGGTGGAGGAGTTGCCCTGCAGACACTGGAACTCGCCCTGCAGCGTGTGCGGAATGCCGGCGGCGCGCTGATCACGGCTCCGCTTGCGAAACAGAACGTGGCGTTGCACGCCAGTGGATTTCACGGGCATACCGAGTGGCTGGCTGCCGCCGTGGGCGGTGAGCCTCTGATGTTGTTCAGCGCGCCCGGCCTGAAGCTCGCACTCGCCACGGTGCATGTGCCGCTCGCGGAAGTACCGCGTCTGGTCCGTGCAGGCGCCGTGTTGCAGGCATTGCGCAAGCTCGCGCGGGGGCTGGCCACTTCCTACCGGATCACGACGCCCAGCATCATGGTGCTCGGCCTCAACCCGCATGCAGGCGAAGGCGGTCTCCTCGGCCGTGAGGAACTCGAGTGCATCGGGCCGGACATCGAGCAGGCGCGCGCCGAGGGCATTGACGCCCGAGGCCCATTCAGCGCGGACGGCTTCTTCGCGACGGAACGCTGGCGCGAGGCGGGTGCCGTGCTCGCTCTCTACCACGACCAGGGCCTTGTGGCTCTGAAGGCCATCTCCTTCGGCAGCGCCGTGAACGTGACGCTCGGTCTTCCGATCATCCGCACTTCCGTCGACCACGGCTGCGCTTTCGATCTGGCCGGCCGCGGGGTCGCCGATCCGCGCAGCATGGCTGCGGCCCTCGCCGAAGCTCGTGCGCTCCTGGATTTTCGCGCGGCGGTTTGACGCAACGCCCCGCCGCTCCATAATCTGGGGGTACGTCGCCGGGTTGGGCGGCGGACCCTGTTCGAAGTCGCCGCCGGGGAGGGCGGGCGCCATGCGATCGAAGCGAGGACTCCTGTTTTCGAGCTTCCGGGGCGGCAAGCTGAACTCACCAGGCCCCCGTGCAGCGCCTCCGACACGGGCGCCCGTGTTCGTCCTGCTGGGCCTCTTATGCGTTGTGATCGCAGGGGTTTCCTACTATGTTCTCGGCGGTTCAGGAGAGCCGGACGCGCCAGCGCCGCGGCTTTCTGTCATCGCTCCGGCAGGCAACCCCGCATCTCCGCAGGGGGGAGCTCGCAGGAACGCTGAACCGGAGGTCTTCTGGTCCGTGCGGGTTGAGACCATCGGCCGTGTGGCTGCTGGTGCCGATGCCGCGCCTCTCGTGGAACGGGCCATCAAGATCAAACGGCAGCTGGAGTCCCTCGGCTACAGCCCGGTGTTTGCGCTCTCGGACGATGTCTCGGGCAAGCGTGAGTACTGGGTCAGCGTGGGGCGCAGCGCCAATCCGGAGGACCTGAAAGAACTCGAACGGCGCCTTGAACGCGTCAGCATCGGGTCTGAGAAGCCGTTCCAAGACGCATTCGTGGCGCGTGTGGCCTTGCCACCCCGCTGAGCGGAGAGACGAGGTATCCCATGGCCATCCACAAGAGTCTGAGATTGTCCACTTCCACCGGCGGGAACAGGAGCGTCCTGAAGCGCGCCGAACGCCTTGAGAAGCTTGAGAAGGACGGCCGCTGGAAGCGCGGCGACAAGGTGCTCGGTATCCCGAAGACCCGTGTGCCGAAGGTGAAGGCCAAGGCCAAGAAGGCTGAGAAGAAGAAGGACGACGCAGCGGCACCCGCTGCAGCTCCTGCGAAGAAGTGATCCGCGCGGGGTCCGCCCCGCGAGGTGCGTTTCATGATGGATCCGCGGCGACTGCAAGAACTCGAGGCCCGCGGCAGCGCGGACCTCATGGAGATCTTCAGCTCGGTGCAGGGCGAGGGGCCGAGGGCCGGCGAGCGACATCTTTTCGTTCGCACGGCCCACTGCGACCTCGACTGTGTCTGGTGCGACACGCCGCTCTGTCACCGCACGCCGACGCGCGCAAGGGTTTCGCTGCCGCAGTTTGCTGCGGTGGAAGAGGTGGCGACCCCGGTACCGGTCGAGACCATCAGCGCCTGGATTGGCGCGGCTCTGCGGTTTCTTCCTCACCGCGCAGTGTCCTTCACAGGTGGTGAACCGCTGCTGCATCCATGGCTCATCAGGGCTGCCGCCGGGACGGTGCGCGGCCATGGCTCACGTGTGCTTCTCGAAACTGACGGCACCATGCCCGAGCGCATGAAGCTCGTGCGCCCTGCGGTGGACATCGTGAGCATGGACTGGAAGCTTTCCTCGGCCACCGGTCGGCCTCCGCTGGATGCGGAGCACGAAGCCTTCCTCGGCGAGGCTGCCGGGCTCGAGCGCATCGTGAAGCTCGTGCTCACGCGCGAGTGCACTCTTGAAGACGTGCGTCACGTGGCTCGGCGCGTGGCGGCCGTGGCTCCGGATGCTGAATTGATCCTGCAACCCGTGACACCTCTCCGCGGCATCGAAGCGCCGCCCGCGGCGGAGTTGCTCCATTTCCAGTCCGAGGCGCTCGGAATCCACGCGAAAGTGCGCGTGTTGCCACAACTTCACAGGGTGCTCGCGCTGCCATGAAACTCCCATCCGTCGCCATTGTGGGCCGCCCCAACGTGGGCAAGTCGTCTTTCCTCAATCGCGTGGTGGGACGGCGCGTCAGCATCGTGCATGACCGACCGGGCGTGACCCGCGACCGCGTGACCGTCGAAGTGACTCGTGGCGAACGCACCTTCGAGATCACGGACATGGGAGGGATCGGCATCGTCGACGATCAGCAGCTCGACGAGGATGTCGAAGTGCAGATCGACGCGGCGATCACCGCGGCCGATGTGCTGGTCTTTGTCACCGACGCGCGGGATGGTGTGACGCCACTCGACCAGGAAGTCGCGCGCATTCTCCGGCGCACGGCGAAGCCCGTGGTGCTTGTGGCCAACAAGGTGGATGGAGAAGCCCACGGGCTGATGGCGGGTGAGTTCCACGGCCTCGGTCTCGGTGAAGTGCACCCCGCTTCGATGATCGAGCCGCATGGTCTCGAAGAGGTGATGGACAAGATGGTGGCGCTCCTGCCTCCGAAGGAAGAGGGAGAGGCACCGCGGAAGGAGGGGGAGACCCTCATCGCGCTCGTCGGGCAGAGGAACGCCGGCAAGAGCACCCTCACCAACGCCATCGCCGGCAGCGAACGCGTCATCGTGAGCGAAATCCCCGGCACGACCCGCGATTCCATCGATGTCTCCGTGCGGTTCGGGGAGCGCACCTTCACGCTCATCGATACGGCCGGGCTGCAACGGCAGTCACGTCTCGACGACTCGGTGGAGTACTACGCGCAGCAGCGCACCCTCGATTCCATCCGGAGAGCGGATGTGGTGATCCACCTCATCGATGCCACCGGCGACATCAACATGGTGGACAAGAAGGCGGCTGACGCTGTATTGACCGCGCACAAGCCTTGCATCCTGGCCATCAACAAATGGGATCTTGCAGGGGCCACCGAGACGGAGAAGTTCCTCGACTACATCGCGAAGAAGCTCCCGGCACTTCATTTCGCGCCGGTGATCTTCACGTCGGCCAAGGAAGGGCTGCGCCTGAAACAGCTCGTGGATCTCGCCTTCGAGCTGCACGATCAGGCCGGTTCCCGCGTGCCCACCCGCGAGGTGAACAAGCTGGTTGAGGACGCCGCGCGGGTGCGTGGCCCACGTGTTTCCAGAGGCAAATCGCCGAAGATTTTCTACGCCACCCAAGTGGCGTGCCACCCGCCCTGGATCGTCCTCTTCGTGAACGACCCCTCCCTCTTCAAGGAGGAGTTCGGTCGCTTCCTCGAAAACCGATTCCGCGAGGCTCTGCCATTCCGCGAAATCCCGATCCGCATCTCGTTCCGCGCCCGTCAGCGCGAAGACTGGAGCGGGTGAATCCGAGGGGGTCCATCATGACGTCACGTCGCGTGCTCCGTTGCGTTGCGCTTGCGCTGGTTCTGGCCGCCTGCACGAGCGAGCCCATGCCCGAAGCCAAGGAGACCAGCTTCATCTACCGCCACACACGCGCATTCCTGGAGAGCGAAGCGCTGTTGGTGCTCGCGAAGGACTGGCCGAAGCCGGCGCCCGAGAAGGAACGCCCCGCGATTCTCACGGAATGGAAGGTTGCTCTTGCGCCGTTCTCCGAGAAGGGACGCCGCGATCGTCTGCGTGTCTTCGTCGAGACAGCAACAGGCGGATTCAAGGTGCGTTGCGAGCAGGAAACCGAGCTCAACGCAGAACAGGAGGACCCACTCTCGCTTGAGAAGGCGGACTGGTCACCTGTGAGTTCGAATGGTGCCGCCGCATCGAAGTTCCTCTTCGATCTGCATCGACGTATCGAACCGAAAGAGACATGGCGCGAGGCGGACATCCGCTGACGCGTGACGCACGCGCAAGAAAAAGTGGTTGCAGCTATTTTGCAACCCCCTTATGCTGCCGCCGTGTCCTCAGGGACATGAAGAGGTTGTGCGACCTTTTCAACCTTGGTGCCTCACAAAAAGGTAGGGAATCAACATGGCCAAGAAGGCAAAGAAGAAGGCTGCGAAGAAGGCGAAGCGCGCTACCAAGCGCAAGTGAGCCTCTCAGTCTGATCGCGGCCGGGCCGTCATCCAGAGGGTGGCGGCCCGGCTCATTTGTTGGCTGTTTTGCAGCGGATTTTTGAAGTCCGCAGCGCGCGAGCCGGAAGCTCAGCGCCGAGGCGCGCTAAAGATCGCAAGGAGCGCCGTCGCGTCCAGATGCTGCGACGATCGCGTGTCTTCCGCGAGAGCGCGCCGCAGCGCGAGGTCGTCGTTGACGAGTTCTCGCAGCGTTGTCAGCAGCGTGAGCGCCGCAGCGCGGGAGCCGTCCGCAAGGAGCAGCCCCGCCTCGAGGAGCAGGGCCGGAGCGAGTTCAGGATCACGCGCGAGGGCAAGTTTCAGATTGCGCCGCGCGGCGGCCGAATCGCCCAAGGTGAGCTCCCGACGGGCGAGAAGGAACTTGGCACGCGCGGTTGCGGCATGCGCGAGGTGCGTCGCGTCTTCCTCGCGCGCGCCATAGCCATGTCGAACGACGAGGTCGAGAGCCTCATCGTTGAAGGGCGTGTCGGCGAGCACCTGGAGCGCCCATTCGAGTGCTTCGCGGGAGCGCGCATCCACGTCCGCCCGGCGCGCGCTTTCCAGCCGTGCGTGCGCTCCGTTTCCAAGCTCAGCGCCGGGGCGGAGGCTTGCGGCTGTGCCACCGCCGTGCAGCAGTTCGAGACGCCCGAGTTCGAGCGCGAGTGCGTCTGTGATGGGGACAGCGCGGGATTCTCCGCGCAGCGTCAGCAAGGCCTCGCGCGGGCGTGCCGAGCGCAAGAGGAGTGTGGCCAGTCGGGCCCTCAGGCCCGGAGCCTCGGGCGTGCGGAGAAGCCCCTCGCGCAGCACATCCTCGGCTGCGGCAACGCCATCCGCACGGCCTCCGCTGTTGGCACCGCCCGCGAGAACTTCCGAGAGCAACAAGCGCGCAGGAACGTTCGCCGGTTCCGCCTCCAGAGTGTGTCTGAGGAGCTTCTGGGTGAGTTCCTCCATGCCCGCAAGCTCGGGTGGCAGGGCACCCGAGTTCTTGAGTGCTTCGGCGAGCGCACCGAGTTCCGCGGACACAACAGCCGTGCGGAAGGCATGGGCTGGCGTGAAAGGCGCAGCGCTGATGCTGCGCACCGCCTCTGCACTCGCGAGGGTGGCCGCGACTCCGCGCGCTGGTTCCGCGTGCCGAAACCAATGGTCGGCTGCGGCGAGTTCCCGGCGGGCAATGCCCGTGCGCAGGTCTTCGACGACATCCGCACACGTGCCCGCCAGCGCAGCGACAAGGAACCCACCCGCCAACCAAGCCGGAGTCTTGGATGCGGGTGCCGCCCTGCGTGTCGCGGCAAACATCCATCCCAGTGCCAAGCCGAGGGCCAGCAGGCCTGTGGGGTGATGAGCGGGCGAACGCACCAGCGCAAACACGAGGAATGCGACGGCGAGCCCAAACAGGGCACCGCGCGCGCCGGCTTCCTCAGATCCAAGACGGCGCCAGCGCGCGACGCCGAGCAGGGTGATTCCGAACAACCACAGGAGTCCTCCCACGCCGTATTCCGCCGCGAGCGCGAGCACTTCGTTGTGGGGCGACTCCGCCGCGCTGGCAGCGCCAGCGCGCTGCCATTCCGCGGCTTCGCGGAAGGGAGGGAACGAGGCCTCGAAGCCTCCCGGTCCGCAGCCCAAGGGTTGGGATTCGATGGCGAGCCGCGCGCCACCGCTCCAGAGTGCGAGGCGCACGGCATTGGTCGGATGCTCGGGATCAAAGGTCGAGAGGGCGCGTGCGCGGAGGCTTGCGCACGCAGGGAGAGTGAGCAGTGCCAGAGCAACGATGCCAAGGCCGGCCAGCAGCAGGTGAGCATGCTTGCGCTGCGGCCCGCGGCAAAGAACGGCGCTTCCCGCCGCGAGCCCGAGGGCGAGCGCCAGCAGCCCGGCGCGCGACTCACTGAGCACGACCAGAGCGAGTGCCGCCGTCGCGAGCAAGAAGTCCGGCCAGCGCGGTCGAGGCAGGAGGAGCAGCAGCAGAAGGACGGGGGTCGCGTACTCCGCCACTTCGTTGCTGTTGCCGATGGTCGCGGAAAATGCCACATCAGCGCGGTCTGGAATCCAATCGAGTGCACCCGTTGTGCGACGGAGGATTCCGGCGAGGAGAACGAGGAGTGCACCTGCGCCGAGTGCGCGTGCAAGGGTGCGCAGGGCACTCAGTCCTCCGCCACAGGCGGCGCCGAGATGCAGCGGAACGAGGAAACTCGCGCAGGCTGTCAGAGCGGTGGCAATGGACGCGAGCGAGCCCCCATCATGCACAGCCGCTGCGATGAAGGACGGAAGCAGGAAGATGAGGAGCAGGTGTGTGGAATGCAGAGCGCGCCGGACGGCCTCATCGAGGGCCGCGAGGGCTGCCGGTATGCCGATGCACGCCAGAACGAGGAGTTTCGGTGCGCGGAACTCGCCGTGAAACCACGGCGCGACGGCAAGGGGAACGAGAATGCAGAGGAGCGCGGCCGCGATGCCGAGGAGGCTGGCCCTCCGAGCGCTCATCGGTCCGCCGCTCGCCCTTCAGGCTGAGTCGGGACATCCTCTCGTCCGAGGATGGCGCGCACGAAGGCCGTCGCATCGAAGTCCTCGACGTCCTCGGGTTTCTCACCGACACCAATGAACTTCACCGGCACGGCCACCTGGTCGCGGATACCAATGACGGCGCCGCCTTTGGCTGTGCCGTCCAGCTTGGTCAGGAAGAGCCCCGTGACGTCCAGCACCTTCGAGAACTCGAGCGCCTGCTGGATGGCGTTCTGGCCCGTCGTTGCGTCGAGGACGAGGAGCGTTTCGTGGGGAGCGCCAGGAATGCGGCGCGCAACCACGCGCTTGATTTTCTCCAGCTCCGCCATGAGGTTTTTTTGCGTGTGCAGCCGACCCGCGGTGTCGATGACGAGGTAGTCAGCACCGGAGCTGATGGCCGCGTCCGCGGCGTCGAAGGCCACGGCCGCAGGGTCAGCACCCGTGGGTTGGCGCACGATGCGGCAACCGATGCGCTCGCTCCAGATGGCGAGTTGATCCACAGCCGCCGCTCGGAACGTGTCCGCCGCAGCGAGCACGACTTTCTTGCCGCCGCGCGACAGGCGCCAGGCGATCTTTGCGATGGAGGTGGTCTTGCCCGTGCCGTTCACGCCGGCCACCAGCACCACGGTGGGCCCGCTCTCTGCACAGTTCAAGGTGGCGCCGTCCGCCGACAGCATGGCGAGGAGACGTTCCTCCAGAAACCCGCGGCAGTCATCGGTGGTCTTGATGCGCCGTTCCTTGAAGGCGAGGCGCACTTCCTCCATCAGCCGGGCTGTGGTCTTTGGACCGATATCTGCGGTGAGCAGCGTCTCTTCAAGCTCGTCCAGCGTGGCGGCATCCAAGGTGCGCCCGATGGGGAGAATGGCCGCCAGTCCGCTGGCGAGCTTCTCGCGGGTCTTCGCCAGCCCGCGCTTCAACGCATCCGTGAGCTTCCCGAACATCAGCCCGCTCCCGGGCGCAGACGTTTCTTGAGCTTGTCGAGAATGCCGTTGATGAACGCTCCGGATTGAGCCGCGCCGTAGCGTTTCGCGAGTTCGACGGCTTCGTCAATGACGACGTTGGTGGGTACTTCGGGGGTCGTGCGCAATTCGTGTGCGCCGAGCCGCAGCACGTTGCGGTCCACCACCGCCATGCGGGGGACGGACCAGTTCACGGCAACCGACGCGATGAGCTCATCCAGTTCAGCCTGCTCGCCGGTGACACCTTTCACCAGTCCTTCCGCGAAGGCGCGCACAGTGGTGGTCGCCTTCTGGTGGGACGCGAAGCTCGCGAAGCTCTCGCCTTCGCCGCCGCGCAGATCCAGAGCGTAGAGATACTTGAGCGCGAGTTCGCGCCCCTGCGTGCGATTGGAATGCGTGCCCTGTGCGTCGGCGGTCATGAACTCGGTCCTGTGCGCCGGAGAAGTTCCACCATTTCGAGTGCGGCCAGCGCCGCTTCGCGGCCCTTGTTTGCGTGGTCGGCGGATGAGCGCGCACGGGCGAGCTCTTCCGTCGCACAGGTAAGGACGCCAAAAGCCACGGGAACGCCGAAGTCGAGGCTGACGCGCATGATGCCGTCGGCCGCCATGCGGGCCACATGCTCGTAGTGGTCCGTTTCGCCGCGCACCACCGCGCCGAGAGCGATGACGGCGTCGGGGCGACTGGCGCGGATCACAGCGGCAGCAGCAAGCGGCAGCTCGACGGCTCCCGGGACCACCTCCACACGGATGTTCGCTGCCGCGACGCCGGCCTCAGCCAACGTGGTCGTCGCTCCCGCGAGAAGTCCTTCCGTGATCGCCTCGTTGAAGCGTGAGACCAGAATGGCCACGCGGACGTTGGCAGGAGAGATGCGAGCTTCCGGGATCGGCATGGGGAGTTCTCGCAAGTTATCACCAGCGCTCGCTGCCGAAAGCGCGCATATTGCCGAAGTTCCGGCACGCACGCACAATGTGTGCATGAGCGTGAGTCGCCATGTGGAGCCGCAGGACACTCTCGATGCCATCGATGCGCTCGTGGCCGAGTTTCCTGATCTGCCCCATGAAGTCTTCGTGAAGGAGGACCTGCTGCGGCGCGGAGTGTGGTTCACGCCGGCCGCACTGCAACGCGGCCATACCTTTGCGCGCAAGGCGTATTTCATCTTCTCCTTCGACCATGTCCCGCTGGCCGAGATGGACGCGGCCGTGCACGAGCACGCACCGGAGGAGATCGCGCTCGAAGGCGGTGCGCTGGGCTTCCGGCGCGTGGTCGTCTCCGTGCGCCTGAATCCGGCGAGCCCCTGGCTCGTGGATGTCGCGGCGACTGGTGCGGTCGAGTTGCGCTGTGGCGGGGAGAGGATTGCGGGTGTCAGTTTTGCCCCGCGCCCGCCCTGGTACGGCGTTCAGCTCGCGGATGGCACACCCATCACGGAAGTGGCGCCGGCCATTGAGTGGGGCTATCTGCTCTATCTCACCGTGTTCCGCATGTGCCAGTACTTCGGACGCGAAGAGGAATGCCAGTTTTGTGACATCAACCACAACTTCCGCCAGCAGCGCGAGGCGGGGAATCCCTACTTCGCGGTGAAGCCCGTGGAACGCTTGCTGGAAGCACTCGATCAGGTTGTGGCGAGTGGCGGCACGCCGCAGGCTTACACGCTCACGGGTGGGTCCATCACCGCGCGGGTGGATGGACTCGATGAGGTCGGCTTCTACCTGCGCTACGCCGAGGCTATTGAAGCGCGCTTCCCCGGTCGTTGGCTGGGGAAGATGGTGGTGCAAGCCTTGCCGCGCCCTGATGTGGAGCGCATTCGGAGAAGCGGCATCCGCATCTATCACCCGAACTACGAAGTGTGGGACCCGGCACTGTTCAGGACCTTGTGCCCCGGGAAGGAACGCTACGTCGGTCGAGCGGAGTGGATGCGTCGCATCCTCGAAGCGGCCGAGGTGTTCAGCCCTCAAGGCGTGATTCCGAACTTTGTCGCAGGTGTGGAGATGGCTGCCGAAGGCGGTTTCCGTCGTCCGGAAGATGCGTGGCGGAGCACCGGCGAAGGGCTCGACTACTTCATGAGCCACGGCGTCGTGCCACGTTTCACGACGTGGTGTCCGGAGCCGATGTCCGTGCTCGGAGCGGCCCACGGGCCGGCGCCGCTGCGTTACCACGCGGGGTTGCTGCGCGTGTGGCGTGACACCCTGATGAAGCACTCCCTCAAAGCGCCCCCCGGCTACGGCGAGCCGGGCATCGGACGCGCGGTGTTTTCCGTCTCCTCATTCATGGACGTGATGGATCCGGCAACTGGAGTGGCCGTGCTGCCATGCTGACTGCAACCGCAGCGCTTGAGATCCTGCGCGAGGCCGTCAAGGCGCCACCGCCCCGGGTTTTTCGTGCACTCGATGAGTCTCTCGGCTGCGTGCTGGCCGAGGATGTGCGGGCGGAGATGGATCAGCCGCCGTTCGAGAAATCGAGCATGGACGGCTGGGCCGTGCGCGCCGCAGATGTGCAAAGCGGTGTCGAACTGAAGAGCGTGGGCAGGATCCTTGCGGGCATGCCGCCGGGGCTCAGCATCCATGCGGGCGAGACGGCCAAGATCATGACGGGTGCGCCGCTCCCTGACGGCGCCGACGCGGTGGTGATGGTGGAGAAGAGTGTCGAGCTCGGTGGTGGCAGGGTGCGGCTCGACGCCGGCGTCGTTGCGGGAGAGAACGTCTGTCATCGGGGCGAGGATCTTCGGGCCGGGGAGATCGTGCTGCGACGGGGCACGGTTCTGGATGCCGTCGCCTTGTCCCTGCTGGCGTCCGTCGGGTGCGACCCGGCGCCCGTGCATGCGCTGCCGCGCGTGCTGGTGCTGCCCACGGGCGATGAGCTCGTTGCGGCGCACGGTCCGAAACCGTTGCCGGGCCAGATCCGCGAGAGCAACGGAACCTTGATCGAGGCGTTGTTGACGGCCGCCTTTCCTGCTCTGCGCGTGGTGCGCACCGGCATCGCTCCCGATGCCGAGGCGGAACTGCTCGAACATCTGCGCGTGGGGCTTGGCCACGACGTCTTCATTCTCTCGGGCGGCGTGAGCATGGGTGATGCCGACCTCGTGCCGATGCTTCTGAAGAACCTCGGCCTCGAAGTCCTCATCGAGAAGGTGGCCATCAAACCCGGAAAGCCATTGCTCTTCGGCCGCGTGTCGGGCAAGGATGGACACTGCTGTCATGTGTTCGGCCTGCCCGGGAACCCCGTTTCGAGTTTCGTCACCTTCGAGTTGTTCGTGAAGCCGTTCATTGCGGCGCTCGCGGGCGCGCCATTCCCCGCTCCGGTGCTGTTGCCTGCACGGTTGCGACATGTGCGCTCGTTGAAGCGCATCCCGCGTCGCCAACACATTCCGTGCGTGCTTGGCGTCGGGGCCGAGGGCCTGGTCGCGGAGCCATTGCCCTGGCACGGCAGTGCGGACATGCGGGGCGTGCTGGGTGCGGACGGACTGCTCCTCGTCGAAGCGGGGGAGGGCGTGGTGCTACCCGAGAGCACTGTTTCCGTGCACCTGCTCGCCGGCGCGCGCTGTCGCGGCGAGATCCCTGCGCGAGGGAGTGCGTGAACATCAGCGCGCGCTGGCCGAGGAGCACTCACGCGTTGATCGCGGCAGCCTCAGCTGCGCTGGCCAGCACAGCCTTGCCCCCGTTGGATCTGTGGTGGATGGCGTGGATCGCGTGGGTGCCATGGTTCGTCTTTGTCGCGCGCGCACCGCGGCCAGGCCTCTTCGTCGCGCTCATGCTGGCTCTCGGGGTGCAGCTCTACGCGAGCATGACCTGGGTGGACTCACTTCTCGGAGGCGGGGCCCTGCTGGTGTCCCTGCTCGCGCTTCCTTTCGCATGCTTGCCCGCGTGGTTGGCGGCGCGCAGCGCGCGCGCGGGAACGCCGCATTGGTTGGTACTCCCGCTGGCCATGGTCAGCGCGGACCTGCTGCGTGAATTGGTGCTGGGTGCGAGTTGGGCCGGCGCAGGGCATTCGCAGTGGCGCTGGCTGGCGGGACTTCAGAGCGCCGCGATTTTTCGAGGACACTGGTTGAGCTTTGTCGTGCTCGCCTGCAACGCGGGGCTTGCCATCACTCTGCTGCGCTGGCGACAGGGGAAGCTCCGCGCCGCCGGACCGCTGGCCTTCTGCGGCGCTTCTGTTCTTCTCACGCACGCTGCAGGCACCCTCGCCTTGCGGGATGATTTTGCGAATGGCCCGCTGGTCATGGGAGTCCAGCCTGCCATACCTCAAGCCATCAAGATGCGTCACACCTCCGACGCGATCTGGGATCGCCACCGCCTCGTGCTTGAACAAGCGCCCACGGCCGGGCGCGACGTGGACATCCTCGTCTTTCCGGAGACCACCTTTCCGCCGCTGCGCGATCCTGACCGGCCGCTCGCCGCGATGCTCGAACGAACGTATCGCCACGATGCCGCTGGCCCCCATGCCTACGGCGAGCTCTTGCCGCGTGGACGCGGACAACTCAGCATCCTCGGGACGGTGCGCCATCTGGATGTGCGCGAGAGAGACGGCATCGCGGACGCGGATGGCAACGGTTACGGCGAACTGAATGTCGCGCTCGTGGTACGCGACGGCGCGGAGCTTCTGGGAGAGAACCCGAAGCGCTATCTCGTGCCCTTCGGAGAGTATGTGCCGTGGCCAGTGGGCTGGCCCGGACATGCGGCTCTGCTCCGGTTGGTGCGCGACGTGGGCGGCTATGTGCCGGACATGACCGCGGGAACGGAAGCACCGCTCTTCGAAGCGCCATCAGCCGGAGCGCCCCGCTTCGGCATCACGATCTGTTTCGAGGTGGCCTTTCCCGGGGAGTTCCGGCGCCTTGCCGAGCAGGGCGCAGCGTTCGTCATCAACACGTCGAACGATGCGTGGTTCACGCGGGGCTCTGAACAGGAACTCGTCGACATCGCCGTGCGCTTCCGGGCCGCCGAAACGCGCCGCGCTGTATTCCGCGTGAGCAACGCGGGGATCAGTTCGGCCATTGACCCCTGCGGCAGGAGCCTTGCCAGGGTCACTGAGTCCGGACGCGCCGTGGATGTGGCGGGAACGCTGTGCACGCGCGTGCCGTTGAACGACGAACGGACGCCGGCAAGCCGGTGGAACGGGCTGCTTGGCGGGGCTTTCCCGCTCGCTCTTGTGCTCCTGATTCGCCGGACCCGTCAGGTGTGATCCCTCCCGGAAAACCACGCAGCGCAGCGGGTTGGGCGCAGTTCGCAAGTCGGGTTCTGGTTGCTTGACTTGCCCCAAGTGACCTCTACAATGCCCCCGCTCAAAAAGATGAAACCGCGTGGCGACGCCTCCTGTTGGCGACTGGCACCGCGGTGACGCTGGAAAGGGAGACTTCATGAGTTCCGTTGCCCGGATCTTCGTGGTTTTGAATCTTGTGCTCGCGGTGGCCTTCCTCGTGGCCGCTTCGACGTTCCTCGGCCTCAACAACGACTACAAGAGCAAGTTCGAGGAAGAGAAGGCTGGTCGCGCTCAGGATGATGCGCGCCATGCTCAGCAGATCTCGGAGAAGGAAACCAACCTCTCCAAGGTGTCCACCGATCTGAACACGGCCCGCCAACAGGCGGCCGATCAGGAGGCGCGCGCCACCAACCTGCAGAGTCAGGTGGGATCGCTCGAGTCCGCAGGCAAGACGAAGGACGGCCAGATCGCCGACCTGACTCGCGCCAACGGCGAGCACGCTGGCACCATCGAGCGCCTGCGCGCGGACAACAACCGTCTCGTTGCGGCCAACACCGACCTCGACGCCAAGCAGCGCGATGCGGTCAGCCGTATGGAGAAGGCTGTGTCGGATCTCGATGGCGAGAAGAAGAGCGTCATGGAGGCGAACAACAACATCGCGAACCTCGAGAAGGATGTCGCGAAGTTGAAGGATGATGTCGCGAACCGCGATCTCCTCGTCGACTTTGCGAAGTCGAAGGGCATCGACTTCGAGAACGTCATGGTCATGGCACCCGTGAAGGGCCAGGTCACGAACGCCGACAACAGCATCAAGCTGGTGCAGGCCAACGTGGGCACCAACCAGGGCGTCAAGCGCGGTTGGATCCTCGACATCGTGCGCGGCGGCACCTACATCGGCCGCTTCCGCGTGGACACCGTGGGACCGACCTACTGCGCAGGTATGGTCACGCTGCTCGGCGACGGCCAGCAGGTGATGGCTGCGGACGTGGTCACCAACACCTTGAACTGAAAGGCTGACGATCCATGGCTGAAGACAACGGCAATGTGACCGACGTCGTCCCGACGGACAACGCCCGGGCACTCACGGACGGACTCGTCTACACCACCGCAGCTCTGCTGCTCATCGCCTTCATCATGATGGAGAAGGCTCTCGCCCAGTGGTTCAACGCTGGCATGTTCGCGAACTGAAAATCTCCCTTTCAGTGTCCACCGGGGCTCCCGTCGCAAGCGGGGGCCCTGCGTCGTTTTGCACGGCGCATTTCGCGTGCGCTGCTAGACTGCCGCGCGCGCTGCGGTCGGGGTGTTCGTGCGAGAGGCGGTCTCGGGGGCTCCCGACCTGATGACAGAGCCGGCGTTGCCGGCAGCGGAGTGATTCATGTTCACCGTCATCGATCGTCTGGTGGGCATGTTCTCGATCGACGTGGGGATCGATCTCGGAACAGCCAACACGCTCGTGTGCGTGCCCGGAAAGGGCGTCGTGCTTTCGGAGCCCTCCGTGGTGGCCGTGCGCAAGGGCACCAACGAAGTGCTCAGCGATGGCGATGGCATGGCTGTCGGCGACCGCGCGAAGGAGATGCTCGGCAAGACGCCCGGCAACATCCAGGCCATTCGTCCCATGAAGGACGGTCTCATCGCTGACTTCGCCATCTGCGAAGCCATGCTGCGCTACTTCATCAGAAAGGTGCACGGCAACCGGCGCATGTTCATTGCGCCGCGCGTGGTGATCGCTGTGCCGCCGGGTATTCGGCAAGTGGATCGGCAGGCGGTGATCGGCGCAGCCGAACGCGCAGGCGCGCGGAAGGTGTTCCTGGTCGAGCAGACCATGGCCGCTGGCATCGGGCTCGGGCTGCCCATCCAGGAAGCGACCGCCAGCATGCTCCTCGACATTGGCGGCGGCACGAGCGATGTCGCTGTGCTCGCGCTCGCGGGCGTCGTGCATGCGACCAGCATCCCCATTGCGGGCGATGAATTCGATGACGCCATCACGGCGTACATGAAAAACGAACACCAACTCCTCGTGGGCCCTCAAGGTGCCGAACGCATCAAGTGCGCGATCGGTTCCGCTTTCTCACTGCAAGAAGAAATGCAGATGACGGTGAAGGGGCGGCATGTGAAATCGGGGTTGCCGAGCAGCGTGATGGTGGATTCCATCCGCATCCGTGAGTGCCTCGACGAGCCTCTCGAGCGGATCACGCAGGCCGTGAGCAGGACGCTGGCCGAGACGCAGCCGGAACTGGCGGCCGACCTCGTGGATCGCGGACTGGTCATCTGCGGCGGCGGTGCGCTGCTGCGTGGCATCGACCGTCGCCTGCATGAGCGGGTGGATATTCCCGTCAAGATCGGCGAGGAGCCGCTCACGGCAGTCGCGCGCGGTACCGGTCAGATCCTCGACAACCTCGAGCACCTGAAGGGTGTGCTCGAGTCCGCCGAGACCATTTCCTAGGGCTATCGAGCCTTGTCAGCGCGCGCGCGCATTTTCCTCGGAGTCCTCGGGCTCTGGCTGGCGCAGGGGATCTTTCCGGGCGCGGCCGAGGCGTTGCAGGTCACGCTGCTCGGAGCGCTGCTGCCGGAACGTGAACTTCCTGCCCTGCGTGCGGTGAGCATCGCCAGCGAACCGGTCTCGGCGGACGTCCCGTCACTCGAAGTGGATGCGGCGCGCCACCAACTCATCGTGGCGGCTGGCTTTCGCGAAGGCGTGCGCTGCGGATCCGAGGTGAGCTCCGGTGGGCAGTTTCTCGGACTCGTGGATGCCGTGGGCGCGCACATGAGCCGTGTGCGACTGCTCGGCGCACGTACGCTCCGTTTGCCAGTGGTCGCGTGCGGGGAGGGCGCTGAACCTCGCACATCCTGCACGGGCACGCTCATGACCGAGGCGGGGCTGCTGGTCCTCACGGATGCAGCCAGAGCAGAACTCCTGCCACTCGGTGCACTGGTGCACCTCGTTCGCGACACGGGCGAGCGCGGCGCGCTTCTTGGTCGCATCACGGCCACGGGGCCACGCCCCGCAGTGACAGCTCACGTTCCGGCCTGCGAGGGCCCCGTGCGCATCGCCGGTGTGACGGCAGCGAGTGATCTCGCGGCGCAGTATCTCCCCGTGGCCGTCGAGAGTTCGTGCGCGCCCCTTGGCCCGGATGCGCGCTGGTTGCTCCGTTGCAGCGAGGATGGCTTCCGCGTGGGCAGCGCGGTCCTGAATGAAGCCGGTGCATGCGTCGCTCTCGTGGATGTTGTGGCAGGGGAGTTGGCGCTCGCATCTCCACCAGCGGGTTTCGAGCGCGGCCTCGCGGTGGCGCTGCGTGGCAAAGACTACAGAGGCTTGGCGTTGCTCCGTGGCGCTCGTGACGGACCGGAGCTCGTGCTCACCACGGCGGCGCCTGCGCAGACGCTCGAAGTGGAACTCTTCACCACCGCCGGAACGGGTCTCGTCCCGCGCGGCCTGCTTCTGGGCGCGGCCATGCTGGATGCGCAGGGCGGTGCTCGTTTGCGTCTGGCTTCAGCGGCAGGTTCGCTCGTCATCCTGCGCTTCGGAGACGAGAGCACACTGGACCGGCTGAGGAGCCAGCCATGAAGCTCATCGGCACGGCGCTGCTCGCATTCCTGCCGGGTTGGCTTGCACTGCTGCTCATCGTCGAGTCGGGGCCTCGTGGTTGGGTCCCCATGGCGCTCGCCATCTCCTGGCTGCTGGTGCTGGCGCGACACGCACCTCCGGGGCGCAGGGCCGCGACCGTGGTGGGGTTTGCATTCCCCGCTGCACTCCTTTTTCCCGCCGGGGCTGCAGGTGTGCTCTGTCTCGTATTTGTTGGAGTCGAGTTCGCACACGTGGGCAGCAAGGTCATGCCGTCACGTACCGGATTGGGGCGGACGTTCTCAGGCACGCTGCTCGCCCTGCCGCTCCTTCTCGCCGCGCTCTATCTCGGCGGCTTCTCGTCTCATACACTCGCGGGCGGGAAAGTCGCGGCCGCGGTGTCGGGAGCGTTGCTGGCTGGAGTCGGCGCAGCACTCGGAGAGTGGTGGTTGCTCCGCTCGCCTGCGTTGCGTCACGCGCTCGAACGCGGCTGACGTCGGAAGAGTGGCGCTTGACTCATCGGTTCACAGTCATCGGCGTGATCGCCGTGCTCGCGGCGCTGGCGGTCATCTTCCGGCTGCACCGGCTCCAAGTGCGCGAGCACGAGCGTTGGGCTGATCTCGCTGCCGATCAGCAGGGCGGTATCAGTGCCCTGCCCGGAGAGCGCGGGCGCATTCTCGATTGCACGGGCAAGGTGCTGGCGGAGGACGAGGCCGTCCTGGATGTACTGGTGGAGCCTTCCACTTTCCGCGAGCAGAGCCTGATTCACGCGCTTGCAGACGCGCTTGTGCTGGGAACAAGGGCTGCGCCTGCAGCGGAAGTGCAGTGGCGCTGCTTCACGAACCCGGGCAAGGCTGTCCAAGAACTCGCAACGGCTGCATTCCCTGACGCACCGCTCTTGGTCGAGCGGATGCAGACTCTCGTTCCGCCACAGGGGACGCTGCCCCGGCGCATGGATGAAGGCTCTGCGCGCTGGAAACGCTGTTTCCGATTGCTGGGAGTTGCTGTTCCAGATCCGACCGCGCGCGCCGCATGGCTGGAGCGTGAAGGCCCCGGACTTGCTGCGCGCTGCGCAGAAGAATTGCGTTTGCTGAGCGAACTTGCGCGCCTGAGAGGGGCGGATCTTCCGGCACTGCTCGGCGAACTCGCCGAACTCACGCAGCGTGAAGAGATCTGGAAACAGGGACAGGTCCGGCGTGAGCTGCGTGAGGCAGCAGCGCTCGACGCGTTCGGCGTCCCGGCACCAGGCTGGCGGGAATTGGGCGGCGCTGCGTGGCGCGAGATCCTCTCGCGCGCAGGCTTGCCGTTCACCGAGGAGGCGGACGCCGCTCATGCTGCTGCAAGCGCGGATGCATGGCTTTCCGGTTGCATCGTTCTGCCGTTCTCGCTGCCTGCAGTCAGCTCTGAAGCCGATGCGGTCGAGCTCGCGCGCGGCGCGCAGTTGTTCGCGCAGGATGGCGATGCGGCACTTGATCATTGGGCGGCAACTGTCGGACTCGCTGCCATGGATCCGGAACTGCTGCGCCGCCGCGAGCGCGACCTCGGAGCACGCTGGCGAAGGGGAAGGTCATTCCCTTGCGCTACGGCTCTGCCTCTTGCCGCACGCACCTTGTTCGTCGGACCCGGACGTCTCGAGAGGACGGGGTTTCGCATCGAGTGCCGGTTGACGCGTCGCGCGCTCCCCGAAACCGCCGAGACCAGGACCCTCGGACTGCTGCTCGGGGCTGTTGCGCGCAAGACAGGCGAGCCCATCATGGCGCGGAGTGTGGAGGCTGACCGCAATGACATCCTGCGCTCCGCTCCCGGTGTCGTGGCAGGAGGCGTGCCTGGCGGGCTGGTGATCGAGGCGCCACGACATGGACGGGAGTTGCGTCTCACGCTCGATTGGGCACTGCAACAGGGTGTGGAGCAGGCACTCGACGTCGCGCACGCGCGCGAGCCCATGGCGCTCGTGCTCATGGACCCGGCCACGGGCGCCATCCGCGCGCTCGTGACGGCGCCTCTCGGCGGGAACCGTGCTGACGCTTACAGGAAACGCCTTGAGCTGGAAGAGGAACGCACATTGCTCCGCCGCATTCTCGGCCGCGGAGATGGTTGGGCGCGCCAGCGTCTTCTCTCGCTGCGCGCTGCGCCCGGACACGAGAGCGAATGCGGGTTGATCGAGCGCTGGCAGGGCGCCGCGCCCGCGAGCCTGCGTCAGCGGCTCGACGTGGTGGGCGAGTCCCTCGCCATGAGTCCGGCGTTTCATCGCGCGGTGGATATCCCGGAGCACTTGCCACCGGGTTCGGTCTTCAAGGCCTTGACCGTGCTGGCGGCACTCGACCAGGGAAAGATGCAGGAGGACGCGGCTGTCGTTTGCGAGCACACCTCCGAACGGACCTTCCTCCGCTGCAAAGGACATGGCCATGTGGCCGCGCGGGGTGCGCTGAAGGTGAGTTGCAACGCGTGGTGCTACGAGGCAGGGGCTCGCTTGGGATCGCGCACGCTGATCGACTGGTACCGGCGTTTCGGACTCGGCGAGCCGGTGCCCGGGCTGCTTGGTCGCGATGAGCGTCTCTTCCAGGACCTTGCGGCCGATGACGCACGCGCGCTCGCCATCGGCGGCGGATCGCTCCGTGTCGCCCCCGTGCGTGCGGCGGCCATTGCGGCGTCTCTCGCCACCGGGCGCCGCGTGCTGGCGACTCTGGTCAGCGGAGACGGCAAGGCCCTGCCCGCCCTCGGCGTGCGGCCTGCAGCGCTGGACCTCGTGCGGCTCGGCATGCGCGACGTGGTGCGTCCCGGAGGAACTGCCGCGGCAGTCGCCGGGTTGCAGCCCTTCCGCATGGCGGCGAAGACGGGCACGGCGGACTATGAAGCGAGCAGCGGCGAACGCCTGAATCAGGCATGGTTCGTCGGCTGGGCGCCTGCGGATCCTGGTGAAACTCCGCGCATCGCCTTCGCGGCGGTACGCGCACACACGCATGACAAGGGCGCCGACGCGGCGCCACTCGTGGCCGCGGCGCTCGAAGCGCTCGTGCGTGTGCATCCCGAGGAGCGTTGGTGGTGAGACTCCCGGAGCCCATCCGCCGCCTCGGCAACCTCGATGCGCCCTTGCTGTTGGCGGGGGGCCTGCTGCTTCTCTTGGGTTGGCTCATGCAAGGTGCTGCCGGCCGCGGCGGTGAGGAGCTGGCCACATCATGGGAGCGCTGGCTCCTGCTCGGTGGGGCGGTGTCTTTTCTGCTCTTGCTGTTGCCGCTTCCACGCGTGCTTTCCATGGCGCCGGTTTTCTACGGCGTCGGCCTCGGAATGCTCGTGCTGGTGAAGGTGGCAGGACCAGTCATCAACGGATCGCAGCGTTGGCTGCCACTTCTCGGTCGAGGTCTGCAGCCTTCCGAGTTCATGAAGCTCTTCACGCTGCTGATGCTCGCGCAGCTTTACCGCGCGCAGCGTGCGCGTGCGGAATTCCATGAGTGGTTGCCTGTGCTCGTTGTGGGGCTGCTGCCGACAGGGCTCATCCTCGTGCAGCCGGATCTCGGAACCAGTCTCATGTTCGTTCCCCTCACGCTGGCAGTCATCATCGCGGGAGGCGCGCGCTGGAAACCGCTCCTCTTCAGCACTGCCGCTGCCGCGCTCGCGCTCTTTCTCGCTGGCGGCATGTTGCTGGAGCCGTACCAGAAAGAGCGCATCGCGAGCACCATCAACATCGAGAACATGTCGGCCTCGCAGCGTTCGGGAGCCGGCTATCAGCTCGCTCAGTCGCTGACGGCCGTCGGCAACGGGGGCCTGTTCGGGCACGGGTTGGGAGAGGGGCCTTGCGTCCAGTCCGGCCGCCTGCCGTATCACCACAACGATTTCATCTTCGCCGAGATTGCGGAAGAGACGGGTTTTGTCGGCAGCGCTCTCTTCGTGCTGCTCGAAATGGCCTTTGTTCTGCTCATTTGTCGTGTGGGGGCGGCTGCGCGGCCGCTGAGTGCGCGCACGCTCTGCGCCGGCGCCGCGGCACTCCTCGGCGCGCAGGCCTTTGCGCACATGGCCGTGACTGTTGCGCTGGCACCCACCAAGGGCTTGCCGCTGCCGTTCATTTCCGCCGGAGGTTCATCTCTCCTTGTTTCGATGCTGGTGCTTGCGCTGGTGCAGGGTGTGAGCGTGCAGCGCGGGCGCTGGTGAGCGCCAGTGACGCGCACGCCCCCGTCGCGAGCAGCGCGCAGGCGGCGCAGCGTGGAGGTCTGCCATCAACCGCAGCGCGGGTGTGACGCCTGCTCTGTTCGGGGGTGATCCCGCTTCGCAGAGCCGCTCGGATGCACTCGAAGGCACTGCTCAGCGGGACTCCACTCACGGCGCAGGCGGCGCAGTGCCGCGTAGAGCGATCCCCCGCCACAAGCAGCGCACGGCGTTTGCGGGCCGCGCCAGGAGAAGAAGGCAGAGCTTCAGCGCTTGATGAGGTTGCCGTCCGCGTCGCACCACTCGGGCACGGGAAGGTCGATGCCTTCGAGTTGCGCGAGGATGGTCTTGGCATCGCCGACGAGCACCAGAACGCCGGGGAAGCCTTGCATGTGCACATCCGCTGCAGCATTCACGGCATCGAGAGCCGTGGCTGCCGCAAGCGCGGCGTATTCACCGAGATGGCCGGGGCCGCGTCCGGCGACCAACGGGAGGAGCAGCGCCCCCGAGGTCGCGCTGACTTCCTCAAAGGTCCGTACCAAGTCCGTGCGTTCGGCGGCTTTCGCTTTCGCGAGTTCTTCCACCGTGAAGTCTCTCTTGGAGAGACGCTGGAATTCCGCGAGGAACTCGCGGATGGCGGGGCCTGTGACTTCCGTGCGCACGTTGGAGGTGGCCACGAACACGCCTTCATCGGCATCCTGGGAGACGCGTGAACCGGCCCCGTAGGTGAAGCCATTCTTCTCGCGGAGGTTCTGTGAAAGCCTGCTGGTGAAGCTGCCACCGAAGACCGTGTTGGCGAGTTGGAGCGGCGCATCGAATGCTGAACCCAGCGCCGGGGCGTCGTGCTGGAAGCGGATCACTGTTTGCGGCGCATCGGGCCGATCGACGATGTAGAGCTTGCGCGTTGCGAAGGGGTCAGCGGCCTTCTCGCGTGCCGGCGTTGCGACAACGGGCAAGGCGCCGAACTGGCGCTTCAGAGTCGCTTCGAGTGCATCCCTGGTGATGTCACCGCAGACCACGATGCGTGCGCCGCCGAGGGCCGCGACGACATTGGCGTGGCGTTCACGAACCATGGCGTGCGTGAGACCGCTCACGGTCGTGAGATAGCCGTTCGCGGGGTCAGCTCTGCGTCCGCGTTCCTCCGCGAGGCGTCGTGCCGCCACCAGGGTCGCGATCGTCGCGGGGTCTTTGGCACGCTGCTCGATGCCGGCGAGTTGCTGGGCCTTCACGCGCTCGAAATCCTGCTCGCCGAGCGTCGGGCGCAGCAGGAGATCCGCGAGGAGGTCGAAGGTGGCATCGACATTGCGCGAAAGCGCGAGCATTCCCGCCACGGACTGGCGCTTGCCGGCCTTCACGGACACGGCACCGCCAAGGCGCTCGAGAGCCACGGCGAAGTCGGCAGCATCATTGCCGCGCACCCCTTCGTGCATGAGCGAACACGTGAGTGCCGTGAGACCTGCGCGTGTGGGAGCGTCAGCGCTGCTGCCGAGCGGCAGGCTGAGCGCCAGCGAAACAAGCGGCGCCTGATGGCGCTCGAGCAGCCAGACTTCCATACCGCCAACCTTGAAGCACTCCGGAACGGCCGGCACGAATGCCTTCGTGGCGAGATCGCCAGGCCGCGTGTCCCGCGCGCTCCGGACCGCCTCTGCCGTTGTGCCTTCAGGCAGGACAGTCATCACCGCACGCTGACCGGGAGTGATGATGCTGCGGAGGGTGGCATTCACGCTCTCGACAGTGGCGGTGCGGTAGCGCGCAAGGTCGCGCTCGAACCCATCCGGATTGCCGAAGGCCATCTCGTACTGGTTCAGGAGGTCGGCGCGCGTCAGGAGTTCCTGCATCTGCGCGGCATATGCGGCTTCTGCGCGTGAAACAGCACGCTCCACGTCCGCGACACTGAAGCCATCCTTCAGCGCATCCTTCAAGACGGTGTCCATGGCGGCTTCGAGGTCGGCGGCACTCACGCCAGGCATGGCCAAGGCTGAGACCATGAACATGGACGAGAGCAAGCCACTTTGCTGGCTCGCCGAGACGCTCTGCGCGAGGCGGCGTTCTTGCACGAGAACGCGCTCAAGCCGCGAGGCGGCGCCTTCTCCGAGCAGGCTGGCGACGAGATCGGCTTCCGCGTCGCCGGGTGCGAAATGACGCGGCGAGTGGAAGCTCATGCTGACCCGTGCGGCCGGAACCTTGTCCTCCATGCTGCGGCGGATGATGCGATCGAGTTGCACCGGCACCGGGATCGGCGCCGCGGTCGGCTTTCTGCCCACAGCGAGGGTGCCGAAGAGTTTCGCGATGAGCTCCTTCGTTGCGACAGGATCGAAATCGCCGGCGACCACCAAGGCCGCGTTGGCGGGCACGTAGTGCGTGGCAAAGAAGTCGCGCACGTCTTCGACGCTCGCGGCTTCGAGATCCTCATGGCTGCCGATGACCGAGTGGTCATAGGGATGCCCCGCGGGATACATCATCGCGGGCAATTCAAGCCATGCGCGCGCATAAGGTCGATTCTCGTAGGACTGGCGGCGTTCATTCTTCACCACGTCCCGTTGCAGGTCGAGTTTCTCCTGTGTGATGCAGCGGCCGAGATCCTCCATGCGATCTGCTTCGAGCCAGAGCAACGTCGGGAGCATCTCCGCGGGGCCGGATTCAAAGTAGTTCGTCCGGTCCTGGGAAGTAGTGGCGTTGTTGCTGCCACCGCCCGCTTCCATGATCTCGTCGAAGCGGCCTTGCGGCACGCGCTCGGTGCCCATGAACATGAGGTGCTCAAACAGGTGTGCAAAGCCCGAGCGCTTCGCAACCTCGTCCTTGCTGCCGACGCGGTACCAGATGTTCACCGCGGCGATGGGCAGCGCGTGATCTTCATGGAGGATGACGGTGAGGCCGTTCGGAAGCACGTACCGCTCGATGGCGAGCGCGGGGCGCGACGACTGGGTCATGACAACTCCGTGGAGGAGAAGGAGGGCGAGGACGAGGCGTGGCATCGGCGGATCTCCATGAGCAACATGCGGCGCCGACGATAGCCCGGCCCTCGCGCGCCGGAAAGCGTTGCACTGGTAGACTCGCGGCGGATCGACGCGTGGCGGAAAACGGACACAAGGATCTCCTGTCCATCGCGGATGCCCGGGACCGGGCGGCTCGCGCACGCCGCGCCTTCCTCCGCCTCCAGCACATGGATCAGGAGGCCATCGATCGCGCCGCGGCCGCAGTGGTGGAAGCGGGGCACGCAGCCAGTGCGCGTCTCGCCGCGCTGGCTGTCGAGGAAACGCGCATGGGGCGGGTCGAGAGCAAGACGGTGAAGAACCGCTTTGCGACGCGAGGACTCTGGCAAGCCATCGCCGGGATGCGCACGTGCGGAGTGCTGAGCGAGGACAAGGAACGCGGCGTGATGGAAATCGCCGCACCCTTCGGAGTGGTGGCGGCCATCATCCCCGTGACGAATCCCACGAGTACGGCGCTCTACAAGGCCATCTGCTGCCTGAAGTCGCGCAATGCCATGGTGGCCTCGCCGCATCCGCGCGCGAAGCAGTGCATCGCTGAGGCTATTCGTGTGGCGCACGATGCTGCCGTCGCTGCCGGGGCTCCCGAGGATTGGGCGCTCTGCATGGAGCATGTGGCTCTCGAAGGCACTCAGGCTTTGATGCACGACCGCGAAGTGAATCTCATTCTCGCGACCGGCGGCTCGGGCCTGGTGCGTGCGGCGTATTCATCCGGCAAACCGGCCTTTGGCGTGGGCCCCGGAAATGTGCCGGTGTATGTCGACCGTTCTGCCGATATCGCGGAGACTGCGCGCGCCATCGTCACCAGCCAGACCTTCGACAACTCCACCATCTGCTCTTCCGAGCAGGCCATCGTTTGCGACCGGCCGGTAGAAGAAGCGTTGCTGCGCGAACTCGTGGCGCGTGGTGTGCATCTGCTCTCGGCTGAAGAAACGCCTCTGCTCGAGCGCATCCTCGCGCGTGACGGCGGCACCAATCCCGATGTCGTCGGGCAGTCCGCGGCGCGCATTGCCGCCATGGCCGGCTTCCGCGTGCCCGAGGCCACCACCGTGTTGGTTGCGCGCGCAGCGGGGCTCGGGCCGGGCCATCCACTCTCGTATGAGAAGTTGGCGCCGGTGCTTGCCTTCTATGCCGTGGATGGGCACGAGGCGGGCTGCCGGCTCTGCATCGATATTCTTGCGCTCGGCGGACGAGGGCACACGCTCGGCCTGCACTGCTGCGATGAGGCCATCATCCGGGCCTTCGCCCTCGAGAAGCCGGTGAATCGCATCATCCTGAATGCGCCGACATCCCTCGGTGCCGTGGGGGCAGCCAGCGGGCTCTTTCCTTCGATGACTCTCGGCTGTGGCTCCTTTGGAGGCAATATCACTTCCGACAACGTGGGGCCTCAGCACCTCATCAACGTGAAGCGCCTGGCGCGGGCGAATGCGGCGTGGAGGAAGGGGGACACGCTCTCGGATTGGCCCCAGTTGGCAACGCCTGCATCCTCCGTAGCCGGTTCACCCTGGCCCCAGCCCGAGAAAGCGGCTGCCTTGGAACGCCCGAGCCTGCTTGGGGACCCCCTGGCGCGCATGCCCGGCGAACACCATTCTCCGGCTGAATTGGAAGCCATCATCCGCGCGGCTTTGGAACGCCGGGCGGGAAACGGGCCGCGGGGCTTGTCGGCTGGCGCGGAGCGGGGAGGATAGTGCGTGGCGCGCGGGCGAGCTGCCCCCGCTTGAGGTGCTGCGACGATGAGCAAGATCGCACTGGGAATGATCGAGACCCGCGGACTCGTGGGTTCCATCGAGGCTGCCGACGCCATGGTGAAGGCCGCACAGGTGACCCTCATCGGCAAGGAGAAGATCGGTGGCGGCTACGTCACCGTGATGGTGCGCGGCGAAGTCGGTGCAGTAAAAGCTGCCACCGATGCCGGCGCCGCTGCCGCGCGTCGCGTCGGAGAGCTTGTGAGCGTGCACGTCATTCCGCGTCCGCACGAACAGGTCGAGTCCATCCTGCCGCAGCCTGAAGGCGACGGCGAAGTCTGAGAGCTCCACTGCCCATGTCCGCGGGCATCGAACTCAGGGCGTACACCTTCCTCGACAGCATGCAGCCCGCGTTCGCGGCCTACGTGGGAACCACCGCGCGAGGATTCCTGCCGGTGCAAGGTCAGGCCTCGCTTTTTGTCGAAGTGGCTCCGGGCATCGCGATCAACCGGCTCACCGATATCGCGCTCAAGAGCAATGATGTGCGTCCCGGTTTGCAGGTGGTGGAGCGGGCCTTCGGGCTTCTGGAGCTTCACTCGGACTCACAGGCTGAGGTGCGCGAGGCAGGAGCGCGCATGCTCGCGAGCCTCGGCCTCAAGGAAGAGGATCGGCTGCGCCCGCGCGTGATGAGTTCGCAGATCATCACCAACCTCGACCCCGACCAGGCCCAGCTCATCAACCGCATCCGTTTCGGCGATATGATCCTCGGCGGCGAGACCCTCTACATTCTGGAGGTTCACCCCGCCGCCTACGCAACCATTGCCGCCAACGAGGCGGAAAAGGCCGCTCCCGTCAAATTGATCGAGATGCAGTCCTCCGGTGCATTCGGAAGGCTCTATCTCGGCGGAACGGAATCCGCGATCCGGGAGGCGGTGAAGGCAGTGACTGTGGCTCTGGAGTCCATCTCGGGCCGCGAGAATCGGTGATTCAGGAAGGACGAACGTGTTCATCGGAACAGTGCAGTGTGAAGTCGAATTGGCGAAGGTCCACCCGGCCTTCGAAGGCCTGAGATTCCTGCTCGTTGAACCCGAGCATGAGGTGGAGTGGACCGGCGCACTCGTGGTTGTCGACCGCGCGGGTGCAGGTGCCGGAGATCTGGTGCTCGTGGCCCTCGCACCCCTTGGCGATCGTTTCGATCTGCCGAAGGACCTGCCGGTCGCTGGCGCCGCTGTAGGCGTGGTGAGTTGCTTCATGACACCGGCGGAGGATGGCGGAGACGAAGTGCCCGAGATGCCTGCTGGACGTCGCGGCATCGCGGTGGCGCCACGGGCAGCCGAAAGAGGCTTCGGGCAGGAAGGCTCTCAACGCGAGCCCGAAGGCGAGCGTGGTGGACGCGGACCGAGAGACGGCCGCGATGCAGGGCGCGAGCGCGATGATCGCGGTCCGCGCGAAGAGCGTGGGCCTCGTGAGGAACGTGGCGACCGCGGGGCGCGCGAAGGGCGCGGCGATAACGGGCCGCGCGCAGACCGTGCTCCCCGTGAGGAGCGTGGAGACCGCGGGCCGCGCGAAGACCGCGGACCCCGTGAAGAGCGTGGCGTGAATGGGCCGCGCGAAGAACGCGGCGAGGGTGGACCGCGTGAGGAGCGTGGTGACCGCCGTGGACGCCGTGGCCGTGGCCGCGACCGCTTCGGCAGCGAGCGTGGTCCTGCACCGCGTGGCGAGGATGCACGTGAACCGAATGTCGCGGCATCCGCTCCGAGTGCGGCTCCCGAAGCGCCGCCAGAACCTGACTTCATCCCCGTGTGGGATGAACCAGCGCGCACCCTGCCGGAACCAGCGCCTGCTCCGGCGCCTGCATCGACTCCAGCTCCGCGCTCTGAGGCCCCAGCGGCCAGTACCCGCGCGGACGAGTCCTTCGAAATCGTCTGGGATGCACCTTCGAGCGGCGATACCGGTGCCGGTTCTCTGAAGCGGCCTCGCCGCCGCAGGTGATCTGTGGAGCGCGTGCGTCCGCATACGAAGCCCCTCGGCATGCTCGAGTGGGAGAGCGTTGCCCGAGGGCTTCTCGCCGCGGATGCAGTGCTGAAAGAGGCGACCGTGGAGGTGCTGGCCTTGCGGCCGGTCACGCCCGGTCGTTTCATCGCGCTCTTCAGCGGCAGTGTGGAGGCCGTCCGTGAGGCTCTCGGTGCCGGCGCCGCGGCGGCGCGTGATGAACTCCGCGATTCACTTTTTCTCGCGCAGCCTCACCCGGATCTCGTGCGAGTCCTCCGCGGACGCAAGGCGGAACCGGTGCGCGAATCGGTGGGCATCATCGAGACGACCAGTCTCTGCGCCGCTTTGCTTGCAGCGGACGGCGCGGCCAAATGCGCCGCCGTACGTCTCCTCGAAATTCGGCTTGGCATGGGGCTCGGCGGCAACGCCTTCGTGACTCTTGCTGGTGCACAAAGTGATGTGGAAGCGGCCGTCGATTCAGGCACGCGCCTTGCGCGCGAGCGTGGCTATCATCGGCACTCCGTGGTGATTCCGAATCCCGATCAGCGCCTGCGTCAGGCCTTCGAGGATCCGGTCAACCCCTTCTCGGAATTCGTGAGCGGCTGATCGAGCCGCAAGAGACTCTCCATGAACGCAGGCTTCAAGCCCCATCTCGGTCCTGATCCGAAGTCAGATTCGGCCGCGGCGAACTTCACCTGGTTCGGCCCCACGGATGATGACTCCATCCGCTTCCGCTACGCGGTTATTCGCGAAGAAGAGACGGAAGTTTCCATTCAGCCCGGAGAAGCGCGCTTCAAGAAGGGGCTGAAGGCGTTGCGCTGGCCCGACCGGGAAGGCGGTTCATCCACGACATGGCTGGTGGCAAAGACGCGCCCCAACCGTATCGACCTCGTGCGCTGCTGACGGAACCTGGCCGGTTGGCAGGCGTCGAAGGGATGCCGATTGGGTGACGCAATCCACTCTGAAGCGGGACTCCTGAAGGCCGCGCAGCAGGGGTCGGAGGAGGCATTCACGGCCTTGGTGAAACTCCATGCCGATCGCTTGCACGCCTTCATTCTGCGCATGACCCGCGACCCCGAACTCGCTCTCGACCTCTGTCAGGAGACCTGGCTCAAGGCCTTCAGGGGGCTCGCGAGCTTCACCTCCGAGAGCAGTTTTTCGACGTGGCTCTGCCGTATTGGGCACAACACAGTGGTGTCCGCGGCGCGCGCGCGCAAGGCCCGCCCGAATGTGACCCAAACTCTCGGCGACGGTCCCACGGATCATCCCGAACCCGCTGTGACGGAGGACGCCGGTGCATCGCTCATGTTGCAAGAGGAGCACGGCCGCGCCTTGAACGCACTCCGAGAGTTGCCCGAGGAACTGCGCGCCATTCTCATCCTGCGCGACATTGATGACCGGAGCTACGAGGACATCGCACTCATTCTCGAAATCCCGCCCGGCACAGTGCGCTCGCGGCTCTTTCGCGCGCGCGAGAGATTGCGCCAACTGCTCTCGGGAGAGTGCGCATGAAAGAGCATCCGTGCGAGCCCTTCCGCGAGCTCTCGAGCGCTGCGCTCGATGGCCGGTTGGATGCCGCGGACGCGGCACGTCTCGAGCAGCATCTGACCGATTGCGCGGCGTGTCGGAGCGCAAGCAGCGCCTTTGCGCGCCAGCGCGCGGAGCTCAGGAGGGCTGCCATCCCGCCTGTTGCGGATGACGTGGTTCGACGCCTTCAGGGAGCGCTGCGCCCGGCGCGTCGCCGTTTCCCTTATTTCCCGCTGCTGCGGAGGGCTGCGGTGCTCGTCGCAGTGGTCGGACTCACAAGTTGGGTGGTGGAGCTCCTGTCACGCCCCTCGGAATGGACAGGTGATCCTGCGCCGAGCGTGACTGCCGAGGGGTCGGAAGCCGGTCAGGGAGAGACGCTCACGACAGAGGGGAGGAGCAAAGACCTTGGCCGCCTTGCCGAGGACAGCCCCGGAGGCGGAGTTGGTGTTGACGGCGCGCGGCAACAGGACGCCCATCAAGAAGCGGACGAGAAGCGCGCACCGCACGCAGGCCTGCGTCGCAAGAATGCTCCGCTGGTTGGCGCGCCGATGCTCACGCGCGCGTTCACGCTGCCGCGCCGAACCACGGACGACGGCCTGAGTGTGCGTTTTTCCTGCGAAGCGGGACTCATCCAGGAGCGTGCACGGGCCGAGAGCATTCCAGAGCCAGCTACGCCCGAGCGGACGCTGTCCGAGCGCGAACTCGCACGTTGCAACGCAGCGGTGGCATCCGGTGCGCGCGCCTTCGAGTCGTTCGTTGCAGACGCACGCGCCGCTATCTCCGTGATCGATGGCGCTGGCAAGCCCGGTCGTGGCCTCAGCGTGGAGTCGCTGGATGCCGATGTCCCCAGCACGAAGGCGCAACTGGTGGCGAAGCGCGCGGTTTCCGAACCGGGAGCAGTACGCGGCAGCGAGACACGGCGCCTCTATGTGGCTGAAGGGCCCGCTGCGATCGAGGCTGTGCGCGCGCTGCTCGTTCAGCGCGCGGAGCCGCTGCAAACGATGGAGACGGCACTGCTTGCCGCGGCCAGTCGGGGCAAGCTCGAGTGGACTGCCAATGCAGTGCGTCCTCAGCCTCCACAAGGCTGGGAAGTCTTCTTGCTCCCTCCCGCACAACGGGTGGCCGACGAGATTCTCGGCGCCATCGAATCCCTCCGCGCGGTGCATTTGCGTGCGGCCGAGGGCAACCCTGATGTGGGCGAATCCGTGATCGTTGTTCTCGATCACTGAAGAATACTCCTCCCGAACCGGAGTTGATCGCAAGACGGGTTCGGGCCACACCCGATAGGGCTGTTGAGGCAGCGCCTGCCGCTTCAAGAGGGAGGCCCGTCATGGCCACGCAGTCTTCGCGTTCAGAAACGGGCGACGAACTCGTCGCAGAAGAATCGAATTCGGTCATCGCCAGGCACCAGCGCGCCCACGAGGTCCGCCGACGCTATGACTTCAGCGTCATCCGCACGCTGCGCCAACAAAAGGGCCTCACCATCGAGAAATTCGCGCGCTCCTGCGGGCTTTCGTATGCGCCCATCTCGCGCATCGAAACCAACCTCATCAAGCCCAACCTCGACACCCTCGATCGCATCGCCGAGGGACTCGGCATCAGCACCTTCGGTCTGCTGTCCCTCGCAGAACGCACGGAGACCAACGTGCAGCAGACGCGCGAACTGCGCGCCGGGGCATTCCACTTCAGGGGCGTGCAGCAAGGTCAGACGGAGCTTCTCCTCGGTGAGGGCCGCCGTGGCTCGGTCGCGGTAGCGCCGGAATTCGGGGTGGCGCACGCCTTGACCATCGTGGTGCACCACGGCGCGCTGGCGGTGGAAGTGAAAGGAAAGCGCCTGCAGCTCAAGAGCGGAGAGTCACTGGCACTCGAAGGGGCCACGCCGCAGCGCCTCGAGGCCGAAGACGACACGGATTTCGCCGTGCTGGTTCAACGCCGCGCGTGACGGGGTGCGAGGCGTACAGCGCCTCAGCGAGCCTTCGCCGCAGGATCGATGAGGAGTCGGAAACCGGTCTCTGTGTCGCGGTCACCCACCGCGCGTTTCAACCAGACCCAGCCGGTCGTCACATCCGCGCCGCTGTTCTTGAATGAGCCTCCGCGGACCACAACGTTTTCCTGTGGTTCGGCGCCGGGTTCCAGGACCTTGCCGGATTCGAGCGTGAGGGTCCACTCGGAGGCATTGCCTGCGAGGTCATTGTGGCCGAAGGGGCCTCGCGCGCCCGCGAACGAGCCGACCGGAGCGAGAGCACCAAGACCGCCGTCGCGATCGTTGCAACGCCCCTTGTCGTAGCGCGCGCCCCACGGGTACGCGAAGCGTTCCTTGCCGGAAGCGGCGGCGCACCATTCCTCTTCTGTGGGCAGGCGCGCACCGTTGGCGTTCGCAAATGCGATGGCGCTTGCGAGTGTGATGCCCGTCACCGGCAGTTTCTCCGAGCCGGGCACGAGAGCGAGCACTCCCGTTCCCTCTGCAGCTTCCCAGCGCGGCTTGCCACTGTCATCGCGAGGCTGGTGCAGGCGACGCTCCTCCTCACTCAGGCTCAGGATCCACGCGAGGTATTCGGCTTGGGTGACCTCATCGACGCCGAGGAAGAGGTCGTGCCCCAGCACGAAGGGGCGGTCTTTTTTTCGCACTCCTTGTCCGGAGAAACCGCCACTGAAGATCGTGCTGTAGGTGCCCGCCGGGATGCGTGCGAAGCCTGCCGGGGCGCCGCGGCGGAAGGTGCGCGAGGGGTCCTTGGCGACCTCGGCCGCCTCGCGCAGTCCTTCGAGATCGAGAGTTGCCTTGCGCCAGACCTCGGCGGAAGGAAGGAGCGGCGCGAGTTCGGCATTCCAGCGTTCGTGGAAAGCGCGGCTGTCCAGCAGCGGGCTCAGGAGCATGCCGCACAAGTCCTCGGTGGATTCCTTTGCGAGAGCAGCACCCTTTTCCTGCACGAGGCCGTTGAACCGTTGCGCCATCCAGGCTGCGAGTTCAGCGAGGTTGCGGTCGTCATGTCGCGCGAGAGAGAGTAGTTTTTTTCGACCTTCGCCGAGGAGCTTGATGACCTGAGGTGCGGTGGCGTTGCGCCAGTTGTCAGCGACGGGACGGAGCTCCGCAAGGAGGAGACTCTTCACTCGCTCTCCGCCCGTTTTCAATTCGGCTTCCAGCGACTCGTAGCTCGTGGCAAGGGCTTCGCGCGCCCGAGTGAGAGCTTCCTCTGCGGCCGCAACACGCTTGGGATCGGGAGCCTGAGCGAGCGCGAGAGCTCCGACGATGCAGCACATGGCAAGGGAGGCGCTGGCGTGCAACATGTGGCGCAGCCTATCACGCGCTTGACCGGAGAGGCCGTGGCGCACAACCTTGGCGTCATGGCCGCCGAAGCAACTGCGGAACGTCCGGAAATCACCCCCTCCATGCGCGTCATGGATGTGCTCGCTGCACGGCTCGGTGCGGCGGAGTTTCTCGAAGCACGCGGGCTGCCTTGCACGCGCTGCGTGGTGGCCGAGTCGGATGCACTCGCGACGTGCCTGCGTGCTTACGGTCTCGATGTGGCGGACATCGTCCGCTCGCTCGATGCCCTGCCGTGACGAGCCTTCTCGCGCCACTCTCCGGCCTGAAGGGCATTGGTCCCGAGCGTGAGAAGTGTCTCGCTGCGGCGGACATCCATCAGCTTCTCGAGCTCCTGCTGGTCACTCCCGTTGGCTACGCGCGAACGCCGGAATTGGTGCCGCGGCCCGTGGCCGGGCTGTGCGCTTTCACGGCGGTACTGGAACGTGTGCGAACCGGCAGGATGCGCGGACGGCGCGGGGGATTCCTCGAGCTGACATTGCGCTCAGAGGAGGGCCGTCTCAGGGCGCGTTGGTACGGACGTGGAGGGAGCAATCTCTCATGGCCGCCCGGCACGGAACTGCTCCTCACCGGGCGCGGCGCAAGCGCTGCCGAGGAGCCGTTCGTCATCGAGCGCTGTCAGGTCGTCGGCAGTGACGAAGAGCTGGCGCGCGCACTGCAAACCCTGCATCCGCGCTGGCCGACCATCCCGGGACTCGCGGCAGGCACGCTGCGCGGTTTGATTCACCAAGCGCTGCAACTGGATCTTCCTGATCCGCTCGCAGCCTGGATCGGCGCCGAGATGTTGCCGCTCGGTCTGGCCTTCCGGCGCGTGCATGAGCCTGTCCTGGAAACTGAGGCCGATGCAGGAATGGAGCGTCTGCTGTTCGACCGGTTCGTCGCTCTGCTGGTGGCGCTGGGGACGGGCGGGGCCGCAGCTCTTGCCCCAGAGATCAGGGTCTCGCAGAAGATCGCGGCCCGGATCGATGCGCGCCTGCCCTTCGCCCTTACTGCCGGTCAGCGCACTGTGCTGGATGAGATTCTCTCCGACATGCAAGTCACGCGCCCGATGCGGCGCGTCCTGCAGGGGGACGTGGGCAGCGGCAAGACCGCGGTGGCTGTGGCTGCGGCGCTCGCAACGGTAGCGGCGGGGCGGAGCGTGATTTTTCTCGCGCCCACGCAGGAACTCGCAGAACAGCACCACCAACTGCTCGTGCGCTGGCTCAAGGGGTCGCGGGTGAAGCTCGCGCTGAAGACCGGCGGCAGCGCTGCGCGGGCCCGCGAGCTCGCCGAGGCGGACATCATCACCGCCACTCACGCCGTACTGCGAGCGAAGCTCGACGGGAAACGGCTGGGTCTGGTCGTCATCGACGAACAGCAGCGCTTTGGAGTGCGCAACCGACTGGCGGCGGTGAAAATGGGCGTGGCCGTGCACGCGCTTTCTGTCAGCGCGACACCCATTCCGCGCACGCTCATGCTCACCTTGCTCGGTGATCTGCCGCGCTCGCAACTCGCGGGCATGCCGCCGGGGCGGGCCGGACTGACCACGCGCCTCGCCAATGTGGAGGAGGCACTCGCTGCGGTGCGTGAAGCGGCGGCGCGCGGCGAACGATCATTCGTCGTCTTTCCCGCCATCACGGCCGCAGGAGTTCCCGCGCTCGTGCGCGAAGGTGTGCGCTGGCAGCGGCGCGAACTGGCGGGGATTCCCGTCGCGATGGTGCACGGAGCCCAGACGGCGGAAGAGCGGCAGTCAGGCCTCGAGAGTTTTCGCACGGGTCAGACGCTCGTGTTGCTGGCCACGGTGTTGGTTGAGGTGGGGCTCGATGTGCCTGAGGCCACCCAGATGGTCATCCTCGGCGCGGAGCGGCATGGTCTCGCGACGCTGCATCAGTTGCGCGGTCGCGTGGGGCGTGGTGCGAAGGCCGGTACTTGTCACATCGTGCCGGGTGCAGGGGCCAAGCCGGAGGCCCTGCAACGCATGGAAACCCTCGTGCGCGAACGGGACGGCTTTCGGCTGGCCGATGCGGATCTCGCACAACGTGGTCCGGGTGAGGTCCTCGGAGTGCGCCAGGCTGGCCATGGCGGTGTGCTCCGCGTTGCCCGCGTGCGCGAGGACAGGCTGCTGGATCTGGCGCGCAGCACGGCGGCAAAGGTCCTCGCGGCCGGCGATGCGGACGCGCGTGACTACCTCATGGCGTTGCAGAGCGCGGTCAGTCCGGAGTTCCGGCCGCAAGACGCCCTGTGAACCCGGCTGGACCGGAGCGCAGGAGCCGCAGAGAATGGGCCCATGCGACGTGCAGCCGTGCTCTGTCTTCTTTTCACCCTCGTGCTCTCCTGCGCGGACGAGGAATCAGCCCTCGACACCGCGCGCGCGCGCTCTGCAGAGGCTGAGGCGACAGCCTTCGTGAAGGCGTGCATCGATGCCGATGCGGAAGCGGCGCTCTCCCATTGCATGCCGCCTTTTCGCATGCTCACGCGCGACTGGGAGAGTGCGGAGGAACTGCGTCAGAACCTGCCAGGCCACATCGCGGAGATCGCTCGCGCAGGCCGCATGGCCGATCGTGTGGAGGCCTTCACGGGCCGCCAACTGCATGCAGGCCACTGGCCGCGCGGAGAGGAACTCGACGCCGAATCCGCCGTGCGGCGGCTGGCACAACTCGGCATCGATCCGGGCGGATTCCTTGTCCGCTTGGTGGCCAAGAGCGGCGTGGCCGTGAGTCTGCGCGTCAACCCCGACCCGGACGGACAGTTGCGTGTCTCCGGCTGGCTGGGTGCGCCTTGATGCTGCTGCACCCGCGCCCATAGACTGGTGATCCCCACGCGGTTTTCGGAACTGGAGTCGAGGCTTCCATGCGTTCAATGCTGCTCGTCTCTCTCATCGGGATGTTCCTGGGTGCGCAGGACCCCGTCTTCTCGCCGCCGCCAGTGCGCCCGAAGCCGGCCGAAAAAACTCAGGAGAAGCCTGCTCCGGCGACGAGCGGTACTGCCGTTGCACAACCCGCGCGTGATCCCGTCGGGGACTTGTTCGCGCGTCTTGCCCAGTGGCCTCAGGCGGGTGCGCGTGAAGCGGCGCTGGTGCTCTCGGGGCTCGGCAGGGAAGTGGTGCCTCGACTCGTCAGCGCTCTCCAGCACAACGACTGGCGTGTGCAATCGGGCGCCGCGTGGGTGCTGGGAGAGATGCGCGAAGCCTCGGCCGTGCAGCCGCTCCGTCTCGCCATCGCGGACCCGAGCAACCGCGCCGGGCTGCCCGACCTCATGGCCGCGCTCGTGCGCATCGATGCGAAGGTTGGCACGGCTGTCGTCCTGCCCATGCTCAGCCACGGCTCGGCGCGTGTGCGTCAGAGTGCCGCGCGCGCTCTCCCTGCGCGACTCGAGGAAGAGCATCTCCCGACCGTGCTGGCCCTCTTTCAGAGCAAGCGCAGTCCCGCGCGCGCAACCGCCCTCGATCTGCTCGGACGCATTCCTGGCTGCGAACAGCGCAGCGAGTTTTTCGAGTCACTCGCCGATCCCGAAGCCGTCGTGGCTGCCACGGCGGTCCAGCACCTCGGTCGCCTCGGCGTCGAGGCAGCGCGCGTGCGCTTGCTGGAACTCGCGCGCACGGCGCCGCAGCGTCAAGCCGCGCATGCCTTGCTCGCGCTCGTCGAGGACGAGGACCTGCACGGCGGCACGCTGCTCCCGGTGGAAGCGGCGCGGCGCGAGAGTTTGAGCGCCTGGCTGAAATCCGGCGATCCATTCCTGCGCGCTTCCGCTGCCATCGTGCTCACGAATGTGTGCTGGGCATCGGCCGCGGAGGAGGATCGTCGCCTCGCCGATACGCTGCTCGTGCCACTCCTGATCGATGCCGTGGCCGGAGGCACCTTCTATCCCGACTACTCCACCATCGAGAATCTCGTGTGGCGGAAACTGGCGCGCCTTTCGGGGCGACAATTCGGTGCAGATGCACTGGCGTGGAAACGTTGGTGGGCCGGCAACGCAGCCGTGTTCCATGCCGAGCGCGCGCTCGCGGTCCTGGATGCGAAAGCCGAAACCGATTTGCGCCTCAGTCTGCAGCGCTTCCGGGACGGACGTCTCGAGTGGTCCCTGCATCTCGACGCGGTGGCGCTGCGCGCACTCAGCGAGGGTGGTACTTGGATGGAGCCGGAGGCCTGTGCCGAGGTCGCCGCGCTGCTGCGCGCTTGCAACATGCTGGGCCAGCGCGGTCTCTCCGAGGATGCCGGGCGCAAAGGAGTCGAGTGGCGCCTCATCGTCGCGTTGCCCGGCGCGCGAGCCCGCTTCCAACGCATCGAGGCACCCGAGCCATCCGCAGACTTGAATCGTCTCGTCGAGCTGACCGAGCGGCTCAGCCTCGAGCGCGCATGGCAGAGCTTTGTGCCGGGAGAGAATCCCGCGGCGAGAGCCGAAGCACTCCAGAGCACAGGAACGAAACTCATCGCGATCACGGATCGGGCCCGGCGCATGGAAGCCATCGCCGAACTGGCGGCCGGGAGTTTCTCCAGCCTGGATGCGCGCGCGCGGGTCACAGCCGCGGGCGTGCTTGCCCACATGCCGGAGGCGTGGCTGCGCTCGGCCTCGGAGAGACTCGCGAGTGTCGTGCTCGCCAGCGGCCTTGAGGGTGCGGGTGAGCGGATGCTCGCTGCGGCGGTCATCGTGCGCGCTGCGCCGAAGGCCAGGCTCGAAATGCTGGTGCTCGCAGCGCGCGTCACCGGACGCGAAGGAGCGGACCTTCTCGCACAATTGACGGATGCCCTGCCACGCGAAGAACTCGGACTGGCGCTCGCCAGCGATGCGGCGTCTGTGCGCGCAGCGGCGGCTGGCGCACTCGGTCGCCGGGGTGGCGAAGGAGCTGCCGAGCAACTGCTCGCTGGTCTCCGGGACGAAGACAGTGCCGTGCGTTCGGCCTGTCTTGGTGGCCTCGCGACGCTGCGCGACCCGAGGACGCCGGATCTTCTCGAGCGCCTCGTCAGCGGCACCGACGCCAACTTGCGCGTGCGCGCCATCGCAGCTCTCGGCACGGTGATGGGAGAGCAAGGTGTTGCGCGGGCCATGCAGTGTTGGCGTGACGGCGGCATCGCCGAGCGAGCGGCTGTGCTGAAAGCCCTCAGCGCGGCGGGTGGCGCGCGCGCAGCGGAAGCGCTGCACGGCATCGTGCGCGAAGCCGGCGATCTGCCGCAGCGTCGGGAAGCGCTCGAGATCCTCGCGACCTTTTCCGCGACGACGGCGCGCATTCGCGACATCCTCGAGCACGCGGATCATGTGGAGCTGAAGATTCTCGCTGTCTCCGTGTTGCAACGCGCGCTCGGACTTGAAGCGAAGCCGTTGATTCTGCCGTGGCTCGCTGCTGCGGAGCCCGCTCTCGCACGCGCTGCAGCGCTGGCCTTGGCGCGGCTCGGTTGCGAGGAGGCCCTGCAACCCTTGCTGGCGCGTCTCCTGCTGGCGCCCGAGGGCGATGAATCCGCGGAGCGCGCACTCGAGGCGCTCACCTTTCAGGCACCCCGCGATGCGTCGCCGCCGAAGCGCACCGAGGCTTTCCGGCAGTGGAGCGAGGTGCATGGCAAGTCCGCGCGCAGCCAGTGGTTCGCGGATGCGACGAGCGCGCTCGGTCTGCCTCTTGAGCGCGAGGTCCAGTGGCTGACGGCTCGTGAATTCACAGACCCGCAGCTGGACGCGCTGGTCTTGCTGGTGGAGCGTGGTTCGAGCCCGGTGCGCTGTGAAGCGGATCGCGCCCTCGCGCGCGCCTTGCTGAAGGATCTTGTCGCTCTGCCGCTCCGCGCAACGGATGCCGAGTCCGCGGCACGTGCGGGACAGTGGCGTGCGCACCTTGCGGCGCGCTGATCACAGCGCCATCGACATCAGCAGGGCGGCGTTGTTGGGGGTGCGCGTCAGCCGTTGCAGCAGGAGTTCGAGGCCCTCATCGGGCTTCAGGCCGGCGAGGACCCGGCGCAGCGCCGTGACGCGCTTCATTTCTTCCGGGTCGAGGAGCAGGTCTTCCTTGCGCGTGCCCGTGCGCAGGATGTCGAGCGCGGGGAAGAGCCGTTTCTCGGCAGCGGTGCGATCGAGCACGATCTCGGAGTTGCCGGTGCCTTTGAATTCCTCGAAGATCACTTCGTCCATCCGTGAGCCGGTATCCGTCAGCGCGGTGGCGATCATCGTGAGCGAACCCTTTTCCTCGGTGGCACGGGCGGAACCGAAGAAGCGCTTCGGCATTTGCAGAGCGGTTGCATCCACGCCGCCCGAGAGAATGCGTCCCGAATTCGGACTGGCCGCGTTGTGTGCACGCGCAAGGCGCGTGATGGAGTCGAGCAGCAGGGCCACATGACGGCCCTGTTCCACGAGCCGACGTGCGCGTTCGATCACGAGGCGTGCGACATGACAATGCCGTTCCGGCGTCGCGTCAAAGGTGGAGCTCACGACTTCACCCGGAACGGAGCGGCGCAGATCCGTGACTTCCTCGGGGCGTTCATCCACGAGCAGCATCACGAGATGCAGCCAGGGTTGGTTGGCCTTGAGCCCGATGGCGAGCTCTTTCAGAAGCAGCGTCTTGCCGGCACGCGGCGGTGCGACGATGAGGGCGCGCTGGCCGAGTCCGATCGGCGCGAACATGTCGATGAGCCTGCTCGCATGAGCGCCCGCTGCGTGTTCGACAATGAGGCGCTGGTGCGGATGTACGGGCGTGAGCGCATCGAAGCGCGGGCGCGGTCCCGATTCCACTGCCGCGGTGCCGTCCACGCTTTCGATCCTGAGCAGAGCGGTGAAACGTTCGCCTTCTTCTGCAGCTCTTTTCACGCCGACCACGTGCATCCCGGTCCGGAGCTCGAAGCGTCGGACCTGACTGGGGCTCACGTAGATGTCGTCGTTGGAGGGCATGTAGTCCACCGCGTGATTGCGGAGGAATCCGAAGCCCTGCGGCAACACTTCGATGATGCCGTCCGCAACAGGGAGCCCTTCTTCCGCGAGCTCACGGGCGACAAGGGCTTGCACCCATTGTTCGCGAGGCGCGCGTGGTTCCGGCTGAAGACCGAGTCTTCTTGCTTCCTCTCTCAGCTCGCGTTCGCCCAGTTGATGCAGGCGCGCATGTACCGAAGGCGCGGCCTTCACCCGGTCATAGTCCGCGTGGCGGCGCAGTGACGCGGCCTCAGCGCTGTGGCGCGCCTCCGCCGTCTGTTCCACTTCCGCTTCGGTCTCTCCGTGCTCCATCGCGTGCTCGGGCTTCTGGTCCCAATCCGCCATGGGCCTTCGGGCCATGACGGGCCAGTTCCTCCGCCAAACGGTGCGCGGCCAGCACTCCGGAGTGGAGTTCCCGTGCCGCCTCTTCGATGTCAGCGACGCTACCAGAGTTCACGATCACGTGACGCGCGAGGGCCCGTTTTTCCGGCAGAGGGAGTTGCAGTTGTTCGCGGCGCGCTCGCTCGCCAGCCTTCCAGTTGCGGACTTCGCGGCAGCGACGCTCGCGATCCTCTTCGGGTGCGGCAACAAAAATGAGCCGCTCACAGAGGAGGAGCAGGCGCGGATTCTCGGCGAGCAGCGGCACGTCGAAGAGCACGACATCCGGGACAGGCGACGCTGCAAGAGCCGCCGTGAGAGCCTCAACCAGAGCCCGCTCAACACGAGGGTGCAGCAGGTCTTCGAGGCTCTTCCGCAGCGCTCTGCCGTCCGGAGCAAAGACGATGGCCGCGAGCCTCTGGCGGTTGACCCCGCCGGCGGTATCGAACACGGTCGCGCCAAAGAGGTCCGCCAGTGACTGCTTGATGGCCGGTTCCTCGAAGAGAGCGGCCACGCCCTTGTCTGCATCGAGAACCAGCGCTCCGTGGCGTCGGAAGACCTCTGCGACGAGGCTTTTTCCCGAGGCGATGCCACCGAGGAGCCCGAGGATGAGCGGTCGGCACGTGGGGAGCGATTGCATGGAGTTCAAGAGGCCGCCGAGCTGGAGGCCCATGTGCCGCCATGCTAGGGACTTGCAAGCGCCCGGTCAAAGCCCGGCCAAGTCGAATGCGTCGCTTGACGGACCCGCGGGGGCGTCACTATCATCCTGCCCGCTCGTGAAAGGGGATGCCCGGGACCTGCCTGTGGTATCGCAACGGGCGACGCCCGGTCGGATCGGTCCGCAGGGCGCGTTGGAATATGCAGTTCGACCTCCGCGGTTTGTCGCGGGGCGCGCGAACGGAGATGCCGCGATGTCATCTGTTTCCAGTCAGCGTGGTGCCGTCAGTTTGCTCGTTCTCATTCTCGTGCTCATCGTGACGCTGATCTTCGGCGTCCTCTGGTTCACCCAGATGACCGAGAACGAAAAGCTCGTCGGCGAGGCGGAAGCCGCCAAGAAGGGCTCTGCCGCGTCCACCGCGCAGATGGAGTTCTATCGCGACTACTACGCGACCGTTGCGCCGCTCATCGGCGGCGGAGTGCCCACCAGCGTGCCTTGGGACACGACCGTCACCGAGCCCGCCGCCATCGTTGCGGATGGCGTGGTGAAGACGCTCAATGGCGTGCTCGAGGGCATTGGCCAGCAGGTTGATGCGCCCAGCGAACGTCCGGCCAGTCTCGTGGCGGCGCTCGATGTGCCCATCACCCGCGTGAAGGCCCTGAAGGGCCAGCTCTCGGCGAAGGACCAGGACATCGCGCGCCTGAAGGCAGAGAACGAAAGCCAGGCAAGCCAGATCAGCCAGGCCGCGACGGCCCACGCTGAAGAGAAGGCGCGCATGCAGAGCGAGTTCGAGGGCAACGTCAGCCGCCTCACGAATCAGCTCGCCGAGGTGCGCACCCAGAACGACGACGTGCAGGGCAAGATCCGCAACGTCAGCACTGAACTCGACACCGCGCGCGAGAACTTCAACAAGGAAAAGCAGGCTCTGCTCGTGGACAAGAAGGACATGGAGTCCACCGTCCGCGCGGTGAAGTCCGAGCAGCGCATCAAGCGTGCGACCGTGACTTCCGATGGCATGGTGCTCTCCGCGGACCCGACCAGCGGTCGCGTGTTCATCGATGTCACCGGCAAGCAGATGCTGCGTCGCGGCACCCGCTTCCGCGTGTTCGGGAACGGCAAGGGCGGCGAGCGCATCCACAAGGGCTGGGTCACCGTCACGGACGTGCGTCCCGACATGAGCGAGGCGCGTATCGACGAGAACGGTACTGGCACCATCGGCGCTGGCGACTGGCTCTACAGCCCGCTCTTCGATGCGAAGGAATCGGTCACGTTCGCATTCCTCGGTCAGCTCCCGGGTCGCTATACCCGCGACGTGGCCACGCGCATCCTCGCGGCGGCTGGTGCGAAGATCGGCGAGAAGGTGGATGTGAACACGACCTTCCTCGTGCTCGGCGAGAAGGAAGACGCTGAAGGTGAGGAACTCACGGCCTCGGCGGACTACAAGAACGCCATGCTCTGGGGTGTCGAGGTGATCCGCGCCCAGGATCTGACACCGTTCCTGAAGCAGTGACCCATCGGGTTGCGTAACATCGCGGGCCCCGCCGGATACGTCGGTGGGGCCCGCGGTGCTTTTGGGAGCCGGACTTGGCAGACGAGGCGAAAACCGAACTGGAACTGGGTGCGTCCCGGATGAGCTTCGGGGAACATCTGGATGAGTTGCGTCGCCGGCTGATGCGGGCGACTTGGGTGACGGCCATCGGCGTCGGCTGCGCCTTCTGGTGGTGTCGCGACATCATGCAGGTGATCGTGATGCCCTATCGCGACGCCATGATGTCCATCGGGCAGAGCCCTGCACTCATGGTCACCGGGCCCGCGGCCGGTGTCTTCGCCTACCTGAAGGTCTCGCTGATCGTCGGGCTCATCGCCATGGCGCCCTACTGGATCTGGCAGATGTGGGGCTTCGTTGCCGCCGGTCTCTACGCGCGCGAGAAGAAGCACGTCTACAACTACGCGCCGCTCTGTCTCGTCCTCTTTCTTGCGGGTGTGCTCTTCGGCTACTTCGTGCTGATTCCGATCGGCCTCAAGTACCTGCTCGCGTTCCCGGACCCCGATCTCATTCAGAACATGATTTCGTTGTCCGAGTACCTGTCCCTCTTCACCCTGTTCACGCTCGTTCTCGGGCTCACCTTCCAGATCCCCACGGTGATGATCGCGCTGGCGCGGCTCGGATTTGTCGAGATCAAGACCTTCCGCGAGAAGCGCCGCTGGGTGATCCTCATCATCTTCATCGTCTCGGCGGTCCTGACGCCGCCGGACCCGATCACGCAGAGCCTCCTGGCTGTGCCGCTCTGCCTGCTCTACGAGTTGGGAATCTTCATTGCGTGGATGGGCATGGGTGAGAAGCGCCCACCTCTGGATCGTGCCTTGCTCCGTCGCAATCTCCTGAAGGTTGCGGCGGTGGGCGCCCTGATCTTCATCTTCCGCGAGGAAATCTCCGGCTTCTGGCAGGGCATGGCCGCAGACGAACGGCGACCTGTCGCTGATGGCGGATTCCGCGATGCCCATGCCATCGTGGGCGCCGCACTCGAAGATGAGGCGGCGCTGCTTCTCTCGGTCAACAGTGCCGAGGACCCGCTCTGTTTTGCAGCGCAGATGAAAACATCGGGACGCACTGAATTGGTGCGTCTCACGCAGGAGCGACGCACCTTGCAGGTGGTCGATCGGACAGGAGCCGAGAGTGTGCTCACCTGGACGCCTGCGGGCACCACCGTCTGGAAAGCCGAGCGGCTGGACACACTCGCGTTTGCGCATTTCCTGCCGGGTCTCTTGCAAGCCCTGCGCCACGGCAGCGAGCCGCTCCCGGCGGAAGCGCGGCAATTGCTCGGGGGACTTCTCGGCGAAGAGGCACTGATGTCGTTGCCGGCTGATGCTGCGGATGACGAAATGTGGATCCAGCAGATCCAGCAACAACGCGGCGACAAGTGGTCGAGGAAATGACGTGAGCACCGCCGCGCTGCTGGCCATCGGCGATGAACTCGTCGCGGGACGCGTGCGCGAAGGCAACTTTCCGACGCTCATCCGTGCACTCGACGCTCAGGGTTGGCGCGTCGCCGAGGCGCGTGTGATTCCGGACGACAAGCCGGCCCTTGTGGCGACACTGCACGAGCTCTGTCGGCGACACAGTCTGGTCATCGCGACAGGCGGTCTCGGTCCGACAGAGGACGATCTCACGGCGGACGCCGTTGCCGCGGCCGCGCAAGTCCCGCGGGCGCGTCACCCACTTGCAGAAGCCATGGTTCGTGCGTTCTTCGCGGCTGCGGGGCGTACTCCGGGAGAGGTGAACCTCCGTCAGGCGGATCTTCCAGTCGGGGCTACACCCCTTGCGAACCCGCGCGGCACCGCACCCGCGTTCGTCATGTCCCTCGGCCCAGCGCAGTTGCTCGTGCTGCCGGGCGTGCCCGGCGAGGTGCTGGCGATCGCGGACACATCGCTTCGTGATTGGTTGCTGGCGCACCCCGGCCCTGTCTCGCGGCGGATCTCTCGCACGCTCACCGTGGCCGGAATTCCCGAGGCGGCGCTCGGAGAACAAATCCGCGATCTCATGCTCCGCACAGGACCGGTTCTCGTCGGCAGCTATCCGGGTGCGGGTGAAGTGCGCCTGCATTGCGAAGCAGACGCGGAACATGCGGAGGAATTGGAGCGTGTCAGCGCACTGGCGGCAGCGCGTCTCGGCGAACATCTGGTGAGTGCGGAGGGCGAGAGTCTCGAGGCCGTGGTTTTGGCGCGCCTCAGCGCACGCGCTGCGAAGCTGGGCATCGCGGAATCACTGACCGGCGGGTTGGTGCTGGCGCGGCTCATCAGTCAGGCAGGAGCCTCGCGTTGTTGTCGGGGCGGCATCGTCGCCTACGACGACGCCGCAAAGATGGCCATGCTCGGAGTGGCGCCAGAGCTGTTGGAACTGGAGGGCGCCGTTTCGGAATGCGTGGCCAGAGCCATGGCGGAGGGTGTGCGGCGCGCATGGGGTGTCGATTTCGGACTGGCTACCACCGGTGTCGCGGGACCCGGCCCGGATGCGCGCGGCGTTGCCGCGGGGCGCGTGTTCGTTGCTGTCGCGGGGCCCGCAGGTACCCAGAGCCGCAGTCTCTTGATTCCCGGTGCGCGCGAAGATGTCCGCCAACGCGCCGCCAGTGCGGCGCTCGATCTTCTGCGCCGGACACTCGCCTGATTACCCCGCCAGGACTCGAACCTGGAATCTCAGTACCAAAAACTGATGTGTTACCGATTACACCACAGGGTAGGTGGGGAGCATGGTACGAGCGCAAGTGCCCTTGCGGAACAGCAACGCTCCACAGCCCCGCTTCCGGTGCGCACGCGACGCGCCTGCTTGATCCGGTCGGTGATGCGGCCTAACATTCCACCGTTCGAGCTCGAACATTGTTCGCCAGAACCGTGACTACCCTGTGGTGTAATCGGTAACACGAGAGGTTCTGGCCCTCTTGTTCTAGGTTCGAGTCCTAGCAGGGTAATCTCAGCAGGGGTTCGGGAGCTCAGTCTTCCGAACCCCGCTTTTTTCGATCGCGGATCACCGCGGCCTCCGGCAGGAGGCCGACTCCGAAGGAGCAAGCCGGATGGCGCGGAAACTCATCTCCGTGGTGCTCGCGGCGGGTGAAGGCAAACGCATGCGCACCCAAGGACCCAAGGTTCTCGCGGACCTGCTGGGCACGCCGCTGCTCGGGCATGTCCTCTTGGCGCTCGCCAGCGCTGGATGTAGGACCAACATCGTGGTCGGTGGCCGGCACCTTCCGGTCATGAAAAAAGCCTTCTCTTCAACGGCAGGACTGGCTTGGGCGCGACAGCGCAAGCCGCTTGGCACAGCACATGCCGTGATGGCCGCGCAGAAGCTCCTGCCGACGGCGGGCGCTGATGTGCTCATCGTGTGCGGGGATGCGCCGCTTGTGCGCGCAGCAACCCTCCAATCCGCGGCGGCAGCGCACAGGAAGGCCAAGGCCGATGTGACGGTACTCACGGCCTCCGTTGCGGATGCCAAGGGGCTGGGCCGCATCCTCCGCGACGGCGGGGGCAAGCTCGAGCGCATCGTCGAGGAGAAGGACTGCAACGCAGAGCAGCGCGCGATCCGGGAGATCAACGCGGGGCAGTTCGTGGTGCGTGTGGAAGCGCTGCATCGCCTGCTGCCGCTCGTCGGGCGCAAGAACGCCCAGCGGGAGTACTACCTGACCGACCTGGTGGCCCTCGCGGGGGTGAAGGCGCACGCCTTCCAACTGAACGATGCGGAGGAGGCGCGCGGGGTGAACACGCCGCGCGAGTTGGACGCAGCGCGTCGCGAACTCCAAGCCCGTGTGATCGAAGAGCTTCGGGCTGGCGGCGTGATCATCCCGAGCCCCGAGCATGTGGTCATCGAACCTGGTGCCCGCGTCGGCGAAGGCACTGTGCTGCATCCTTTTGTGGTGATTCGGCGGGGTGCTAGCATCGCCGCCCGCTGTTCCGTTGGCCCCGCCGCAGTGTTGCGCGATGGGGCTCGCCTCGAAGAGGGTGCCCGCGTGGGCAACTTCGTGGAGGTGAAGGCTTCGCGCCTCGGACGGCGGGCCCGGGCCCTGCATTTGAGTTACCTCGGCGACGCGGACGTCGGCGAGGACGCCAATGTGGCGGCCGGTTGCATCACGGCCAACTTTGACGGAGTCCGGAAGCACCGGACACGCATCGGGGCCGGGGTGTCGCTGGGTGCTGGCACCATTCTCGTGGCGCCTGTCCGTGTTGGCCGCAAGGCCCGGACAGGAGCTGGCGCGGTGGTCCTGAGTGAACGCAATGTTGCGGCGGACTCCACGGTGGTGGGTGTTCCGGCGCGACCACTTCCGCGCCCTGCGCGGAAGCGGAGAGTCGTGAGGAGATCGGTCTGATGGAAATCGTGAGCCTGCCTGTCGAGTTCCGCGAGAAGAAGGGTTCCCAGGAGTGCAAGCGCATCCGCAACGCGGGGCGCATTCCGGCCATCCTTTACGGGGAAGGCCGCGAGCCGCGCGCTCTCAGCCTCGAAGCCCACGCCATGGAGCTCGCGCTTCGTCGCGGTGCGCGCATGTTCGAATTCATGGTTGGCGACAAGAAGCAGATGTGCCTCTTGAAGGACATCGGCTTCAACGCCGTTGGCGACAAGATGGTTCACATGGACTTCCTCCGTGTGGATGACAAGAAGCCCGTCGTGGTGAACGTGAGCATCGAGTTCATCAATCCGCCCCTGCCGGTGCCGGGTGCCCTGATCGAATTCATCAACCGCGACGTTCACGTGTCGTGCCTGCCGCGCGCCATTCCGTCGGGCCTCACGGTCTCCATCGCGGACTTGGCCGTCGGCGGTCATATCGAAGCGAAGGACGTGGTGCTGCCCGCGGGCGTGACGCTCACGGATTCGCCGCACAAGACGCTCGTCAGCCATCACTACAAGGCCCTCGAAGTCGTTGCCCCCGTCGAGGGCGCGCCATCGGAGCCTGTGGTTCTCACAGAGAAGAAGCCCACCGACGATGCGGCTCCCGCCGCATCCGAGAAGGGCAAGGAAAAGAAGTGATGTCGCGTGGAGTGGCACCCGAGGGTGTCCGCTCCGCCGGCATGGCGTTCCGCATCGTCCCGAAGAGGGAATCTTCGGGGCCTCGCCCTGCGGAGTCCGCGGTTTGCACCGCGACGCAGGGCGTGTCCATGGCGCAGAGCGCATGACCAGGAAAGGGTCTCACTGTGTCCGAAGCAAAAGTGAATCGGTATGAGGCGATGTTCCTGCTGCCCAACAGCAAGGTCAACGCCGAGAACGGGAGCGGCACGAACATCGTGAACGCGCTCCTCGAGAAGCATCACGGCAAGCCCGTGAAGGTGGACCTCTGGGACGAGAGGAAGCTCTCCTATCCCGTGAAGGACCAGAAACGCGCGACCTACATCCTCGCGCATTTCGAGGCGCCCGCAGGCTCCATCCAGGGGCTCATGCACGACGTCAACATCTCCGAGGACGTGCTGCGCGCTCTCGTGCTCGCCGTCCCCGAATTCCCGATCTGGCGCACTGCTGCCGAGATCGATGCTCTCCGCCCCCGTCGCGAGCCCAGGAAGCGCGAAGACGAGTGGGAGGAGCCGGGTGATCGCCGCGGCGGTTGGCGCGATCGTGACGAATACGACGGCCGTGACATGGATGCCGGCTCAGGCAACTGAAGGAGATTCACATGGCCATGATGTCCAAGCAGATGAAAGAACGCCGCAAGAAGAAGAACAAGTTCAAGAAGTTCGCCGAGCGGCTGCCGTGCAGGTTCTGTGCGGTGAAGAAGAAACCGAAGGCAGAGGAGGGGGCTCCGGCTCCTGTCCCCGCCGAACCAGTCGATACGCGCTTCGATCCCGCAGTGGGAATCGACTACAAGAATCTGGACCTTCTCCAGCGCATGGTGACGGGACAGGGCAAGCTCGTGTCGCGCAAGCGCTCGACGGGCTGCGCCAGGCACCAGAAGGCCATCAAGTACGCGGTGAAGCGGGCTCGCTTCCTCGCGCTCATGGGCTACACAGGCTGAGGAGCTGACACCATGCTGGATCTCTTGTTGGTGAAGGACGTGGAGCACCTCGGCAAGCGCGGCGCTCGCGTGCGCGTGCGTGAGGGCTACGGACGCAACTACCTGCTTCCCACCGGAGCTGCCGTGCCGGCCTCGGTTGAGAACATCCGCCGCGTGGACAAGGTCCGCGCGCAGTGGCTCGCCGAAGAGGCGACGATGTTGACGGAAATGAAGGAACTGGCCGGCCGTTTGGCTGGTTTCTCAGTGACCCTCGTTTCCAAGGCCAGCGAGGCCGGCAATCTTTACGGCTCGGTCGGTGTCCGCGAGATCGCGGAAGCCGCTGCGGCCGGTGGGTTCCCGCTCGAGCAACGCGTGCTCAAGCTCGCGAGCGCCTTGAAGATGGTTGGCAACCACGCGTGCCCAGTGGTGTTGCACGACGAAGTGCGACTCACCATCGAGGTGCGCGTGCGCGCTGAAGGGCGCGGTGACTGGATTCCGGGCCACGAGGATGCGGACACAGCGCCGCGGACTCCTGCTGCCGGCTGAGGTGGATGATGCCTGCGGGCCATCGCGGTCCGCGGGCACCTCTGGAGGGCGGCATGTCCGAGCACACGCTCGCCGCGGCGCTGCCGCAGAATGTGGACGCCGAGCTGAGTGTGCTCGGCGCCGTGCTGCTCGACCCAGCGGCACTGGACGACGTTCTCGGCATCCTGCGCGCTGACGATTTCTTCCACGAGCGTCACGCACTCGTCTTCGAGGCCATTGCGGACATGCATCAGCGCGGCATCGCCATCGATGCGGTGACGCTGGCGGCAGAGCTCGAAGCGCATGGGCGGCTTGAGCGCGTGGGTGGCAAGGCGCTCATCGTCGAGATGATCGACCGCCTGCCTTCGGCACTGAATGCGGTGCATTACGCCCGCATCGTGCGCGAGAAGTCGGTCCGCCGCGAACTCATGCGCGCGGCCGAACGCATTCGCGAGGACGCGCTTGGTTCTCCAGCGTCCGTGCAGGAAATCCTGGATGGTGCGGAGTCCGCGGTTTTTGCCATCGGTGAATCGGAGGCGGCGGCCGGCACGCGTTCTCTTGGCTCACTGCTCACTGAGACCTTCAACCGCATCGAGCAGTTGCAGGAGAGCCGCGGTGCGGTCACTGGCGTCGATACGGGGTACCTCCGCCTGAATGCCATGACCAACGGGCTGCAGCGCGGCGATCTGGTGGTCATCGCCGCACGCCCGAGCATGGGCAAGACCACGTTCGCCCTGAACATCGGGCTCAACGCGACGCTTGCCACCGGCGCGAAGGTGCTCTTCATCTCGCTGGAAATGGGCGAGGAGCAGATCGCGCAGAATCTCGTGTGTGCACAGGCTCGCGTGGAAGCGACGCGCATCACCAAAGGCACGCTTTCCGAACGCGATTGGGCCAAGCTCTCGGAGGCAGCCTCGCGCATGAGCGCTGCGCAATTCCACATTGATGCCACACCGGCGTTGACGCCCATGGGCATCCGCACCAAGGCGCGCCGTCTCGCGCGGCACCTTGGCGGCATCGATCTCGTGATCGTGGACTACCTGCAGATGGTGGCGTCGCCAGCCGGCACAGAAAACCGCCAGCAGGAAATCGCGATGATCAGCCGCAGCTTGAAGGAACTGGCGCGCGAACTGAAATGCTGTGTCATCGCTTTGTCACAGCTCAATCGCGCCGTGGACAGCCGTGAAGATCATCGTCCGCGGCTGTCGGACCTCCGTGAGTCGGGCGCCATCGAGCAGGACGCCGACATCATCATGTTTCTCTACCGGGACGATTACTACCGTGGTGAGTCCCCGGCGCCGGGAGAGGGCAGCCTGACGGAAGTGCTGCTTTCAAAACACCGCAACGGTCCGACAGGCAAGGTCGAACTCCAGTTCTTTCCGGCGCGGCTGCGCTTCGAGAACTCGGCCGACGGCTCGGGCTCCTGATTCCGAGCGGTTACGCTGCGGCGCCTCGTGGCCTTCCGGGAGGAGCCTGATGTCTGCGACCAAGACTGCCCACCTCATCCTGTGTGCGTTTGTCTGTGCCGGGCTCGCCCTGGCGCAGGGTGATGGCTCTGAACTCGAAGGCCGCCCCGTGCGGAAGATCAGCATCGAGGGGCTGCGCCAGCTGACACCCGAGTCCGTGCTCGCCGTCATGAGTGTGAAAGTCGGGGCGCCCTTCACGCGCGCCGCACTCGACCGCGATGTGCGTCGCCTTTCCGGCTGGCAGGAAGCCGCGCCGGAGGATCCGGCGCATCCGCGTCCGCCGGTCGAGACGCAGCGCCTGCCCAAACTCTTCGCTGTCATCCCGAGCGTCTTGGCGGTGGATGACGGACAGGGCGGCGTCAATATCACCTTGCATGGCGAAGAGAACAGAAAGGTCGTGGGGTTGGTGTTCCTCGGTGCGCTTGAATTCGGACGGGAGGAACTCCTGCCCGTGATCCGCACGCGCGCGGGGCACATGGTGGATGACTTCACGCTCGAGCTCGATCGCAAGGAACTCGAACGCTGGTACCGCGAACGCGGGTTCCACTACGTCAGCGTGCAGTTCCAGAAGACAGCCGTGCGCGGTGGCGATCTCGTGATCTTCAACATTCTCGAAGGCGTGAAGGTGAAGATCCGCGCGGTGCACTTCGAGGGGCTCGCGAGCTTCGACCGCGACCAACTGCTGGATCAGATGCCCTGGTGCGAAGAGCCCGGGCTGATCTTCAGCAAGGAATTCGTGCTGGAGCAGGTTGAACGCGACGTGGTGGGACTGAATGCGTGGCTCCGCGGCCAAGGACACCTCGACGCGCATGCCACGCTTGTTGAATGGCGCCCGACGTCCGACCACGAGCGCGTGGAACTCTTCATTCGTGTTGAGGAAGGCTCCTGCTACACGGTGCGTTCCATCCGCGTTGAAGGTGTCGCACGTTTCACAACGGAGGAAGTCCTGGCGGCGCTGAAAACCGTCGTGGGCGGGCCGTATGCCGTCGCTCCGGATGGCGCCCTCGGGCTCGACATGAAGCGCCTCACCGAGCGCTACCAGGAAGAAGGGCTCATCAATGCGCAGGTCATGGACCGCAGCGCAATCGACCTCGAGACGAATGTGGTGGATGTGCTGGTCCAGGTCACGGAAGGCGAGTTGGTCCACGTGGGCGCGATCGAAATTCGCGGCAACGTTGAAACGCAGGACCGCGTAATCCGTCGCGAGATCGAACTCATCACGGGCGAACCGCTGAATCTCAAGAAGCTCCGCCGCTCGGAACAGCGCATCCGCAGCCTGCGTTACTGGAGTCCGGAGCGGGGCCTGCGTGTGGAGACGCCCGAGATCAGTTTCGGAGACTTCAATATCTATCGCGAGGCCTATGTGCACCTGCGCGACACGAAGCGCGAAAACGTGCAGGATGTGGTCATTGATGTCGAGGAGACGGACACGGGCACGGTGCGCTTTGCCGTGGGTGTCTCCACCAACGCCGGCATTATCGGTGACGTCACGTACACGAAGACCAATTTCGATCCGCTCGATCTGCCGGAGAAGTTCTCGGACACTCTCGATGCCTTCACTGGTGGTGGCCAGACACTCGTGCTCAGCTTCCAACCCGGCACGATCATGACGCGGGGCCGGATTCTCTGGGGCGATCAACACATCTTCGATTCGCCCTATGCGCTGACGGGGGAGCTGTATCTCACGGAGTGGTTGCGTGAGAATTGGCGCGAAGGCCACGAGGGCATCTCGATCACCGGCGGCCGGCTGATCGGCGAGGACTTGCGCGTGGACGTGACTCTCCGCGACGAGGTGGCGGAGGTGAGCGAGATCGAAACCGGCGCGCCACAGATCGTCTGGGACTTCGAAGGCCGCAACGAAGTGGCGTCTCTCCAGGCGGACGCTCGCCTGCGCAGAGTGGACAACTTTCTTGAACCCACCGAGGGTCGCGAAATCGAGCTTTCTCTGAAGTACGCCGGTCTGTGGGGGAGCCTTTCCTACTGGCGCGGCAATGCGGCTGTGCATGAATATGTGACGCTGCTCGAGAACGCCGAAGGGCAGCGTCACGTGCTGCAACTGAATGCGAGCGTGGGCTGGGCTGGTGCGCTGGGCGACACGCGCGACGTGCCCATCTTCGATCGCCTGTTCGCTGGTGGCACGGGCACGATCCGTGGCTTCCGCTACCGCGGAGCAGGCCCGCACGAGGGCGACGATCCCACGGGTGGCAAGGCTATGTGGTTGCTCGGAGCGGAGTATCTGTTCCCCATCGAGGAGAACCAGTTGCGCGGCGTGTTCTTCGTCGACTCCGGTTCCGTGGGCGAAGATTGGTCGAGTACGGACACGTGGGAGCCGCGTCTCGCCGTTGGAGCGGGCGTGCGCCTCGTGATACCGTTCCTCGGCGAACGACCGGTGGCCATCGACTTCGGCATCCCGCTGCTGAAGCAGAATGGCGACGAAACGCAGCTCATATCGTTCTCGTTCGGACACACCTTCTGAAAGGGCCTCTCATGCGCTTCTCCGCGCCCGCCATCCTGCTCTTGCTCACGGCCATCGCCACGGCTCAGTCTGTGGGTTTCGTGAACGTGGAGCGCGTCGTTCTTGAATACAAGAAGACCGCGGACATCTCTCTGCAACTCGAAGCGCGTCTGAAGGACCAGCGCGAGAAGGTCCGCCAGCAGCGCCAGGCTTTGGAACAGAAGCGCGAAGCTCTCGAGCTCGGCGATGCGGCGCCGCTGGACAGGTTGCAGAAGGAGCGCGACCTCGCTCTTGAGCGTGTGGAACTCGAACTCGCTGAAAAGACCGTGCTCTTGCAGCAAGAGCGCGATCTCGTCGAACACATTCGCAAGGTCTATATCGAGGTGCGGCGTGAAGTGGCCGCCCTCGGCACCGAGAAGGGCCTCTCGGCCGTGTTCCTCGTGAACGCTGGCGAAGCCGCCGGTCGCACCCGCGGGGACATCTGGGATTCCATTCATCGTCGCGCGGTGGTGTGGCACGCCGAGAGCGCGGACCTCACGAACGAGGTCATCAAGCGCCTCAATCGCTGAAGGATGGCCGCGACCCTCGGCACTCTTGCTGCGCTCGTGCATGGTGATCTGCGCGGCGATCCCACGCGCGTCATCAGCGGCCACGCTGGTATCGATGGCGCCGGAGCGGGCGATATCACCTTCGCGGGTGATGAACGCTGGCGTGCAAAGCTCGCGGCCAGCAAGGCGGGAGCGGCTGTGCTCGCGAGTCCTGTGCCCGGTTTTGCGGGCGCGATGATCCTGACGGCCGAACCGCAGCTTGCCTTTGCGCGCATCGTGCAGCATCTCGTGGCGGCCGCGAAGCCGCCTGCCGGAGTGCATCCTTCCGCGGTTGTTGCTGCTGGAGCCATCATCGCCGCGGATGCGCACATCGGCCCGCTCGTCTCCGTGGGCGAGGGCGCCGAGATTGGTCCGGGCACTGTCGTCCACGCCGGAGCTGTCGTGGGGGTTGGCGTGCGCATCGGCCGCGACTCCGTCATTCATGCCCGCGTCGTGCTCGAACACGACGTGGTTCTGGGCGAGCGCGTCACGATCCACGCCGGGACCGTCATTGGTTCGGACGGTTTCGGATATGCGACGGACAAGCAGGGGCGCCATGTGAAGGTGCCGCAGACGGGCACCGTGATCATCGAGGACGACGTGGAAATCGGTTCGTGTGTCTGTGTCGACCGCGCGCGCTTTGATGCGACGCGCATTCGTCGCGGCACAAAGATCGACAATCTGGTCCAGATCGCGCACAACGTGGAGGTAGGCGAGGATTGCCTGCTCGTTGCACTCGTCGGCATTGCTGGATCGACAAAGCTCGGCGACCGCGTGGTCCTTGGTGGCCATGTTGGCGTTGGTGGGCACATCACGATTGCAGCCGGCGCACAGGTGGCCGCCTACAGCGGCATCACTGCTGATCTCGAGGGCAACGCGCGGTATCTCGGATTGCCGGCCATTCCGCTGGCGGACGGACTCCGAGTGCGAGTCGTTCAGAAGCGCCTGCCCGAACTCTTCAGGCGCGTGAGTGCTCTGGAGCGCCGCTTTGGCGCGGAGGAAGTGCCTTGAGTCTTCGCAACCAGCGCACCATTCGCAGTGCCGTCAGTGTGCGCGGCATCGGCCTGCACAGCGGCAAGGAATGCACCGTCACGCTGCGTCCTGCGGAACCGGGCAACGGCATCGTGTTCGTGCGCACAGACCTTCCCGGGAGACCACGCATCCCGCTCCGCATCGAGAATGTTGTCGAGCGCGAGCGGCGCACGGCTCTCGCACTCGGTGATGCGGACGTGCACACCGTCGAGCATCTGACCGCGAGCCTGCATGCCCTCGGCGTGGACAACGTGGATGTGGAGCTCGATGGCCCGGAAGTTCCCGGCCTCGACGGATCGAGCCTGCCTTTCGCAGAGATCATCCGCGGTTCCGGGCGGCTCGAACAGAAAGCTCCGCGCAAGCGGTTCGCGCTGGACGTGCCAGTGGCTGTGCACGATGGCGAGGCGAGCATCACGGCCTTCCCCGCGAAGGACCGCCTCGAACTTGCGTACACCCTGCACTATCCAGGCGTCCCGGGTCTTGGAACCCAGTGCACCACGCTGGTCCTTGAGGAGGACCGCTTTCTGGCGGAGGTCGCGCCGGCCCGCACGTTCTGTCTCGAAGCCGAGGCGAAGGCGCTGCAGGACCTCGGTCTCGGCAAGGGGGCCGACACCAGGAACACGCTCGTCTTCGGGGCCGAGGGTGTCCGCGACAACAAACTGCGCTTCCCCGATGAAGCCGCGCGCCACAAGCTCATGGACCTCGTGGGTGATCTTGCGCTCTTGGGCATGGATCTCGAAGCGCGCGTCGTGGCTACGCGCAGCGGTCACGCAGAGAATCAAGCACTCGTCCGGAAACTCGCCACGCGGCTGAAGGAACTCGAAGCCCAAGGCGTGTTGCAGACGGACACAGGTCTCGACGTGCGCGAGATCTTGAAGATCCTGCCGCACCGGTACCCATTCCTCTTCGTGGACCGCGTGGTGGAACTGGATGGCTGGCAACGTGCAGTGGGCATCAAGTGTGTCTCCATCAACGAGCCGCACTTCCAGGGGCACTGGCCCGATCAGCCCATCATGCCGGGGGTGCTGCAAATCGAGGCCCTCGCGCAACTCGCGGGCGTCCTTCTGCTGCGCCGCCTGCAGAACACGGGGCGCGTGGCCGTGCTGGTGGCGATCGACCACGTGAAGTTCCGCCGGCGCGTGGTGCCGGGCGATCAGTTGCGCCTCGAGTGCGAGACCATCACCTTGAAGGATCGGGCCGGCAAGGTCGAGGGCAAGGCGACGGTCAACGGCGAACTCACTTGTCAGGCCGTGATGAAATTCATGTTGATGGACGCATGAGCCGCATTCACCCGACAGCCATCATCGATCCCGGGGCATCTCTCGACGCGGATGTCGAGGTGGGACCTTGCGCTGTCATCGGCGCGGACACCGTCATCGGTGCCGGAACCAGCATTGGTCCGCACGCCCTCGTCGGTCCGCACGTGCGTCTCGGCCGCAACAACCAGATTCACGGGCACGCCGCGGTCGGTGGAGCGCCGCAGGATCTCACCTGGCGGGGCGAGACAACCTGGCTCGAACTCGGTGATGGCAATGTGGTGCGCGAGTTCGCGCAGCTCAACCGCGGCACTCTCAAGGGCGACGGCTGGACGCGGGTCGGGAACAACAACCTGTTCATGTCCGCGTGCCACGTGGCGCACGATTGCCGCATCGGCGACCACGTCATCATGGCCAACAACGCGCTCATCGCGGGGCACGTGGTGATCGAGGATCGAGCCATCCTCAATGGCGCTGCGGCGGTCCAGCAGTTCGCGACCATCGGACGCCATTCGTACGTGGGTGGGCTCACGCGCGTCGTGCACGACGTGCCACCTTTCATGGTTGTCGAGGGGCATCCCTCCAAGGTGCGCAAGGTGAACACGGTCGGATTGCAGCGCGTCGGATTCTCGCCCGGGCAGATCGAGGCCATCCGCAACGCCTATCGCGTCATCTTCCGGACCGCACGGCCGCGCGACGAGGTGCTGGCCGAACTCGAGCAGAGTCCTTGGGTGACGGCCGAAGTGGCCTATCTCATCGCGTTCTTGAGGCGTACCGGAGAGAGCAGTGCCGGGCGTGCACTGCAAGCCTGACGAGCGTCGTCAAGCACCCTCGATGAAGTCGCGCACGCACTCAGCGGCGCGGAGCGATGCGCCAGACGGTCCGAGTCGCTGCTGCACTTCCATCAGCCCGCGGCGCATCTCCTCCGCTGAGGATGCCCCTTGCAGACGCAGCAGTTCTGCAGCGAGTGCCCCGGCTGGCGAACGCACTCCGATGAACTCGCGCGCCACCTCGCGTTCCGCCACGAGATTCACCGGTGCGAAGTGGGGCAGGTCGATGAGGCATTTGCCGGCGAGCCAGACCGGCGCGCTGACGCGGTACGCGATGGCGAAGGGTTTTCCGGCGAGCGCCAGTTCGAGGGTCACGGTTCCGCTCGCGGCGAGTCCGGCATCCATCGCGTGCATGATGTCGAGAGCCGAACCAGTGTGAACCAGAGCCTCCAGACCCGCACGAGCGGCCAATGGCTGGAGCATCGCGCGCATGTCTGCGCCGCCGGAAACCACCACGCGCCAAGGAGTGCCGGCATCACGACAGAGCGCTGCAGCATCCACGAAGGTGCTGAGAAGGCTCTTCTGCACATGGGCACGGCTGCCGGGAAAGACGCCAAGCACGTGCTCGCTTCCGCCGCGCAGTTTTTCGATCTGATCCGCTGCGGGGACATGTTCAACCCAGTGATCGACCACAGGACTGCCCACGTACTGGACGGCGATGTCCGCGTCCCGGAACACCCCTTCTTCGAAGGGGAGGATCACGAGCACCTTCTGAACGCAGCGCTTGATCTCCGCGAGGCGTCCGCGCTTCCACGCCCAGACCTTCGGAGGGATGTACCAGATGACAGGAATCCCGCGTCGCCTGGCCTCCGCAGCAAGGCGCAAGTTGAAGCCCGGGTAATCGACGAGCAGGAGGAGTTCCGGGCGCCGTGCATCCATGCGTTCGAGGCAGCGGTGGAAGACGCGCCGGAGCCGGGGGAGCGCGCGCACCACGGGAAAAAATCCCATCACCGCGTCCGCGGCGAGATCCTCGATGAGTTCCATGCCCGCGGATTCGAGCTGGCGGCCGCCGACGCCAGCGGCCTCGATGTCCGGCCGCATGCGGGAGAGCTCGCGCAGCAGCCGGCTGGCGTGCAGATCGCCGGAGGGCTCACCAGCCGCGATGAAAACGCTCTTCCCGCCGCGCATGGGTGGCGAGCCTAGCAGCCGTGGCACTTCGTTGAGGCGCGCTGCGGGACGGCTAGACTGCCCGCGTCCCTTGAGTGTCGCGCCATGGTGGTGCGGGCTGTTGGGGGCGGTTCTCGTTCGATCCGGCAAGTCCGGGGTCCTGCATCAAGGGCTCCACAATGGACCTGCGCGGTGGAGTTCGCACATGTTTGCTGTCCCAGTCAAGGATCTCCTCGAAGCTGGCGTGCACTTTGGCTGCCGCGCCTCCCGCTGGAATCCGAAGATGAAGCCCTACATCTTCGGCAAGCGGAACCTGATCCACATCATCGACCTGCGCGAATCCCTGCGTGGTGTCATCAAGGCCACGACCTTCCTGCAGCGGCTCACCGCGGAAGGCCACCAGGTCCTGTTCGTGGGCACCAAGCGTCAGGCCGCACCGGTGATCCAGGAGTGCGCGACGAGCGTCAACATGCCGCTCGTGACCGAACGCTGGCTGGGCGGAACGCTCACCAACTTCGCAACCATCCGCGGGCGCATGAAGGCGCTGCTCGAACTCGAGAGTCAGGTGCTGGACCCGCAATTCGCATCGCGCGCCAAGAAGGAGCAGTCCACGATCCTGCGCGACAAGCGCAAGATGCTGCGCAACCTCGACGGTCTGCGTCTCATGGAGAAGCTCCCGGGCGCGATGGTGGTGGTGGATCCGAAGAAGGAACACAACGCGGTGCGCGAAGCGAACAAGCTCGGCATCCCCGTGGTGGCCATCCTCGACACCGACTGCGATCCAAGCCTCATCGACATCCCGATTCCCGGCAACGACGACTCCATGCGTTCCATCCAGGTGCTGCTGAAGAAGCTCACCGAGGCGGTGGCCGCAGGGAATACCGCCTTCGCCCAGTGGCAGGCCGCGGAACAGAAGCGTCGCGCGGATGAGGAATCGCGTCGCATGGAAGAGCAGAAGAAGGAGCAGGAAGTGGCGCGCCGTTCAGCCGAGCGCCGGGCTGCCGAAGTCGAAGCTCTCAAGGCTGCGCAGGCCCGCTTGCGTGCCGAGCGCGCCGCCAAGGCGGACACGCCAGGCGCCGCTGTTGCGCCTCCCGCGGATGCACCGAAGACCGATCCTTTGGCCTGAGTCACGAAAGGACATCACATGCCTCCAGTGACTGCTGCCATGGTGAAGGAACTGCGCGAACGTACGCAGGCACCGATGATGGAATGCAAGAGCGCTCTCGATGCCGCCGGTGGCGACATGGACAGCGCCATCAAGGTGCTGCGCGAGCGCGGCATCGCGAAGATGGCCAAGCGCGCGGACCGCGACACGTTCGAAGGTGTCGTGCGCGTTGCCATCGGGCCGGGCAACAAGGGTGGTGCGGCGGTGCTCGTCTCCTGCGAGACGGACTTCTCCGCGCGCAACGAGAAGTTCCAGGCCCTTGCGGCAGCGGCGCTGGATGCCGCCATGGCCTCCGCTCCTGAAGCCGCCTCGCCAGAATCCGTGCTCGCGTGCTGCGGCGGCAAGGTGAAGGCGCTGCTCGACGATGCAGCCAACACCATCCGCGAGAACATGGCCATCCGGCGCGTCGTGCGCATGGGCGGCATCGCAGGTGCCTACCAGCACTTCGACAACAAGAGCTGCGGTCTTGTCGAAGTCAGTGCAGAAGGCGACATCGGCAGCGAGGCTTTCGCGAAGGTGTTGCGCGAGCTCTGCATGCACATCGTCGCCGTGACGCCGGCACCCCTTGCCGTGGATGCCACTGGCATCCCGGAGAAGGATCTCGCCGCGGAGCGCGAAATCTGCATCAAGCAGGCTGTTGAATCCGGCAAGCCCCAGGCCATCGCCGAGAAGATGGTTGGTGGGCGCATCCAGAAGTTCGTCGCGGAGCGTGCTCTCATCGAGCAGGAGTGCGTGCTCGACCCGGAGAAGAAAGTCGGCGTCTGGTTGGCCGCTGGTGCCAAGGCAGCGGGCGTCAGCAACGTGCGCATCCTCTCCTTCTCGAGGATTCGCATCGGTGAGTGATTCGAAGGCGCATTCGTCGCTGCGCTGGAAGCGGGTGCTGCTCAAGCTCTCCGGGGAATCGCTGTGCGAACCCGGTGGGCATGGCATCGACATCGCGGCCGTGCAGCGCGCTGCGGAGGTTGTGAAGTCCGCTCATGCCACCGGCGCTGAAGTGGCGGTGGTGATCGGCGGCGGCAACATCCTCCGCGGTGCGCAGATCGAGCCCCTCGGCATCAATCGCGCCACGGCGGATCAGATGGGCATGCTGGCGACCGCCATCAACTCGATGGCTTTGCAGGATTGCCTCGAAAAGAAGGGTGTGCCGACGCGGGTGTGCTCGGGCATCGACATCCGCGAGGTGATGGAGCCGTTCATCCGGCGCCGCGCCATGCGCCACCTCGAGAAGGGGCGTGTAGTGATTCTCGCCTGCGGCACAGGTCGTCCTTTTTTCACCACGGACACGGCGGCTGCGGTGCGCGCGCTCGAGCTCGAGTGCGCGGCCGTGCTCAAGGCCACCAAAGTGGATGGCGTCTACGACCGTGATCCGAGGAAGCACACCGATGCGAAGCGCTTCACGCGCATCAGCTACCTCGAAGTGATCAACAGGGGCCTCGGCGTCATGGACAAGACAGCGATCACGACGTGCATGGAGCACCAGCTCCCCATCGTGGTCTTTGACATGTCCGAACCAGCGAATCTCGTCAAGCTGCTGCACGGCGGCGACGTGGGCACGCAGGTCGGCGGGGCGGAGGGTTGAACGATGGACCTCAGCTACAACGGCATCTTGAACGAGACGAAGGACCGCATGGGCAAGGCCGTGGCGCGCCTCGAGGATGACTTGCGCGGCATCCGCACGGGCCGCGCGGCGCCGGGCCTCGTGGACCACATCAAGGTGGACTACTACGGCAGCATGACGCCCATTTCGCAACTGGCGCAGGTTTCGGTTTCCGATGCGCGCAGCATCGTGATCAAGCCTTTCGACGCGACCGCAACGTCGTCCATCGAGAAAGCCATTCTCGCGAGCAATCTCGGCATCACGCCGCAGAGTGACGGCAAGATCATCCGCCTGCCGGTTCCCATGATGACCGAGGAGCAGAGAAAGAAGCTCGTCGCGCACATCAAGGAGCTGGGTGAGCAGCAGCGCGTGGCGGTGCGCAATGTGCGCCGCGACTCCATGAAGGTGGCGCAGCAGGCGAAGAAGGAAACGAAGCTCACCGAGGATCAGGAGAAGGATCTCGAAGCGAAGATCCAGGACCTGACCAAGCAGCAGGAGTCGAAGATCGACGGCCTGCTCAAGAAAAAATCAGACGAACTCACGACGGTGTGAGCCGTAATGGCTCCCGCCGCCGTGTTCCGGGGGCAGGGGCCCGGCCACAGTGCCAGACCCCGGCCCGCTACGAGGCCGTAGCTCAGTCGGTAGAGCAACGGATTTTTAATCCGTTGGTCGCGGGTTCGATCCCCGCCGGCCTTATTCAGCGCATGTGGGCGCGTCGCGCGCCGAGCAGAAGCTCCGCGGCCGCCTTGGGCATGGAGCCCGGGTACATGGAAGAGCCCCAGTCGGATTCTCCGGCGCTGCCTTTGGTGCTGAGGTCACCCCAACCGCGCCACGCCGCCGCGGCGGCGGTGCGCCGTGCCGCGGTGAGGTGACGCACGTAACGGGGATCCGCATTGGCCATCACGGTGCAGAGCGGCAAGAGCAGCGGTGTCGAGATGGGAGCCAGCCACTCCGTCACCTCTGCGCGGCCGCCTTCTGCGATGCGCACACGGTAGGCACCCTTCAAGCACTCACCGACTTCTTCGTTCACGAAGGTCGTGGTCTCATCGAGCACCCAGCGGCCGAGCGCGAGCAAGCGAGGCCGATGTCCCTTGCCGACGCCCAGTTCACGCCATTCGGCAGCAAGAGAGACGAACAACGCCGTTTGCCATGGCGTTTGCCACTCAGGTGAACCGCGATCCGTCGGCCACTTGGCCTCGGGGCCGATGAGCTTCATGCAATGGGCGAGGAACGCCTCGGCGCGAGCCTCCATGCTCTTGTCCTCGCGCACGACGCGGAAGGCGAGCAGATTGCGGAGATGCCACGCGGCGGGTCGGATGCCCCAACTCCCATCCCAAATGCGTTCATGTCCCACGGCGAGGAGGAAGGCTCTCCGTTGCGCCATGGTGCGAAGGAGATGAGGATCACCCGAGAGCTCGGCTGTCATCAAGACGCCGAGATCCCATTGGTGAGAACTCTGCGGCGGCATGTAGTTCCCGGGATGCCCGAAGCCTTTCCGTCCTGCGCTGTCCGGGCGTTCGGTGTTCGTCTTCTCGAAATGCCAACTGTGGTTCAGGTACCCCGCAGGCCAGCCGGGGAAAGGCAACGGTTCATCCGTGTTGGTGAATCCGCGCGTGGCCATCTGGCGCGCCAGCAAGAGTGCAAGGCGCCAGGCACCGGCGTCGCCGGAGTCCAACCAGTTCTCGATGCAGCAGGCCACGAGGTCGTAGTGCGCATTCGTGTTGCCGCCCGACCAAGGCACGACGCCCCAGTCAAAGGGCCCGTTGCAGGGAGCTGAATGGCCGTAATCAAAGCGCCGCTGCCACCAGTGGAGATACCAGCCGAAGTTGCGCGTGCCTGGCGCCGTGTCGAAGGGGGGAGCGGTGTCCGCGATGGTGAACTGCCTGCGCAACTGCTCGAGCCGCGGAAACAGTGCGCGCTGCTTTGCGCATTCAGCGGCGTCCACGCTGCGGAGGGCACCGCGACAGCGGTCGGCGCTTGCACCGTCGCGTGCGGGCACGGGCTCGGGAGCCAGGAGCACCTGCCAGCGAATGCACTCGCCGCCATTCAGGTGGTGCCAGCGCGCGCTCTCTTCGAGCGTGAGCGCGGTGGTGCGTCGATGCCGTGGGCCGAGCACATCCCACACTTCCTGATCGTTCCAGGCGAAGGCGCGCTCAGCTCCGCGCGCTTCAGCCCAGTCAATGCGCCAGCCGGGTGGTGCAGCAATCGCAGCGTGGGTGAGGAAGACTGGTGTTCCGCGCCGTGCCGCAGTGATCCCGAACGGCAACGCGGTCGGATTCCTGAGCTCAACGTCGAAACGCCCGTCGTGAACGGGTTCTACCTTCAGCTCCAGCGCGCCCGCGCGCGTCGAACCTGCGCCGGCTTGGTCCACGATGCGGCCATCTGCGAGGATGACGCGCACGCCTTGCGCAGGCGCCACGGCGCCCGCAAGGGCGCAGAGGATCAGTATCGAGGCGAGGTGTGTGCTGCGGCGCACTGTCAGGGCTTGATGCGCATGACGTAGATGTTCGCGAATTCGATGGCGTCACCGTGGCTTTGAAGCCCGATGGGACCGCGGGCGGCGACCCCTCTGAGCAGCGCTTCCTTGATCACGCGCTTGCCATTGAGGATGACATCGAGGGCCTCACCCACGACGCGGATGTGAAAGCGGTTCCACTGCCCGGGCGGCGCGTCCGCCCGCACGAGCGGCACATAGGCGCCACGTTCGCTCGCGGGCGTCTCGGCGGCTGTGCGGTAGCCCCATGTTTCGCCGGAGCCGCAGGGCCAGCACCAGATATTCACCTGAGCCTTGCTGCTGCCGCGGAGGTAGATGCCGGAATCGCCGGCGTCGCTGACACTGACGAGTTCAGGCTTTCCGTCGGCGCCTTTTTTCTCGAGACCATCGGTACCCAGCACCGGGCGCTGCATTTCCTTGGCAGCGCCCGCAAGGCGCCAGTCCACCATGAGCTCGAAGTCCCCGAATTCCTCGCTGGTCCACAGGTCGCCGCCTTTGCCGTCGTGAGCGAGGGTCCAATCATGCGCTTGCCAGTGGGCGGACTTCTCCGCTGCATCTCTCCAGCCGGCAAGGGAGACACCGTTGTAGAGAGAACGGAAGTGGTCGGCCTCTTGCGCCACGTCTTTCATGTTGAGGGGAGTTGCACTCGCCGGGCGCTCCTTGATCTTCAGATTCCGGAAGTGACATTCACTGCCTTCCGATTCAATGCAGATGTAGCCCTTGCGGGGCGTGCAGGCGGAAGCACCGCTGACTTCCACGCCGTTGATCGAGAGCTTCAGCACGCCCTCATTGGCCACCACGCGGTAGTGATTCCATTCAGGCGACGGGCGTGTCTGGTTCGAGGCGGGCAGGCAGCGTTCCCAGCCGTTCGGATGCGGGCGGTCAGGCTTCATGCGCGCGCCGTGGATTGAGAAGATGTCTCCCTGCGAGGTGTAGAAGCCCGGCTTCTCCACACCATCCATGACCTGGACTTCAATGGAGCGTGAGAAGGGTTGCCCCCGAGCAGTGAGCGCATCGGACCAGATGAAGAGGCCGGCATTGCCGCCAGCCTTCATGTGGCGCCACTCCAGTTCGAGTTCGAAGTTCTCGTACATGCGGGCCGTGCGGAGGATGCCGGTCGGGATGCCGCTCGAGACAAGCAGGCCGTCCTTCACGGTGAACGTGCTGGGGGCACACTGCACGTTCACCCATCCGTCGAGGGTCTTGCCGTCGAAGAGAGGAGTCCAAGCTGAGTCCGGCGGGGGGCTGCCGGCGCCCGGCGTTCCAGTGGTGCAGGCCGCAAGAAGTGTGAGCAGAGCGAGGCTGAATGTGCGCATGGCGGCCATGCTATCCCGCGGGAAAATCAGGCGCCGGCGGGCTCAGAGGTGTCGGTTCAACGGCTTTGAAACAACTCTGGCGTGTCGCCGCGGTGTTGATACCGTTTCGCGCGTTCGGCCCCGTCGTCTAGCCAGGTCTAGGACACCAGGTTTTCATCCTGGTAACACGGGTTCAAATCCCGTCGGGGTCATCGTTTCGTGCTGCGCCGTTCGTCCTTCCGCTACAGCCCGCCTTGGGGTTGTGAGCGCCGGTGGCTCCGTGGCTGCTTCGCCATGGCCGGTCTTTTCCCGAACTTGCGCGCGCCTTCAGGCCGATAAGCCCCGCATGGCCGGACTCCCGAGCGGCGCTCCCGATCCGTAGACCATTCTGAAGCATGGACCCGAGAATCGACAAGGCCATCGCCCGTGTGACGCAGCACTCGAAGGACTCCTTCGAAGGGCAGCGGGCGCAGCTCACCTTCGAGGAGTATCTCGAACTCCTCTACGCGCGGCCGTACACACTCACGCGCAACGTGCATCAGATGTTGCGCGATCTGTTTGTGCACCATGGCGCGTACGAGGTGCCGGGGCTCGGTGGCGCTCCAACGCGGCGCTTTGCGCTCTTCGATGATCCGCGCGGTGACGGGCTCGCCACGGTCTATGGGCAGGAGGAAGTGCAGAACCGGCTCTACGACGTGATCAGCGGGTTCGCCGAGCGCGGGCGCTGCGACCGCTTCGTGCTGCTGCACGGGCCCAACGGTTCCTCGAAGTCGAGCATCGTGGACTGCCTCAGGAACGGGCTGGAGGCATGGAGTCGCACGGACGACTGCCCGCTGTTCCGGTTCTCGTGGGTCTTCTGCGAGCGGACGGAGAAAGGCGAGGTGGGATTCGGAAGGCGCACTCATGCTGACGAAGGCTCGCTTGCGCACGTGGATGACCGCTTCATCACCAGTCGCATCCCCTGCGAGATGAAAGACCCGCCGTGGCTGCTCATCCCCAAGAAGCGCCGCCTCGAAATGCTTGAGGAGGCCTTGGCCACGGCCGATGCGTCGGAGCGTGACCGGTTCGTGCTCAGTGATGCAATTCAGCGCGGCGAACTCAGCCCCAAGAACAAGGTGCTCTACGAGACGTTGTTGCGCTCCTGCAAAGGGGACTGGCAACGCGTGCTCAGGCACGTGCGTGTCGAGCGCTTCTACGTTTCCCATCGCTACCGCATCGGATCAGTGACCATCGAGCCGCAGACGACTGTGGATGCAGCCTCCCGCATGCTCGCGCACGGTTCCATGGACGGACTGCCGGCCGTGCTCATGCACGAAGATCTGCACGAGGCTCACGGCGATCTGGTGGATGCCAACCACGGCATCGCGGAGTACAGCGACTTCCTGAAGCGACCGCTGGAGGCGAACAAGTATCTGCTCACGACGGTGGAGCGCGGCATGCTTCATCTCCCGGCCATTACCGTGGCCCTCGATCTCCTGCAGGTGGGCACGTCGGATGAGAAGTACCTCGCGGCGTTCAAACGCGATCCCACTTTCCCCGGCTTCAAGGGGCGCATGGAACTCGTGCGCGTGCCCTACCTCCGACGGGTTTCCACCGAGGCGAAGATCTACGAACGACATCTCGAGTCCGTCGCCCACGGCATGCACATCGCGCCACACTGTGCGGAAGTGGCGGCGCTCTTTGCCGTGCTGACGCGCATGCGTCGACCCGATCCTGCCGCCCACGAAGGCGTGCTGGCGAAGGTGCTGAAGAAACTGAAACCTGCCGACAAGGTCGCGCTGTATGAGGACGGCACGCTGCCTGAAGGGCTCGACGAACCAGAGCGCCACGCGCTCACGGAAGGCATCGAAGTCCTGGCTGCCGAGTACGACGGCGCCGAGGAGGAGTTCGAGGAATGCGTCGAAGCTTCCTACGAGGGACGTGTGGGTGCCTCACCGCGCGAGATGCAGAGCATGCTCTCCGAGGTGAGTGTCAGTCGCAGTGGCGCCTGTCTCACACCGATGGATGTCCTCGATGCCCTGCCGCGCTTGCTCGCAGACCCCTCGCTCTATGCGTTCCTGCGCATCGCGCCTGACGGGGCCTTCGGTCAGAGCGAGAGCTTCCTCAGGGATGTCAGGGCCGAGCTTGTTCTGCGGCTTGGCAAGACTCTGCGCGAGGCGTCGCGGCTCGTGGACGAGAATGAGTCAGATCGCATCTTCCACGACTACCTGCGGGAGGTGAAGGCCTTCGGCACGGGCGAGCGCGTGCACGATGAGCGCCGCCATGAAGACCGTGCTCCCGATGCGGCGAGCATGGAAAACGTCGAGAAGCACCTCGGGATCACCACGGATGCGGCCGAGTTCAGGAACAACCTCATCCGACGCATCGCGGCCTTCCGACTCTCTGATCCGGATGCGCCGCTGGTCTTGAAGGAGCTCTTCGCCGCCGAGTACCGCACCCTCGAGCGGAGTTTCTTCCGCGAACGCGAAGGGGAAGTGCTGCGCATGGCTCGCGACGCCCTGCTCGAACTGCAGGGAGGCAGCGCGCACCTGGATGCACCACGCCGCGAACAGGCACAGGGTTTCGGGACGCGGCTTCTCGAAGAGCACGACTGGTGCGGCGAATGCGTGGGCGCGATGCTCAGCTGGTACCTCAAGCACCAACAGGAGTGCGAGGACTGACTTTGCCGCGGGGGTGCGCGCGTTCATGCACCTTCTTCAGGTGGCCCGGTGTCACGTGGGTGTAGATCTGCGTGCTTGAGAGATGCCGGTGGCCGAGCATCTCCTGCACTTCCTTGAGGCCCGCGCCAGCAGTCAGCAAATGCGTGGCAAAGGTGTGGCGGAGGGTGTGCGGTGTGATGCCGCTGGGCAGTCCGGCGCCGCGGATGCGCCGCGCCAGTACGCGCCGGATGCTCCTGTCGGTGAGGGGCGTGCCGAAGCGGTTCAGAAAAACGCGGTCTCGGTCCTTGCCCTTCGCGACCCCTGTTCGCAGCGGCCACCAATCCGCAAGTGCCTTCAAGGCATGGCGGCCGAGAAAGGCCTGTCGCTCACGACGCCCTTTGCCGAGGACGCGCATGCGGCCCGAGCGCATATCGAGATCCTCCCGGGACAATCCAGCCATTTCGCTCACGCGCACACCGGAGCTGTACAGCACTTCAAGCACTGCACGATCGCGGGTGCAGGTGAAATCGTCGCCGCCCGCGGCGCTGAGGAGACGCAGCAGGTCTTCTGATGAGAGCGCCTTCGGCAGGCTGCGCCGAGGCCGCGGGACCTTCAGGCTGCGCGACGGATCGACTTCGATGTGACCAGCGTCGAGGAGCCAGCGGAAAAACGTGCGGATGGAGGAGGCGTGTCGTGCGACCGAACTCCGGGCGAGGCCGCGTCCCACCAGGCCGACAATGTGGCTCTTCAATTGCGGGGTGGCGAGAGTGGCCGGGTCGGCTGCGACGCCGCCGTGTTCTGCAGCGAGTGCCGTGAGATCGCGCGCAGCAGCAGCCACCGTGTGGATGGACATGCCGCGCACGTGTTCGAGGTGGGTCAGGAATGCCCGCAGGTGCTTCACTGGCCGCAGGATACAGCCCCTCGCTAGACTCGCGCCATGTCGTCAGTCGGGTTTCACCCGCACATGGAAGATCTCGGTGCGCTGCCGGATGCAGGCGAACTGCTGCTGCGCCTCAGGCATCTCGGCCCACCCGTTCTGTTGGACAGTGGCGGCGGTCCTCCCCACGGTCGCAGCAGTGTGCTGGCGCTTCCCTTTGGACGGCGACTTTCTTGGCGCCGCGGCGATGCAGGTGACCCTTTTGCGCTGCTCGCCGAGCGGCTCGGCGCTGCACCACGCGTTCCGGGTGCTCCGGAGTACAGCGGCGGTTGCGTCGCTCTTCTCAGTTACGAACTGAGGCATGCCCTCGAGGAGTTGCCGGGAAGACATCAGCCACTCTCCACCTTGCCCGATCTCCTTGTCATCGAGAGTCGTGTCACGGTGGTGCGGGACGAACAGACGGGCTTGGGCCGACTGGCGGTTCTGCATGGCGGCGACAACGATCCGGCGCAAGCCGAGCTTCTTGCGCAGCGCTCGGCCGTATTGGAGGCGCTGCAGAGGCCGCTCCCGCCAATGTCGAGCGTGGCACCCACCGTATTGGAGGCTCCCGATGCGGCGGCGCACGAGGCGCGGGTCCGTTGCGCGCTGGAGCACATCCGGCGCGGCGACATCTATCAGGCCAATCTCGCGCAGCACTGGACTCTCGCGCGGCCGGCGGATCTTCTCGAGCATCATGTCGCGTTGCGGCGGCTCAATCCGCCCAGCTTCGGGGCTTGGCTCGAGCATGAGGGCGAAGCACTGCTCTCCTTTTCGCCGGAGGAGTTCCTGCATGTGCAGGGCGCCGCGGTGAGGACGCGTCCCATCAAGGGCACGATCGCTCGCGGTCACACCACGGAGGAAGATCGGCAGCGCGCCACGGAACTGCGTTCCTCCACCAAGGACCGTGCGGAACTCGCCATGATCGTGGACATTCTGAGGAATGACCTCGCGCGCGTGTGCCGCCCGGGCACGGTGCGCGTGCCTTCGCCTGTGGATGTTGAAGTGCATCCGACGGTGCTCCATCTGGTGGCCGAAGTCACCGGAGAACTGCGCCCGGGACTCGGACTGGTGGACTTGCTGCGTGCTGCGCACCCCGGCGGATCCATCACGGGCGCGCCGCGCATCCGGGCCATGGAGATCATCGATGCTCTGGAGGCCGAGGCGCGCGGCCCCTATTGCGGCTCGCTCGGTTGGATTGGCTGCGATGGCAGCAGCCGTTTCAATATCCTCATCCGTACTCTTTACAGCGGCGGAGGTGTGCTGCACCTCCACGCGGGGGGCGGTATCGTGCTCGACTCCGATCCCGCAGCGGAGCGGGAAGAGACGCTGCAGAAGGTGGCTGCACTCTTGGGGCAGGAATGATGCTCGACTCGCGTTTCTGTGTGCTCATCGATGGCGAACTCCGCTCGACAGCGCGTGTCGCGCTGGAACTCGCGGCGCCCGCATTGCTCTCCGGCGCGGGGCTCTACGAAACCATGCGCGTCAGCCAGGGTGGCGTTGTGCATCTCGAACGCCATCTGGAGCGGCTGCGGGTCTCAGCTTCCGCGCTGAACTTTCCTGCGCCTCCTGAAGGCGGGGTCCTCGCGCGAGAGTGCACGCGTGCTGCGACCGCGGCGGGTGAAGCGCTGCTGCGCGTGACGCTGCTGCACCTCGGCCGGTCAACGCAACGTGTCATTCAGACCGAGGAACTGCCCGCTGACGCGTCGAAGCCGGTGCATCTCGGATGGGCGCTGCCACCCTTTGACGGGCCGCGCCCGCTCGCGCAGCACAAGACCATGAATGGCCTCTCGGCGAGGCTCGCGTTCGAGGCCGGTCAGCGCATGGGATTCGATGAAGTCCTGCTCCGCATGCCGGATGGCCGGATTCTCGAGGGCACGCGCTCGACATTCTTTCTGGTGAAACAGGGGCGGCTCTGCACGCCTCCCGTTCTGCTGCCGATTCTGCCGGGCATCACTCGCGAGGTCCTGCTGGCAGCAGCAGTACGTCAGGCCATCCCTGTGGAGGAGCGCGAACTCACCGCGGCCGATGTCCTCGGCGCCGAGGAGGCATTCATCGCGGCTTCCGTGCGGGGCATTCGCGCCGTGGCTGCGTTGGAACATCAAGCTCTGCCTCTCGTGAACGGCCCTGTCACCCGGCTGCTTGCGGAGGCTGTGCATGCGTCCCCTGCGTGACCCGGAGGCTTGCCGCAAAGCGGCCGCCGCCGGAGAATGCAAGACGTGCCGGAGGTTTGTCCCATGATGCGATTCCTTGTGGTTTCTTGCTGCGTGTTGCTGATCGGAAGCGTTCTCGAAGCGCAAGCGAGCGAGGCGGACAAGACCGCGCTGGCCGAAGCGCTCACCGGTCTGCAGGGCGCGGTGAAAGGCAAGATCGAAGCGGACATGGAGCACTTCACCAAGCTCGTGTCCGAGAAATGGGATGCAGCCGACGAGGCGCAGAGGAAGGAGATCCACACCTTGCTGCCGAAGTGTCTCAACGCGAAGGATGCGAAGGTGCGCGGCGCCATGGTGGAAGCCATCGCCCGCATGGGTGGCGGAGTGAAGGAAAAGGACGCCGACACTTCGGCGAAGATCCTTGCGGACGAAGCTGGCAAAAAGACGACGGCACAGGACCTCACCTATCACGGCCAGGTGCTGGTGGCCGTCGGCAAGCTGCACAGCGCGAAGCAGCTCCCGTTCCTCACCAAGTACATGAACTACAAGGACTGGGAGGTGCGAGGCTCCGCCGCCGAAGCGCTCGGCTTCTATCGGGAATCGCCGCTGGCACAGAAGAAGGAAGCGGTCGAAGCCATGCTGAAGATCTACAACAGCGCCTGGAGCGCCGCCAACGATCCGCGCGACACGACTGCCAAGAACAACCTCGAGAAGATCAAGCGTGCGACCGAGGGCAGTCTCAAACTCCTCACCGGGGTGAAGACAGGCGTCGAAGGCGCACCCGCCTGGCAGAAGTGGTGGAACGACACGGGCAAGAAGGCCACGGCCTGGTGAGATCACATGGCGCGGGTGTTGCTCATTCTCTCCATGCTGGCGCTCGCGGCCATGCTCCTTGTGCATCACCTCGCAGGGCGGCGCGAGAGGAACGAAGTGCCGCCACCCGCTGCTGAAGAACCGCGCCTGATCACGGTGCTCAGCGGCGACAGTGGCGGGCTACACGTGCTGGTGCGCGAGCGCTTTGCCGTTCCTGAGAGACGTGCGCTGGCGGAACCGGTGCTCGGCAGGGGCCGCATCGACCTCGTGATCGAAAACCATGGCCCGGAGGCGCAGACCGTTTCCTTGCAGGGGGCGCGCATCGTGAGTGGTGGTCGTGAGGCACGGCTCGTCCCTGCGCTTGCGGGCGAGGCCCCTTTCGGCGCACTTCTTGAAGGTCGTCTGGAAGAACCGCTCGCACCCGGACATCAGCGCGCGCTCAGTTGCGTCACCGATCCGCCGCTCACTCTGGAGCCGGGTGCGACGGGTTCCATCGCGGGCGTCCTGCTGGTGGCCCGCAGTGCCACGCGGCGGGCTCTCGATGACGCGGCACCCAATTCCATCGAGGTCCTGCTCCGGGAAAGTGCCGTGAACAGATGAGTGATGCTCTGCACCAGAACGAAGAACAGCCGAGCGGCGCTGAGGGCCAGCTCCCCAGCGTGCAACCCCGGCGCGATGTGGCGGCACTGGAAGGTCTGGGCGCGGCTCTGCAAATGCAGGCGGAAGTGTTGCGCCGCATGCACGAAGAGCAGCAGAAGCTCGCGGGTGAAATGCGCGATCGCAGCCGTTCGGATCTGATGATCCGGTCCACGCAGGCTCTGAATGATTCGTTCGAGGCCATGCGGCATTCGCAGGAAGCGCTGGCCGCGCGCCTCGAATCCACGCGCCCGGCGAGCCGGCGCCTGTTCTGGTTGATCGCACTCGGCATCCTCGTGCTCGCGGCTGCCGTCGTGTTCGCCTTCAAGAGCTTTGGTGGTGATGTGGCCGACGCCCTGCGCACCGATGAGGGGAAAGAGAGCTCGCGCGTGGCTGCACTGGAGGCGCTCGAGGAACGCATCCGTGGTGTCGAGGGCGTCGAGCGCGATGTGCTTCTCCAGGAACTCGCGCGTCTGCGGACGGCCTTCGAAGCCAACGCCATGGAACGGGCCAACATCGCGCGGGAACGCGACGCAGCCAGAGGTGAAGTGAAGGTAGGCGAGGAGCGCATCGGGGCTGCCGCGGCGCGAGAAGAACGCGTGGCTGCGGATCTCGGCCTTGCGCGTCAGGAGCTCACGCGCCTCACCGAACGCGTGCTGGCGGACCAGAAGCTCATCCAGGAACAGAATCGCATCATCGAGGAACTGCGGGCCGCACAACCGGTGCCGGTGACTCCGCTGAAAGAGCGCACGGCAGCCACCGGGCAGGCGCCGAAAGCGGACCTGCGCGAAGCGGATGCGGCGCTGCTCGCCGATCTCAATGCGCTGCTCGCCCGACACAACGGCTACGAGCGTCATGTCCTCCGTTCGGCCGCGGGCGTTGACAGTCTCGGATTCACCAACGTGGTGTTTGAAGTGTGGAGCCGCGATGACGTCCTGGCGCGTGTGGTGGAAGCAGAGCGCCTCAGCTTTCAGCTCACGACACCCACACGCATTCTTGAACTCTCCTTCGTGCGCGGGACGGTGACTTTCCATCAGGGCGTTGCGCGCGCCTTGCGTTCGCCCTTCTTCAATGACCGTTATCAGATGGTGCTGACGGGTGTCGAGCCGGCGACGTGGACTGCGGCGAAGCTGCCCTTTGCCGTGGCTGGCGGCTCATGAACTTCATGGGGCAGCCGCCGGCGGCGCGGCCACTTTCCGTCCTGCAGGTGAGCCAGAAGGCGCGCGATCTCCTCGAATCACAGTTTCGTGATGTGAGCGTGGTGGGAGAAATCTCGCGTGTGACCGCGCAGGCTTCCGGGCACATCTACTTTGCGCTGAAAGATGCAGAAGCCAGCGTGGCCTGTGCGTTGTTCGCTCGTGACGCGCGGCAGATCTCGGTCAAGCCCGCCGAGGGCCTGCGCGTGGTCTTGCGCGGAAAGCTCACCATCTGGCCGGCGGCCGGGCGCTTTCAGATCATCGTGCACAGCCTCGTGCCCGAAGGCGAAGGCGATGTGCGCCGCGCATTTCTTGCGTTGAAGGAGCGCCTCGACCAGGAAGGGCTCACCAGCCCCGAGCGCAAGCGGCCCTTGCCGTTCCTCCCGCGCATGGTCGGAGTCGTGACCTCGCCGACCGGCGCTGCCATCGAGGACATCAAGCAGGCCATCTGGAAGCGTTTCCCTTCCATGTCTCTCTTGCTCGCGCCCGCGCGGGTGCAGGGAGCGGGAGCAGCGGAAGAGCTGCGCGAGGCTTTGCAGCGCCTCGCCGCCAGCGCGCGCGTGGACGTGATCATTCTCGGCCGCGGTGGTGGCTCGGTCGAGGATCTGTGGGCCTTCAACGATGAGGCGCTGGTGCGCGCCGTCGCCGCCTCGCCTGTGCCGGTCATCAGTGCCGTCGGCCACGAGATTGATGTCACCCTCTGTGACCTCGTGGCTGACCTCCGCGCCTTCACGCCCACTGAAGGTGGGGTGCGCGCCGTGCCGCGGCTCGATGAACTGCTGGAGGAATTGGACGACGCCAAGCGGCGCATGCCGCGTGCGCTCGCGCGGCGGCAGCGCGAGTTGGGCCAGGAATTGGACCTCCTCGCGGAGCGCCTCAAGGCCGGCCTTGTCCGCCCGCTCGCACAGCGCAAGGCACTTGTGGCCCGCTTGGGGGAGCGACTCGGGCAGGTCGCGCCGGCGCTGCGGCTGCGTCGCTCGCGTGGCGATGTGCAACTGCTCGCGGCCCGCATGGACGCAGCGTTGCGGCTCCAACTGAAGGACGCCGCGGCGAGGCTCGGGCGCCACACGTCCGCTCTGGAGGCCTTGAGCCCGGTCGCCATTCTGGAGCGCGGTTATTCGCTGACGCGGCGCGCCGACGGCACGCTCGTCCGCCGCGCTGCGGATGCGCCTCCGGGCACCATCCTCGAGACCCTGCTCGGCAGCGGGGAAACCATCCGCTCGCACAGCGCCCCGGACTCGCCTCGCTGAGCGCTGGTTGCTAGCCTTCGGCTCATGAATCGCGCAGCGGAAAGCAGCACATTCCAGCAACGCATGGAGAAGCTCCGTCAACTCGTCGAGGAGCTCGAAGGCGGTGCCTTGTCTCTTGAGGATGCCGTGAGCCGCTACGAAGAGGGGCGCAAGCTCCGCGCGAGCCTGCAGGCGGATCTCGACACCTTCGAGAAACGACTCGAGGTTCTCACGAAAGATGACGGCAGCGAGGGGAGAGGCGGTGAGGATGCAACGCCAGAACGACGCCCCGCGCGCTGACGCTCCCGGCTTCGTCGCTCTCTCAGCCCGCCGCATTGATGCCGTGCTTGAGCGCTGGTTGCCGACGGCGGCGGATGTGCCCGGCCGCATCCACGCCTCCATGCGCTGGTCCGCACTGGCTCCGGGCAAGCGTCTCCGTCCGTCACTGGTCTACGCCACTGGGCAGGCCCTCGGTGCGGATGACGCGCTTCTGGATGCGCCAGCCGCGGCCCTCGAGCTGATCCACGCCTTCAGTCTCGTGCACGACGACCTGCCAGCCATGGACGATGACGATCTCCGTCGCGGCCGGCCCACGAACCACCGGCAATTCGACGAGGCCACCGCCATTCTCGCTGGCGATGCACTCTGCTGCCTCGCCTTCGAACTGCTGGCACGAGAAATGCCCGCGGGCGACCTCGTCCAGCCTCTCATCGCAGCTCTCGGTGAAGCGACGGGCACGCGCGGCATGATCGGTGGCCAGGTGCTCGACCTGCTTGCGGAGAACGGCCCGAAGGATCTCGAAGTGGTGCGTGCGATCCATCTCAGGAAGACCGGGGCCTTGATCCGCGCCGCGTGTTGCATGGGTGCCATTGCGGCGCGGGCCGACCGTTCCGCACTGGCTGCCGTCACGCGCTACGGCGAGCACCTCGGCCTCGCCTTCCAGATCACGGATGACATTCTCGACGAGACCTCCACTGCGGAGCAGCTCGGCAAGGCGACGCGGAAAGACATGGAGCGCGGCAAACTCACCTGGCCAGCGGTGGTCGGTCTCGAAGCCGCACGGCGAGATGCGCATCAATGTGCAGACGAAGCGCGGCGCGTCATCGCACCTTATGATGGCGGGGGCCTTCTCGGAGCGCTCGCTGACTGGGTCTCCGGGAGGGATCACTGACATGGGACTCCTGCAACGCATCAACGATCCCGCAGACCTTCGTGCCCTGCCTCTGGCCGATCTGCCGAAGGTGGCCGAAGAGATCCGCTCCACGATCGTGGAGACCATCGGCCGCAACGGCGGCCATCTCGCGAGCGGTCTCGGCGTGGTGGAACTGACCATCGCCCTGCATCGCGTCTACGACTTCCTGCATGACCGTCTGGTGTTCGATGTCTCGCACCAGTGCTACCCGCACAAGCTCCTGACGGGCCGTCGCGAACAGTTCGGCACCATTCGTCAGCGCCACGGTCTCGCCGGTTACACCCATCCGGAAGAGAGCCCTTACGACCTCTTTCACTTCGCCCATGCAGGCACCGCGCTTTCCGTGGTGCTCGGCATGGCCGAGGGAGACCTGGCCAAGGGTGGTGCCGAGCGCCATCACGTCGCAGTGGTGGGAGATGCTTCCATCGCCACAGGCGTGGCCTTCGAAGCGCTGAACCACGCCGGCGTGCTGCAACGCGACGTGCTGGTGATCCTCAACGACAACGAGATGAGCATCTCGAAGTCCGTCGGAGCCTTCTCTGAATATCTCGCGCGCATGCGTGCGGGCGGCTTCTACAACGAGCTGAAAGAATCTGCGCATCGCTTCATTCACGCCATTCCCGTGGTCGGCGACCGGCTGGAGAAGGATCTCGCTCAGGCGCGCGATGCGGTGCTCTCGGCCATTCGTCCGGGCTACATCTTTGAAGCACTCGGTCCGCGCTACTTCGGTCCCGTGAACGGCCACGACATCGGCCATCTCATGGCCATTCTGGAAGACCTGAAGCGCCAGAAGGGCTTCAAGCTCCTGCACGTGATCACCGAGAAGGGGCGCGGACACGTGGATGCGGTACGCGATCCCATCAAGTGGCACGGCATCAGTCCGAAGCTGCCGCCTTCGTCACCACCACAGCGTGAGTTCGCACGTCAGGGCATCCGCAACTGGAGCGATGTCTTTGCGGATGCGGCCATCGCTCGCGCCGAGCGTGATCCGGAGCTGCGTGTCATCACGGCAGCCATGCCCGACAACACGGCGGTGACACGTTTCATGAAGGCGCACCCGGGCAAGGCCTTCGATGTCGGTATTTGCGAGCAGCACGCGGTCGCGTTCGCTGCGGGTCTCGCGAAAGCGGGCCTGAAGCCGGTGTGCACCATCTTCAGCACCTTCCTGCAGCGCGCTTTCGACCAGGTCTTCCACGAGGTCTCACTCAACCACATTCCGGTGGTGTTCTGCATCGATCGCGCCGGAGTGGTGGGGCCGGATGGTGCCACGCACAACGGCAGCTACGACATCGCCTTCATGCGCACGTTCCCGGACATCATGCTCATGTCCGCGCGCGACGCCACGGAATTCCAGGCCATGTTCGATCTCGCTCTGGACAGCGGCAAGGCGGTGGCCATCCGCTATCCGCGCACGGCGGCACCGGATGCCGCGCAGGAATTGCCGATCCGCCGGGAACTGCTGGCGGGGCTTGCCGAGAAGTTGCGTTCGGGTGGAGATGCGGCCATCTTCGCGCTTGGGCACCTCGTCTATCCAGCAATGGAGGCCGCCGAACTTCTGTCTGCCGAGGGCATCGAGATCACGGTGGTCAATGCACGCTTCGTGCGGCCCATGGACATCGACATGCTGCGCGACCTGCTCGCGAGGCATGCGCAGGTCTTCACTCTCGAGGAGCACACACTCCGTGGCGGCTTTGCCTCCGCCGTGCTGGAGGAGTGCGCACTCCACGGTCTCGATGCAGCACGCATTCGTCCCATCGCCCTGCCGGATGCGCTCGTGCCGCACGGTTCGCGCGCGGAGTTGATGGTGGAGCTCGGTCTCGATCCGAAGGGACTCGCCGGGCGCATTCGTCAGGCGCTGCAGAGCGTCGCACCGCGCTGACAGCGGAGTAACATCTCCGCATGCCTTTCCGCTTCGCTGCGGATTTCCGTCCGCGCGTGCTCGCTCTCGAGCGGCAGCTCGCCAGTCGCACCGGCTCCGCTGGGGCGCGGCGCCGTGGGGCGCAAGGCGATCCTTGGGGCCACAGACCGTTCGTCGAGGGCGATGATCCGAGGCGCATCGACTGGAACGTTCTGGCTCGGCTCGACGAATTGCACGTGCGCCAGCCGGGAAGTGGCGAGGCGCCCGAATTGCTGCTGCTCCTCGATCGCTCCGGCTCCATGGCAGATGAGCGCGGAGGCAAGGATGGCCTGCAGCGCGAACTCGCAGTGGCCCTCGGTTGGCTCGGCCTCGCCGCCGGTGGCACCGTGCAACTCGCGTTGGCGGGTGAAGGCGGATCGGTCACGCTCGGGCGCTGGCAGGGAGCACGTCGATTCGAGCCATTGCTGCAGGTCGTCGAGAATCTGCCCGCGCCTGACGGGCCGACGGCACTCAGCGCACTCGCAACGCTGCGCACCGCGCCGCACCGCATCGTGATTCTCCTTTCGGATGGCTTGGTCGAGCCTTTGCCTGCGGCGGCGGTGGCGGCGCTCGCGCGTGCAGGGGGCGCGAGTCTCATTCTCATCGCGGCGGCATGTGAACGCATGCTGCCAGCCGGAGCGAATCGCTGTCTCGGAGGCGAGGGCGAACGGGAGTGCGCTGTGGATGATGGCGCAGCGCGACAAGGTGCGTGGACTGCGGCTCTTGCTGCACATGAGGAAGCATGGCGGCGGCTTTGTCATGTGCATGGTGTGCGCATGACCGCGGCCGATGACAGTCGGCCCTTCGAAGACACGCTGCTGCGCTGGTGCGGCCCTGGCGGTGACGCGTGAGTTTCGCCGCGCCATGGGTGCTCGCCCTCATTCCGCCGGCGTTGCTGCTCTGGCTGTTCGCCACGCGCCCGCGCCGGCGCAAGTGGAGCAGCGTCCTGTTGCTCGAAAGGGTGCTTGCGACGGCGCCTGCACGGCGTCTGGTGTTGCCAAAACTGCAGCGCGTGCTTCTCGGCGTTGCCCTTCTGGCAGCCATCTTTGCACTGGCCCGTCCGGAACGGCAGGACGGTCCAGCACCTCACGTGCTCGTCCATGATGGCCGCGCTTCGTTGCTGACGCGAGTCCAGGGTGTGAGCGGGATCGAGCGCGCGACAACCACGCTGCGCACAGCCATGGGTGAGCCTGTGAGGGTGTTGATGGCGGAAGACACGCAAGGCGCGCTCGCCAACCTCCGCGCCAAGGGCGAGATCGGCGTGCTCGTGACGGACCGCCCGGAAGTCACGGCGCCCGCGGACGCAGGCTTCATCCAGTTGGCACATGCCGTGGGCAACGCGGGGATCACGCGCCTCAGTCTCTCGGCGGGGGGGCTGTTGCAGGTGACGGCGCGCCAGCGCAGTCCGGGAACGGAACGCACCTTGACAGTGCAGATCAGCGCCGCGACAGGACACCCGCGCATCCTGTGCGAGCAGATTTTCACCGCTGAGACGTTCTCGAGGTCCATTCCTGATGTCGTGCTGCGCGCCGGCGAGATTCTCGAGGCGCGCGTGGGCGGCGGCGACGCCTTGCCCGAGGATGACGTGGCCACCCTGCGCTTGGCACGCGGCCCGGTGCGTGTCCACCTCGGGCCGGATTCGGCGCCGAGCCTCGTCCGCGCGCTCAAGGCTCAGACAGATGTGAGCTTTGTGCGTGAAGACGCAGACCTCGGGGTCGGCGGTGGCAAGGCCGGGAAGATGCTCCGTGTGGCGCATGCTGGTGTGCAACGGCGTGTCCGGGGCGTTGTGGCCGGTTCGTGGGCGGACGAGTCCGCTGGCGAGGCGTTGGAGCTTGCGTTGCACGCGGCGCCGGCCTCCGTCGAGGTGCACTGCACCCTTGCCTCTGAACCACTGCTCGTCGGCAGTGCAGGGGATCTGCTGTTGCTCGCAGACCCGGAGGAGATGGCCGCGCACGCAGCTCTGCCACTGATGGTGCGGGATATTCTTGCGCATCTGGGCAGCAGTACCGCGGCCGTGAATGAAGGCGTGCTGGATGCGGATGCCACGGCTGGCGCGCGCACCACGACCGAGACGTGGCGGGCCCCGTCTTTCGGGAGCGCACAACCCGTGTCTCTTGCGCCGTGGTTCCTCACGCTCGTCGCCTTGCTGCTGGTCCTGTGGTTCACGCTGCACTTTCTCGCGAGGACATCCGCATGAGTCGCCTGCTGCGCATTCTGTTGCGCATCCTGATCGGGATGCTGATTTTCGTGGCCGTGCTCGAACTCGCGCTGCGCCTTTTCACCCGTGATGTTGAAGGCCATGCGACGCTGTTCGGCATCAAACTGCTGCCCTTCGAGCGCTTGACCACGCAGCACGAGGAACTGCTGCGGAAGGCCCCGGAGGAGCACGCCTACATCATTCCTGACGCGACACTTGGCTGGACCATCAAACCGTCCGGTCGTTCGGTGGACGGGCTCTATCAGGCCGACGAGCGCGGCTTGCGCACCGGTAGCGTGGTCACGACAACGCGCGCCGATGCAATGGCCGTCCTCCTCGCAGGGGACTCGTTCACCCACGGCGATGAACTCCGCTTCGAGGACACTTGGGCTGCACAACTGGGTGTCGCTCTCGGCGACAACTGGCGCGTGCACAACGCGGGCGTGCCCGGCTATGGCACGGATCAGGCCCTGTTGCGCGCGCTCGCTCTCCGTACCAGCATTGAGTCCAAGGTCTCGGTGCTTGCGCTTTGCCGCGACGATTTGCTCCGCAATGTGAACATCCTGCGCAGCGCGTACCTCCACTGGACCGACATGCCCTGGACGAAACCGCGCTTTGCCCTCGAGACGGACGGCAGCCTCGCCCTCTTGAACCAGCCGTGTGTGGCGCCTTCGAAGGTCGCGGAAATTGTCCGTCACTACGATGCTTCCGCGCTGAGCGCGCTGGATGCGGTGTACCGTCCCGGCTTTCACGCAGAGCCATGGACGGATGCGTTTCGTCTGCTGCGCTGGATGCGCTCGCGGCGCGAACATCGGGAGCGTCATGAGCAGATTCTGCGACTCACGCAGCGCGGAGGCGAGGGGGTCCAAGTCACGGCCGCGCTCCTGCGGCTGTTCATCGACAGTTCGCGCGCAGCCGACAGCGCGCCCCTCGTCGTGCTGCTCCCGCAGTCGGATGACATCGCGCGCTACAGAAGCGGGACGCCCACCGTTTGGAAGCCAATCCTCGAAGAGCTCGACAACGAGGATTGCGTGCTGGATCTCGGGCCGGCGCTGGTTGCGAGCCTTGCTGAAGGCGAGGATACCGGCGCACTCTTCGTGAACGGCACCGGACATCCGAACCAGCGCGCCTCCATGGTCATCGCGCGGGAGATCGCCTCCCGTATCGCAAAGATGCGCTGATCAGGGCAGGAAACGCAGTGTCTGCCAGTGGGAGAAGGCTCCCGGCAGCGGGCCGCGTGCCGTCGCGCCATCGAAAACCGCGAGGCTGAGCGGCATCGTTCCACCGACACTGAGACGACCGGCCCGTTCAGGTTTCACGAGCATGAGCACAGTCCACAGGCCATCACGCCAAGCAGCCTTGCCGACGTGTTCTGGTCCGATGGGCGACTTGCACACGCTGTCCGGGTTTTCGAAACGCGGCACGAGATGTTCGAAGATCGGATCATCCGGAGCCGGCTTGGCGCCGGCCAGCCAGAGCGCGCGGTCAACGGGCAGCGGCATGCCGGGCAGTGGCAGCACGGGCGGACGGGCTGCGCTCGTGAGTCGCACCGCAACGCCGTCCGGCGCACCGGGCACGCCGGCAGCGTTGAAGGTCCTGTCGGCGTACTGGATACGCAGCACAACGTGCTCGCCGTCGTGGGCAGCCTGCAGCATCACACCGTTGACGTTCGGCGTGTGCGCTTGCATGGGCGCGAGTGCAATCCAAGTGGCGCTCACTCCGTTGAAGCGTTCGTCCGCCGGATCGGTGGGCAGCGCACCTGCGAGGCGCGGCACGCCGATGGTCCAGCGCAAGGGGTCGTGCAGCGCCTGACGCCCGGCGGGGACGAGGCTCTGCAGATGGTGCAGCAGATCCCACAGGGCATCGTCATCCAGTTCCTTCGCCGTGAGCTTCGGCATCGGGGTGCCGGGAATGCCGCAGCGCACCCGTTGCCACAGCCGCTCGGCTTCGTGGCCGCTCTTCATCACTCCACGGGTGAGATCCCGGGGTTGTACGAGGTGCCCCTCGGCGGTGATGCGCAAGGGATCGAACACACCCCGGCCATTGTCACCGTGGCACGACGCACACAGCCGCGTCCAGTGCAGAGCCCCGCGCGCGCGGCTCTCCATGGTGTCCGGGGTTTCGGCCGCAGGGCGCACCAGCGCCCCGGGCGTGTCGAGGGCGAAGACCTCTGCTTCCAGTGCATCTCCTTCAAGACCGGTGCCCGCGAGGCGCTCGCGGATTCCGGCGCGGCGGAGCACGCGCACATAGTCCACAAGGCGGATGCGTTCAGGCGGAGTGAGTTGCGTGAACCCGAGCATGGCGGACCCCGGCAGTCCCGCGGAGATCGCTTCGAGGATGTCCGTGTCGGAGGGCACGCCGTTGTCCGTGCTCACAAACCGGAAGTGCCCGCTCTGGAAGTCGCGCGGCTTGGGGTCGAGGAAGCGGGCGGCGGGCCCGTCGCCGCGGCCACGTTCACCATGGCAGGCTGCGCAGTGTTGGGCGTAGAGCTGCATGCCGCACTGGGCTTCGAGGCCGCCAAGTGTGAGCAAGAGCAGGGCGAAGACCCGCACGGAGAAGGATGGGAAGCTCGTCATGCGCGCACCATACGCGACGCTCCGCGTGCTGGCTCCGTCACGGCGCGTTGATACGCTCCAGACATGCCTCCGGTCATGGACATGCTCGTGCTGGCGTCGCTTGCCACCGCAGCAGTGCTCATCTGGCGGCAGCTTGCGGCCATGCGCCACGCGGCCGAGCGCACGGCGGCGCGCCTCGAGAAACTCGAGCAACGCGCGAATGACATCACCGCGCGGCCCCCGGTCATCATCCCGACTGCGCCGGAAGGGGAGGTGCAGCGCCTCCTTTCCGAGGTCCTGGAAGCGCAGGCTGCAGCTGCGGAAGCGCAGGCGAAGCTCGCGGCGGATGTGGCCCTTGTGCGCCGCGAGATGCACGGGGCCATGCTGGCAGCAGGCGCGACGGCGCCTGATGCGGAGGATCTCGTGCGTCGGAAGCTTGCGGAGGAGGGCTACGCCTCCATCGTGATCCTGCAGCGCACGGAGCGGGATGGCGGCGAGCGTTTCCTCGTGAGTGCTCGCCATGGCGACCAGACGCGATTCGGCGCCGTTCTCGTCAAGGACGGCGCGGTCACCGGCATGGACATGCGCCTGCCGACGTTTCTCTTTCCCTGATACAGGATCCCATGACGGCCCAATCCTCCATTCGTGATTTCAAGGACCATGTCGGCAAGGACGTGGAGGTGCGTGGCTGGCTCTACAGCCGCCGCTCGAAGGGCAAACTGCACTTCCTCCTCATCCGCGACGGCAGCGGCATTGTGCAAGGCGTGATGGTGAAGGGCGAGGTCCCCGACGCCACCTTCGATGAGGCGGGGCATCTCGGTCAGGAGTCAAGCCTCATCGTCACGGGCACCGTGCGCGAAGACGCGCGCGCCCCGGGCGGTTTCGAATTGGGACTGAAGAGCCTGAAGGTCCTGCAGGATGTGAAGGACTACCCGATCGCACATCAGGAGCACGGCCCGGATTTCCTGCTCAGTCAGCGCCATCTGTGGCTGCGCAGCAGAAAACAGGCCGCCGTGATGCGCATCCGCGCCCGTATCGTCAAGAGCATCCGCGACTACTTCGACAACCGCGGGTTCACGCTCCTCGACGCACCCATCTTCACGCCCAATGCCTGCGAAGGCACGTCCACGCTCTTCGAAGTGAACTACTTCGACGACGCCAAGGCCTACCTCACCCAGAGCGGTCAGCTCTACGGCGAAGCGGGAGCCATGGCGCTCGGAAAGGTCTACGTGTTCGGGCCGGTGTTCCGCGCCGAGAAGAGCAAGACGCGCCGCCACCTGACCGAGTTCTGGATGGTCGAACCAGAGGTCGCCTTCGCGACCCTCGATGAAGTCATGGATCTCGCGGAAGGGCTCATCGCGACCATCGTGGGGGACGTGCTTGCGGACAAGCGCGGGGACCTCGCCGAACTCGAACGCGACGTGAGCAAGCTCGAGCGCATCAAGGCTCCGTTCCCGCGCATCACCTATGACGAGGCCGCAGAGTTGCTCGGCAAGCTCGGCACCGGCTTCGTGTACGGGAGCGATCTCGGAGCTGCGGACGAAACGGCACTCGGTGACCACTTCGGGATGCCCGTGATGGTGCACCGCTGGCCGCACGAAGTGAAGGCCTTCTACATGAAGCGCGACCCCGCGAACGAGAAGCTCGCCCTCGGCGTGGATGTCATCGGGCCCGAGGGCTCCGGAGAACTGGTGGGCGGCAGCCAGCGTGAAGACGACCTCGAGGTCCTGCAGGGGCGCATCAAGCACCATGGCCTGCCGGAAGAACCGTTCAACTGGTACCTCGACCTGCGCCGCTACGGCACGGTGCCCCATGCCGGATTCGGCCTCGGCCTTGAGCGCACCGTCTCCTGGATCTGCGGGCGCGAGCACGTGCGGGAGTGCATTCCCTTCCCGCGCATGCTCTACCGCATCTATCCCTGAGGGTGTGCCTCAGGCGATCGACGGTGTCGCGATCTCCTGGGGCTCGAACACGACGTCGCCGGAGCGCACTCGGACGCGCACATCCATGCCCTCGCGGATGCGCCCGTCAAGGAGCATGTCCGTGAGCGGCGTCTCGATCTGCTGTTTGAGGGTGCGCCGGAGTTCGCGCGCACCGCATTCGCGGCGCCAGCCTTTTTCGGCCAGTGCGCGTTTCACGGCGGCATCGAACTGGAGCATGATGCCGGCGCGCTTGGCGATGCCGGACATCTCGCCGAGCATGAGATCCACGATGCGCACCGAGTCTTCACGCGTGAGCGTGTTGAAGACCACGATGTCGTCGAGGCGGTTCAGGAACTCCGGCCGGAAGCACTTCTTGAGGGCTTCATCGATGGCCGTGTTCATCTGCTCGTAGCGTGACTCCTGGCGTTCCTCCCAGTCGAAGCCGATGGCTCCGCGCAGGCTCTCGACCTCGCGCACCCCGAGGTTGGAGGTCATCAGCACCAGGGCATTCCGGAAGGAGACTTTGAAGCCCTTCGAGTCAGTGATCATGCCTTCGTCGAGGAGTTGCAACAGGATGTTGTGCATCTTGCTGTGAGCCTTCTCAATTTCATCGAAGAGCACGACGAACTCGTCCAGTTCCTTCGCCGCTTCGGTGAGATAGCCGCCTTCGTTGTGCCCGATGTAGCCGGGCGGGGAGCCGATGAGCTTCGCGTATTCGTGTGGCAGCGCGTACTCGGAGCAGTCCACGCGAATCAGGCGCGTCTGCGATCCGTACAGGTATTCCGCGATGGACTTCGCGAGTTGGGTCTTGCCCACACCCACGTGACCAACGCAGAGGAACGCTCCGATCGGGCGCTTCGGATCGCGCAGGCCCACCGCGGCCTTCTTCACGGAGCGGCTGACGATATCGATGGCCTTGTCCTGGCCGACGATGCGCTTCTTCAGCTCGCGGTCCATGACCATGATGCGATCGAGCTGTTTGCGCGTCTTCTTCTGCGGCTCTTCTTCGAGCGCGGCGAGTTCCTCGCCGCTGCAGACATCGGCCAGCGTGACGGGCACGGAGATCTGGTGGATCTCGAGGCCCGGATTCACGTCGACGCAGAGCGTGTGCAACGTCTCGTCGAGGTCGGCCACCGTGCCCTTGACGCGCAAGCTTTCGAGGCGCCCTTCAAGGCCCGGATTCCATGCGAGGAGCACATGCCGCAGCACATGCTCGAAGTACGCGGCCTTGTCCCCGTGGCAGCCATCCTGAAGGATGGCCTTGGCCTCGGTGTCAGTGCACACGCGGATGCGCAGGAATTCATCCAGCGCCTCGCAGTATTTCAAAACAAGATTGACGTCCCCGTTCGCCATGTTCGCTTCCTTGACTGAGTACCCCGAACTCGTTGAACCCCGCCGTCCCTTGCGGAGTTCCATCACCTGCACTGCTTTTCGGACGTCTGAGCGTTCACGATTAGCAGCGGCACGGAGCCAGAATCGGATTGCGGAGTTGTCGCTTTCGTTGACGCGCCGAGCCCGGCACCGCTAGCATGAGCGCATGGATGGCGGTCCCGCATTCGCGGCGCGACTCGTGACGGAGGAATTGCTCGATGAGGATCTCGCCCGGCGAGTGCTCTCGAAGCAACGTGAGTGGGCTGCGCAGGGCAAAGTCGCAGGTGTAGCGGACATTGTCCTCCGTCATGGCTGGATCAGCAGTGGTGAAGCACGCCTGCTTCTCGACCTCGCGCATCCGGAGAAGCTCCTTCCCGGGCTGCGTTTGGAGAGACTGGTGGCGACGGGGGGGATGGGGCGCGTCTACAAGGGCGTTGATGAAAAGACGCGCCTCGATGTGGCTGTGAAGATCCTGCACCCGCGGCTTGCGCGCCGTCCGGAGTCGCTCGCCGAATTCTCCGCAGAGGCCGAACTGCTGGTGCGGCTCGAACATCCCGGCATCGTGAAGGGTTTCTATCTTCACGAGCACGAAGGATTGCACTATCTGGTGATGGAGTGGGTGAAGGGCTGCTCCGCGGCAGAGGAACTGGACGCCAAGGGGCGCTTCGAGGAGGAGCGAGCACTGGCGGTTGTGGTCGAGGCCGCGCGAGCGCTTGCCTATCTCCATGGCGAAGGTCTTGTGCACCGGGATGTGAAGCCGGCGAACATCCTGCTCGGTCCGCAGGGAGTGGTGAAGCTCTGCGATCTCGGTCTGGCCGTGCGTGCCGGGGATGGCGGTGGCGAAAACACCGCGGGCACGCGCGCCTATTTCGCTCCCGAGCAGGCGCGCGGTCAGGAACTCGACACGCGGGCCGACATCTATGCCTTGGGAGCCACGCTGTATCACCTCGTGGTGGGCAGCCTGCCTTTCGGTGAATCTGCCGACGAGGAAGGTCTGGCACAGCGCCTCCTGGATGAATTGCGCTCGCCGGCGCTCAAGGCTCTCGGGATCTCGCAGCGCATGCACTACTTCATCCAGAAGATGATGGCTCTCGACCCTGCGATTCGCTACCAGTCACCCGCCGCCTTGGCACTCGATGTGACCACGCAAACGGGAATCGGAGGGCCGCCTTCACCCACCAAGCCTCGTTCGGACCCGCGATTGAGACGCATGCCGTGAAGTGGACCGCTTGCGCGCTGTTGCTGTTGCTCGCGTTGCCGGCGCAGGAAACTCCTCGGGACCGTGCCGCGGCGCTGAACGATCGGGCTCTTGCGGCCATGAAAGACGGGCACCTCGACGAGGCCATTCGCGACCTCGAGGAAGCTTGCCGCATCGAAGAGAAGGAGCCTGTGCTGCGGGCGAACCTCGCGAGCGTTTTGTGTCGCCGTTGCGATCGTTCGCGCGACGCCTTTCAATTGCGCGAGGCACTCGCTGATGCTGAGCGCGCACTGGGGCTGGATGCCGTCGAACCTGGCATCGTGGCCCGCGTTGCCGAGTTGCGGCTGAAGCTTCAGGGCGTGCAGTCAGCGCGCGCAACGCTGCGCGTTGCACCGTCCGTCGCCAAGGAGCCCGTTGTGCTGCTCGCCAGCGCCCGCATTTCCTACGAAGAGGATGCACTGGATGAGGCGGTGCAGGAGCTCGAACGCGCACTCGAACTGGACACGGCTCTCGCATTGCGCCCGCGCGATGCCCTGTTGCGCCTGCTTGAGCGCTGGCGGCGCGAGGCCGAGGTGGAGCGTTTCGCATTCCGTCATGTCGCGGGGGCCTTCTCGGTGAAGGTGCCATCGAAAGAGTGGAGCACGCGGGGCGAGTCCGTTCTGCGCGAAGTCCAGCGCATCGCAGCAGGCCTCGAGGCCTCCTTCGGTCCGCGCCCGGAGAGAGTGCTGTACGTGGTGCTGCTGGACGAGGCCGGGTGGAAGAAACTCGAGCGCGGTCCGGAGTGGAGCGGCGGAGTCTTCGACGGGCGCGTGCGCATTCCGCTGCAGCATGTCGAACGTGTCGATGCGAATCTCTCGCGCACGCTCACCCACGAGATGGTGCATTGGTTCGTGCGCAGCCTCGCACCGGAGTGCCCCTTGTGGCTGAATGAAGGGCTCGCGCAACATCATGAGTGCGGCAGCGGACCTTCAGCCGCGGAGACGGCCGAACTCAAGCAAGGAACATGGCGGTCTTTGTCAACGCTGCCCGGTGAGTGGATGAAACTCGGCAGCGCTGAAGCGGCCGGGCTCTACCGCGCCAGCCATGCCTTCACCTCCTGGCTTGTCGAGCGCGAGGGTATGCCGAAGGTGCTCGGCTGGTTGCAAGCCATTGGCAAGGGCGCGGCGGACGAGGATCCCTTCGCTGCCACTTTCGGGCGCACGCTCGCGGAGGCCGAAGTGGCTTTCCTTGCAGAACTCCGCTGAGAGAAACTCAGAGAATCTTCAGCCAGAGCGGCGCCGAAAGCGGGAAGGGTGTGCTCAGGCGCACTGCTTGGACCGCGAGAGCAAGCCCGGAAGCGTTGGCCGGGAGCGGAAAGGTCAGTGACGCCGCGGTGCCAGTTGCAGAAGCGGCCGCGGTGATGAACAGCGGCGCCACTCCGGGGCTGATGGACCAGAGCAGGATGGGATCGGTGAGTGCGGGCACAAAGTGCATGAAGCCTGTGACACCGAGACTCGCGCCCTGTCCGGTGGCGAGGTTCGCCGAGAGCACCAATTCGAAGAGCGTGCCCGCGGCCTCGCGCGAACGCACATCAAGAGTGAGACTTGATCCCGCCGCGGGCGTGAGGCTTGATGCGTCGACGGTGATGCGGGTGCTGTTGGTCATGGTGCGCGGCCAGATGGCGAGAGCATCTGCAACCACGCGGAAGCCTCCGAGATTGGTGCTGTACCCCATGGTGGAGGCGCTGGACCCGCCGATGATGGCGTAGAAATTGTGGGCCGTGCTCAAAGGGTTGAGCGTGTTGTTCCAGCAGAAGACGTTTTCATCTCCGGCCACGGTCCACAGGAGGCGCGGGCGCTGGCCGCCTTGATAACTGCCGAGGGGGTCGTTGGTCGGGTTTGCGGTCCACGCCACATTCGGTTGCTCTTCGATGGCGCTCACTTCACTCAGCACATAACCGGCATAGTAGAAACTGACGACCTGCGAGAGCTCGGCTTGGCGATAGCCGAAGAGTGCCGGCACCACGCCGAAGGGGGGCCTGATGATGAATACATCGGCGCCGGTCCAGCTCACGAGCGACCCTGTCTGGCCGTTGATCGGATTGATGATGTTGTTGCCGGAGCCGTTGCCGACGAAGCTCACGAGGACGGCACCATCGGCGAGTTCCGCGTAGCCATCCACATTCAGGGCTGCATTGGTGCCGAGTGCAGCCTGAAAGGCCGTGCGCGGAATGAGGGTGCTGAAGGAGCCGATGCCGGTGAGCTTGATGATGTCGCCGCTCGTCACGATGGCGAGCCCTTGGGCATTGAGCACGTCCGTGCCGAAGCTGAAGCGGAGATCGAATGGTGACGGTTGGCTCGTCCCCGGAGGCGGCGGAGCAACCTCAAGCGCGTCGATATCCGGCCAGTCGAAGGGCAGGCCGTCGCCGTTTCTGTCACCGAAGAGGAGTCCGAGAGCCTGCGCGTTGAAGAGCGAACGGCCCGAACCCGTGGCCTCTCCCTGCGAGAGCGCCGTGATCTCATTGGTGGTGATGGAGGGGTTCCCCGGCAGCGCGATGGCTGTCACGCCCGGGGTCTGCACCGGTGAGAGTGACTGAAGGAGGGTCCCGTAGCCGACTTGCGAGAAGAGGTTGCCAGCGAGCAAGAGTGCGATCAGGAGGGGGCGCGCCATGTCAGGAAGGATAGCCCGTGGATCGGAACGGGATCAATGTGACTTGCGTGAGCGGAGCGCCACCTAGAATGCGCCACCAAGGCACCCCACGTGACGGCCCGCCCACGCATTTGCTGGATCCTCGATGACACGGACCGCTCGGGGGAGAGTTCGAGGCTGCACGCACTCCTCGGCGAGCCCGCTCTCGCGGAGCGCTTCGAGCGGCATGTGATTTCGCTGGCGCCGCCGGGCGCCATGGCGCTCGAGTTGCAATCCGCCGGGGCAGCGCTGCACGCGGCGACCGAGGTCGAGCGAGGCTCCGGCATGCTTGATACGGGCGTCACCGTCATGCGGGTCATGACGCTCTTGAAGGGGCTCCGTCCCGACGTGGTGCACGCCTGCGGTTCCGCGGCAGCCTTCGTCGGCACGGCGGCGGCAAGACTGGCTGCGGTCCCTGCCGTGGTGGTGAGCCCGCATTCAGAAGAGCGTCGCGGGGAGTTCGAGCGCATGGCGCTCACCTGGGCCTTGCGCGGCGCGGATCAGGTCTTGGCGGACACGGAAGCTCACGCGGCGAGCCTTGCCGCCCGCCACGGCATTGTCCGCTCCAAGCTCCGCGTGGTGAGTCCGCTTGCGACCGCGCATCGCTGCGCACATCAGCAGGAGCTGCCGGCACTCGCGGGGGCGCGCAAGCTCGTGAGTCTCGTGCGCTTTCACGCCAACGAGAATCTGCTCTGGATCGTCGAGTGCGTTGCGATCCTGCGCCGTTTCCATCCCGGAATCTGCTGGACAGTCTTCGGCACAGGCGTCGCGGGCGCCGCGCTCCTGCGCGCGGCAGGGGCCCGCGGCCTCGACAGTGCACTGAAGCTGCCGGGAGAGACGGACGACCCTCTGGGTGTTCTGCTCGCGGCGGACATTTTCGTGCAGCCGCGGAGAACGGTCTTTCCGCCGCAGGCACTGCTGGAAGCCATGCACGCGGGGCGCGCCGTGGTCAGTGTCGATGCGCCCGGAGCCCGAGCCGTGATGACGGACGGTCGCGAGGGACTCCTGGTGCACGCGGAACCTGCCAGCCTTGTGGCGGATGCTGTCGACCGGTTGCTGATGTCGGCGCCGCTGCGCGAGGATTGCGCACGTCATGCGCAAGAGCGCATGCGCGCCTTGCCGACGGCTGCAGAGCGGGCCCGCGAGTTTGCTGAGCTTTACGGCGCATTGGCCGGGCGCGCACTTTCCTTCGCAGTCTGATGCGCCACCGCGATGGCGAGGGCGCTCCAGAACACCGGCCTGAGCACCGGGTTCCCTCTGGCAGCAAGCATCTGGTGCGCCGGCCCGGTGAGCACGTCCCTGAACGCCTCGTCCGCGGCCTCGAGAAGTGCGCGCGCTTCTCCGCCGCGCTCGCTCGCCGCAAGCCAGGCTGCAAGGGGTGTGGCAAAGCCCCGTTTCCTCGCGAGCGTGATGCTGCGGGGCAGGTGCGCTGCGAGTTCCCGCCGCAGGCACCATTTGCCCAGAGCGCCACGCACGAGCGCGGGTTCGTCGAGAGCGAACGCCACCTGCACCACGCGCCGGTCGAGGAACGGCGACCAGATTTCCGTGCCAGCAGCCATGGCAGCCCGGTCGGCCTTCAGCATCAGTCCGTGCCGGAGTCCGAGTTCGAGGTCGGCCCGCGCGGCGGCGCGAACCGGGCCGAGGGCGGCGAGGTGATGCACGAAGCGTCCTGTCAGCTCTGGGGATTCGAGCCAGCGTGCGTCGAGCAGCCCTTTGAGCCGGGTGTCGGGAGCCAACTGCGCGAGTTGTTGGAATGCAGCGCGCCCGAGAGCGAGCGCTTCTACTCCGGTGCGCAGGCGTGAAGGAGGGATGCAGCGGGAAGTCGCAGCCATGAGCCAGGCTGGGGCACGGCCGACGGGTCCCAGCGCGAGACGCGCCGCGCGGTGGCGGCGATAGCCGGCCAGCAGTTCATCACCGCCGTCACCTGAGAGCAGCACTGTTGCGTGCGCGCCAGCCGCGCGTGCCAGTGCCGCAAGTTGCAGCGTGCTCGGATCGGGGAGTGGCTCCCCGCAGGTCGCGGTGAGGTTGCGCAGTTCCTGCAGGGGGTTGGTTACGCCCCGCACTACGTGCAGGGGCACTCCGAGCGCGCGCGCTGTCACGAGGGCATCCCCACTCTCGTTCCGCGCCGGAGCTTCAGCAGCAAACGTGAAGGCCGGGAGCCCGTGGTTCCGCGCGGCCACGAGCACAGCCGCGGAATCGAGGCCGCCACTCAAGAGCACCGCTGCCGGACGTCGGAGCGTCGCGAGACGGCGCGCGACAGAGTCTTCGAGAAGCGGGAGCAGGGCGCCCGGCGTTGCGTCGGCCTCCGGCCACGGGATGGAAGAACTGTGGATGCTGCGCGCATCGAACTCGAGAATCTCCCCTGCTCCGATGGTCGCGATCTCCGCGAAGAGAGTGCGTGGCGGGTGACACCAACCGTTCCGCAGGAGTTCCGCCACGGCCGCAGTGTCGATGCGTGTCGAGGCGCCAATGGCGTGCAGAGCCCGCAGGCTGGATGCGAAGGCCCGGTATCTCCCGACCCGCGCATGAAAGAGCGGCTTTCTTCCGAAGAGATCCCGCGCCAGCAGCAAGGTCCGTGTCGAGTTGTCGAAGCGTGCGAGGGCGAAGGGGCCTTCGGCTTCGTTCAAGAGAGTGGTGCCGTGTTGCGCGAGCGCTGCGGCGAACGCGGCGCAATCGGAAGTTGGCGTCGCAGAGTGGACAGCACCCGCGAGCGGAGCCGTCGCGTCGTGCAACGTGCCGTTGATGACGGTCAGTGTGCGTCCGTCCTGCGCGAGATGCGGCTGGTCTGCCGGGACACCGGGGGAGGTCAGTGCAAGTCGGTTGAATCCGAAGCAGGCGCTGCCGAGGCTCGTGATGCGGCGGCCGTCGCCACCGCGATGCTGAAGAGCATCGAGCATGCACGTGAGCAGCGCGACCTCGCGCGCACCTGCCGCGCCGCCGTCCTCGCTGACGAGTCCGGCGATGCCGCACATCAGGCGCCGCTGCCGTCCTTCACTGCCGGGATCTTGTTGCCCGCATCATCCACAGCGACATAGACGACGTCGGCTGCGGTCACAGGCACGCGGAGCCCGTACGGGCGGAAGCGCTCGGCCTCCACGTCCACGTGCACGGTGACCGAGGTGTGCCCGACGTGCGTCACCTGCGCATAGAAACTCACCATGTCACCCACCAGCACCGGTTCCTTGAACACGACTTCCTTCATGGCCACGGTCACCATGCGCACCGGAGCGTAGGGCCGCGCCGCGACCGCACCCGCCTGGTCGATGTAGGACAGAATCACGCCGCCGAAGATCGTGCCGTGGATGTTCGTGTCCTTCGGCATCATGGAGACGCGGATCGCAGGTTCCCTGCCCGGGCTGACGTTCATGCAGGAAGCGTACGGCGCGCGCGACGCAGGGCCAATGCACGATTCCTGAGCAGCGGCGGCGGAACGCGCACTCAGCGACTCCCGGGCGTGGAGCTGCGGATGACCGGACATGCGGTGGGCGTGAAGAGTGACGAGGACCTGCTGGCCCAACTCGTGGGAGAGCGCGCGGCCCGGGGGCTCGTGACACGGGGCAACACGCTCTGGGATCTCGGGAAGATAGGCAGCGGGCTCACGACGCTCGCGGGCCTGCGGCGCCCGCAGCGGGAGCGCCTTGCCGCGGCCTTCGAGTTGGCTCGCCGCCGCCTGATTCTCGAATCCGCGTCGCGAGAGCGGCTCACGGATCCCGCGGCGGTGGTGCGCCACTTTCGTCCGCTCATCGGCGACGAACCCGTCGAGGTCTTTGCGGTGGCCTATCTCGATGCGCGGCATGCCGTGCTGGCGACAGAGCGCGTGAGTCATGGCACGCTGGCGCAGAGCCTCGTGCATCCGCGCGAGGTCTTCCAGGGAGCCATCCTCGCCCGCGCCGCGGCCATCGTGGTCGCCCACAATCACCCGAGCGGAGACCCGGAACCCAGCGCCGAGGACCATGCCGTCACACGGAGGCTGGCCGAGGCGGGTAGTCTGATCGGCATCACGCTGCTGGATCATGTGGTGCTCGGTTCAGGAAGGCACGTGTCCTTCCGCGAGCGCGACGCCGGTCTGCTCTGGTCGGGAAAGGAGTCCACATGACGCGTGGCTTGCAGAAGATCCGGTGCGCGCTTGGCACCATCGCTCTGGAGTGGGAGGGTCGAACCCTCGCCGCGGTGCATCTTGCGCGCCCGTTCCCGCACTTGCCGTCAGTCCCCGGGGATCTCTGCCTCGCGCAGCAGCTCGTGCGTTACGCCGCGGGAGGGAAGCCGGACCCTGCGCGCATCGAGGTGCCCCTGTTGCGCGGGCGATTGACGGGGTTTCAGTGGCGCGTGCTTGGAGCGCTGCGGCGCATCGCCATCGGCAAGACCTGTTCCTACGCGGAGCTTGCGCATGCCGCCGGCTCGCCACTGGCTGCGCGCGCTGTCGGGCAGGTCATGCGGCGCAACCCGTGGCCGATTCTCGTTCCCTGCCACCGGGTGCTCGCGGCCGGAGGTGTCGGAGGTTTTTCTGCTTCCGGGGGAGTCGCGCTGAAACGGAAGCTGCTCGCGCTCGAAGGCGTGGTGGTGCCGCGCGAAGACGGTTGCTAAACCTCTTCCCGGCATGCTCGCGATCATCTCCGATTTGCACTCCAATCTGGAGGCGTTGCAGGCTGTCTGGGCGGACATGGCCGCGTTTCCTGTCCGGCGCGTGGTCTGCCTCGGCGATGTGATCGGCTACGGCGCGAATCCGCGCGAGGTGCTGCTGGACGCCGGCTCGCGCTGCGAGTTCATGCTGCTCGGCAACCATGAACACGGCCTCATGGAAGGCGCCGGTTCATTCAACGACCGCGCTTACAAGGCGTTGCTCTGGACGCAGTCCCAGCTCAACGCACGCGGCCAGTCGGCAGCGGACAACGCGCGTCTGTGGGGCCTGATCGAGTGCATGCCCGAGCGCCGCGAAGACGGCCAGATGCTCTTCGTGCACGCCTCGCCCGTGAATCCAGTGGAGGAGTACGTGTTGCCCGCGGATGCTCTCGACCGTGCGCGGATGGGCGTGCTCTTCGCCCATATCGAGGGTCGCGTGGCCTTTGGCGGACACACGCATGTCCCCGGAGTCTTTCCTGACGGCGGACAGCTCTTCCGTCACCAGAGCGAGTTCGCCGGCTGGCAAGCGTTGCCAACCGGGAAGTCGTTCGTGAACGTGGGCAGCGTAGGACAACCGCGCGACGGTGATCCACGTTCCTGCTACGTCCTCATCGATGACGATCGCATCCAGTTCCGGCGCGTCGCCTACGACGTGGATCAGGCCATGGCGAAGATTCTCGCCGTGGCTGAACTGGACAAGTTTCTCGCGCAGCGCCTGAAGGTCGGCAAGTAGACATGGAAAAGCGATTCCTCCTCGCACTCGTCCTTTCCCTCGCGGTACTGCTCGGATGGCAGTTTCTCTTTCCGGGCCCGACACCCGCGCCGAAGCCGGTGACGCCGCCCGCGAGCGAAGCTCCGAAGCCGGTCGAATCGTCGCAGCCGGTTGCACCGGCCGTGCGGGTTGCAGCCATGCCCGAGGTCGAGCGCCGCGAGGAAGTGCTCGAGAACGACGACGTGCGTCTGGTCGTCTCCAACGACGGAGCCGTGCTCACGCGGGTCGAGTTGAAGGGACGTCATCCAAGCGTAGGCAGCGAGCGCGATCTGCTGCTGGTGCATGCGCAGTCGGGGGACAAGCATGCAGCCCTCGAATTGCGGGCGACCAAGAACGATGATCTCGGCAGCGGGCACATGTGGCAGCTCGCGAAATCCGCGGACGGCCGCACGCTGGTCATGGAGCGCAGCGTGGAGCGGCCCGGCGGGCGTGTGTTCGTCAAGAAGGAACTCAGCCTTCCGGCGGGCCACAGCTTGCATGCGGAACTGCGTTGCAGTGTGCGGGCCGAAGGGGCTGCGAATGCGGTCTTTCCGCTCGATCTCGCCTTGCAGGTGACGCCCGGGGTCTTTCAGGAACCTGGCGCGTCGGCCGCGACACCGGCTCATGCGGGCCTGAACGGCGTGGAGCGTGAATACCGCGCCGTCATGGCTCCCGAGGTGCACGAAGAGTCGGCCGGAAAGTCCCTTGCGCTCGCCGGCGCACAGCGCTTCGCCGGTGATTTCTCGAACTACTTCGGCATGCTGCTTTTGCTCGAGTCGTTCCCCGACTCCGTCGTGGCGCGCGTCGAGGAAGTGGCCGCGCAGGACCGCAAGGATGATGGGGCAACGGATCAGGTGCGTACCGCCACCTGCATCGAGTTCGGCATGCGTGCCGAAGCCGGTGCTGCGCCTGTCACCCACTCGGGGCTGATTTACATGGGGCCGGTGGACGACCGCATCGTTGCGGCGGACCTGGCCGACAAACCGGCGGCTGCCGAGGCGCTCGCGCTCATCTATCGCGACCAACTTGGTTGGGCCCGGGTCATCGGCCGCGCGGTGCTGTTCCTGCTCGACTTGATGCACGGCCTGTGCGGCAACTGGGGCATCGCCATCATCCTGATGACATTGCTCGTGCGCTGCGTGCTCTTCCCGGTGAATCGTCGCAGTCAGGACGCGATGGCGAAGCACCAGGAGCAGATGGCGAAATTGAAGCCGAAGCTCGAAGCGCTCAAGAAGAAGCACGAGGGTGACTCGCGCAAATTCGCTGAAGAGCAGATGAAGATGATGCGCGAGGAGAAGGTGAAGCTCGTGCCACTCGGCGGGTGCTTGCCGATGCTGCTGCAGATCCCGATCTTCTTCGGTCTCTTCTCTGCGCTGCGCGCATCCATTGACCTCCGGCAGGCCGGCTGGTGGTGGGTGGCGGACCTGTCGCAACCCGACCATCTCATCACTTTCGCGAGCCCCATGGCGAATCCGATGTCTCTGTGCGGATTCATCCCGGGCTGCAGCTCCTGCGTCGGTGGCGCTCCTGCGCTGACCGGGCTGCACCTCTTGCCGATCCTCATGACTGTCGCGTGGTTCCTGAACTCGTGGCTCATGCCGAAGCCGGCCACCAGCGACCCGCAGATGGAGCAGCAGCGCAAGATGATGTTGTTCATGCCCGTTCTCTTCGGGTTCATGATGTACAGCTACGCGGCGGGACTCTCTCTCTACTGGCTGGTGAGCAGCAGCATCGGCATCGTGGAAGGGCGCATCATCCGTTCGCTGCGCGCACGGCAGAGCTGAAGCATGGCCGACGCGCGCACCATCATGGCGATGGCCTGCGCGCGTGTCCCTGCAGCGCGACAGGTGCTGCGGATTTCCGGGCCGCTCGCGCGGCCCGTCCTGGAGAAACTCCAGCCAGCGAGCAGAGCCGTGTTCGACACGCCTTCCGCCGTTCAAGCACTCTCTCTCCGGCTCGGCGTGCTCGAGGTGCCGGCTGCGCTCTGGTGGAGAAAGGCGCCTCGCAGCGCAACCGGCGAGGACTGCCTCGAAGTGCATTTCCCGGGAGCGCCGCTGCTCGCGGCCCTGCTCCGCGAAACGCTGCTGGCCGAGGGCATCGTGGATGCATCCGCGGGAGAATTCACGCGCCGTGCTCTCGAACACGGCAAACTCGACCTTGCGCGGGCAGAAGCGGTTGGTTCGCTGGTGGCCGCCGAGTCCGAGGCGGAGCGGCAGCGCGCCGTCTTTGTCCTTGAAGGTGGCCTCGCCCGTCGGCTCGCGAGTTGCACTTCGGCCATCCAGGCGGTCTTGATTCCGCTCGAACTGGGGTTCGACTTTCAGGATGACGATGTCGAGATTCCGCTGCCAGTGGATGCTTCCGCATCGCTTGCGCGCACTGCCGGGCTGCTCTCGCAACTGGCGGCTGACACTGCTGGCCCGTGTGCAAGCAGCGGGGTGCCGCTGGTGGTCTTGAGCGGGCCGGCGAACGCGGGCAAGTCGACGCTGTTCAATGCGCTCTCTGGATCCGAGCGCGCGCTGGCGAGCCCCTTTGCTGGCACGACACGTGATGCGGTGGAGGGGCAGTGCGAGTTGGACGAAATGCTGGTGCGGTTGGTGGACACCGCAGGGTCAGACGTTGTCCCCGCCGCAGCCGATGTTGAGGCACAGGCGCGTCGCGCGGCGTGGCTTGCAGCCGCGGATCTCCTCCTCGAGGTGCGCGCTCCGGGCCAGCCGGCAGCGCGTCCCGCTGCGCGGAGTCTCCCGGTCCTCACGCACGCGGATCTGGGTGCCTGTCCCGCCGGCGTGCTGGCCGTCAGCGGGTTGACGGGCAAAGGAATTCCGCAGCTGCGCCTGGCCATGTTCCAGCGGCTCGTTCCGCACGTCTCCGGTTCTGTGGCCTCGGTACGTCAGGCTGAGCATTGCCGTTTGGCCGCCATGGCGGTCGCGCGCGCGCGGACGCTCCTTGGCGCAGCGGGCGAGCGCGAGCTCGCGGCGGCGGATCTCCATGAGGCATTGCGAGAGATCTCCGCCGTCACCGGCAGTGATGCGCCGGCGCGACTGCTCGATCGCATCTTCAGCCAGTTCTGCATCGGCAAATGATCCGTCCTTGACGGTCTTCGCGGCGTGGTGATATGAGCACCGCCATGCGCTGCCCGTTTTGCAAGGCCATCGAAGACAAGGTCATCGACTCCAGGGCCTGCAACGACCAAGGTGTGATCCGCCGGCGCCGCGAATGCCTCGATTGCACGCGGCGCTTCACGACCTACGAGCGCATCGAGGAGATGCCGCTGCGTGTGGTCAAGAAGGACGGCAGCAGGGTCCCGTTCGATCGCCAGAAGATTCTCTCAGGGCTCATGCTCGCCTGTCACAAGCGTCCGGTCAGTACGGAGACGCTCGAAGAAGTGACCAGCCGCGTCGAGACGAAGGTCAGCGAGACTTTTGATTCCGAAGTGTCGAGCCGCATCATCGGCGATTTCGTCATGGAAGAATTGCGCTCGCTCGATCAGGTGGCCTACGTGCGCTTCGCCTCGGTGTACCGCGAATTCAAGGACGTGAATGCATTCATGGCGGAACTGAAGCGGGTCTTGTCGGGGAAGGAGGGCGGCGATGCGGCGGGTGCGCAGAGCTGACGGTTCCACGGCGCCGCTGCTGCATGGTGAGGTCGAGGCGGAGCTCGCCGACGCGCTCATCGCATCCACGGAGGCGCCTCCTGCGCTGGCGCGTGTGCTTGCCGATGCCGTGATGGAACTGGTGCAGAAGGGGCCGCTGCGGGATCTCTCGGAGCCTGAGTACGAGGACCTGTTGGCGAATGTGCTCGAATCCACCGGGCATGAGGCGGCCGCACGCCATCTCGTGCACGAGCGTCGCGAGCGCGCCGCGCTCCTCGGACATCTCGAAGTGCAGGGCGTGGATGGCCGTGGGCCATTTGCGCATGAGCGCTTCGTGCTCTCCTTGGTGCGCAACGCGGGCCTGCCGGATGTCATCGCCGGAGAGATCGCACTGCGCGTCGAGCGCCAGTTGGCGGCGTTGCGCGTCGAACTCGTGTCCAGCGGTTTGCTTGCGGAACTCGCGGCCAGCGCGTTGATTGCCCTCGACGGAAGCGCGGCTCGAGCAGCGGTGAGTGTGGCGCTCTCGCCGCGCACGTTGGGTGCGCGCCTTGGCAGTGCTGGTGGCGATCCGCAGCTTGGCGACAGAATGGTGGCGGCGGCCGCGTTCGAGAAGCTGCTGCTGCTCGAAGTACACGCGGGCGCTGTGGCGGCGGCAGCCGCGTCCGGGGACATCACGCTGCCCGGGCTCGGCGATCCGTTGCGCGCCTCGTCCTTGGTGCTGGGTGTCGTTCCTTCCACACCCGCGACGTTCGCGGCCTGGATCTCCCGACTGCTCCCGCTCGTGCGCGGCACGCTGTGTTTCACCGGAGTGGCACACGCACAGCGCGTCGCCGGAGAAGCCCTTCTCGAGGTGCTGATCGATACCGTGCGTCAAGCTCGCCGTGCCGGTTGCAGCGCGCGCGTAGCCGTGGATCTGCCTCTCGAGGCGGCGCTGGTGGAGAGCACACGTCACTGGCGACGGGATCTCGGCGTGGATGTGCTCTGGCGTTTTGACGCTGCAACTCCAGAACCGCTGCTGCTGGAGCAGGCGTCGCTGGGTGCGGCCTTTCTGTTGCGCGACCGGCCCGAGCCCATCTCCATCGGGTTGGTCGAAGCAGGCATCGATCTTCTGCAGTTGTTTCAGTCCGTGCAGAGCCTCGATGCGGCCGACGTGGCCATGGTGCGGGCACGTTCGCTCGTCCGCGAGATCGAGGCCGAGCGCGGCCGCGTCCAACAGGGCACGTTCCTTGCCGCCGTCCTCGAAGAGCTCGGGCTGCCCTCCCGGGAACTCGTCGAACGTACAGAGGTGAGATTATTGCACCTCGGCGAGGCACTCGACCTGCTGGTGCACAGAGGAGCCTCGCGTGCTCAGGAGCGACCGCGCCTGGCGGCACGCTTGGTCGCGTGTCTGCTCGATGTGGATCCAGCCGCGTCTGGTCGCCCGAGCGAGGTCACGCTGGCGGCCGCCTCCACCGCGGGGGCTCCGGGGCGGAGCGCGGACACCGTGCTTCCTCTTGGCTGGCCGCTGGATGCGCCGATTCACCGGGGCCTCTTGTCCAGAGAACTGACCGCGTCGTTGGGTGGCGTCGTGCCTCTGCCACTCGCGCTCACTTCGGAGCGCGGCGCCTCAGCGGTTCTCGACGGTTTGGTGACGAAAACGGCGTTGCGCTGGGTGCGTTTTGCGGCCCCGGATGCGCTGGCCGAAGAGGTTCAAGGCGACCTCTTCCAGGCACCATCTCCCCGATAGGAAAACCGAAACAGGGGGGCTATGCTGCTCCCGGGGCGGGCTTGTGGGGGACCGATGCGCGGCCCCGCACCCGTTGTGGGGTAACGCGATGCGCTTGCAGCGGTTGATCGTGCACGGGTTCAAGTCGTTCGCCGACCGTACGGAGTTCACGTTCGAGGGCGGCGCACTCACCTGCATCGTCGGGCCGAACGGCTGCGGCAAATCGAATGTCATCGATGCAGTGAAGTGGGTCCTCGGCGAGCAGCGTCCCACATCGCTCCGTGGCCGCGAGATGATGGATGTCATCTTCAATGGCACCGTGCGCCGCGCGCCCATGGGGCTGTGCGAAGGCACGCTGCTCTTCGCGAACGAGGATCGCGTACTGCCCGAGGATGCCGACGAGGTGAACATCACCCGGCGCGTCTTCCGGACCGGCGAGACCGAGTACCTGATCAACGGTCGCCCGTCGCGCTTGAAGGACGTGCGCGATCTTCTCGCCGGCACCGGGCTCGGATCGGGTGGCTATGCCTTCATGGAGCAGGGCAAGATCGATGCGGTCCTCGCCAACAATGCCGTCGACCGGCGGCGCGTTTTCGAGGAAGCCGCAGGCATCTCGCGGCTGCGCGCGCGGCGCCACGAGACGGAATTGAAGCTCCAGAAGGTGGACGAGAATCTCTCGCGCCTCGCGGACGTGGTGGAGGAGATCTCGCGCCAGATCCGCTCCCTCAAGTTGCAAGCCGGCAAGGCGCGGAGCCACCGGGAACTCAGCCAGAAACTCCAAGGGCTGCAGAATCGCGCGGCGTTCGAGCGGTGGAGGGTCCTCTCGGCCGGTCAATCGGAACTCGCGGTGCGCATGGCCGGGCTCTTTGCGGAACGGGACGGATTGCGCACCGGACGTGATGAGGCCAAGGCCCGCGCGACGGGTATCGAAACCGAGCTCACGGCCACTGTCGACCATGTCGCCGGAGCTCGCTCCCAGCACGCCGAGCTCGCAGCGCGTCTCGGCAGCCTGAAGGAAACCATTGCCCTTCAACGGCGCTACGTTGAAGAGGGAGCGCGGCGGCTCGAGAACCGCAAGACCGAGGCGGAAGACGCCCGGCGTTCGGCTTCGGAACTGGCGGAGGAGGAAACACTCGTCCGCCGCGAGAGCGAGGCTCTTGCCAGGGATGTGCAAGGCACCGCGCGGGAACTCGCGGAGGCGACCGGTCTCGTCCGTGAAGCGCGGACGGAAGTGGCCACGGCCACAGACGCGCGCACGGCAGCCGAATCAGCACTCGCGCTGCATGAGCGCGAAATTGCCGCCTCGAGCACGCAGGAGGCACGCTGCGAAACCGCCCTCGCGCACGGCCGCGCCGCGCTGGCCACTGGCGAAGAACGTCTGCAGCGCTCGGACGCCGCGCTCGCGCGCCTCAAGGCGGAACTCACCGGGCTCGCAGGCACGCAAGGCGAACGCACCACGGCTCTTGAGGGCAGTCGCAATGCCCTCACCGCGGCGGAACTCGAGGTCGAGCGCTGCGAAGGGGCCGTGAACGACGCAGAGGAAGTACTGCGGCGCACGGAGGCCGAGCAGCACCGCGCCCAGGCAAGGAAGGACGTGCTGACCAGCACGCTGCGCCGTGGCGAAGGGCTGAATGAGGGCACGCTCGCCATCATGGCCGAGAAGGCGCGCCGTCCGGAATTCATGCCCGGATTCAGAGGCCTGCTCCTGCATCTGTTCGAAGTGGATTTTGCCGAGGCACGTGGTGTCGAGGCGGCACTCGGCGATGCCGCGCAGGCACTGGTGGTGGCCGATGGCCGCGAGGCCATCGAAGGCCTGCGCTTCTTGAGAGAGAAGCATCTCGGTGGCGCCGTGTTCCTGCCGCTCGATCGCTTCAAGGAAGCCGGGCATGCATTGCCGGCTGGAGTTCGCGCCACCACGGCGGACATCGGGCGAGTGCTCGGCCAGCTTCTCGAGGGCGTGCGCGTCCTCGGGCGCGAGGATTTTGAAGCGGCCTTGGCAGAGGACCGCAGCGTTCCGGCCATGCTCGTGAGCGCGGACGGTGATGTCTTGCGCTCGGGACGCATGCTCGCGACGCCGCGCGGCGGCCCGGCGGCGCAGGGCCTTGTCACCCTGCAAGCTGAGGCGCGTCGCTTGGAGCGTCGGCTCACCGGACTCGCCGAGGAGCGCGACACAGCGCGTCGTCAGCTCACCACGCTCATCGCTGCGCGGGACGAAGCCCGGGCGCGCGTCAAGGAACTCTCCGTCCTGCTCGTGAAGGCTGAAGGCGAGGCCGCGCGTCTCGACCAGCAGGCCGTCCGGCTCGTGAACGAAATGGAGCGCCTGAACGGTGAGCGCACGCTGCTCTTGCGCGAGCTTTCGGCGGGACGCGAACGTCTCGAGGTCGCGACGGATCAACTGGAAGAGGCTCGCAGCCGTTCGGCGCTGTTGAAGGAACAACGCATTCAGCGCGAGAGCACGGTCGAAGAGGCGCGCCAACGTCAGCTCTCCTTGCAGCACGATGCCGATCGCCTGCAGCAGCGTCAGCACGAAGTGCGGCTGGCGGATGCGAAGTTGCACGAGAAACTCGATGCAGCGCGGGCGCGCGTGGTCTTCCTCGGCGCGGGCATCCGCGATGCCGAGCAGCGCAGTGCCTCTGCGCAGGACGAGGAGGCACGCCTGGTCACGGCCATTGCCGAGGCGGAAGGCGCCCTCGAGCGCGATGCGGCCCAGTTGGTCGAGTGCGAGACCAACATCATCGAAGCAGCCCGTCGGCTGCAGATGGTCGAGAACGGTGCCGATGTTGTGCGCGAGCGCATGCGCGCGGCCGCGGAAGCACTGGAAGGTGCCGACGCGGCTCTGGCCGCAACCCTCGAGCGCATCGCGGAGGCTCGCGCAGCGGAGGCCGGCAATGATGCGGCCGTGCAGGCGCTGAAGACGCATGTGCGCGACGACCTGGGCATGGAGCTCGAAGCCTTCGAGCGCGCGGCCGCGGAACCGGTCAGTGTCGATCCGGAAACGGTGGAGGATGCACCGGCTCTCTCCATCGAGGAGGCGGTGAAGGACCTGAAGGAGCGCATTCTTCGCTTGGGCAACGTCAATCTCGCGGCCGTGGAAGAACTGGAAGCCGCAGAACAGCGCAGCTCCTTCATCCTCGGCGAGCGCGACGACCTCTTGAAGGCGAAAGAACAGCTTCAGAAGGTGGCCAAGTCCATCGAGGAACAGAGCACCCAGCTCTTCCTCGACACGTTCAACGCCGTGCGCGAGCACTTCAGCGTGGTCTATCGCCGCCTCTTTGGCGGCGGGCGCGCCGAGATCAGCCTTGAGAACCCGGAGTTGCCTCTCGAGTGCGGCATCGAAATCAAGGCCCAGCCGCCGGGCAAGGAGTTGCAGAGCATCACGTTGCTCTCCGGTGGCGAGCGCTCGCTGACGGCGGTGGCGCTTCTCTTCGCCATCTTCCGCGCGCACCCCGCGCCGTGCGCCTTCCTCGACGAGGTGGACGCAGCTCTCGACGAGGAGAACACTGAGCGCTTTGTGCGTCTTGTTTCCGAGTGGAGGCTGAAGAGCCAGTTCGTGGTGGTGACCCACTCGAAGCGCACCATGGAACACGCGGACCGCCTTTTCGGTGTGACCATGCCGGAGCGCGGCGTGTCACGTCGCGTGACGGTGCGCATCGAGCAGGTGGATGCCGAAGGTCGCCTGCGCGAGGACAGCGCGCTGCCGCAGGTCCCGCCCTTGGAAGCGCCGCGCGCCGCACGACGTGTGCGGGCCGGCAAGGCGGACGATGCACCGGCAACCGCGGGAGAGGCACCTGCAGAGAGTGCTCCGGCGGACGCGTGATGCGCAGGAGCGTGGAGTTCCCTGATGCCATCCCCGCGTGCTGACATCGAAGCTGCTCTGGCCGGAGAGCGGGTTCTTGCCCGGCTGGATCTCGCCGGAGCAGACTTGCGGGACTTGGACCTCGCCGGTTGTCATTTTGACGGGATGAACCTGGAAGGTGCGCTCTTCACGCGCTCTGTGCTGACGGATGCGAGTCTCAAGGACGCTCGGCTGACGGGCACCGTTTTCGAACTGGCCGTCCTCCGGCGCACGCGTCTGGTGGGTGCGCGCGGGGCGGGTGTGAAATTCGCCTTTGCACTGCTTGAGGAGACGCCGCTCGCGGACGCCATCCTCGCCGGGGCCGATTTTCATGGCAGCAGTCTGTTGAACTGCGTGCTGCTCGCGACCGAATTGTCCGGAGCAGATTTTTCGGCGGCGGACACCAGCGGCAGCATCTTCGAGAACGCAGGGTTGGAGCGGGGCGCATTCCAGGGCTCCATCGCCACGGGCGCGCGCTTTTCCGGTTGTCGATTGGCCGATGCGGATTTCACGGACGCAGATCTCACCCGCACGCACTTCGAGCGCTGCTTGCTGGCCCGCTCGCGTTTCATTGCGGCCATCACGGAGGCGACACGTTTCGAAGAGTGCGACCTCGAGGAAGCCGACTTCTCCGGCACCGGCGTGACAGCCGGGGCGCTCAAGGGCTCTCGTGCCGTGGGCGCGCGCTTCGGTCGCACAACGCCCGGACCATGAACGAAAAGGTCGCGCAGAATCTCAAGCTGGTCATCGAGTACGACGGCACGCGCTACGTTGGTTGGGAACGACAGGACAATGGTCTTTCCATTCAGGCGGTTCTCGAGGATGCGCTGTTCACCATCACGCGCGAGCGCGTGCTGACCGAGGCCTCCGGCCGTACGGATGCCGGTGTGCATGCCCGTGCGCAGGTGGTGAGCGTCGCCATCTCCCGCAAGATCATGCCGCGCAAGCTCCGTCTCGGCCTCAACGCGGTGCTGCCGGACGACGTTGCCGTGCTTGACATCGAGGAGGCTGCCGAGGGTTTTCATGCGCGGAAGTCCGCGAAGTCGAAGCACTACCGCTACACGATTCTCCGCGGCCCGGCACGCAGACCCCTCGCGCGGCTCACGAGTTTTCATTTTCCGCAGGCGCTCGACGTGCAGCGCATGGATGCCGCAGCCCGATTGCTCGAAGGCCGCCACGACTTTTCGGCGTTCGCGAAGGAGGCGGCGCGGAAAAAATCCTGTGTGCGCACGATTCTCGAGGCTCGCGTGACGGCCGAAAACGAATTCGTGCACGTGGATCTCACCGGCACGGGGTTCCTCTACAACATGGTGCGCATCGTCACGGGCACGCTGATTGAAGTCGGGCAGGGGCGGCGCCCGATGGAGAGCGTGGCAGCGCTGCTCGAGGGGGCCAAACGAACGCACGCAGGTTTCACGGTGCCGCCACACGGCCTCATGTTGATGAGCGTTCACTACCCGGAGCCGCGGCAGTAGAATCCTGAGGTCCTGAGAGGAGCGAGTCAACGCATGGAGATCAAGATCACCGGTCGGCACCAACACCTCAGCGCGGAATCGCAGCAGTACTTGCGCGAGAAGCTGGGCAAGGTGGCACACCTGGCGGAGCGTCTCGAACACGCGGAAGTGGTGGTGGATGCCACGCCTGATGGAGAGCGCGTCGAAGTCATCGTGCAGGGGCCACGTGGCCATCAGTTCGTTGCCCACGCCGAGGCGGCCGAGCTGCGCACGGCCATCGATGCCTGCGAGGCCCGTCTCGCCGCCCAGATCAGGGCGTGGAAGGACAAACTCAGTTCGCACAGGGGGTGATGCGCGGGCTGCTTGAGCGCACGCACTGCAGTGCATAGCTTGCGCATGGCCGAAGGCATGCCGCTGGGTGCATGCGCCTTCGCAAGACGTTCGTGAACAACGGGGACGTGGTGATGAATCTGGACTCGATCGTCGGGGCGCAGCACGGGATCGAGAGGCTTGCCGGGACCACCCGGGAGCAGGTGTTCGGTGAAGTTGCGGCGGCTCTCGCACGCGCGGGAGCGATGGACGCAGCGCTTTCGGACGAGATCTCGGCTGCCTATCTCGAACGCGAGAACCGCGGGACCACGGCTTTCGGATTCGGTGTGGCCCTGCCGCACGTGTTTCATCCGTCCTTCAAGTGCATCCACCTGCTGGTGGCCTTGCATCCGGCAGGCGTCGACTTCGGTGCCCTCGACGGGGACTCGACCCGTGTGTTGCTCTGTCTGGCTGGCCCCGAAAGTGAACGCGCGAAGTATCTCCAGGCGCTTTCCTTCCTTGCGAGCACGCTGCGCAATTCCGCGTGGAGGCGCTTCATCGCGACTGCATCGGACACCGCGGCCGTGTCGGAAATCCTTGTCGAAGCAGCCCAGGAGGGCTGAGACCGCATGCACGCTCCTTCCCGACGCATCGTCGTGCTCGGTGGGGGGACCGGTATCGCTGCCTGCCTGCGCGGCCTCAAGGCGCACACGCGCGAGATCACGGCCGTGGTCACCGTGGCTGACGATGGGGGATCTTCCGGGCGGCTGCGCAAGGACTACCAGATGCCACCGCCGGGGGATGCGCGCAACTGTCTCGTCGCACTTTCACGCGGTGATCCTCTGCTGCAGGAACTGATGAGCTACCGCTTCACGGACTCGATCCTGCGCGGCCACTCCTTCGGCAATCTGTTCCTGACAGTGCTCACACAGCTCGGCGGGAATTTCACCGAAGCACTCAGGCGCACGGCAATCTTTCTCGACTGTGCCGGAGAGGTCCTGCCGAGCACCGAAGCGCGCGTGGTGCTGGAAGCACTGCATCCGGATGGAAGCAAATCAACCGGCGAACAGGCCATCGCGAACGCCGGCAAGCCGATCACTTCCATGGCGCTGCGCCCCGAGCCGCCGCCACTCACGGCCGAGATCCGTGCGCGACTGGCGGAGGCCGCACTCATCGTGATCGGTCCGGGCAGCCTCTACACGAGTCTCGCTCCCAACCTGCTTGTTCCGGGCATGGTGGAGGCCATCGAAGCCTCGCCGGCGCGACGCCTTCTCGTGGCCAATCTCATGACCCAGCCGGGCGAAACGGATGGCTTTGATCTCGCCCGTCATGTGACGCAGTTGCGACAGGTGACAGGCCTCGAGCGCCTCGATGCCGTGCTCTGCTCCAGCACGCAGGCCGAGGGCGAGGTCCTGCAGAATTATGCGGCAGCAGGGGCGGAACCAGTGCAAGTTCCTCCGCTGGTGGAGACTGTTGCGGGCATTCCGCTGATCCGGGCCCCGTTGTCGACGGTGCTCCCGGGTGGCATGGTGCGTCACGACAGCGAGCGCCTGGCGGCGCTCGTCCTTGCCCAGATGGAGCCTCGATTCCCATGACGCCGCCTGATGCCACAGCGACCGTGGTGCTCAAGAATGAGCAGGGTCTGCACGCGCGTCCGTCGGCGCTCATCGTGAAGACGGCGAACTCTGAACCCTTCAAGGCGGTCTCTGTCACCTTGCGTGTGGGTACGCGCGAGGCGGACTGCAAGAGCATCATGGAAGTGATGATGCTGGCTTCGCCACGCGGCACTGAGCTTGTGTTCGAGGCCCGCGGATCGGGCGCAGCACTGGCTGTGCAGGCCCTGGTGCAACTCGTGGACGCCGGTTTCGGCGAGTGAGCATGGAGCACATCGGCGGCATCACGGTCTCGGACGGGATCGCCGTGGGCGTCGCTGTCATCGTCGGCAGCGTGGAGCGCGATACTCCCGAACTGCAGGTTGCGCGCGCTCGAGTTCCGAAGGAGATCGAGCGCTTCGATCTGGCTGTGCGCGAGGTTGCCGCGGACATCGAGGAGTTGCGCGAACGCACCAAGGCGACGCTCGGCGGCGATGCCGGAAGCATCATCAACACGTACCTCATGTTCCTGCAGGATGAAGTCTCCATCCTGCGGCCCATCCGCACGCTGATTTCGGAGGGCCGCTGGGAGGCCGCCAGTGCTGTTGTCCGCCGCTTCAGGGACCTCATGGAGGAACTGCGCGGTTTGCCGGAGCCACTGCCGAGTCGTATTCCGGATCTGCTCGACATCCAGCGCCGGTTGGTCGACAAATTGCAGGGCGTTGAGGCTGCGAGCCTCACGGGCAAACTGCCGAAGAACTGCGTCATCATCGCGGATGATTTGACGCCGACGCAGACCGCCACGCTCGACCGACAGCGCGTGATCGGATTCGCCACCGCGCACGGTGGACCTGCTTCGCACACAGCCATTCTCGCGCGCCATCTCGGCATTCCGGCATTGATCGGTCTCGGTTCGGGGCTCGGGCGCGTGGCCGCCGGCACGCCGGTGATCGTGGACGGTTTCCACCAGCGTCTCGTGGTGGGGCCGACAACACCGATGGTGCGCAACGCCAAGGCGCGTCTGCGCCGACTGAAGGACCGCGCACTTCGCGATGTGGGCGCGGCGCGCACGCGAGATGGCACGACCTTCGAGCTCTTCGTCAACATCGACAGCGATGAGAGCATCAAGTCGCTCAATTCGCTGGGTATCGCGGGTGTCGGGCTGCACCGTACCGAGTACCTCTACCTCGGACGTGATCACACGCCCGGCGAGGAGGAGCAGACCGCCCATTACACGCGCATTCTGAAGGCGATGTCGCCGAAGCCGGTGGTGATCCGCACGATGGACTTCGGCTCGGACAAGTGGGACCCGCGTATCCACTCATTGCGCGAGCCGAATCCGGCCCTCGGGCTCCGTTCACTCCGTCTCTCCTTCGCGTACGGAGAGATTTTCACGACACAACTGCGCGCGCTGCTGCGCGCAAGTGTGCATGGCAACGCGCACATTCTCTTTCCCATGGTGAGCGATGCCGAGGAGTTTGCGCGTGCGCGCGCGTGTCTGGCCGAGGCTGCCACGGGGCTCCGGGCCGAAGGTGTGAAATTCCGGGAGGACGTACCCGCGGGAGCGATGCTCGAACTGCCGGTCACGGCTCTCGTCGGCGAAAGCCTCTTTGCAGCGGCGGATTTCATCAGCATCGGCAGCAACGATTTGATCCAGTACACACTGGCGGTCGACCGCACGAACCGCGACGTGGCCGACCTCTTCATTCCGCACCATCCGGGCGTGTTGAAACTCCTTCACATGGCAGCGGAAACGGCACGCCGGCTCTCGAAACCCATCACGGTCTGCGGAGAAATGGCGGGGATGGGTCTCTACACCCCCGTTCTGCTCGGGCTCGGCCTCACACGCCTCAGCATGGCGCCGAGTCGCGTCCGGGATGTCGTGGACGAAGCGCGACGTTGCGATGACGCAACGTGCCGCGTTCTCGCGCGTGCCATGCTGGAGGCGCCAGGCCCCGAAGCATCCGGACGGATCCTGCGCGCCCATCACGAGAGCTTCCGTCGGCCGACCCGCCGGGGCTGAGAGTCCCGAAGCTGCGTCAGAGCGCCGCTCAAGGCGCATCCCGTGGGGACCGAAAACCGCATGAGCAGCCACACGCTCCCCGTACGTCCGGAAGGGGAACGGGCTTGCAACAAAGATGTTCCGCAGAGCAGAAATCACGATGGCGCTCGACACGTGCCCGACCCTGGTGCGCGGCGTCGCGTTTCGTTCCGGGCCTCAGGGGATCATGGTCACCACGGCGGCGGCCTGGCCGGCGGAACAGTCCGCAGGAGTCGTGGCGGCCTTGAAGCAGGCGCGGGCCAGTCAACACGCGCATGTGCGCGCAGCGCTGGCATTGCCTGCAGGCTCTGTCTGGATGCGCCCGGTGCCGGTGGCTCCCGGTGCGGACGCACTGGCTGAAGGGCGGCAGTTGGCGGCGCAGGACCTCCCGCACGGGCCGGCCGAACTGTCCGCCAGCCTCGGCAGCGGCCCGAAAGGCGTGCCCTTCGTTGCGGTGGCACCCATCACGGTCATCGATGCGGCACTCGCTGAACTGGACGACGCGGGCTTCACGCCAGTGTCGTTGCACGGGCGTGCTCTGGCCCTCGCTGCGGCTGCAGGTGAGAACTCAGACGCAATGATCCTCGCGATCGAGGACGCGGGCACGCAGCTTGTGGCGGTTCGCGCCGGCTGGCCCGTGGCCGAACGCGAGACGGCGACCGGGCTTGCGGATATCGCACGCGTGGCTGCCGCAGCCCTCGGATGCAATGCAGAACGCGCACTTAAGCGCATGCAGGGCGAGGATGAAGCGCAGCTGAAAGAAGCTCTCGCCGCAACCAACCAGGAACTCGTTTCCGAAGCGGAACTGTTGCTGCATCTTGTCGAGTCCGCGGATGGCACGCGCCCTCATGAGGTCTTGCTTGCCGGCGCCGGCGCTGGCGTCCCGGGTCTTGCCGAGACGCTGGAACGTGCGTTGCACATGAAGGTCTCGTTGCTCGATCCATTCCGCGGCATGACGCTGGAAGGCGAGCTTGCGGCACTGTCGCCGGAGCGGCGCGCGGTCTTCGCCGTGGCTGCGGGTCTGGCGCGGTTGTCAAGTTGCAGAACGAGTGTGCCGGATCTGCTCCCGTCGTCCCGCCGCACGCAGCAACGCTTCAACCCGAAGCGTGTGGCGGCTGTCGCAGCGGCTGTGCTCTTTGCTGTCACCGCAGGGGGCGCCTGGTGGTGGATCGAGACCGGTCCTCTGACCGCAGGCCGCACAGAAAAGACGCGGCTTGAGGCCTCCGTGCGTCAGCGGGAAGTACGCCAGACCTATCTCTCGAAGCTCCGTGCAGAGCGCGCGGACATCGAGGAGCATGGCAAGACGCTTGCGGGTATCGCAGCCTCGCGCGTGCCGTGGACGCGGAAGCTGGACGAATTCTGGCAGGTGACGCACGCGTCCGATGTGGCCGGCAGTGCCATGTGGATCTCGAGTCTCTCCGTGAAGCCGCCTGAGGCGCGTGTCGCGCCCGGCAAGAAGCCTGGTGGCCAGCAGGTGAAACTGCAAGGATTCTGTCTTGCAGGCGCTGATGGCGACGCACTGCAGCGTTTCAACGACTTCCACGAGCGTCTGAAGGACTCGACGTTCTATCGCGACGGTTTCGAGGCGCTGACGAACCCCGCCGGAAAGGCCGTGGAGTTCCAGGATGGTCGTTCGGCATGGACTGCCGCCATCGAACTGCAATTGGCAGCGAAGGTGCCCACGCCTGCGGGCGCGGTGGCGAAAGGCGGTGCCAAGTGAGTCAGCGCGCACAGGAACTGATGAAAGCGGTCCGACGGCCCTGGCTGCTGGCGGTCGTCGTGGGAATGCTGGGTGGCGGCTACGCGGCCTTCGAGGCGTGGAATGCCTTCGGGGAGAGCACAGCGCTCGACGAGGAGTGCGAGAGTCTCAGCGCACGCATCACGAAGGCCGACCGCGAGCTGGCGGTGGTGAAGGGGCTTGAAGACGAGGTGCTGCTGCAGCGGCACCGGCTTGAAACCATCGGGCAGATGCTCCCGGATGATGCGGAAATCAACGACTTCGTCGAGCAGCTCACGCGTTTCGCGGCGGAGTCCAAGGTCCAGATCACTGAACTGGATGACTCCATGGCGCGCCAACGGACGGCAAGGAAAGGGGCGGCCCGCGAGGCTTTCGCGCGCGTGACCTATCGCCTGAAGCTGGCGGCAGACATGGATGGTCTGCTGCATTTCCTCGATTGCTTCGAGAACCGCTATGCACGCTTTGTCAGCTTTCCGAGCCTCTCGATCGAGAGCGGTTCCGGCGAGGGCGACAAGACGGCCAAGCCCCACAGCGTGGATCTCAGCCTTGAGACCTATGTCTACACGCCGCGCACCCCGGAGAACGGTGATGTCGAAATCGCGGGTGGTGCGGAGCGCATGCAGCAACTCGTTGCTCAGCGCAAACCCGTGACGACGGTCGCCAGTTTCGAGCGCTACGTCTACGAAGGTTCCGGCAAACGGCGTGATCCGTTCAGAGACCCAGCACCGGTCGCATCTGCGGAGGAGCCAGCCGTGAAAGCGCAGCCGGTGGCGACCACTGAGGTGGCTGTCACAGCCCCAGTGCCGTTGGAGGATTCAGCCGCCAAGGCTGTCGCCGACAAGGCCAGGCGCGAGGCAGAACGTGCCGCGGCGCTCGCCGCAAAGAAGATCGATATCAACGGGGCCATTGTGGCCGCGAATGATGCACGGCGCTCGCTCGTGATCATCAATGGCCGTGGCTACGTCGCGGGCGAATCGGTTGATGGAGTGCTGGTGCGCGCTGTGCGCGCTGGCACGGTGGAATTGGAGTTCGACGGTCTCATCTTCGAGCGTCCGCTCGAGGCCGCAGTCAAGCTGCCAGTGAGCGGAGGAAAGTGAACATGTTGCGCAAGCCCATCGGACTCGTTCTTGTTCTCGCTGTGCTCTTGCCACTCGCGGCCCAGGTGCCTCAGGAGGCCGCGCTCGTCAGTGTGAATGCGAATGCCCAGCCTCTCGCAGCCTTCGTGCAGGAACTGCGCGACCGCTCCGGAGCCAACATCCTGATTGCTCCCGGAGTTGACGGCACCGTGACTCTCAAGCTCAGTGATGCTCCTTGGCGCACGGTGCTGGACCTCGCCGCGGAACAGAACAGTTGTGTCGTTTCGCAACGCGGAGCGGTGACGCTCGTCGAACGTCCGCCGCGCGTGACCTTCGAGTTTGCGGGTGCCGAGATCAAGTCTGTCATCGACAGCATCGCGCGTGTCTCCGGCACGAGCATCGTCTCCGCACCGGACGTTGAAGGCAGTGTCTGGCTGCGCCTGAAGGACGTTCCCTGGCGCACGGCTCTCGACACGGTGGCCCGCTCGCTCGGCTTCGTGGTGGTGGATGAAGCTCACGGCATTCTCCGCGTTGTGCGACCGAGCGCCCTTGAAGCGCAGCTCGTCACTCGCGTGATGCCGGTGCGCTACCTCCGTCCGCCGCCGCCCTACGCTCCACAAATCAAGAGTGAGTACGCCGAGAAGGCATCCAAGGCGGCGCCCTCGGGGTCTCCGGCAGAGAACTTCGACCTTCTGCGTGCGCTGCGCAGTGCGCTCACTGCGGCCGGAAAGATCGAGTACTTCTCCAGCAACAACGTGGTCGTTGTGAAGGACATCCCGCCAGTGGTGGACGAGGTGGAGCGGATGCTCGCGCGCATGGATGTGGAGCCCGCGCAGGTCTACATCGACGTGAAGTTCATCACGACGACGAATCTGGACGCGTTCAGTTACGGCATCGATATCGGATCGAACGGGCTGTCGGCCAGCGTCAGCGGCGGTTCACTTCCCACCCGTCTGCCATTCTTCCTCGGGAACGGCAATCTGCCCGGCAGCACACCTCCAGCGGCCGCCACGCAATATGGCACGCTCGACTTCACGCAGATGGCGCTCACGCTGAACCTGCTCAAGGAGGATCAGGGGTCGCGCATCGTGCAGGCGCCGAAGCTGCTCGCACTCGACAATCAGGAGGCCACGATCTTCGTCGGCCGCACGGTGAGGTTCGCGGAGACCGTAGCCGAGTCGAGCCAGAGCGGAGGACTCAAGTACTCCATCAAGGAGGCCACGAACTCTCCCGTGCAGACCGGCTTCCAGCTCTATCTCGTGCCGCATGTGATTCCCGGCACGGACAAGGTCATGATGACCGTGATCCCCGAAGCCGAACAGCTCGTGGGCAACTCCACGGAACTTCCCGGCTTCCAGGTCTTCACGAGCGGCACTGGCGCGGATCAGGTGAGCATCGCGCTGCCTCAGGTGGCGTCGAGCACACTGGTCACAACGCTGTTGCTTGAATCCGGCGTGACTGCCGTGATCGGCGGGCTCATCTCGGAGAACGAATCGGACCAGGTCCGCAAGGTGCCGCTGCTTGGCGACATCCCGTTGCTGGGAGAGCTCTTCAAGTCCACGAAGAAGAGCAAGGTGAAAGAAAGTCTGCTCATCTTCATCACGCCGCGCATTCTCCGGGATCGCTCGGACACGGCGCAGTTCCTCGACGCGGAGCAGAGGAAGCGCGAGGAGGCCATTCAGCGGGAAATGGAGCGCGCTCTTGGTGCGCCGGAAGGTCCATCCGCCCCGGAATCCGAGGCCAAGACCGAGCCCGTCGGGCGCTAGTGCGCTTGCCGCCACGCGGCCGCAGGGGTACAAGAGGCACGCTCGTGAGAGGAGCTTGGGGCTCCTCTTGCCGCGTTGCCGGCCCGGCGACGCGGGGCCTTGGGGTTCATCCCCGTAGGGCCGTGCGGGGCGATTGAACAACGTGCTGGTCGAGGGCCGCGTGTGCCGGGTGGAGAACCCGCGAGTGCACTGCGGAATCCGGGACCGGGACTCGAGGAAACGACGCGTGCGGTGAACGCCGCGCGCGGATGTCTGCAAGGAACAGTTCCCATGGCGACCGCCCGACACATCCGCAAGCGGGGCTCTGAACGAGCCTCCGTCGGCACGCTGCCATCGACTCTCCGCTGACCGTTCCTCCCGGGTTCCGGCTCGATTCCCTCCACTGGCGGTGATGGTCCGCCATCACCCTTCCCGAGGGGGAGGCAGGATGGAACGCAGCATCTACATCAACGCGGATGACCAGGAAGAGGTCCGCATCGCCATCGTGTGCGATGACGTGCTCGAAGAGATCTACATCGAGCGGGCTTCCGCGAGCACCGTTCTCGGCAACATCTACAAGGGTGTGGTCACGAACATCGAGCCGAGCATCGGTGCTGCCTTCGTGGACTTCGGCGGCGACAGAAACGGGTTTCTCCACGCCAGCGACATTCTGCCCATGTACCGGCAGAACAATCCGGACGTGCCCATGGATCGCATCCGGCGCGGAGAGAAGCGGAACATCCAGGAGTACGTGACCAAGGGGCAGGAACTGTTGGTGCAGATCACCAAGGATGGCATCGGGAAGAAAGGGCCGACGCTGACAACCTGGCTCAGCATTCCCGGTCGCTACCTCGTGCTCATGCCGAGTCTCACGCGTTCGGGTGTCTCGAAGAAACTCGAAGACCCCGTGGAGCGTGCGCGCCTGAAGAAGATCCTCGAGGAGATCGACCCGCCGGACGGCATGGGCACCATCATCCGGACGGCCGGCTATGGCAGATCGCAGATCGAGATCGAGAAGGACCTCCAGTACCTGCTGAAACTCTGGAACACCATCATCAAGCGCGTCCGCAACGAGCGTGCGCCCACGCTCGTCTATCAGGACAGCGATCTCGTGGTGCGCACCATCCGCGATGTCTTCACTCCAGATGTGAAGGAAGTCGTTGTCGACAGCGAGCCAGTTTTCAAGAAGGCGCGCGATTTCCTGCGCGCTGTCATGGCGGAGCAGGAGGAGCGGGTGCGGCTCTATGCCGATGGTCGTCCGCTGTTCCACGCCATGGGGCTCGAGGACAAGATCGAAAAGGTCTTCGCACGCAAGCTCACGCTCAAGAGTGGCGGTTCCATCGTCATCGATCAGACCGAAGCACTGGTTGCCATTGATGTGAATTCGGGCAAGAACCGCGAGGAAGGCGAACTCGAAGACACGGCCTTCCGCACCAATATGGAAGCGGTGGAGGAGATCGCGAGACAGCTCCGGCTCCGCGATCTCGGCGGCGTGATCATCAATGACTTCATCGACATGCAGGATGAGAGTCACAAGCGAGAGGTGGAGCGCTCGCTCCGCGACCGCCTGAAGGATCACAAGGAGCGCATGAAGATTGCGCGCATCAGTCCGTTCGGCATGGTGGAGATGACGCGCCAACGAGTGCGCCCGAGCCTGCACCGCAGCAACGCGCTGCCTTGTGCCCATTGCCGCGGCAGCGGCTTCGTGCGCACGGTCGATTCCATCGGGCTGAAGATCCTGCGCGAGGTCACGGACATCGTCTTCCGCAACCGGGCCAAGCGTGTGCGCGTTCGCGTCAATGTGCGCGTGGCCGATTTTCTGCGGCGGAACAAGTCCGAGAAGATCAAGAAGCTTGAAGACCTGTACGGCAAGCCCATTCTCATTGCCGGCGATCACGACCTCGGGACCGAGGACTACGAGATCCAGAGGCTCAAATAGCGCTTTGAACCCGCGGCGGGGGGCTGCTAGCTTCTCCGCCCCACGGAATCCCGGTTGGGGCATCGAGGACAGTCATGTACGCGATCATCAAAGACGGCGGCCATCAGTACCGCGTCGAGAAGGGCCAGCGCCTGCGCATCCATCTGCGCGACGTGGAGCCCGGAACCACACTCTCTTTCGAGAACGTCTGCCTTCTGGGCGGCGAGGGCTCGGCACGCATCGGTACGCCGTTCGTTGCCGGCGCCAAGGTCGAGGCGAAGGTGGTGACACCCAAGGTGGGCGGCGTCAAGCTGTACCCGGCTTTCTATCGTGTGCGCAAGCACAGCAGGAAGCGCACGGGGCACCGCCAGAAGTACACGGAAATCGAGATCACCGGCATCGCCGGCTGAAAGGAACGCCATGGCCCACAAAAAAGGACAGGGTTCCAGCAGGAACGGCCGCGACAGCAATCCGCAGTATCGCGGTGTCAAGAAGTACGGCGGCGAAGCCGTTGTCGCCGGCAACATCATCGTGCGCCAGTGCGGCACGGTGTTTCATCCCGGCCGCAACGTCGGCATGGGGCGCGACTTCACGATCTACGCCCTCAAGGACGGCAAGGTGAGCTTCGGTACCAGGAACCGCATCTCCGTCGTTCCGAACAACTGAGGCTGCTTTCGGGCCGGAAGGATCCGCTCGGCGGATGTCCACCGGCCCGCTTGCGTTTTGCTCCCTGCGCCCGAGGAATGACCGCTCATGTTCCGTGACGAGGCACGCATCTTCGTGCAGGCTGGCAACGGCGGCGACGGATCCGTTGCGTTTCGACGCGAAATCTACGAGCCGAAGGGCGGCCCGGCCGGCGGCAATGGTGGCCACGGCGGCGCTGTGATCCTCTGCGCCGATGCTTCAGAGAGCACGCTCTTGGACCTTGTGCGCTCCCCGCATTTTCGAGCGCAAAACGGCGTCGGCGGCATGGGTGCCAATTGCTTCGGCAAGGACGGCGAAGACCTCCTGATTCCCGTTCCTGTGGGAACGATCATCACGGACGAGGAATCAGGTGCGGTCCTTGTGGATCTCGAAACAGCCGGTGCGCGCGTGGTGGTGGCCCGCGGGGGCCGCGGGGGCCGTGGCAACACGGCCTTCAAGTCGTCCACCAATCAGACGCCCAAGGAAGCGGAGAAGGGGCGTCGCGGCGAAAAAAAGACGCTGCGCCTCGAGCTCAAGTTGATCGCGGATGTGGGTTTGGTGGGCTTGCCGAACGCGGGCAAGTCAACGCTCATCTCGCGCGTGTCAGCAGCAACCCCGAAGATTGCGGATTACCCGTTCACCACGCTGCATCCTCATCCGGGCATCGTGGATCTGCCGGGCTTCCGCCGCTTCGTGATGATGGACATTCCGGGACTCATCGAAGGGGCGAGCGCGGGCGCGGGGCTGGGTGACCGGTTCCTGCGGCACATCGAACGCACGCGCGTCTTGTTGCATCTCGTCGAATTGCCTCTCGACGGTGATGTTGAGATGGCGGCCGCCGGCGCGCGAACCATTCTTGCGGAGTTGGCCCAGTTTGGACACGGGCTCATCGAACGCACGCGCCTGACGGTCTACACCAAGCGGGACCAGGTTCCGGATGCTCTGGCACTCGCGGCCGATCTGGACGCGGCGCTGGGCGTGCACGGCCACGTGGTCTCTGCGCTGACAGGCGAGGGACTTGGCGAGTTGCTCGAAGCCTGCTGGCGCGTGCTCCATCCCTCGATTGACGCTTGAAGACGCCGGTTTTCCGGCGCGTGGCCCCGGTCGATAGATGCCGCAGCGCATCCCATGTCCTTTGCATTTGAAGCAGTTCTCTCAGCCGCGGCCGCTGCGGATGCCGCCGACATCATCCTGAAGTCCGGCTTGCGCCCGGCCCTCAAGGTGGACGGCAAAGTGCAGCTTCTCGAGCTCATGCCACCCACGGAGGAGGAACTCCTTGCGCTCATCGAGAGCCTGACCTCGAAGGATGCGTTCACGAGACTGCGCACTACCGGCGACTGCGATTTTGCCGTGGAACGCGGCGACGCCGGACGGCTCCGCGTCAACGCCTTCCGGCACAGTCGCGGCGTGGGCATGGTGCTGCGTCAGGTGAAGGCGCATGTGCCCTCATTCCGCACCCTGCATCTGCCGGAGCGGCAGTGCACGGCGCTGTCGCAACTGCAGCGTGGCCTCGTCCTCATCACGGGCGTGACCGGCTCGGGCAAGTCGACCACGCTCGCATCCTTGATGGAGGCCATCACGTCGACTCGTGCGGTGCATGCTGTCACGCTCGAAGATCCGGTGGAGTTTCGTTTTCGTGACGGGCCTTCCGTGGTCCATCAACGTGAAGTGGGCGTGGACATGAAGGACTGGCAGGGCGGCCTGCGGGCCGCGCTGCGCGAGGCTCCGGACGTGATCATGCTGGGCGAGATTCGCGATGCCGCAAGCATGGAGGCCGCGCTGGCCGCGGCAGAGACCGGGCATCTCGTCTTGAGCACGTTGCACACGGTCAATGCGATCCAGACCGTCGAGCGCATCATGACCTTCTTTCCGCCGCATCAGCACGACCTCGTGCGCTTGCAGCTTTCACTTGTGCTCGAGGGTGTGTTGAGTCAGCGTCTCGTGCTCTCGAAAGAGACAGGTCGGCGCGTACCAGTCCTTGAAATCCTGCTCTCGACACCACGCGTGCGGGAACTGCTGCGACAAGGAAAAACGCGGGACCTCGACCATGCCCTGGTGGACGGGGCTGCTCAGTACGGAACGCAGACCTTCAACATGGCCCTCAAGAGCCTTGTGGATGAAGGGCTCGTGGACGAAGCGGCGGCGATCGCGGGCTCGGACAATCCGGACGATCTGCGTCTCGCCTTGCGTGGCGTTTCCCGCGGCACAGAACGCCGCCTTCAGCCTGCCCGTCCCTGAACAGGAAGCGCCGCGGCCCAGTCTCGTCGGCGCGCCGTTGATCCCGACCCATCCCGGCACTAGGATTCCACGAGCAAGGCCATGAAACTCTCCACATTGCACAAGTTCATTGTCTGCGCCGATGTGGCGCTTGTTCTCGGCATCGGCGCAACGGTCTTCACCGTGGTGCAGGAGAAGGGCAGCCGTAGCGACGAGCTGACGAGCTACCGCAACGGCATGGTGGAGCAGTTGAAGAAGATTCGCCCCGATGCCGCGCTGGGACGCCGGCGAACGGAGTACGGCACCAACATCAAGGATGGGGTGCTGTGGCCGGTGAAGCCACCAGCACCGAAGGAGGACAATTCGAAGCCTGTGGCGCTGCCGAAGGCTCCGGTTGAAACGGTGCTGAAGGTCCTTGTGATCCAGTACTCGCCTGAAGGCGGCCGGAGTCTCGCCTTCTTTGGACGGAAGGGCGCGGCCGTCGGCCCGCAACCGGATCCGTTGCTGCCCTACCTCGAAGGGCATGTGGTGGAGTGGGCCGGTGGTGCGGTCGTGAAGCAGATCGAGCCAGGGCGCGTGGTCTTCATTTCCGATGGTCGAGAGATCGCACTCGAACCAGACCCGGCTCCCGTGGTGGCTGGCTCGGGCACGGCCGTGGCGCCCAAGATCGTCGGACCCATCGATGCCAATACGACCACTTGGATCGAATGGAACGTCGCGAAGCCGACGACCATCACGATCACGGAGATGGGGGCGCGCGCTCTTGCCGACAAGGGCGATACCACGTTGGAGGGGGTGCGCTTTTCGAGCGAGACCCTCGAGGACGGCAAGGCTGCGGTGCGCCTCGATGCGATCCCTGCGGACAACGTGCTGCGTCGCGGTGGTGCGGAAGAAGGGGACGTGCTCGAATCCATCAACGGCGTGCGCATGTCCACCAAGGCTGAGGTGATCGCCTACGCCAAGAGCAATCCTCAGACCACGCGCTTCGAAGTCCGGATTCGCAGGAAGGGTGTGACCATGACCCGCACGGTCGTGGTGCCCCGACGCTGAAGCACCATGGCGGGCCGGCTCCTTGTCGATGTCGGGAACACCCGTACCAAGCTCGCGGTGTCTGCGCCGCAAGGTCCGGTGCTGCAGGACAGCTGGGACACAGGAGCGACGCCGCGTATCCCGCGCGGATTCGATGAGTTGCGTGTCGTCTCGGTGGTGTGCCGGGAGGAGGATCTGATTTTCGCTGCGGCCGCCGCAGCCGGTTGTGCGCGACGCTTCGTGCTCGGCCAGTCCCTGAAGTGTGGTCTCACGCTCGCCTACGACTCGCTCGCAACGTTGGGCATGGACCGCGTGGCTGCTGCCGAGGCTGCGCAACGGATGAGCTCGGGGCCGGTGCTCGTGTTGAGCGCAGGCACGGCCCTCACCCTCGATGCAGTGGATGAATCCGGCATCTTTCGGGGAGGACTGATTGCTCCCGGCAGGCGGGCCTTGGCTGCGGGACTTGCGTCCGCCGCTCCGGCCTTGCCGCGCGGGGAAGCAGGCGCTGACTTTCCGGCGCGCACATCCGCGTCCTGCGTTGGCCTCGGATTGGACAGCGCCTTTGCGGGCCTTGTGCACGAGGCGTTGCGGCGCGCTCGCACAGCTCTGCCTGGAGCGTCCCTTTGGATCACGGGGGGTGACGCGGAAGCTGTCGCCGAGCTGATTGGAAATGCTGCGCGCGTGGACCCGCTGCTCGTCTTGCGCGGGCTCGAGTTCGCTCATGAAGTCTGAAGGCCCGGCCTGGCGCCGCCTGTCAGGGCGTGGGCACTCCGCTTTGCAGGTGTACGAGTTGTCCGGCGCCGCGGATCTGCTGCCGCAGTTCTTTCGCGCGGGGAGGGCGGAAACGGGAATGCTCCGCTTCGGCCACATCCTGGCGGACGGAGCCGTGCTCGATGAAGTGATGCTGGCCGGCCCGGATCACGCGGGGCGGATCGAGGTTTCCTTGCATGGTTCCCCGGCAGTAGGCCGGGCGTTTGAACTCCTGCTCGGAGTCATGGGCATCGAGCGGATGGCCGTGGCCGCGAGCATCGAGGAGGAATGCCTGGCACTCGCACGCAGCGCATTCGCCCAGCGCACGCTCGAACTGGCCTGCGGGCCGGCGCTGCACCTGTTGCGTGAACAACTTCGTGCTCTCGCGGCTGGAGCGCCGCCAGAGCGGCTGGAATGGGCGGCGGGACTCCGCGCAGCCGCCGGTCGCCTGCCGCTCGGTCTGGCCCTCTCCAAGGGCTGTGTCGTGTTGCTTTGCGGCGCGCCCAATGCAGGAAAATCCACCCTGTTCAATGCACTCGCCGGGAGAGACGCAGCCATCGTTTCTGACGAGGCAGGAACCACACGCGATGTCCTCGATGCGCAGATCGCAGTGGGAGGGTGGCCGTTTCTCCTGCGCGATGCCGCCGGGCTCCGGCCAGCCGGGGATCCGGTTGAAGCGCTCGCTGTGGGGATGACACGTGCTGCGTGGAAGAGTGCCGACATCCTGCTCGTGCTCGATGCACCAGACGCTCGCGCCGACATGGTGCTCTCGGAACTGCAGGGTGACGAGCGCGTGCTGCTCTTGGCCTCCAAGAGCGATCTCGGTGCCGCACGGGGGCTGCCGCTTGCGGCGATGCGGGGAGAGGGGCTCCCTCTGCTCGAGCGTGCACTGATCCAGCACTCGCCCTTTGCCGCGTGGCAGGCTGCGGATCGGTTGCCGCCTTGCGCTTTCACCCTCCGGCAGCAACGATTGCTTGCCGGGCTTGCGGACGCGCTCACTCGGGAGCCCCCCGAGCCGGAGCGCATCCGGTCGTTGGCAAGAGAGCTGGGGCCATGAAACGCGACTTCATCACCATTGACGATCTCGGCGACGCTGCGCTTGTCGAGCTCATGGATCTCGCGGACCGCATCCGCGGCAACTTGCGCGGTCATACTGCGGATCTTCCCGGTCACGTCATGGGGAGCCTCTTTCTCGAACCCAGTACGCGCACGCGCCTCAGTTTCGAGACCAGCATGCAGCGCCTCGGCGGGCGCGTTGTGACGAGCAGCGACCCCGACACGTCATCCACCGTCAAGGGTGAGACGCTGGCCGACACAGTGCGCATCGTCGACAGCTATGTGGACGTGCTCGTGCTGCGCCATCCATTGTCCGGCGCGGCGCGACTCGCGGCCCGACTCGCCAAGGGGCCGGTCATCAACGCCGGTGACGGCAGCCACGAGCATCCCTCTCAGACCCTGTGCGATCTCTACACCCTGCGTTGTGAGCGTGGTCCCATCGCCGGACAGACCGTCGTGCTCTACGGCGATCTTCGTTTCGGTCGCACGGTCCATTCGCTCTCGCGGGCCCTCGTGCGCTTCGGCGCCACCGTGCTCGCGATTCCTGACGGGGACCTCACGCTCCCGCCCTTCGTCATGAGTGATCTTGCCGAGCGGCCCGGCTACGGCGTGCGCGAAGTGGTCATCGACGACATGGAGGCGATTTTCAAGCGCCGAGGCGTCTGCGCGACACTCATTGCGCCGCGCGCGATGCTGCCCGCCGCAGGGGCAGGGCCCGCAACATTGGATCTGGCCGGCCGTCGCGTGAGCGCCATCTATGTGACACGGCTTCAGAAGGAACGCCTGGCCGGAGGCTCAGGCGGCGGCACACTGCCGATCCTCGACCATCGCTTCCTCTCGTCGCCCACTTTCAACGAGAGCATTGTGCTTCACCCCCTGCCGAGGGTCTCCGAAATCGCGAGAGAGCTGGATGCGGACCCACGCGCGGCTTACTTCCGTCAAGCGGCGCTCGGAGTGCCCATTCGCATGGCGCTGCTCTTGTGGTGCTGTGGGCTGGTAGACCTGCCCAAGGGCCCTGAGAGGCAGTCGAGCGATGGCGCATGGGTGGAAGGGCGCTGCGCAAATCCGAGCTGTATCACTGCCAAAGAAGCGCCGGAGTGGGCACGTCTCGTCAAGGGCGCCAGCGGCACCGCTCGCTGTGATTACTGCGAAGAGGCGGCCTCGGGTGCATGAGGTGCGTCGCGGGTGCCCCCTTCGCCGTGCGATTTGACGTGTGCGTCTTCGCACGCATGCAGAAGTCCTTGCTGCGCGGATTCTTGGACCTGTGAAACTGGGCTTTCCGGGACGGCACGGGGCTTGCGGAAGGAGCTCACAAGACCTCTGCCTCGTCGTTTGACGGGTCGGGTGATCTGTTCATATGATCGGCCCCGCGCCACGTGCGCGAGGCCACCCGGCTGCCAACGGGGTGGAATGGGTTGGAATCAAAGGAGAGCTTGCGCATGCAGCGGCTGAAAGTGTCCGGAGCAATTCTGTTTGTGTCTGTCGCCCTGCTTGTGGCGATCACGATGGGCGGTTGTGGTGGCGGAGGCGGAGCGGGCGGCACAGGCTCCAACGCATCCGGCATCCTCGTCGCGACGTCGTTCAGTGGCAACGAAGTGGTTCCCTGCAACCCGAACCAGGCTTCGCCGCTGCCCCAGGTCTTCATTGATGAGACCCTCGAATTCACCTTCGACGGGCCCATCGACATCACGCGCTTCGGCGGGTACTTCCAGGTTGGCGGTCAGGCGTTGCAACTCCTCGGCGTGTCGCCCACGGTGACCAGTGGTGGCGTTCCGTACTATCCTTTCGCCAATCAGGCGTTGGCGCAGCTGTCCATTCAGGTGCGAGCCAACTCTCTGAATGCTCCGATGCTCGGGAGTTACATCGTCGGGCGGCACACCACGAAGCCGAACACCCTCGTGGTCGATCCCCGCGTCACGACTCCGAATCCCATGGGAGCTCCATTCAATTCGGGCTTCCAGGCCGCGACGCAGTACACCTACTACATCCCGCCCAACAGCAACCTCTGGATTGGCAACGTCCCGGCGCTGACGCGCGGAGTGAGCCCGCTTCTCCTTCCGCTCCCGGCCCCGGTGTGCTCGACGCAGCCGGCCATCGCGCAGATTTTCGACGTGGGTGCCGGCACGGGGCCCGACCCCATTCCGCCGAGCGTCGTGAGCGTGACCTCCGGCAGTCTTCAGAATCCCATGACCGGCACGGACACCATCGTGGTGACCTTCACCAAGGCCATCGACGGGAACAGCCTTGACCAACTCGTGAACTTCACCGTGCGCAACGTGACCCTCAACAACTCCATCGTTCCTGGGAACGTGGTGGTTCAGGCTGCCACTCCGAACATTGCCACCTTCACGCCATCTCCGTCGTACGGCCCGCTTGGCTACAGCATTCAAGTGAAGCTCGTGGGGGTCAATGCGCAGGGCATCACCCCGATTCTCGGGCGTCCGCAAGGCAGCCCTCCCCAGCAGCTCGCGTTGAACTTCCCCTCGAGCAATGTGGCCGGCGGAACCGTGACCAACGGCATTCTCACGGTGAACCTCACCAGTGCGGCCTGTCCCCCCTGTGTGGCTTCGACCTCGGTGGTGGAGGACTTCGCCAGCCTCACTGGACGCGACGCCACCTACGTGGCGCAGTTCAATGCAGCGGCGTGGAACGCAGCCTTTGACGCGGGTTTCCTGGGTGGTTGCCAGATCTCGGGTTCACCCCTCGCTACCTACCAGGGCAACCCCGGCAATCTCGGGACACGCATCCAGCGCGTGCTCACTCCGGGCGTGCAGTTCGTGGGCACTGTGGGCGGCACGACAAACCCACCAGGGCTCGTGGCTCCCTTCGACACGCCAACGGCCAATCTGGGCGCCGCAGTGAATCCGCAGGGCGGCTCTCACATCATGCACCTCTATGAGGCGATTGATCTGGGTGGCACGAGAAACTCGCTCGAGCTCGTCGAGTACGGCCCCGTGCAGAATTTCATCAACATTGCTCTCTATCCGGGCTACGTCGCTTGGGCGGGGATGACCAATCTTCAGGCCCCGGCCAACTGTCCGATCGGTCAGAACGGCCTCTCGGCGCTCTACTCGTTCAATTACAACCTGACCACGGCGCAGATTCCCGATCCGCTCAATCTGAATCCTCCCAACAACAACGGGAATTGCCCCATGTCCACGGCCACGCCGCCCGCGGGCAGCATGGGCGGGATTCGCGTGACCAATCCGGCGCCGTTCAACTGCGGTCCGGGGTTCACTTCCTACTACCCGTTCCCGGCATTCACCCAGCCCTTTGATTACACCGGCTCAGGCGTCGGCGTCGGCGCCCTCGTCTTCGAGCAGAACCTCGACCCGAATACGCTGACCGTCCTCAACCTCAACCGCTATCGTTCGTCCGCCAATACCCCGGCCCGACGCATCGCAGGTCCACCCAAGGCAATGACGCCCAACTGCTTCAGCGGCGTCAACGTCAGCGCTGCGGCGGGCTGCGATATCTACGACATGCGCTTCACCTTCGTGCCCGTCGCGGCGGCTGCGCGCTCGACGTTCTATGACACCAACATCGCGGTGGGTTTGCCCATCTACGAGAGCTTCTCCATCGCGCCATCCCCGGCATCCCAGCCTGCGGGGACGAACGCCGTGTGGCAGCTTGAAGGTGCCAGCGCGATCGCGAGTCCGAACAACCCGGTCGGGCCGACGACGGGCATGCTGACCTACTTCACCGGCAGCCCGGCAACCGGAACCACGAACCAGTTGGTTCTCCGCAATACGGCGCAACCTCTGGCGCCCCAGCTCACGGGCCGTCGCTTCTTCCGCTTTCTTGCGAGCTTCCGCAACAACGCGGCGAACAATGGGCGCCAACGCTACAGCAACTTCGTGATGGCCATCTCGAACTGAGCTCTTGCTCTTTGCTGTGACCGGCGTCTTTCCCGACGGGGGAGGCGCCGGTTTGCATTGGTGCGTACCCGTTTGCCGGGCGCCGGCTTGCAGAAAACCACGGCATTCCCTAAGCTCGCGCTGCTTGCATGGGATGAGTCCGCTGGCGGGCGGATGACATTCCGGAGCGGTGGCTTCAGGCGCTGAAGTCGCCGTGGGGTTCACGGTCGCTCGTTGGGGGAGCTGACGTGATCGCGTGCGCTGAGGGTGTGATCCTCACGTTTCTCGGTCTCTCGGGAGCGTGCATCGGTTCGTTCCTGAACGTGGTGGTCTACAGGCTGCCGCGCGAGTGCATGTCCATCGCGCGTCCGCGCTCGCGTTGCACTTCCTGCGCCTCGCTGATCGTTTGGTACGACAACATCCCCTTGGTCAGTTGGATCCTCCTCAAGGGCCGCTGCCGCCACTGCAAAGCGCGGATCTCGCCGCGCTACATTCTGGTTGAGGCTCTTGTTGCGACGTGGTTCACTCTCAGCGCGCTGATGTGGTTCTGGAGTGGGAGAGACGATGCTGTCTTGGCAGCCTCAGAAACAGAGTGGATTGCGTGGAGCGTGCAGGCTCTTGTCTTCTCGGTGCTCCTCGCGCTCGCGCTCATCGATATCGATCACCGCATCCTGCCTGATGAACTGACCATCGGGGGCATGGTGCTCGGGCCGGCGCTGGCATTCGCGGCACCGGATTTTCAGCACGGGCGCAGCTTTGTGCGCGCGCTGCTGGACTTGGATGCCGGTCCTCGCGTGCTTGCACTCGCGGACGGTCTCGTGGGCATGGCTGCTGGTGCGGGCGTGTTGTGGTTGATCGGGTGGCTCGGCGCCAGAGCATTCCGTCGCGAGGCCATGGGCTTCGGCGATGTGAAGATGATCGGCGCCATGGGAGCCATGCTCGGTATGTGGGTCTTTCTCGCGTTGGTGGTTGCATCCTTCGTCGGGGCAATCGTCGGCGTGATTGGCATGTGTCTCGGACAAGGCCGCCAGATTCCATTCGGCCCTTTTCTTGCCGCTGGAATGTTGGTGGTGATGTTTGCGGGGCCGCAGCTCCTCGAGCTGTGGCTGGGAATGGCGCGTGCGCACTGACGTGCACACCCGTCGGGGAGGTCTCCTATGAAGTGCGTGAAGTTTTTCGCGGGAACGCTGGCGGGTCTTGCTCTGCTTGCCGGTTGTTCAAACAAGGAGGAGCTGCTCCAGGAGAAGGACCGGATCATCACCGAGCGCAGCGCAGAAAACGATGCGCTCAAGCGCCAGCTGCGGGATTCAGCCGCCACGCATCTCGTGATGCAGAAGCAGGTGGATGCCCAGCGCGCGGAGATGGAGGACCTTCAGGCCGTGACCGCTGCAGCAAAGGTGGCAGCGCCCGTCGAGGTCGCTCCTGCCAAGCCGGCGCCGAAGGCGCGCAAGTTCGAGTTCAAGGACAAGGATGTTGAAGTCGTCGCCAAGGGTGACGAGGGCACGTTGCTGCGCATGAATTCGAAGGACATGTTCGCGTCGGGCAGTGCTGAAGTCACGCCCGCCGGCCAGAAGATCCTCGCGCGCGTGGCGAAAGCTCTCGCCAGTGACAAGGACTGCCGCATCGCCATTGAAGGGCATACGGACGACACGCCCATCAAGAAGTCAGCAGCCAAGTGGAAAACCAACGAAGCGCTGAGTCTTGCGCGCGCAGAGTCGGTGAAGGCCTGTCTCGTCAAGGCCGCTGGTCTCGGCGCGGATCAAGTGACCTGCACCGGACTCGGCGAGACCAAGCCGCTCTCCAAGGCGAAGACCGAGGAGGCTCGCGCGCGCAACCGCCGCGTTGAAATCCTCATCGGACGCTGAGCACTGCGGATCTTCACGCTATCAGGCGCGGGGCCGACTGGTTCCGCGCCCGTGGCCATTTTTTCTGCAATGCGCCACGTGCTTTCTTGCGCAGAGCGGCTTTGACGGACCCCGGCCCGTGAGCGTAGTCTCTCTCGGCACATCGAGCCAAGGAGATTCATATGTCGCACCCGGCTGTGAGTGACCTCAGGAACGTCGCATTGGTGGGCCACGGTGACGCGGGCAAGACCACGCTCGCGGAGCACATGTTGATGAAGGCCGGTGCCATCACGCGGCTCGGAACCATCAAGGAGAAGACGACGTTCCTCGATTACGAACACGACGAGAAGGAGCGCCAGCATTCGATCTCGTTGGCGGTCGCGAGTCTGAAGTGGGCCGGCAAGTCCGTCGAGCTTGTGGACACTCCCGGTTATCCCGACTTTGTCGGCGATGCAGCACTCGGAATCGATGTCGCGGATTTCGTGCTCGTTTGCGTCAACGCTCATTCCGGCGTGATGGTGAACACCCGCAAGGTGTTCCAGATGGCGTTCGATGCCGGCAAGGCGCGGGCGATCGTGGTGACGAAGTGCGACACAGCGACCGGCGCACTGCAAGGTGTGCTGGAGAGCCTGCGCAAGGCGTTCGGTGAACGCTGCATCCCGTGGCGTGCACCCGCGGAATTCGGTGAGTGGAAGCAGGCCTTCACCGAGGCTGTGGTGGAAGTCGATGACGCTCTCACGGGGCGCTATCTCGAGGGCGCCGAACTCTCCGATGCCGAAGTGGCCGCTGCCGCGCGCACGGCTGTAGGCGTCGGGCGTGTCATCCCGGTGATCTTCACAACCGCCGAGAAGGACCGTGGTGTGGACACGGTGCTCGATCTCATCACGGAGCTCGGACCGAGTCCGGAAGAAGCGAAGCGGGTCGTGTTCCCGGCCGGGCATCCGGAGCATCCGCCAGAAGCGATGGCCGCGCTCCCCGAGGCGCCCTTCCTCGGCTACGTCTGGCGCGTGCAGATCGACCGCCACGTGGGCAAGCTGGCCCATGTGCGCATCATCCAAGGCTGCATCAAGAGCGGCGATGCATTCGTGGTGTTCGGAAAGGACAAGAAAGAGCGCGCCGCGCACATCCTGCGCGCACACGGCCACGGAACCACGGAGATCACCGATGCGGGGCCGGGGGAACTCATCGTGCTCGCGAAGATCGACGGCCTCCACCGCGGCGACATGCTCGGGCATCACACGAGCGATCTTGTGGTGAAGCGGGCCGAATGTCCCGTGCCCATGTTCGCGCTGGCCGTGGTGCCGAAGTCGCGCGGCGACGAGGCCAAGATCTCGGAAGCACTGCACAAGCTCGCGGAAGAGTGCCCGACCTTCGTCCCTCATCGCGAGACGGCCACGCATGAGCAGGTGGTGAACGGCATCAGTCATCTGCATCTCGATCTCATGTTGAAGCGCATGAAAGAGCGCTTCGGCGTGGAGGTGGAAACACACAAGCCGCACATCCCCTACAAGGAATGCGTCATGGGCTCTGCTGAGGGGCACTTCCGGCACAAGAAGCAGTCCGGTGGGCGCGGCCAGTTTGCGGAGGTGTTCCTGGCCGTGAGTCCGGCCGAGCCAGGCAGCGGTCTCGTCTGGTCGTGGGACATCTTCGGCGGCTCCGTACCGAGGAACTTCGAGCCAGCCATCGAGAAGGGCGTGCGCGAACGCATGGAGCACGGAGTGCTGGCCGGTTACCCGTTGGCAGACGTCAAGGTGAGCATCCGTGACGGCAAGTACCACGATGTGGACTCTTCCGAGGCGGCCTTCAAGCTGGCGGGTGGGCGGGCCTTCACGGACGCCGTGACGAAAGCCCGGCCCGCCCTTCTCGAACCACATGCCATGCTCGAGATCGTGATCCCCGGACGTTTCATGGGGGATGTGAGTGGAGACCTCACCACGCGGCGCGGGCGCATCATCGGCATGGATCAACATGGCGATCTGCAGGTGCTCAAGGCCGAGATGCCGCTCATGGAAGCGAGCGACTACGCGCGCGTGCTCACCGCCATCACGAGTGGCGAAGGTTCGTTCAGCTTGTCCCCCGGGCCCTACATGCAGGTGCCCGCGGCCACGCAGAAGCAGATGTCGGAAGCCTTCAAACCACACCACGGCGACGAAGACTGAAGTCACCTCAACGTGCGACTTTGCCGCCGCATGACTGCGGCCGATAAGTGGGCAGGTCCCCCTCCGGGGACGCTGCCATGCCCCATCTCGAGGAATACCTTTCTGCGCTGGTGACGCGCGGAGGCTCGGACCTCCACTTGTCTCCCGGCGCGCCGGTGAAGATGCGCTTGCACGGCGATCTCGCCGATCTCACGACGGAGCCTCTGCAGCCGGATGATGCGCGGCGCATGATCTACTCCGTGCTCAACAACGATCAGATCGCGACCTTCGAACGCGACTGGGAGTTGGACCTGTCCTTTGGTGTGGAGGGCATCGGACGTTTCCGCGCGAACGTGTTCCTGCAGAAGGGAAGTGTGGCCGCAGTGTTCCGGCTCATTCCCTTCGAGGTGGCCGGGCTCACCAAGCTCGGGCTGCCGGTGCAGCTTTGCGAGAGTCTGTGCGCCATTCCGCGCGGGTTGGTGCTGGTGACCGGCGCCACGGGCAGCGGCAAGTCCACGACCCTTGCCTCCATGATCGACTACATCAACCGCACCCGCGACGTGCATGTCGTCACCATCGAGGACCCGATCGAGTTCTTGCATCGCGGGAAACGCGCGCTGATCAACCAGCGTGAAGTCGGCTCGGATACGCGTCAGTTCGGCAAGGCGCTGAGAAGCGTCCTGCGTCAGGACCCTGACGTGGTCTTGATCGGAGAAATGCGCGACCTCGAGACCATCGAGGCTGCGCTCACACTTGCGGAAACCGGGCACCTCACGTTCGGCACGCTGCACACGTCCGACGCTGTGCAGACCATCAACCGCATCGTGGACGTTTTTCCCGCCTGGCAGCAGCAGCAAATCCGGACGCAGCTCTCCTTCGTGTTGCAGGCGGTCTTCTGCCAGCAGCTCTTGCCACATGCGAGCGGCAAGGGACGCATCCTCGCGTCGGAGATCCTCGTCGCCAATTCCGCCATCCGCGCGCTCATCCGTGAAGACAAGGCGCACCAGGTCTATTCGCAGTTGCAGACCGGCGGACGCGAGGGGATGCAGACCATGAACGCCTCGCTCGCGGCCCTCGCGCAGCGGCGCTTGATCACCAAGGCTGTGGCCCTCGAACACACGACGGACAAGGAGGACCTCTTGCGCATGCTGAGTCAGCCTCAACCCGTGGGAGTCGCCTGAGATGAGCACGAGCACGAAGGAAACTCAGGGCGCGCCCGCGATCGAGATGCTGCGCCCGGCACCGGCCGCGAAGAAGCGCCGGAAGGCCATGAAGCGCGGCGAACTGGAGTTGTTCACGCGCCAGCTCGCGACCATGGTGAGCGCGGGAATCCCGCTCCTCGAGTGTCTCGGCATCCAGTGTGAACAGGCGGAGAGCAAGGCCTTCGCGCGCGTGCTCGGGACGGTGATCGCGGACATTCGCGGCGGTCTCGATCTCAGCCGGGCGCTGGCGAAGCACCCGAAGATCTTCCCCGCGGTCTATGTGAGCATGATCAAGGCCGGCGAGAGCTCCGGGCAGCTCGATGAGATTCTCGTGCGCCTTGCGGAGTATCTCGAAGCATCCGCGAAACTGCGACGCGAGATCAAGGCCGCCATGACCTATCCGGTTGTGAGCCTCTTTCTCGTCTTTGGCATCACGGCATTCCTCATGATCGTGATCGTGCCGCGTTTCAAGGAGATCTTCGACGGTCTCGGCGTGGAACTCCCCGGTGTCACCAAGGCCGTGATGGCATTGAGCATCACGCTGAGGGACCAGTTTCTGCTCAGCGCGGCAGTCATCGGTGTCATGGTGACGGCGTTCGTTCTCTGGAAACGCACGCCCAACGGGATTCGCGCAGTCGACCGCTTCCGTTTCGCCATGCCGGTACTCGGTCCTTTGTTCAAGAAGGTGGCCCTGTCGCGCTTTGCGCGCACCTTCAGCACCATGGTGAAGAGTGGCGTGCCGATTCTTGGTGCTCTCGAAATCGTCGCCGAGACAGCCGGGAATTCCCAGATCTCCGAAGCCGTGCGGAAGGCCATGGATTCAGTGCGCCAGGGGGACTCCCTCGCCACGCCGCTCTCACGAGAGCCCGTCTTTCCTCCCATGGTCGTGCGCATGATCGGCATCGGCGAGCGTTCCGGATCACTGGACGCGTTGCTCGAGAAGATCAGCGAGTTCTACGACCAGCAGGTGGAGGCGGAGGTGAAGAGCCTCACGTCTCTCATCGAACCGCTGCTGATTGCCGTGATGGGCATCGTCGTGGGCGGCATCGTGCTTGCGATCTTCCTGCCGATCATGAAGCTGCAGGAAGCACTCACACCCAAGTGAACCGGTCGGCGCGCGCTCGGTGCCATCTCCAGCATGCCAGTCATGGCTTCAATGGTGCGCGGCGACGCAGGATTGAGCCTCTGACCCCACTTTGAAGCGCGAGCGCGCATCTTCAAGGTCGGAGGCACTGGCCGCTGCGTGCCGAAGTCCATGCGAACACTGAAGAAGTGCATGGAGGATGTCGAAGAAGAACGGTGCAGCTCCAAGGTGGAGTTGCAGGAACCGCAAAAGTGAACACGCATGGCCCGCATGCAGCGCTCACTCCGCGGCACTGAACCACACAGCCCAACGTGATCCGTCCAACGTCCAACAGCCCAGCGAGGAACTCCATGCAGCGTCGCAACGCCGGTTTTACTTTGATCGAACTCATGATTGTGGTGGCGATCATCGCCATCATCGCGGCCATCGCCGTGCCGAACCTGCTCTCATCGCGGCTTGCCGCCAATGAGTCGAATGCCATCTCGACCCTCCGCAACCTGGTCAGCGCGCAGGCGCAATTCCAGTCCATGGGTGCCATGGACAACGACCTCGACGGCACGGGTGAGTACGGCTACTTCGGCGAACTGTCCGGCCTCAGCGCGCTCAACTTGCGCGGTGCGGGCATGGCAACGCCCCTTGATCCGGCCATCCTCGGCAACACCTTCCAGAACATCGATGCCAGCGGCTACGTGAACAAGTCCGGCTACTACTTCCGCATCTTCCTGCCGAATCCGGCGACGCCGGCAGCCGGCGTGGGCGAAAACGGCGGTGGCGGCCCCACTGGTGTGGGTGCTGTGGGTGATGATTCGTGCGAGAACCTCTGGTGCGCCTATGCGTGGCCGGTTGGTTCGGGCACCACGGGCAACCGCGCCTTCTTCGTGAATCAACGCGGCGAAATCGTGCAGACCCGCATGAATGTGCTCACCTACGATGCGGGGACTCCGCCAGCGTTCGATGCCTGCTACATCACTGCTGGCGACATGACCAGCGGCGTTGCCATCAACGGCGGCGTGGCGCAGGACGCGAACACCTGGACGCCAGTGCAGTGAGCGGCTGAATTCCCGGTTCTTCCGGGAGTGCGCACGCGGGGTCGACTCGAAAGAGCCGGCCCCGTGGGCGTTTTGGGCTGTCTGGATCGCTCTGCTGAAGGTGGATGGGAAATGGCGTGGTTGGAGATGGTTTGACCGCCGGAGAGGGGCTCCGTAAGGTGCGTCGGTCATGCATGGTGTCCGCCGCTTGCTGCTTGTGTCTCTGCTTCTCGCAAGCTCACTCACGGCCCAAGCGGATGCCGAAGCCTTCCTCGCCGGGTTGCGAGGTGTGCGCTCTGCAGACACGCATTTTGTTCGTGCCAGCGCGGCGGCTTTGATGTCGCTTGCATCCGGGATGGAAGTCGACGGATTGCTTGAGCGCCACGCGGCAGATTCTTCTGCCACGGTGCGCCTCGTGGTGCTGGAAGCCGCGGTGTTGCGGGCGGGGCTTCCTGCATATGCCAAGGCGCTGGAGCAGGACGATGCCACCTGCGCGGAATGGGCCATTGCGCGCCTGCTTGAAGCCGGACGCGATGGTTCCGTGCTGTTGTTCAGGGCCGCGGCCCTGCCCAGAGCGCGTTTCAGTCTTCAGGCAGCGGATGCACTGGGGCGACTCGATGGGCCAGCAAAGCGGTGCTTGATGGCGGAGCTCCTGCTCGGCCTTCCTGGCACGGAGGAATGGCGTCTGCTGGCGGACCTCGCGGGCCTGCCTGCCGGGTCGACAGCGGCGGAACTTCTTCCGCCCCTCTATGCCGACAAATTGCTCATGTCCCTCGCGGCGGAGCGCGCGCGCGCTGTCGGGGGAGAGTTGTTGCCTCCGACGGGACTGATTCTCCGCGAGGCGGATCTGCCAGCTTTGCTCGCAGAGCAGGTGCCCGCACACGTTCCGTACATTCTCGCATCTGCACCCGAGGTGGGGCCAAGCGGACGCGTCTTGCTCGCCCGTGCTCTCGCTGCCTTGCATCATCCAGACGCGGCGCTGCACTTTGCGGATGTGTTCATTGGTGGCAGCGTGGAGCTGAGAACGGCCGCGTTCGCGGCGGCGCTCGAAACCGGCGTTTCACCTGGCGCGCAGGCGGTCCTCGCGGCCGTCGTTTCTGGCGAGGGGGCCCTCGAATTCTCGGCGCTCGAGGCAGCTCTTGCCGGGACGACGGTTCTCGCTCCGGAGGAGTTGCGGCCTGTCCTTGCGGCGATTCCGGAGGAGTGTGCCGAGGACGTGCTGCTGCTGCTGCGTCGCCACCCGGATGCGTCGGCTGTCCGGACCATCCTGCAGGAAGCCTTGACCACCGAATCCGGCTTTCCCGCACCACACGTGGCTGCCGGAGAGCTCGTGTTCGTGGACCGGTTCAGTCCCTTGGTTGCAGAGCTCATGACCCATGCCTCGTGGCGCGTGCGCTGTCTGGCGGCAACCGGTTGCAGGAAGCTCGCACGGGAGCAAGCGCTGTCCGTGCTCGAACATGCGGCGAGGGATCAGGTCGCTGCGGTGCGGGTTGCGGTTGCCGGAGCGCTCGGAAGCCTCGCGAATCCTCACGTGCGGACACTGCTCGTCAGCCTGGCGCGCGACGAAGAACCTCTGGTGCGTGAAGCAGCGGCACTCGGGCTCGCAGCTCAGGAAAACTGGCACATCGTGCCGGTGTTGAGGCAACTGTTCGATGATCCTGACCGGTCGGTGGCCAATGCGGCAGCCATCGCTCTGCTGCGCCACGGCATTGAGGATGTGCGGCCGCGTCTTGTGGATGATCTGAAGTTCGTATGGCTTGAAGCCCGCACACTGGCTGCGCTCGGGCGCACATCGGGGCGGCAATGACAGGCGGCGCGGGGTTCATCAGTGCGGGAGCGGCTGGCCGATTGCTCGCGCAAAGCACGCGTCCTCTGCTGATGGGGCATGTGGAGATCGACGGGGATGCACTCGGATCTGCAGTGGCCTTGCTGCACGCATTCCGTGCACGCGGCGCTGCGCCGCGTCTCGTCTTGCACGAACCGGCGCCACGCATCTTCGACTTCCTCCTGGAAGCAGGCGACGCCAGCGTCGTGGACACGGGGGCGGATGCCACAGCAGCGATGGACGAGCGGGATCTCGTCATCGTTCTCGACAACAATTCGTGGGCCAGACTCGGCTTGATGGCGCCGCTGCTCAAGGCCACGAGCCTGCCCGTGCTCTGCATCGATCACCACCCATGCAGCACACCCTTCTCCGCTTGGCACTGCCTCGACACTGGTGCTGCGGCAACGGGCGTGCTGGTGCAGGAGATTCTCGAAGCCTTGGACTGGCCCGTGGATGAGAGTGCTGGCGACGCGCTCTACACAGCCATCGTGAATGACACGGGTTGGTTCCGCTGGTCGAACACGGACCGGCGCGCGCTGGAGGCCGCCGCGCGTCTGGTCAGCGTTGGTGCGCGTCCGGCGCGCGTTGCGGCCTTCGTCATGCTGCGCGAATCCCTCGCCGCGAAAAAGCTCCTCGCGCGTTTCCTGGATACGGTGACGCTGACCGAGGACGGCCGCATCGCGACGGGCTTCGTCACGCGGGAGATGTTCGCGTCCACGGGCGCGCTCCGCGAAGACAGCGAGGATCTCGTGAATCACTTGCGCGCTCTTGAGGGAGTGGCGATCGCAGTGTTTCTGCGTGAGGATGCAGACGGCGTGAAGCTGAGCTTCCGTACCCGTGCTCCCTTCAGCGCACGCGCCCTTGCACTCCAATTCTCCGGGGGCGGCCATGAGCAGGCGGCGGGCGGTCGGCACGACGGATCCTTGGCGACGGCACTTGAGGAAGCGCAGGGATTCGCAAAGCAGAGCCTCAGTCACGCCGCAGTTCGTGGTTGATGTGCACACCCCGGTCGGGGGCGCTTGCGCATGCGGAAACCCCGCCATCAGTGAGATGTCCCGTTTCCGGTTGAGATCCGCAGTGGAATCTGGTGCCATTGCGGGCATGGAAGTCCGGCACCACATCACTCGCTTGTTGAAGCGCGTCGGCGACGGTGACTTTGGAGCGCGCGAGGAGTTGCTCCCGCTGGTGCACGCGGAGTTGCAGCGCATCGCCGCGCGGCATTTCAAGAAGGAGCGCAACGGTCACACGCTGGAGCCGGGTGTCCTCGCCGACGAAGCCTTCATGGAGCTCTCGGTGCAACGCATGAATTGGGACGACAGGAAGCACTTCTTCGCAGTGGCGGCCCTCGCCATTCGTCGCATCCTCGTCAAACATGCCCGGGACAGAAAGCGTCTGAAGCGTGGTGGGGAGTATGTGCGCGTCACCTTCCAGGGGCTCGCGACGCCCGCTGCCGCAGCCTCGGCGGTCGACGTGCTGGCCCTGGACGAGGCCCTCGAAGAGCTGCGCCTGCTGCATGCACGTCAGGCACGCGTGGTGGAATTGCATTTCTACGGCGGCCTCGAAATGCACGCTGTTGCGGAGGTGTTGGGTGTCTCGCTCCGCACGACGGAAGGCGATTGGAGTACGGCGCGCGCATTCCTGTTTCGCAAGCTCAATGGCGGCCACTGCGCATGAACCCGGAGAAGTATGCGCGCGCACAGGAGCTCTTTCTCAAGGCCAAGGAGCTTGATGCGCCGCGCCGCGCCGCGCTGATCGAGGTGGAGTGCAGTGGTGATGATGAGCTGAAAGCGTTTGTTGCGGAACTTCTTGCTGCGGATGCGAAATCCGTCGGGTTTCTCGGCGAACCCGCGCTGGGCAAGGGGCACGGCATGGACGCCATGCTCAAGACCGGAGCGGTCGAAGAGGCACTGCTCGGCCAGCGCATGGGGGAGTACGTGATCGAAAGCGTGCTGGCCCGGGGGGGCATGGGCACGGTCTACTTGGCGGCACAGTCGGATCCGGTACGCAAAGTGGCGCTGAAGCTCATTCACAGCGCGGGGCAGGGGACCTCGGGTGTGCGCCGCTTTGTGAACGAAGTGAAGGCCATGGCGGGCCTCAGTCATCCCGGCATTGCGCAGGTCTACAGCGCGGGCGTGCATCACGCGCAAGGTGGAGACATCCCATGGTTCGCCATGGAGCTGGTGCCGGACGCGCTCGCGATCACGGACTATGTCGCCAAGAAGTGCACGGCTGTACGCGAAGGTGTGGAGGTCTTCCTGCAGGTGCTCGATGCGGTTCAGCATCTCCATCATCGCGGCATCATTCATCGGGATCTGAAGCCGTCCAACATTCTCGTGGATGGCGGCGGACACGTGAAGCTCATTGACTTCGGGATCTGCACTGCCATGGACCGCGAGCCGGGGATGACCCTCGGCACGCGCGAGGGAGTGCTGGGCACGCCGCTCTACATGAGCCCTGAACAACTCCTGAAGCCGGAGTTCGCGGATACGCGCGGAGATGTCTACGCCGCCGGCATCGTTCTGCATGAGTTGGTGGTCGGGCGCCTGCCGTGGGAATCAACGACCACGAATGCGCTCACGCAGATGCGCCTCGTTCTCGATAGTGAGCCAGGGCGTCCCGCCGCACTCAACCGCACGCTGGATGCAAGCCTTGAAGCCGTCTTGCTGAAGGCCATGGCACGCACGAAAGAGCAGCGCTATCCCTCGGTCGGTGCCTTCGCGGCGGACTTGCGGCGCTGGTTGCGCGGCGACCCGGTGAGTGTGGTGGCGCCTGGATTGGTGCAGCGTTGCGCAGCGCGTATTGCACGACATCGCTGGCAGTATGCGGCGCTGTTCTTCGCGCTGCTCACGGCGGTGGGTGTCCTTCTGTGGTTGATTCTGGAATCCTCACGCGAAGTTGCGCGCCAACGAGGCATCGAGGAGGAGGGCTTGAGGTTGTATGGCAGCACGTTGGATGCCGTGGCCAGCTGTCTGCACGTTCACGATGTGGGCGGTGCAGCGCGCTTGTTGGCTGCATTTCCGGAGCGCCAGGAGCGCTGGGAATCGCGTTGGTTTCGCGCGGCTTCCGACCAGTCTCTGGCGGGGCTCGCGCTGGCGAAGCCAGGATGTCTGCTCGCCTTGGATCGAACACTTCTCGATTGGAATGAGGATCAGGAGCTTCTGGCGATCAGTACCGGAGATGGCGCTGTACAGGTGTGCGCGATCCGCGGAGATGGGGCAGAGATCAGCGCGCCTGCTGTCGTGGTGACCACCGGGCAGAGAGATGGCCAGGTGACGAGGTGCGGGGATCCGGGTGCAGTCCGTCCGCTGCACGCCAAGGGGCTCAAGTTCGGTGCTGGCGGCAAGAGCCTTGTCTCCGCCTGGTCCGACGGCGTCGTGCTGATGCACGAGCAGCGGCAGGATGTGTGGGATGAGGTGCTGAGGCGCAAGCTGGATGGCGTCACATCGTGCGATGAGATTGTGGGCGATCCCCTCGAGGTCACGCGCTGGATCATGCTGTGTCAGCACGAGCACCAGGGGCACGAGCCCGGAGCCAAAGCCACAGCTGTTCGCTGTTGCCGCATCGTGCACCTCGTGCCAGGAATGGCTGCGGCGGATTCTTGCATTGCGGATATCGGTCCTGACGCCAACTGCATGAGCGTCAGCCCGGATGGACAATCGCTGGCCATTGGAGACTACGGTCAGCCCCACGCAGTCCGCGTGTTTCGTCGGACGCCGGAGGGGAACTTCGCGGCGGTAGCAGTACTTCTCGGCCATGAGTACCACGTCTGGGATCTGGCCTTCTCGCCCGACAGCCAGTGGCTCGCTAGCGTTGGGGTGGACCGCACGGTGCGTCGGTGGAATGTGGAAGCGAGTGTGCTGGCGCGTCGCCGTGACCCTGCGCACTCAGGCGTGGCTGTCGAAGTGTTGCTTGGCCACACCGATGCTGTGTTATGCGTGAGTTTCGTCGGGTTTCACGGCGAGACTCTTGCGAGCGCTGGGCATGACCGGGTACTCCATCTTTGGCATCACGCGTCACCCCGGAGCCCGGGCGCGTCGATGCCGGAAGTCTTGAGACTCTTGAGCCCGCGTGGGAATGCGGTCGTGCTTCACGGGCATGAGCAAACGATCGAGGCGCTGGTCCCGATCCGGAACGGGCGCTTTCTCGCGACCGCTGACAAGGGCGGCAAGCTGATGCTCTGGCCGGCCATGGCTGCAGAAGAGCCCCCCATCGTGGGCGGGCACAGCACCAGCGTGCGCAGCCTGAGTGTTGATCCGAAGTCGGGCACGGTCGCGACCTTCGACTCTTTCGGCGAAGTCCACTTCGCTTTGCCTGAGGCAGGCGGTATTCGAAGCACTGGATTCCATCCGCCGCATGGCAAGAGCTGCGATGAGGGGCAGGCCGTTGTTTTTCATCCCCAGCTCGGCTTCGCGGCGAGCATTCATGGCCCCGCACCGGTGTGTGTCTGGCTACCCGCCGGAGACGACCAGAAGTTCGTGTTCCCGCGACTGGGACCGGCGTTGCCCGGCGTTGCCAGGGCCCTCAAGTTTGACCGGACGGGAAAGCAGCTGGCTATCGCAGGGGATGGCAAAGTGCGTGGCTGGGTGCGACTCTATGAGGTTGACGGAGTCGAGCCCATGCGCTGGCAGCATCGCGACCTGCCGCTCTTTGCAACGCGCCCATTGGCCATTGAGTTCAGCGCGGATGGTCGCACTATTTTCGTCAGCATGGCTGCCGACTCGATCCACTCGAGTGCCGTGTGGGCCATGGACCTCGCAAGCGAACGCGCCGTGGAGATCACCGCATTGAGAAAGAGCAGCGTGCTCTCTCTTGCCTTGAATCCGGATGCGAACAGACGTGTCCTTGCCGCAGGTTGCGAGGATGGTCTTGTGCGCCTCGTGAATCTCGACACCACGGACGAATACGCATCACTGTCTGGCCACCAAGGGCGCGTGAATACGGTGGCTTGGAGGAGAGACGGGCGCATGCTCGCGAGCGGCGGCGATGATCGCGAGTGGCGTCTTCATGACACCGAGCACATGACGGGAGCCGGTGTGTTCCGCGGCCACAGAGGCAAAGTCCTGACACTTGCATTCAGCGCCGATGGCAGATCCGTACTCACCGCCAGTGGCGGCGCGTTCGGCGACGACAATTGCGCGCGCATCTGGTCCATCGAGGATCTTGCACCCCGACGTCGCCTCGAATTGGCAGAGGCCAGAATGGCCTTTGTGCGCATCGATGCTCTGGCCATGGGATCTTCGCCCGGCGGCATCCCCTCCGCCCTTGACGCCATCCTCAAACTGCCTGCGGACAGTCTGGCGCGCCACACGCTCGCGTATCGCTTCGCGCTTCTCGCCGGATTCAAGAACAAAGCTGCGCCCCTGTCGGAACAGCTGCCGCCCCGTGCGCCCGATCTGCTTCAGCTGTCCTCCGCACTTGCTCCGGATCAGGATGGCTACCGGGAGCTCGCGCGGCGCGCTGCAAACAGGTGATCCTGACCGCCCCGTGCCGCGCTGTGGAGAGGCGCTATGTTCCGTCCGGAGACGAGCATGGATCGCGACGTGATGCCGGTGGATGTGTTGTTCGTGGGGGCGGGACCAGCCAATCTCGCTGCGGCGCTGAAACTCGGCCGCACCTTGAAGGAACGCGGTGCGGAAGGGCGTTTCGAGATCATGGTGGTGGAGAAGGGGCGCGAAGTGGGCGACCACATCCTCTCCGGCGCCATCATGGACCCGCGCGGTATCGCGGAATTGCTCGGTCCTGATTGGCGCGCGAGCGGGTTTCCTGTGGATGCCGACGTGACCCGCGAAACCGTACTCACGCTGACGGAGAAGGGCGCGAAGCCGCTGCCCTTCATTCCACCCACGCTGAAGAATCACGGCAGCGTCATCGTGACGCTTTCGAAAGCGGTGCGCTGGCTGAAGGATGAGGTGGAAGCGCTCGGCATCACCATTGCTGAAGGCATGCCCGCCGAGAAGATCCTCATTGAAGAGGGCCGGGTGCGGGGCGTGCAACTCGTGGATCGCGGACGCGGGAAGGACGGCAGTGCCGGGCCTTCGTTCGAGCTTGGCGCAGAGGTGCGTGCGCGCGTGACGGTGCTGGGCGAAGGCACGCGCGGCTCACTCACCAAGCAGTTGGTGGACACGCTCGGGCTCGCTGGACCGAACCCGCAGGCCTATGGCACGGGTTGCAAGGAACTCTGGGATATCCCTGCAGGTCGCGTCGCGCAGGGCGAAGTGATTCACACCGCTGGCTGGCCTCTCGACAACGCGGGCTACGGCGGCTCGTGGATCTACGGTGTCAGTGCCACGCGCGTGAGCATCGGATTCGTCACTGGTCTCGATCATCCGGATCCCGCGAACGACCCTTGGCAGAACTTTCAGCGCTGGAAGACGCACCCGCGCATTCGTTCCATTCTGGACGGTGGCACGCTCTTCAAAGCTGGTGCGAAGACCGTGCCCGAAGGTGGTTGGTGGTCGAGGCCGAAGAGCTTCGGCGACGGGTTCCTCATCGTGGGCGATGCGGGCAGCATGCTGAACATCGCGCGCCTGAAGGGCATTCACACCGCCATCGCTTCAGGTGTGCGCGCGGGCGAGTGCATTGCCGAGTGTCTCCTTGCGGGTGAGGTCCCGGAAGTTCTGCCGGCAGCGAGCCTCGCGAACTATGAAGAGCGCATCGCGCATTCATGGGTGAAGGAGGAACTCTGGCGCACGCGCAACTGGCGCGCGAGCTTCGCGAAGCACGGGTTCCGCCTCGGCAAGTACTTCGCCGGGCTTTCCTGGGCTCTTGGAGGGCGCATCGTTCGTGATCGCGTTCCGCTGCATGAGGATCATCGCGCGGTGCGACATGGTGATGCCCGGCGCGGCGAAGAGGCTTTGAAGGCCGACGGCAAACTCACTTTCGACAAGGTGAGTGGCGTCTTTCACGCGGGTTCGATCCACGAGGAAAATCAGCCGAGCCACTTGCTCGTGGCCGACACCAATCTCTGTGTCTCGCGCTGTGCAGTTGAGTACGGCAATCCTTGCCAACGCTTTTGTCCCGCGGCGGTCTATGAGCTCGTCGGAGCGGGGAGCGAACGCAAGTTGCAGATCAACTTCAGCAACTGTGTCCACTGCAAGACCTGCGATGTGGCCGATCCTTACGCGCAAATCACCTGGACCGTGCCCGAGGACAACGGCGGCCCGAAGTATCTCGGACTCTGACGGGCGCGTCGGCGGCGGGCGGGCTCGGCCCGCAACGGCGCACGTCAGGACGCAGGGCGGCTCGCGACGTCCGCGAGCGCTCGCGCCGCGTGATCAAGTTCTGCGGCCGTGGTGAAGGGGCCGATGGAGAGGCGCACGGTTCCTGCGGGGAAGGTGCCGAGAGCCTGATGTGCGAAAGGCGCGCAGTGGAGGCCTGAGCGCACCTTCACGCCATGGAGATCGTCGAGGAGCCTGCCGGCAGGCTCTGGCATGTGTCTACCGACAGTGCACGAAAACACGCCTACGCGACCATCCGCGCGTGCGGGACCGTGGAGCCGCACTCCTTCGAGGCCAGCGAGATGGTCGAGCAAGCGCAGCATCAAGACCCGCTTCGCGGCAGTGAGTTCTTCCACGCCGCGTTGCAGAATCCAGTCCACTCCAGCGCCGAGTCCTGCGAGGCCCACAAGATTGTGGGAGCCCGCTTCGTGGCGGTCGGGCCAGAGGAACGGTTGCACCGCTTCTTCAGAGCGACTGCCTGTGCCGCCTTCGCGCACCGTGGCGAGGTCCACCCGCGGCGATACCCAGAGCGCGCCGGTGCCGAGAGGACCGAGGAGTGATTTGTGTCCGGGGAACGCGAGGAGATCGATGCCGAGGGCTTCCGGCGCGAGCGGCACGCTGCCGAGAGTCTGTGCGGCGTCCACGAGCATGAACGCGCCTGCTGCGCGGGCAAGTTGTGCAGCCTCCGCCACGGGCTGCAATGTGCCCGAGACATTCGACGCGTGCTGCAGGGCGACAAGCCGCGTTGGTTCGCGAAGCGCTGCTGCGAGAGCGGGCATGGAAACCAGCCCTTCTGCGTCCGCTGGCACGCGCACCACGCTGATGCCGAGGCGCTCTTCAAGAGCTGCGAGCGGGCGCAAGATGGAATTGTGCTCCATGACACTGGTGACCACGCGGTCGCCTGGGCGGAGCAGGCCCTTCAACCCGAGATTGAGGGCATCCGAGCAGTTGAGCGTGAAGAGGATGCGTTCCGGAGCAGAGACCTCGAGAAGGGTCGCGAGACTCAAGCGCACCTGATCGAGGAGCAGACCCGCGGCACGCGCTTCGGCATAGGCTCCGCGGCCGGCGCTGGCATGGACCTCATCCATGAAGCGCAGCATGGCGGCACGCACGGATGGCGGCTTCGGATGCGAGGTGGCCGCATTGTCGAGGTAGACATCCTCCATGCGCGGAAACAGTAGCAGCGCCCTCTGGCGCGGGGCACGCTTGGACGCCGCGAGCACGCGGGCTAGCATGCCGCTCCCGCAAGGGCACGGCGCCATAGCCAAGCGGTTAGGCAGCGGATTGCAAATCCGTTAAGCCCGGTTCGACTCCGGGTGGCGCCTCTCGAGGTCTTTCATGCCAGAGGTCCGCGTCCGTTTCGCCCCGTCCCCGACGGGATACCTGCACGTCGGTGGTGCGCGCACGGCGCTGTTCAACTGGCTGTACGCGCGCCAGCAGGGTGGCAAGTACGTGCTGCGCATGGAAGACACAGACGCAGCGCGCAATACAGATGCGGCGCGGCGCACCATCTTTGACGGGCTGCACTGGCTCGGTCTCGATCCGGATGAAGGTCCGGAGCAGGGCGGCCCGGTCGGCCCGTACAGCCAGAGCGAGCGCCAGGATATCTATGCCCGCTCCATCGTGGAGCTGAAGTCGACGGGCGTGCTCTATCCGTGTTTCTGTTCGAAGCAGCGGCTCTCATCGCTGCGGCTCAGCCAGGAAGCGGCACGCGAACCCTTCCGCTACGACCGCCTCTGTCGCGGGCTCACGGCCGAGGACATTCAGCGTCACACCGCGGCGGGTGCGGTTCCGGCCTGGCGGCTGCGCGTGCCCGAAGGTGAAACCGTCCTCGACGATCTCATTCGCGGCTCGATCACGGTCAATCACGCCGACGTGGAGGACATCATCCTCGTGCGTGGCGATGGCACACCCATCTACAACCTTGCCGTGGTCATCGATGACCACACCATGGGCATCACGCATGTGCTCCGAGGTGAGGATCATCTCACCAACTGCTTCAAGCAGATCATCATCTTCCGCGCTCTCGGTTGGGATGTCCCGCGCTACGGCCACTTGCCGCTCATCCTCGGACCTGCAGGAGAGGGAAAACTCAGCAAGAGGAAGCACCCCGAAGCGGCACTCGAGCACTACATCGCGCGCGACTTCCATCCGGAAGCGTTCATCAACTGGCTGGCGCTGATCGGTTGGTCTTTCGATGACAAGACCGAGATCATGACGCGCGAGGAACTCGTGCAGCGCTTCAGCATCGAGCGCGTCAACAAATCCGGCGCGCGGCTCAATATGGAGAAGCTCGCCCACATCAGCGGCGACTACATCCGCCGCGAGGCACCGGAGAAGGTGCGCGCGAAGGTGTGCGAGCATCTCGTGCGCGGGGGCCTCGTGAAGGAACCCCTCGACGCCGCGACGGAAGCACTCGTTGCCGCCATCGCCAGCGCTGAGCAGGAACGCTTGCGTGGCTACGCGGACATCGTCGAACTTGCGCGTTGGGTCTTCAGTGATCCTCCCGTCATGGAGGAGAAGGCGCAGAAGAACTTGACCAAGGAGCCCGGCACCGCAGCCATGCTCCGGGAATGGGCCGCAACCCTCAGTGATCCGCTGCCTCAGGTTCCGGAGATGGAGGCGGCTGCGCGCCAGTTCTGTGAAGCGCGCGGCATGGGTTTCGGCAAATTCGTGCATCCCGTCCGTGCCGCCATCACCGGCCGCACCGCCGGGCCTCCGCTCTTCGATTGTGTGCGCCTCCTCGGGGCTGCACGCAGTCGTGCGCGCCTCGAACACGCAGCCCAGTCGGCCAGCTGAACGTCTCAGCTGCGTTCAGGAGCGCGTTTCCGCGCCGCACGGCTACAGCGTGGGCCGTGCACGCCTCGAACACGTGGCCCAGTCGGCCAGATGAGGGACACTGGTCGATCAGGAGCGAGCTCCTGCGTCAAAGGTCTCAGGCAGGGGGCAGGCGTGCGCGCGGGCTGCCGTGTCTCTTCCGGCGCCGTTCTTGCACTCAGTGGGGTCGGCGGGCGACCATGCCGTCGTCAGGAAACCTTGAAGATGGCCCCCGGGCGCCGTACTTTCGCATCTCGGGCCCCATCGTCTAGCCCGGTCCAGGACACAAGGTTCTCATCCTTGGAACAGGGGTTCAAATCCCCTTGGGGTCACTCGCGGCGCGCCACTGGCGCGCCGCTTGCATTGCTGGCGGGCGCGACACGACTCGAGAACGCGCCGCATCCTCGCGTGGCGTTGGCGCTCGTCACGCCAGTGCGGCGCGGATGCGCAAGACTTCTTCGAGGAGCGGGCGGAGGTCGGTGAGCTTGAGAGCGTTGTCACGGTCGGAGAGGGCGCGCTCGGGTTCCTCGTGCACTTCGAAAAAGAGTCCGTCGGTGCCCACGGCGGCAGCAGCGCGCGCGAGATAGGGCACCATGGTGCGGTCGCCACCGGAACGATCACCGTGTCCACCCGGCTGCTGCACCGAATGGGTGGCATCGAAGATCACGGGCACATCGAGGCCGCGCATGATGGGCAGCGCACGGAAGTCGTTCACGAGGCAGTGGTAGCCGAAGCTCGTGCCGCGTTCGGTGATGGTGACCTTGGGATTGCCGGAATCGCGCACCTTCTGCACGAGGGGCACGATGTCCGTGGGTGCGAGGAACTGTCCCTTCTTCACATTCACGATGCGGCCGGTCTTCGCAGCGGCAATGAGGAGATCCGATTGACGGCAGAGGAACGCCGGAATCTGAATGATGTCCGCGACGGCGGCTGCAGCCGCGCACTGGCCGACCTCGTGCACGTCCGTGAGGATGGGAAGGCCGAGTTCGTCCTTCACGCGCTTCAAGATCACGAGCCCCGCCTCCATGCCCGGACCACGATGGCTCTTGATGGACGAGCGATTGGCTTTGTCGTAGCTGGCCTTGAAGACGAATTGGATGGGGAGATCGGCGAGCGCAGCCTTCAATGCGGCCGCGTGTCGCAGCGTGCTCTCCGGACTCTCGACAATGCAGAGCCCCGCGACCACGAGGAGGGGATGCCCGGGACCGATGCTGATGCGGCCATCAGAGACAGGCGTTGGTCGGGCGTTGCTCATGGAGCGATGATCCTCACGGCGCCGGCGCGCACTTCAATGTCGAGCGGCGTGGTGCCGAGGATATCGCCGTCGGCCTCGGCGTCCACGGCGCTGCCATCGACCGCCGTGATGCGCAGCGTTTGGGCACGTACGACCGTGGAGATGCTCCGCGCACTCTCGCGCCGCAGGAGTCCGCTGGTGAAGCGGCGCAGCGCGGGCAGGATGCCTGCCTTGCGCCAGAGCTGTGCATCGAGCATGCCGTCGTCCATGCGCGCCGCGGGCAACAACTCGAAGATGCCGCCATAGTTGGCGGTATTCGACACGATGACGCCATAGCAGTGTTCGCTGAGTGCGCGTCCGTCGACTTCAACACGCAGCGCCGGCCAGCGGTAAGCCCGCAGCGCCGCGAGAGACGGCTTCACGTAGGAGGCCATGCTGATGGGGCCGCGCCGCGCTTCCGAGAGCGCTCGCACAATGGATCCGTCGAGTCCGACGCCAACCATGGCGAGAAAGGGCCGGCCGTTGGCTCGTCCGAGATCGAGGCGCCGTGCTTTCCCTTCGACGAGAACCTTCACGGCCGCGCGCAGCCCGCGCGGAATCCGGAGCTCGCGCGCGACCACGTTCGCCGTGCCGCAGGGGATGATCCCTGCCGTGAAATCCGTGCCGTCGAGTCCGGACACCAGCTCCGCGAGCGTGCCGTCACCGCCGACAGCCACCACGGCATCCGCACCTGCGGCGAATTGCAACGCTGAATCCCGCGCATCGCCGGCGTGGCGCGTTGCGTGAATGGAGACATCGATGCCTGCAGCGCTGAGCAGCGTCGCCGCGCGTCCCGCCGCCCGTCTCGCACGGCCGCGTCCGGATACAGGGTTCACCACCAACACGAGCCGCCGCATGTGGGGAGGATGCTAGCAACGCAATGTTGCCGGAGAGGCGCCTCGATGCGAACATCACGCGAGGCCCAAATGTCCGAATTGATGCCGCCACGCTTCGAACCCGCAACCGTTGAATCCGACTGGATCCGGCGCTGGGAAGAACTCCGCTGCTTCCGCCCGGAAGCGGTCCTTGGTGATGGTCGGCCCTACGTCATCGTGATTCCGCCGCCGAATGTCACGGGCATCCTGCACATGGGCCATGCGCTCGTGAACACGTTGCAGGATGTGCTCGTGCGCTTCGAGCGCCTGCGGGGAAGGAAGGCGCTCTGGGTTCCGGGCACCGATCACGCCGGCATCGCCACGCAGAACGTGGTGGAAAAGGCTCTCGCGAAGGAAGGCAAGAAGCGTCAGGACCTCGGGCGCGAGGCCTTCCTCGCCCGCACCTGGGAGTGGAAGGAGAAGTACGGCGACCACATTCTCGGGCAGTTGAAGCGCCTCGGCGCCTCCTGTGATTTCGAGCGCGGTCGTTTCACCATGGACGCAGGGCTTTCCCGCGCGGTGAGCCACGCCTTCGTGACGCTTTGGCAGGAGGGGCTCATCTTCCGCGGCGAGCGATTGATCAACTGGTGCCCACGTTGCCAGACAGCGCTCTCGGATGAAGAAGCCGAAAGCCGCGATGAGCAGTCCGGCTTCTGGCATCTGCGTTATCCGGTGGCAGGGGAGCCGGGACGCTACATCGTGGTGGCGACCACACGCCCGGAAACCATGCTCGGCGATGTGGCCGTTGCAGTGCATCCCGAAGATGAGCGCTACCGCGATCTCGTGGGGCGCGAACTCGAACTGCCGCTCACAGGCCGCCGCATTCCCGTGGTGGCCGATCAGCACGCCGACCCGAGCAAGGGCTCCGGTGCGGTGAAGATCACCCCCGCGCACGATTTCAACGACTTCGCGGTGGCCGAGCGGCAGTCTCTCCCTCGCATCCGCATTCTGGATGCGGCCGCCAAGATCACCGCGGAAGCTCCGGCCTACGCGGGCCTCGACCGCTTCGATGCGCGCAAGCGCGTGCTGGCGGATCTTGAAGCTCTCGGACTCCTCGACAAGTGCGAGGAGAAGAGCGTGCCTCTGCCGCGCTGCTACCGCTGCGACACGGTGGTGGAACCACATCTCTCGAAGCAGTGGTTTGTGAAGATGCGTCCCTTGCTCGAACCCGCTGCTGCCGCTGCGCGTGACGGGTCGCTGCGCATTCTTCCGGAGCGTTACACGCGCACCTATCTCGATTGGGTGGAGCAGTACCGCGACTGGTGCATCAGCCGTCAGATCTGGTGGGGTCATCGCATCCCCGTCTGGTACGACAAGGACGACGCGCCTTTCGCGAGCGTGGAAGCTCCTGCTCCCGGAGCTCTTCATCCCGTCACCGGCAAGCCGCTCGTGCGTCAAGACGAGGACGTGCTCGACACGTGGTTCTCGTCGCAACTCTGGCCCTTCTCCGTCTTTGGCTGGCCGGAGCGCACGGAAGACCTCGCGCAGTTTCACCCGACAGACGTGCTCGTCACGGGCCGCGAAATCATCTACTTCTGGGTGGCCCGCATGGTCATGTGCGCGCTGCATTTCGAGGGGAAGCTGCCCTTCCACACCGTCTACATCAACGGCACCATTCTCGATTCCATCGGCCGACGCATGTCGAAGAGCCTCGGCAATGGCATCGACCCCATTGCGATGGGTGAGAAGTACGGCATGGATGCGGTGCGTTGGACTCTGGTTGCTCTCACCACAGAAGGTCAGGACATCAAGCTCGCGGAAAGCCGCTTCGAAGGTGGCCGCAACTTCGTGAACAAGTTGTGGAACGCCGCGCGCTTCGTGTCCATGAATCTCGGCGAGGGGCGGCCTGCTTTGCCCGCGCGCTCCGCTCTCTCCGCCGAGGATCTCTGGATTCTCGGGCGTCTTGCGCAGACGAGCGCAGCAGTCACGGGTGCACTCGAAGAGTTCCGCTTCGCCGACGCGGCGCGCTCACTCCATGAGTTCGCTTGGTCGGAGTTCTGCGACTGGTATCTCGAACTGGTGAAGTCGCGCCTGACGGCCACCGAGGAGAGTGCGGCGGCAGATCGCGAAGTGGTGCGCTGGGTACTGCTCGAAGTGCTTGATGCCCTCACGAAATTGCTCTCGCCCATCATTCCCTTCGCGACGGAGGAAATCCGCGCGCGTCTCGCCACGTGGCTGCCGGTGGCTCATGGCACCGTCGCGCTCGAGCGCTGGCCGACGGCAGACCTTGCCAGCGTGGACAGCGACGCGGTGCAGTGCGTGCAGGTACTCATCCGTCTGGTGGAAGCAGCGCGCGCTGTGCGCGATCGCTTGAATGTCCCGCGCGGCACCGAATTCGATCTGGTGGTGAAGACGCGTGAGGACGCCATGACTCTTCGTGTCGAAGCCGTCGCTCGTCGCGCGGAAGCGCTTGGTCGCGTGCGTCGAGTGGTCTGCGGCAAGGACCTTGCTCGTCCGCCCAAGTCCGCGCTCTTCCCGGTGGAAGGCTGCGACATCTTTGTGCCCTTGGAGGGTGTCATCGACCTGGATGCCGAGAGCGCGCGTCTGAAGGGCGAAATCGCAACCGTGGAGCAGGGGCTCGCGACCATCGCGAAGAAACTCGACAATGCAAGCTTCGTCGAACGGGCACCTGCTGCAGTTGTTGCGAGTGAGCAGGCACGGCGCGAAGCACTGCAACTCAAGCTCGAGAGCCTGAAGGCGAGCCTCGCGGATCTCGGCTGACGCGCGTTCGGGTCGCGGTGTAGCATGGGAGTGCCATTGCGGCAGACCCATGCACCCCGGCAAGCTGGTCCCTCTCACCCTGTTCGTGTTGTCGCTCACACTGCGTGCGCAGGACGCAGGCTGGACGCGGATCACGCCCAGCGTCACCTCGGCGGGTGGTGAAGTGTTCGCGGTCTCGGCGGCGGGCGAAGTGCTTGTCAGCGGTCCGCGTCCGGACGCGAGCATTTACGAGGTCAGCCTCGCTCTCGCGCTTGAAGGCGGCGTGACCGCCTTGCGTCTCGAGGCCCTTGCGCATGAGTCGTTGCCGCACAAGGGACCCGGTCGGGCCGACAACGGACATGCGGTGCTCACGGAACTGGAGGCCTTCTTCGCTCCGGGAGTGTCGAAGAAATTCTCGCCAGTGGCCTTCAAACTGGTCGATTCGGATGAGGCGCGCTGGCACGGATCACAGCCCGACGGTCATCATCGCGTCATCGACGGGGTGAGGGGCACGAAAACCGGCTGGGTGCTTGATGGCTCAGCGGCCCACCGGGACCGTCATCTCTATCTCGTGCCTGCACAGCCTGTGGGAGTGAAGGGTGGCGGGACATTGCGTCTGAGGATGCACTTTGATTCCGGCTGGAGCGGTCATGCAATTGGCTGCTTTCGCTGGTGTGTCACCAATGCCACAGACCCGGCCAAGCTTCTGCCGAAACCTCCGACGGTCTCAGCGGCCGGCGTGGATGCAGCGATTGGGGCAGGCGTCGCATGGATGCTCGAGCATCAGGGCCTCGACGGTTCGTGGTTGGGCCCGGATGCGGATACCTATCGCGCAGGAATGACGGGCCTTGCGGTCTATACGCTGCTGAAATGCGGATTGCCGCGCGAACATCCCGCGATCCAGAGCGCGATGGCATGGCTCGCGAAGGAGAAACCGACGCGCACTTACGACATCGGTTGCGTGCTCATGGCTCTCGCGGAATACGGAGAACCCGAGTTGCGAGCGCTGACTGCAACGCTTGCCAGCAGCCTCGTGCGCAGCATGGGCGGCGGCCCCGGAGTGGCACCTGGCGAGTGGGGCTACCCGGGCAGCCACGGTAATCCGGCGGCCATTCACGCCGATCTTTCGAACACGCAGTACGCATTGCTCGGGCTGCGCGCTGCGGTGAAGGCCGGCGAGAGCGTGCCGCAGAGTGTCTGGGCCACTGTCATCGAGTGGCTCACGGATCGGCAGGAGAGCTACGGAGGCTTCGGGTATTCGAAGGGTGCCAAGGCCACTGCCAGCATGACTGCTGCTGGCAGCGGTTGTCTCTTGATTGCTGCGCATGAGCTTGCAGAACTCACGAAGGTTGAGGATCCGCAGGTGGTGCGTGCGCGCGCTGGCGCGAAGCGCGGCATGGGTTGGCTGAAGGAACAGTGGTCTGTTCAGCAGAACATCGAGGGTAAGTTCGACCCAAGCAAGAATTCTGACCGCTGGATTTTCTACTGGCTCTACGGGCTGGAGCGTGTGGGCTCGCTCTCCGGGGAGCGTCTCATCGGCGATCACGACTGGTACCAGGAGGGAGCCGCCGAGATCCTGCGCCGTCAGAACGGTGATGGGCACTGGAACATCGGTGGTTACTCGGATCAGGATTCCGACACGTGCTTTGCGCTGCTGTTTCTCCGGCGCGGCAGCGGCACTACGCAGCCCGCGCCACGCAGTGGGTCCAACGCCGGGGCGGCGGGAGCGATCCAGATCAGCGCGAGTGCGGATTGGCCGCCGGCCATGTGGGTGCGTGCTGTCAGCGCTGGTGTGGCGGAGCGTGTGGCACAAGGAGAAGTGGTCTCCGGCGTGCGTTGGTTCGTGGACGGCTCCGAAGTGGCGTTCGTGAAGCCGACGATTTCCGATGTGCGCGCGGACGCATTCAGCACCCGCTGGTCCACTGAACGAAACGGCCACTTCAAGGTCAAGGCTGTGCTGGAATTCGAAGGCGTGTCCGGCGCGGCCCGCCCGGAGGCGTCCGCGGAACTGTCGCTCACCGTGGATGGTGCACCGCTCAAGCGGCACGGCGAGGCGCAGCGTGATGCGAGGGGGAGTCTCCTTCGCGGGCAACAGGTGACCGTCGCAGCGAGTTCCGAACGCCCTGGCCACCACGCGCAGCGAGCCCTCGACGGCCGGCAGACTACTGCCTGGCTGTGCGACGCAACGGATGCCCAGCCGACCCTCACTCTGCGCCTCTCGCGTCCGGCGCAGAGCTCTGTCCTGAAGCTCGGATTGCCACGGAGCTACGCGGGTGGGCCCGGAGAGTATTCACGCCCACGGAGCGTGCAACTGAAAATCAACAACGACGCGCCGCTCCTCGTCGAACTCGCGGATGATGTCGAGCGGAAGCACGCCATCACATTCCCGAAGACCCTCGTGCGCACGCTGAAGCTCACCATTCTCAGCACATACGGCGGTTCACAGCGGCCAACCGGCTGGCAGGAAGTCGAATTGTTCACTGCGCCCCACCCTGAGGATGCCTCCGCAGTGGCGCAGGAGGTCTTCGATGTGATCCTGCCGGCGGGACGGGATCAAGCGAAAGTGCTCTGGCGCTGGACGATCACTGATCCCGGCGGGGGCTGGGAAGCGCCCACCTTCAAGGACATGACTTGGAAGGAAGGCCTCGCTCCCTTCGGCGAGCTCCCGGCCGGGCGCGTGGCCGGGCGCACTGCCTGGTCTGCAACTGAGCTCTGGGTGCGCAAGACCGTCACCCTCGGGTCGATTCAGCCGGGACGTTGGCGGCTCGAAGTGCTCGCGGACGACAGCGCATTCATCTACGTGAATGGGCTGCTCGCTGCGGAGGTCAGCTTCACTGGCGGCAACTACGTTGGCGTTGATCTGAGTGCCGAAGCGGCCGCCAGTCTGAAAGTCGGCCCCAACCTGATCGCCGTGCACGCCCTCAATACGGGCGGACCTGGATCCCTCGACCTCGCACTGCGCCGTCTGCCCGAATCCGCCAAGTGACCCCCGCGCGCGGGTGCCGCCTGCGCCGTGAGTGGGGTCCCGCTGAGCAGAGCCTTCGAGTGCATCCAAGCGGCTCTGCGAAGCTGGATCACCCCATGCGCGGAGCACGCTTGAGCTCGTCATCTGCGTCCGCGAGCAAGTCCGCTGGGGTGGGGATTACTTGAGGGCGGCGGCGTCAGATGCGCGTGTGACGTTGCCGGACTGGTCCTTTTCGGCAGGCCGCGTCTTCATGGGGAAGGTGACAGTGAATGAAAGCTTCGGCTGTCCCTTCACGGCGAAGGAGTAGACGAGTTCCACCAGGTCTTTCGCGGGCTGCGAGAGCACGCGCGTGCCTTGCGAGTCTGCCACGACCGGGGGCACGAAGGACTCGGTATAGATCGAGTACGGCTTCGATGCGCCGCGGCGCTCGAAGACGAAACAATCCGGCAGACGCACACTGCGATTCGGAGCAAGCTCTGCTCCCGATTTCAGACGCTCCGTTGCTTCGTTGATGGATTCCGGACCGTTTTCAACCGTGGCCATCGCCTGCCAGTGGATGAAGTAGTCACCCGCAGGCAACGGTGGCTGCACGATGTCGAGATCTGTGTGCAGGAAGCCCAGCATCACGCGCCGCGACTTCTCGCCCTGCGCGAACTGCTTCAGCGTGGCGAAGTCGCGGAACTCGTGGGTCATGCGATTCACGATGGCGATGGACTCCGCCTTGGTCGGTGCGCCGATGGATTCGTTCCAGCCACCCTTTGTGAGCGCGCCAATGGCCATGCCGTTGTTGGTGTCGAGTTCCGCGTGGTTGCGGTGCGCCATCGTGTCCGATGGCAGCGGCGCGTAGTCCACCAACCAACTCTTCATGGCGCCCTTTTGCGTCAGCCAGTCCACGGTGTCCTTGCCGCGGAGGGCGGATGCAGCGGTCCGGAACCCGACCCACATGGCCTTCTGGTTTCTCGGGAACCCGAGGCGTGAGAAGGTGCTCACGATGAAGTCGCGCTTGCCGCAATCGCCGCCACGCAGCGAGATCTCGTCTTGATTGAAGTCCGCGGCAGATACGCGGCGTCGATTGATCGTCGTGCCCTTGAAGCCCTTGTAGGCCTCGAATGGCGACGAAGTCATCTCGTAGGCGTTGCCTGCGAGGTCTGCGAATCCAAGTACCGAACTGCCGCCGGGGAAGGTGCCGACGGGCAGCATCGGCGGGAGGTTCGGAGGCGTGGAGCGGCGGCCTGCGTGGTTGGAAGCGCCGTCATAGTTGCACCGCAGTTCGCGATCCCACTCACCCCAAGGCCAGAAGCGCGGGTCCTTCGCCGGATCCTTGGTCCAGCGTGCGGCGGCCTCCCACTCGAATTCCGTCGGGATGCGTCGGCCGCACCAGTGCGCGAAGGCTTCGGCATCGTCGAAGGTGATGCCTGTGACAGGGCGTTGTTCCCAGCCCTCGGGCATCTTGCCGCCAGTCCAGTTCATGGGGACCGCGGCCTTCGGATTTTCAGCGAGGTACGCGAGCCACCATGCGCAGGTGACTTCATGGCGGTCCATGAAGAAGGGATCGAGCTTCACCTGATGCGCTTCCGTCGAGCGCCACTGCAGGATGAGCGAGTCGAGGTTCTGGCCGTATTTCATGCGCTCGGCGAGTTTCTTCAACTCCGCTTCGCTGATGCCGATCTGGTACGTGCCTGCGGGCACTGGCAACATGCCCGGCAACACGCCAGCTTTTCGCGCAGCTTCCGCTTCATCCATCGTCGCGATGCGCTGCGCGAGTTCTTCACGGCGCTTGAACAACTGCAGACCCGAACGGGCGATGGCAGGCTTGATCACTTCCTCGAAGGCAGCGTCGAACCCATCTTCGCCGAGAGCATCAGTCACCGTCATGGCCAGCACCTTGGCGCTGTCCACTTTGCCGCTGTCTAGCCAGCGGTCGCAGAGGTTGTTCACAAGGTCTTCATCGAGAACTCCCGCAAGCGTGAGGCCCACATGTTCCTTGAGGAGGGCGAAGATCTCTTTGCGGATCGCGGCCCGACATTCAGCGGCATTCGCGCCACGCAGGCCTTCCTGCTGGGCTCCGAGAAGTTGCGGCAACTTCTCGGCCAGGCGCGCGCGCACATCCGCAGCGTTGAGGCGCTGCCACTCGGATTCCACTTCCTTCTTGCGCTTCTGGATGCGTTCCGTTTCCTGACGGACCTGCGCATCGAGCGTGTCCATTTCCTTCCGGAGCTTCGCGCGGTCGGAGGAATCCTGAGCGCAGACGAAGGGCGAAGGCAGAAGCAACAACCCTGCCATCAACCACATGCACCATGCAGCGGCCTTGATCACGCGGAAACTCCAGTCAGCAGTCCCACGGCGTCCCTCGGGATGGGCGCAGTGGTTTCATCAACGCGCACGCAGGACCGACTGGCCCCGACGTGGTCTGACCCTTCGGACCACGTCAGGGGGGACGCGGAACGAACAGGAACCCGCGCTGCCGTCTTGGACACATCTACGGCGAGCGCTGTCGGGTCCCGGGCCTCACCGACCATGAGGCCTGGGAAGTCTTGTAGGCCCCTATTGTACGGCCCGAGTCCAGCCCGGGCCAATGGCAGTCCTCCCGCGGCGAGCCCGCGGGAGGCGTGCAAGTGCAAGCCCTCAGAGCACGGTGACTTGGGCCGGGTTCGAGATCCGGAGAGCGCCGTCCGCATCGATGGTGGCGGCCTGGAAATGGAATGTCAGCCCCGAAAGGCCCGCCGGAACGACCAGCGCAGACTCGACATGGCCGACGCTGTCAGCGCTGAGCGCGAGGAAGAGGTCGAAGGGCCACGAGAGCGCGATGGTGGCGACGCCCACGTTGGTGGGGCCTTCTCCAAGGCTCATGAAGATGTAACCAGCGTTCCCGGCCTCGAGATTTGAGAGGGTGAGGTTCGCGGGTTGCCCGGTGCTGGTGAACGGAGGCGCCGAAAGCGTGAGGTCGTGGCCGGGAAGCGCGCGCCACTTCTGCACGGCAGGCTGCCCCTGCAGACTCACATAGAGACGGCTGCCATCTGGCGCGTACTGGACTTCATTCGGCTGGGAGAGCACGCCGGTCATGGCGCTTCCGAGGAGCGAGAGTGTCGCCACGTCGACGAAGAGCACCTGATGCCCGAGCATGTCTGTCACGGCGAGGGTCTTTCCGAGTGGATCCAGTGTGACGCCGTGGAGGCCGAGGCCCACGGTGAGGGGAGGCAGGAAGCTGGTGCGGCTGAGGCTCATGGTGACGGGGTCGAATTCCACGATCTCCGGCGCGCTGCCGTAGCCCACGGCGCCGATGAGCTTGCCAGCAGGCGTCTTCACGATGTCGGTGATGCTCGGGTAGGCCCACGTGAGCGCAGGACCGGTGGTGATGGTGCCCGTGATGATCCCCGTCGTCACATTGAGCACCTTGATGCCTGTGATGGATGAGGTGGCGTAGCCGACAACGGGATCGAAGTTGTAGGTGGTGAAGGGGATCGCGAGAGTTGTCGCGTTCACCCAAGCTGGCCGACCGAACATGTCCGGCACGGCAATGGTGCTGAGGATGGCGCTGAAGTTCGGGCTCGCGGGATCGGCATCAATGACATCGAGATTGCCGCAGGAGGTGCCCGAGACGTAGACGCGAGAGCCATCCTCGGAAGCGATGATGCCGAAGGGATAGACGCTTGCGAGATTTGCGCCCCAGCAGGGCGTGAGCATGATCGTCACCGCACCGCTGAGGTCCGGGTTCAGGCGCGTCACTGTGCCGTCCGTGCTGTTGCTCACCCAGAGATGGCGCGCAGCACCGTTGGCATGTCGCGAAATGGCGATGTCCTCAGGGAAGAGCCCCACAGGTGCGACACCATCCTGCGTGAAGGTGGCGAGGTCGATGCGCGCGAGGTCATCGTTGTTCCATCCACCCCAACTGGACGGCGGAGCTGTCCAAGGTGCCAGTGAGCCGCAAAGCGTCACGTAGAGCTTCGCACTCGGCGCATCCAGCAGAAGACCGAATGTCTTGTCAGCACTCCCGGCATTGCTGTCACTCACCATCACGGTGCCATCGAGCACCTGCGCATGCAGCGCGGAAAGAGCCACCAAAACGATACAGAGACAAGTCTTCAGCACAGGAAACCCTCCATGCCGGACCGCGCCGGCCTGAAGCATGAGGCCGGGACGTGAAGCTTCCGCATGCGCGCTTGGCGCTGGGACTCCGACCTCGAGAGTCCCGGGAAGTTGATCCCCGATGGGCGGATATCCTGGCTCGTGGATCGGCCTACTCGCCGCACCTTCCCGCGTGCATGACACGCAGTGGTCTTGCGACTTTCGTCCCCACTCACAGTGGCGGGTCCGCGATGGTCTTGCACCATCTTCCCCCACGGCATCGCTGCCGTGGCTCTCTTCCGAGCCTTGCGGCTGCAAGAGAACGCCCTTCGGGGCGCCCGTGATCGCACGGGCGGTGTCGTTTTATTGGACACAGCGCACGCAGGCAAGCACTTCCACTCACGCGCCGCAGGATTGTTCGAAGCGATGCAGCGCTGGTGGCCGAAAGGGTGAGTTGGAAGTGCCTTTGCTGGCGCCCGCGCATGCAAAGGTAGGATCAGCAACTGGTTGCACAGGGTGGCGGATGCCGTGAGGCCCGTGGCCCGAGGAATTCGAGGGATGCCCGGGGAAGAGCGCGAACGACTTCTCAACTTTCGAGCCGGGGCGGACGAGGCCGGGCTGCGGCTTGATGTCGTCTTGCACGGACATCTCGAAGGCACCAGCCGCACTGCCGCGAAGGAACTCATCACGCGTGGCTGCGTGCATGTGAACGGTGCCTTGGCCAAGCCGGCCCTCAAGCTCGCGGAAGGTGATGACGTTGAGGCGCGCGTCGTGAGACCTGCCGCGGTGGAGGGGCTGGCGAAGCAGGACCTCCCGTTCCGTGTGATCCACGAGGACGCATCCATCATCGTGATCGACAAGCCTGCCGGCTTGACCGTGCATCCCGGCAGCGGTCAGCACGACGGCACGCTGGCCAACGCACTCGCCTTTCGTTTTGACGAACTCTCCGACGCCGGCGGGCCTGAGCGCCTGGGCATCGTGCATCGTCTCGACAAGGACACCAGTGGCGTGATGGTGGTGGCGCGCACGAATCGCGCGCACTACGCCATCGCGGCGCAGTTCCAGGCCCGCACCACCGCCAAGGAATATCTCGCTCTCGTCGAGGGGCGCGTGGATACAGACGGCGGGAAAATCGACCTCCCGCTCGCGCGCAGCCGGCGCGATCGCGAGCGCGTGGTGGTGGACCGCGAAGAAGGCAAACCAGCGGAGACCCGCTGGGAAGTGCTCGAACGCTTCCCCGGCTTCACCCTGCTGCGTTGCAGACCGCGCACCGGACGCACGCACCAGATCAGGGTGCACCTCGCGAGCCTCGGGCATCCGATCGCCTGCGATGGGACCTACGGTCGCCGCGCTGCGCTGCTCCATCGTGATCTTGGTGGCATGGGCACCGGAGTGGTGTTGGCGCGCCAGGCACTGCACGCGGCGCGACTCTCATTCGTACATCCCTTTGACGGACGGTTGCGCGAGTTCATGGCCCCGCTGCCATCGGACTTCAAGACCGCACTCGATCTCCTCGGCAACGCTCGCGAGGCTGTGGAAAGGACTGAACATGGGCAACGCTGACAAGCTCCTTGAGAAGGCCGGACGCGGTGTGGATCGGCGCGCATGGCGCAGCCTCAATTGGGAAGGCAGCTTCCGTGACTATCTGGAACTCGTGCATGACCGTCCGTGGGTCGCGCGCAACGCCTTTCAGCGCATCTACGACATGCTCATGTCCTTCGGATTCGACGAATACACGGAGCAAAAGGAGCGCAGGGTGCGCTACCGCTTCTTCTCCGATCCGGAGGGCGGCGGCCGGGATTCCATCTTCGGCCTCGACCAGCCGCTCATGCGTCTCGCGGACACCATCAAGGCGGCGGCTCACGGCTACGGCCCCGAGCGGCGCATCATTCTTCTGCACGGCCCCGTGGGCTCCGCAAAGAGCACCATCGTGCGGCTGCTGAAGCGCGGGCTCGAACGCTGGAGCCGCACCGATGAAGGCGCGCTCTACACCTTCTCGTGGGTTCTCGAGGATGGCACGGAATTGCCGAGCCCCATGAATGAGGAGCCGTTGAAGCTCATCCCCGAAGACAGCCGCGAGGCCGTGGTGGAGGAGTTGAACTCCCGCCTCGACCGCACGTGGAAGTTGAAGATCGAGGGCGGGCTCGATCCGGTTTCGCGCTGGTACTTCAACCACTTTCTCCAGAAGCACGAGGGCGACTGGACCAAGGTGCTCGAGCACGTGAAGGTGCGGCGCATCACGCTGGCCGAGAAGGACCGGCGCGGCATCGGCACTTTCCAGCCGAAGGACGAGAAGAATCAGGACTCGACGGAGCTCACCGGCGACATCAACTACCGCCGCATCGCGGAGTACGGATCGGACTCCGATCCGCGCGCCTTCAACTTCGATGGCGAACTGAACATCGCCAATCGCGGCCTGTGCGAATTCATCGAGATTCTGAAGCTCGATGTCGCATTCCTCTATGACCTCCTCGGCGCCACGCAGGAACACACCATCAAGTCGAAGAAGTTCGCGCAGACCGACATCGATGAGGTCATCATCGGGCACACCAACGAACCCGAGTTCAGGAAGCTCCAGAGCAACGAGCTCATGGAGGCCTTCCGCGACAGGACCGTGCGCATCGACGTGCCTTACAACCGGACGCTGCGCAACGAAGTGCGCATCTACCAGCGCGATTTTGGCGCCTCCAGGGTGCAGGCGAAACACATCGCACCCCACACCATCGAGATGGGCGCACTCTGGGCCGTGTTGACGCGCCTTGAAGACCCGAAGAAGGCCAACATCACGCTGCTCCAGAAGGCGAAGCTCTACAACGGCAAGATGCTGCCCGGTTTCACCGAGGACAACATCAACGAACTCAAACGCGAAACGGTGCGCGAGGGAATGGATGGGATCTCGCCGCGCTACATCCAGGACAAGCTCTCGAACATCCTGGTGAAGGAGACCGGTGCGCGCTGCATCAACCCCTTCATGCTCTTCCACGAACTGGAAGAGGGCCTGAAGCACCACACGCTGGTCACAGGTGAGGACCAGCGGAAGCGCTATCGCGAGATGCTCTCCGTGGTGCGCGAGGAATACACCGACATCGTCAAGAACGAGGTCCAGCGCGCCATCAGCGCGGATGAGGACGCCATCAAGCGCCTCTGTGCCAACTACCTCGACAACGTGAAGGCGCACACGCAGCGCGAGCGGGTGAGGAATCCCTTCACCGGCGAGGCGGATCCGCCGGATGAGCGCCTCATGCGTTCCATCGAAGAGAAGATCGACATCCCGGAGTCCAGGAAGGACGACTTCCGGCGCGAGATCATGAACTACATCGGTGCGCTGGCTGTGGAGAACAAGATCTTCGACTACCGCAGCAACGAACGCCTGCACCGCGCCCTCGAACTCAAGCTCTTCGAGGACCAGAAGGACACCATCAAGCTCACGAGCCTGCTCTCGAACATGGTGGACCGGGCGACGCAGGAGAAGATCGATGTGGTGAAGAAGCGCCTCATTGCCAACTTCGGCTACACCGAGGAATCGGCCACCGACGTGCTCAATTACGTCGCGAGCATCTTCGCGCGGGGAGATCTCAAGAACGGATGATCGGTCCCATCGAGAAAGATCAGCGGCGCTTCCGCCAGATCGTGCACGGCACCATCCGTCGCGACCTGAAGCGCTACGTCTCCTCGGGGGATCTCATTGGTGGCGGAGAGCGTGGTGCGGTGAGCATTCCCGTGCCGCAAATCGACCTGCCGCATTTCACCTTCGGGAGCGGCGAAGGCGTCGGCCGTGGCGCAGGGGAAGGCGACGAACCCTCGGAAGGTGAAGCAGGCGAGAACGAAGGGCAGCACATCCTCGAGGTCGAGGTGGGCCTGGACGAGCTCGCGAAGATTCTCGGTGAGGAGCTCGAATTGCCGGACATCCGTCCGCGTGGCGAGGCCTCCATCACCGCCGAGCACCAGCGCTGGAGCGGCATCCGGCGCGTAGGACCGGAATCGCTCAGGCATTTCAAGCGCACGTACCGCGAAGCCCTGAAGCGCCAGATTTCCTCCGGGCTCTACGACCCCGCGAATCCGGTGATCATCCCCGTGCGCGATGACCGCCGTTACCGCAGTTCACAGGTGCGCCGCCGCCCGGAATCGCGTGCCGTCATCATCCACATGATGGATGTGTCCGGCTCCATGGGCACCGAGCAGAAGGAGATCGTCCGCATCGAGGCATTCTGGATCGACACCTGGCTGCGCCACCAGTACAAGTCCATCGAGACGGTCTACATCGTGCACGACGCGGTGGCACGCGAAGTCTCGCAGCACGATTTCTATCACTTGCGCGAAAGCGGCGGCACGAAGATCTCGAGCGCCTATCAGCTCTGTCTCGAAGTCATCAAGTCGCGCTTCGGTTCGGGTGAGTGGAACATCTACCCCTTCCACTTCTCCGATGGCGACAACTGGAGCAGCAAGGACACCTCGACCTGCGTGGACATTCTGAGGAGCGAAGTGTTGCCGCGCTCGAACCTCTTTTGTTACGGCCAGGTGCGCTCGGCCTACGGCTCGGGGCAGTTCAAGCGCGACCTCGATCAGTCGCTGCCCGGCGAGGAGCGCCTCGTCACCAGCGCGATCGCCGACCGTGAGGGCATTCTCGGTTCCATTCGCGACTTCCTGGGGAAGGGCCGATGAACCTCCCCAGCAGCCTCGCCGCCATGGAAGAGCGCATTCGCGACAGCGCGAAGCGCCACGGCCTCAACTGCTTCGACACCATCTTCGAGATGGTCACGGAAGAACAGCTTGACGAGGTCGCGGCTTACGGTGGTTTCCCCACGCGCTATCCGCACTGGCGCCACGGCATGGAGTACGAGCGCCTGCGCAAACACAGCCGCTGGGGTCTTTCGCGCATCTACGAACTCGTCATCAACAACGACCCCTGCTACGCGTATCTCCTCTCCAGCAACAGCGTCACCACCAACAAACTGGTGATGGCGCACGTGTTCGGCCACTGTGACTTCTTCAAGAACAATGCCTGGTTCCGGCATACGGACCGGAAGATGATGGATCGCATGGCGAACCACGCGGTGAAGGTGCGCCGCATCATCGACCGGCAGGGTGTGGAAGCCGTGGAGGCATTCCTCGACAAGGCGCTCTCACTCGAGAACCTCATCGATTTCCGCCAACTCGGCGAGGCAACACCTCCGCTCCGGTCCATCACGCCTCCAGCGGAGGATCAAGAGGCAGAGGCCGAGCCGAATTACCGCCTGCGCTCCCGCGACTACATGGACGAGTTCATCAATCCTCCGGAATGGATGGAGGAGAAGAAGAGGCGTCATGCGGCCGAGGTGGAAGCCGAGAAGCGCCTGCCCGGAGGTCCGCGTCGTGACATCATGGCGCTCCTGCTCGAACGCGCGCCGCTTCAGCGCTGGGAATGGGATCTTCTGCACATCGTGCATGACGAGGCGCTGTACTTCGCGCCGCAACGCATCACCAAGATCATGAACGAAGGCTGGGCGAGCTACTGGCACCGGCGCCTGATGGTCGACGATATCCTCACCGACGATGAAGTGGTGGACTACGCCGACACCGTGGCCGGAACTCTCGTCGAGGGCCGTTCACTCAATCCCTACAAGCTGGGGCTCGAACTCCTGCTGGACATCGAGGAACGCTGGAACAAGGGCCAGCACGGACTCGAGTGGGAGAACTGTGACGACTACGCGCGGAAGACCACTTGGGATACGCATGAAGGCCGCGGGCTGGACGAGATCTTTCGTGTGCGCCGCATCCACAATGACGTGACCTTCCTCGACACCTATCTGACCGAGGATTTCTGCGAGCGGCAGAAGATGTTCGTCTGGCGCCGCGACCAGCGCACCGGCAAGCGCGAAAAGGTGACGAACGAGTTCCGCCCCGTGAAAGAGACGCTGCTTCAGAGTCTCGTGAACGGCGGGGCACCGGTGATCGAAGCGGTGGATCTGAACCACGGCAACCGGGGCGAATTGCTGCTTGAACACCGCCACCATGGCCAGGACCTGCGCCCCGATTTCGCTGATGCGACGCTTCTGAACATCGCAGCTCTCTGGCGTCGCCCCGTGGTATTACTCAGTATGCAGGAAGAGAAACCCGTGCGCTGGATCGCCGCCGACGGCGCCGTGCGCATGGAAGAAGTCATCCGCGCTTGATACGCGGTTGGCAGCCCGGGATGTGATCGGCGCAGTGATTCTTTGGCGAAGCTGGTCCATGACAGCGCCCGTCGCAGCGCATGTCCAAGAAGCTCATGGCTGGGGCGTCGATGGATGAATCCCGGGAGCGCAAGGAGTCAGGGGACCGATTCGAGCCATTCACTGAGCCGGTATGTCAGCAAGCCGGCCAGCGGGATCCGCAGGCCGGCTTGCTTCGTGATGCCATCCGCTGTCAGGTCAGCGGCCACGGCATCAGGGCGTCAGAATGTATAGACGCAGACGTTGCTGACCTCAGTCACCGCGTTGGTAAGCGGCTCGATGGCAATGCTGACGGCGTGGATCGGTAGACCGAGCATTGTGGCGATCCAACTTGCGTTCGGATCGAGTGCCATAGCGCTACCGATGGCGTTCAGTTGTCCGAGCACTGGCGCGTAGCCACTGTTTGCCAAATCGACGTGTTGATTCAGACTGCTTGGACTGATGGAAAGCCCAAACCAGTTGGCGCCGCTACCACCATTCTGGGGCTCCAGGCTGTAGACCGTCGCATAAGTTTGTCCGGCCCTATTGGTATCGCAGGTGAGGCTCATGGCGAAGGTGCTGCTCCCGAGAGCTTCGACTGCGAGGGTGTTTTCTAGACTACTCGGGTAGAGACAGAGGACCACGAGTTGAGGTGTGCCATGGGCGAGATTATCAATGGTTCCCAATCCCAGTTGGCCCTTGTTGTTCTTACCCCACACGAAGATGGCGCCGTCGGAGCGCATGGCCATGGAAGAGTTACCGCCAGCTGCAATGGCGCGTATATTCTGCAATCCAGGGATCAGGTTCGCCGCTGTTTGGTGGAATATGTTTGTTCCCAATCCCAATTGACCAAAGTCGTTACGACCCCAAGCCCAGACACGACCATAGATATCCAACGCGAGATTGTGATTCGTACCCGCACACACACTGACGATGTCCTGGAGAGGGGTCAAGGTTGGCATCCTGACGACCGTCTGCGGGGTGGTGTAGTAGAGTGAAGAGTTGACAATCCCTGTTCCAATGTTGCCGAAAACGTGACTGCCCATGCAACGTACGGTGTTGTCGCTCATGAGTACGATGCTGTGTTGAGCCCCTCCGTCTAGGTCAACTGGCCAGTGGCCACCAGAAGCGAGAGCGGTATTGATCGTTGCAGTTCCGTAGAGGGTCTGCCCGGTCAGGCCAAGTTGGCCGTCCAAATTGTTGCCCCAGCAATAAACAGTGGGGTTGAATGGTGAACCACCAAGGGCAAATCCGTGGTTGTCACCGGCGGCGATCTTGAAAATCCCAGAGAGGGGTACGCCTGCACTAATCGTCACGAACTCCCAAAAGAAACTCCCGCTTGTTGGCGCTGCAGGTACACCAAGTTGACCGAACGTGTTGAGGCCGCGTGACATAACACTGCCGTCAGCTCGCAAGAGGTAGCAGTGGCTATGGCCGGCCGCAAGGGACACTGCGGGGTTAGTGCTGAAGATGTGGACTACCCCGGATGCGGAGTGAGTCACGCCAGAGGCCCCGACTTGTCCAGAGGTGTTATTGCCCCAGAGTCGAACATGGCCTTGGTTCGTAATACTCCCGCCAAACGCGAACCCGAGTGAGCATTTGCTCGCCAGAGAATTCAAGCTGTTTGTGGGTGCTGGCTGGTTCAGCGGAGTGGTCGAACCATTGCAGGTCTGTCCTGCACTGGAATTGCCCCAACTCAGACTCGTTTCATTTTCAACGCCGACATGTGCGAAGTCGTTCCCCATAGCGATTCTGCGTCCATCCCATACGCCGGACTGGGCGTACAGCAGATGGCTTGTGGCGGCCACGAGAAGAATTGTGACTAGCAGCCCGTTGAAAAACGCGCGCCTTGCAGTGAACCAATCCCCCTGCTCGAGCGTTTGATAGTTGGCCATTCGCTTGAGGAGAGCACGCAATGTCGATGGGACACATGGAGCCGGGACAAGGAGCCTTCTGGATCGCGTCGGATGCGATCAAGGCTCCGGGGCATCCCTTCTTCAAGAAGCTGAACGCAGTCCTTGCGCAGCACGACTTCGACGTGCGCGTGGAGGCTCTTTGCCGGCCTTACTACGCGAAGTCATCCGGTCGCCCGTCGATTCCACCCGGCCGCTACTTCCGCATGCTGATGATCGGCTACTTCGAGGGCATCTGCTCGGAGCGTGGTCTTGCCTGGCGCTGCGAGGACTCGCTGTCTTTGAAGGCGTTTCTCGGACTTGGAGTGGCGGATGCCGTACCGGATCACAGCTCACTGTCGATCGCGAGGAAGCGGTTTCCTCTCGCCGTCTTTGATGCTGTGAACAAGCTCGTGCTGGAGATCTTGAAGGACGCAGGTCTTCTGAAGGGGCGTGTGCTGGCACTGGACGCTTCGACGATGGATGCGAATGCGGCGATGCGCTCGATCGTGCGGAAGGACACCGAGGAGAGTTACGCGGATTACGTCCAAGGTCTCGCGAAGGTCGCTGGCGAGCAGGCTCCGGATCGTGCG
>SXUL01000035.1 GCA_005790545.1 Planctomycetia bacterium | reverse complement strand
GAGCCGTTACCTCACCAACTAGCTGATGGGACATGGGCCGCTCCACAGGCAGAAGGTAAACCTACCATTTACAAGACAGGCGATGCCGCCCGTCCTGACCATCCGGTATTACAAGCCGTTTCCAGCAGTTATCCCGGTCCTGTGGGTACGTTGCCCATGCTTTACTAACCCTTTCGCCGCTTTCACCTCCTTGCGGAGGTTCGCGCTCGACTTGCATGCCTAAGCCACGCCGCCAGCGTTCACTCTGAGCCAGGATCAAACCCTTTTGTTGAAAGATTCGATCTTGGTTAATTAACACACACTTTCAGGCCTCTCAAACGAAAGTGACATTGGTCACCTTGCGCGAGAGTGCACTGAATTTCTGACGTTCCGCCCCCGAAGGAGCAGCGCGTCATCGCACTCTCACGCTTCCGATGTTGTTCGATTTTCAAAGAGCGACAGAAACCCCGGGGCTGACCGCGTGTCGCGACCGGCCCTCAAGATATTCGTGTCGGGTTTTAGGCGTTGATCGCCGCGAGAGTCACATTGGACTCACGGGCGCCTCGTCAGGACTCTTGCGGGCAGTGCCCAGCAGGAACTTTCCCTTCAATGCGCGGGGAGAGTATACAGAGCCTCCAAGGGTCAACAAGCTTGTGCCAAGTATTTTCGATGTTTAGCCGCAAGTGCTTCACCAGCAACGTGTTGCGGCTGATCAAAATCACTGCAACAGGCGTGCAACAGGAATTTTTTTACGCTCAGGCGGGCCGTTCCGCGATCCCGTAGAGCATGGTCTGCCGCCGCACCAGGAACGCCGTTCCGCGCATCGTCCACGCGGCGAGCGCGACAAGTGGCGACGGCGGGTGAGTCTCGAGATAGCTCGGCTCAAAACCGAACTGGACGGCTCGCAGTCCTGCGAGTTGGAATGCATGGGTCAGTGTGCGCGGCGTGAAGTAGTAGAGGTGTTCCTCGTGAAAAACGCTGTCTGTGAAGGCCCGCGTGCTGCGCCCTCCGATGCGATCAGCAAGCAGTGCGGCCCGAATGATGAGACATTCACCTGAGGGCACGTGCACCAACAGCTTCCCGCCTGGCCGGAGTTTCGCCCCCAGGTCGCGCAAGACGGAAATGGGGTCCTGCAAGTGTTCCACGACGGAAAACGCAGTGATGGCGTCGAGACTCTCATCAGGGATTCGAGCCGAGGCCAAGTCACCGGCGTGCAAGTTCAGCCCTTGCGCCAGCCCCATGCTCACTTCGTCCGCGTTGATGTCGACTCCGCGGAGATTCCAGCGTTCCCCGTAACCACGGCGGCGAAGTTCCGACAGAAACGTGCCACGCGCTGATCCGAAATCCAAAAGCTCCCCACCTTTCAGAGTGCGTCCCATGCGATCGAACGCAGCCACATAGCCGTCTGCGATCTTCTTGTCGATCTCCTTGGGGTGACACACATAGGCGCGGGTGTAGTAATCACCACTGTAAAACGCTGCGAGATCAGCGTCCTTGAAATGCTCATCTGCGTAGATGAGGCCGCAGTTGCGGCAGCGCACCACGGGAAAATGCGCCTGCATGTAGAGGCGTTTGGCTGCGCGCCCACCGCACAGCGCGCAGGGCTTCAGAGCTTGACCGTCATCCTTCGCGAGTTCTCGCGGAGCCTCCACATGCTGGAAGAGCTCTTTTTTGCTTGGTACTGGATGAGTCACGCGCGCTCAGGGGCCGCGCCTTGGACAGGAGCGCTCGCCGCGCGACTATGATACCCCGCGCACGCATGCGAACTTCACGCGCAGAAATCGGCGCTGCCGCGCTCCTCTTCCTTGCCCTCGCGCCTCAGGTCATCGGTCTCGAGTTCCTTGCGGATGACTATCACATGGGCCGCGAGATCGCCCGCGCTTCTGCCGAATCCCCGGGAACGCTCTCTGCAATCCACGATGCCTTCGCGCGCCGCTGGACAGACGATTTCGATGTCTTCCGCCCCTTGACCATCCTCACGCTGCAACTTGATTGGTGGCTCTACGGAGCCCACCCGGGGTTGCACCATCTCACAAATCTCATCCTCTGGGTGCTGACAGCTTGCGTAGCCACTTCTGCGGCTGCGGCACTCTGCCCGCGTCCGCCATCGAGTCTGCAGCGCGCGTTGCTGCTGCTGCTGCTTGGATCGTCGCCGGCACTCGTCGAGTGCCTCGGTTGGTGCGTCGCACGGGAGGACATCCTCTGCGGCCTCTTTGGCCTCGCCGCGCTCACTCTCCAGCTGCGCGCGCCCAAGCGAGTCTTGCTGCGCGCGAGTTGTGTAGCCATGGCCCTCCTCGCCAAGGAAACCGCGGTCACATTGCCGCTCCTCCTCCTGTGGACGGACCTGATACTCCGGCACAGTGATCCGGATGGCGTCGTACCCGGCGTTTGGCAGCGTCTGGTTCGAGCAGCGCCGTCCTTTGCTGTGTTGGCGGCAGCGTTGGCTGTGCGCCATGCACTCTTCGGCCGGGTTGCCGGCCTCTACCTCGGTCGGCCGTTCACCGATTGGCTGAGTGATGCGGAACTCCCCCAGCGACTCTGCGGAGGTCTGGGCTCGAGCCTGCTTGCACTCATCGCACCTGTATCTCGCGTGGCGCGCGCGGAGGCGACCTGGCTCTGGATCCCGACCGCGCTGCTCGCTCTGGCCGCCGCTACGGGCATCCTCTGGGCGCTCCGCGCTCGGCCGGGGCGCTTGCGATGCCTGGCGTTCCTTCCGTGGATCCTCGGCCCGCTCGCCCTCGCAGCCGTGCCGTTGAGCGGCGTCAGCCCGGACATGGAGAAAAGCCGCCTCCTGCTGCTGCCCGTGTGTGCGCTGTTCATGGTGTGTGCGCCGACTCTGCTCACCCATGACCGCGGAACAACCCGGATCCTCGTGCTCGTGCTCACGTTCGCATCAATCCTCGCCCTGCTTGTCAACTTGCGTGCTTGGACCAGAGTGAGTGAAGCGGTCCGCAGATTGAGACACGAGGCTCAGTCCATTGCGGGACACGGTGACACGCTGGTCCTGGAGGGTGCCGTACCGAATCCGGAGCCGGGCAACCGCACAGCACATCGAGTGGGTTTGATCCCGGATCTCATCGCTTGCAATGGCTCCTACTTTCTCTCGCAGGGAATCCGCGAGTTCACCAGCCCACCCTTTGCCGAAGGTCCACGAATCATCTTGTGGCCTCCGGAGTCAGGAGAGACCGCCCTGGACAACCCGGCAGCGGTACGCCGACTCGCGCTGGCACGCCTCGAATCACGCGACGGACGGTTCACCATCGTCGCCCGCACACCGGGCGCACCCGAAATGGCGGGACTTGCCGTCGAAACAGCCCACTGCGATCTCACGCATGTGGGAACTGAAATCAGCGTGCGCGTGCCTGAAGCTGGCGCTTGGAGGTTGGTGCTGATCGCGCCAGAGGAGCCGGTGCGGGCGGAATCGCAGTTCGAGTCCAAGCACGCAAGAATAGCCACACTGTCGCTCGAACAACTCTCGTTCGTGACGCCTCGCGGGATCAGCGCACAGCTGAAACCCGAGTTGCTTCGTCAGCTCGGAATCGGCGCCGCCTTCGCCTGGGTGGAAAGCGCAGACCGTACACGTCGCTCGCCCATCGCGCTCATCACATTCACGCACTGAACGCGTCAGGCGATGAAGATCCAGCCCGCGAGAACAAGCAACGGCAACAGCACAGGAACGGACCAGCGGAGCATGTAGCCGAAGAAAGACGGCATGACGACGTGCTCCTCCTCAGCGATGGAGCGCACCATGAAGTTCGGAGCGTTCCCGATGTAGGTCATGGCGCCAAAGAAGACCGCTCCGGCGGAGATGGCCGCAAGCGCGCGCACATCGTGCATGAGGACCGCGGCTTCTCCTCCTGCCGTATTGAAAAAGATGAGGTACGTCGGCGCGTTGTCCAAGAATGACGAAAGCGCTCCCGTTGCGAAGTAGTAGCTGAGAGGAACCGGGCTGCCGTCTTCGTTCACAACGCCAAGGACCAGCTGCGCCAGTGGCCCATCCACCCCGGCACGCAGCATGGCGATGACCGGCGCCATGGTCACGAAGATGGCGGCAAAGAGAACCGCCACTTCCCTCACAGGTCCCCAGCTGAATCCGGTCGCGTGCCTCCGCTGCGCCGGGGTCATGCGCAAAGACAGGAAAGCCAGCGCGAACAAGAGCAGGTCCCGGGCCAGCTGCAGGAATGTCACCTTCACACCGGACAATAGAAATCCCCGCTGTGCGGCCTCCTCGCCTGCAGCCCGCGCTTCACTGAGCTGCGCCCGGGCACGCAGCAGAGCATCGAGACGTCCACCCGCCACGAGGTCCGATTCGGCCGCGCGCAGGGCCTCCGCGGCGGACGCAACGCTGTGAGCGTGCGCGTCCAATTCCGCAGGGTCCCTGAACAACGTGTGGTCCTTCAGGATGCCGCTCGCAAGGACGACACCCACCGCAACTGCCAGCAGCAGAAGGTTCCAGCCACCCTCGAGGCGCAACATGCCGCGACCCGTGGCGTTCAGGGGTCGTCCATCGCGCTTCCAGAACCAGCGATCCACACAGTAGAAAACGGCGAGCAATGCGAGCGCGAGAAACACAGTCGCAGGCCACAGGTGTTCCAAGGTCCAGAGGAAGCGCACACCGCGCAAGAAACCGAGGAAGAGCGGTGGGTCACCGAGTGGCGTCAGGGCTCCTCCGACATTGGCGACAAGGAAGATGAGGAACACGACCTGATGCGCGCGTGCCTTGCGCTGAGTGTTGGCCCGCAGCAGCGGCCGGATGAGAAGCATGGACGCACCCGTGGTACCCATGAACGAAGCGAGCACCGCTCCGAAGGCAAGGAGCAACGTGTTCCCTACCGGCGTGCCCGCAATACGCCCGGCGATACGGATCTCTCCTGCAATCACATAGAGAGCGACCACAATGGCAAGGAACGGCACGTACTCGACCAACAACGCATGCAGAACACTTTCGACAACATGGGCCGCGCCAAACGCGATGCAGCCGGGGATCACGAACGCGAGCATCCATGCGCACGCAACCGGCTCGTGACGGCGGGCCCAGAATGCCGGCGCAACAAGCGGCAGGAATGCGATGGAGAGAAGCAGCCCGGCAAATGGCAACGTGAAAAGCAGACCCGGCGCATTCATGCGCACCGGCCTTCCTTCCCGTCGTCAGCCCTCACTTCTTCAGCAGCTTCTTCAACTGATCCTTCGTTTCATCGCCGCCGGGCGCGCACTTGCTGATGTCCTTGTCGCTGCCATCAGCGATGGCCCGGGCATATCCTTCGCAGTCATAGCCACAGGCCGTGCAATCCGTCTGCGCCATCGCAGCAAAGAGCTGTTCGAAAAGACCGAGGCCCTTCGACAACGCCATGCGTTCGTCGAGGCTGAGGCCTTCGTCGTGCCACGCCGGCCCAGTCGGAGCGGACACTGCCGGCGAGGCACTATCCGCGTTCGTCGTCGGTGCGGCCGGTTCGGCCGCAAGCGCTGACTGCCCGAGACCGATCAGTTCCGCCACGCGGTTGGATGTCTCTTCCCTGAGCTTCGCCGCATCCTCCATGATGTAGCGCATCAGACGAGTGGGCAGATCTGCGGCCGACGCGTGACGCGCGCTCATGGCCCGCAGGCCTTCGGCGTCCTTGCGCGCCAGCTCCACAAAAATGCGCCCAAGAGCTTCCGTACGCAGGAAGTTGTATGTGGGTGCACCGATGGGATAGGGCGGCTGGTCGGGACGAAGTCCGAGATCAGCGCACACATCGAGAACACGCACTTGCAGCGCTTCCTCTGCAATGTGGAAAGCGGCCAGTTCCTTGACCACGAAGCGGTCGCGGTCATCCAGCACAATCGGCGAGGTCGAGCTTGCCAGGTAGTCGAGCAGCGATCTGGTTTCGTGCTGCCAGAGCGCGATCAGGTCGCGCGTGACGGATGTAGCAGTGGTGGACATCGTGGTGCTCCGTCTAGAAGCCGAAGCTCCGGCTGAGCTCGATGAAAGGTGAGAACGCGAGGCCAAGAACCAGCACGGGCAAGACAAGGAGCGCGAGCAGCACCGCATTGGTCGTGCCCGTGGTCACAAGTCCGGCTTGATTCTCGTGCAGGTACATGCAGCGGATCAGTTTGAAATAGTAGAAGGCCGAGATGGCCGTGTTGATACCAGCGAGCACCGCAAGCCAGACGAGGTGATTCTCCACCGCGGTCTGCAGCAGCTGCAGCTTGCCGGTGAAACCACCTGTGGGTGGCACTCCGAGCAACGAGAGGAGGCATACCGTCAGCCCGAAGGCCATCCACGGTGCACGCCGACCGAGGCCATTGAAGTCCTCGACATGTTGGGCGCCGGTGCGCGATGCAATCACGGTGACGACATGGAACGCACCGAGGTTCATGAAGAAGTAGGCGATGAAGTAGAAGATGAGCGGGCCGAGATCGCCGCCACTCGGGCGCCCCCGCCCCGCGGCGTAGACCGCGACAGCCATGAGCAGGTAGCCGGCCTGAGCGACTGACGACCACGCCAGCATGCGTTTCACGTTCGTCTGCCAGAGCGCGGCGAGATTGCCCACGGTCATGCTCAACGCAGCAGCCGCAGCGATGAGCGTGGGCCAGCCGAACGAAGCATCGAAAGGTACGCTGCCAAAGGCGACGAAGCTCGGGCCTTCACCTGTGGTGAAGGCCGCGATGAATCTCACAAACACCGCGAAACCAGCGGCCTTGGATGCCACGGACAGGTATGCGGTGAACGGTGTCGGAGCGCCTTCGTAAACATCCGGACACCAGAAGTGCATCGGGAAGGCTGCCATCTTGTAGGCGAAGCCGCCGAAGACGAGCAGCGCTGCCGTCATGAGCCCGAGGTCTGAGGCACCGCTGACCTGCAGTTGTTGCGCGATGGCGCCATAGTGCAGTGAACCTGTCATGCCGTAGATCAGCGAGAGCCCGTAGAGCATCACGCCGGACGCCACGGAACCGTAGATCACATACTTGATCCCGCCCTCGGAGCCGCGCCGATCGCGCTTGTCGAATGCCGTGGCGAGGTAGCTCGCCATGGACGCGAATTCGATGCCGAGCCACGCAATCAACAAATTCACCGCGCCCGCCATCATGAACATGCCGAGCGTCGCTGCGACGACGAGTGCGTGATACTCCCCCATGCGCCGCGCGCGAAAGGCTGCATGATCCAAGGCCATGGGCAGTGTCGCCAGAGCCGTCGCCAGGCAGAACATCTGGAAGAACCAAGCGAAGCGGTCCGTGACAAGGAGCCCCTGCTGCGTGCCGCCCTGCATCCAGCCAAAGATCTCGCCGCTCGCAGCGAGCCGTGGCCAGAGCGTCGCGCCAGCGAGAACAAGCCCGATGGTCGCAATCCATGCGGTGGTACGCGGCTTCACTCCACGGATGAACAGGTCCGCGAGGAGCAGCACACACACGAGCGCTGACAGCACGAGTTCGGGAATGAACCCTGCGAGGCCGCGGCTGATGAGATCCTGAGTTTGTGAGAAGTCGTTACCCATGATGACGCCTCTCAGATGCCTCCGCCGCTCACCACAAACGCGCGCAGGTGGTCAAGGGTGGCGTTCATGTAATCGAGAATCAACGCCGGCCAGACGCCGAAGATGATGCACATGGCGGCCAGTGGCGTCAGACTGAAGACCTCGCGCCAGTTGAGATCCTTGAAGGTCTTGTACTCTTCCTTCTTCGCCGTCCCCATGTAGACGCGCTGCACGGTCCACAGGATGTAACCGGCTGTGAACACGACGCCGGGAAGTGCGAGGTACACGATCCAGCGCGGGAGCGCGTAGACGGTGCTGTTGCCCGCGAAAAACTCGGACGAGTTGAAGGAGCCCATGAACACGAGGGCTTCAGAGATGAATCCGTTCAGCCCGGGCAAGCCGAGACTCGCGAAGAAGCCGATGATGGCAAATCCCGTGTAGTAAGGCATCTGCAACCCGATGCCGCCGAAGCGATCGAGGTCACGGTGGTGGGCGCGTTCATAGAGCACACCCACGAGAAGGAACATCATGGCCGAGCTGACACCGTGATTGAACATCTGCAGCACAGAGCCCTGCATGCCTTCCGTGGTCATGGCGGCCATGCCGAGCAGGACAAAACCCATGTGGCTCACGGATGAGTAGGCCACAAGGGACTTGAAGTCCTTCTGAGCCATGGCGCACAAGGCTCCGTAGACGATGTTGATCAGCCCGAGAATGCCGATCATCAATACCATGGCCTGAGAGACGCCTGCATCAGGGGCCAGTGTGTAACTGAAGCGATAGAAACCGTAGCCGCCCATCTTCAAAAGCACTCCGGCCAGCACGACAGAAACCGCCGTGGGCGCCTGCACGTGAGCGTCCGGCAACCATGTGTGGAATGGGAACACCGGCACCTTGATGGCGAAGCCCATGAAGAGCGCGAGGAAAATCCACATCTGGAAGTGCATGTCGAAGCCGCCCGAGACGCTCGTGAGCGTCAACAGGTTGAAGCTGTCCATGCCGTCCTTCCAATAGAGGGCGAGCATGGCGACCAGCATGAGCACGGAACCCACCAAGGTGTAGATGAAGAACTTGATGGCCGCATACAGCCTGTTCGGCCCGCCCCAGTACCCGATAAGGAAGTACATGGGCAACAACACGATTTCCCAGAACACATAGAAGAGGAAGAAGTCGAGCGCGGAGAAGACGCCGAGCAGGCCGGTTTCGAGCAGCAGGAAGAGCGCGAAGTACCCCTTCACGCCTTCCTCGATGGAATACGAGTACACAAAGCAGAGCACCCAGAGCAGGCCCGTCAGGAAGATGAGCGGCATGGAGAGGCCGTCAGTTCCGAGGAAATAGTGGATGTTGAAGGCCGGGATCCACTGGCCGTACTCGACATAGCGCAAGTCCTTTGCGAGAACCGATTCGGCCGCAAGGGTGAGCTCCCACGCCTCGTGCAGGGCGGGATAGGCGTCGGCCGCTGCAACCTGAGCGAGAGGCTTCAACTCATCACTCAGCGCGGACGCCGGCGCGTGTTCATGATCTGACCACGCTTCCAACTGCTTGGTGAGCTTCTTCGGTTCCTTCAGGAGACTCTTGATGGTCTCGCGAGCAGCCGCGGGCGCCGCGGCGACCACTGCGTCACGCTGGGCAAGCAGCGTCTTCTCGGCGCTATCGCCTTCTCCGCCACCGTAGCCCTTGGAAAGCACGATGATCGGGATGAACGCCGCCGCCGCGAAGGCCGTGGCTGTCCAACGAATGAGATTCTTGTTGGCGCTTGGCAACAAGAGCACCACGGCCATGCCGAGAAGCGGCAGGAAGATCGCGAGTGTCAAGAGCATCGGATCAGATCTCCATCCCGGCCCGCAAGGGCCGGAGTGATTCGTTTCATTCGCTCAGTGAGCCAGCACAGCCCAGATGAGCAGCAATCCCAATCCCCACACGGTGTACTTCACGTAGTCCTGGATGCGTCCGTTCACGAACCCCCGGCAGAACCGGCCGAGAGCCATCATCGAAGCTCCGGAACCATTGACGGCGCCATCCACCACGATCGCATCCACACGGCCCGCAAACCACGCAACATGAGCCCCGCCACGAGCCACCGCGTTCACGATGGCGTCCACGACGTGCTTGTCGAAGGCCTTGGCGAGATCCGCGATGTCTTTGCCAGTCGGCACCACGCGCTGGCAATAGAACCAGTCCACGTAATAGAGGTTCCGGAGGACTTCCCGATAACGCGCGAGTGGAGGAATTCCACCCACGAGATCGATGTGCCGGCGGCGCACGAACAAGAGCCACGCACCTCCGATGCCGATGATGACCGCCGCGAGGGACATGTACATCACGGGCGCGTGCACATGGTGCGCGTGTTCATGGAACGACGCGATCGCCGCATTGGCGCCGTGAGCCGGTTCATGCAAGTGCACCATATGCGCCTGCATGTCCTTGAAGGCCGCGCTCTCGGGCATGGCCTGCTGCACGAGGACCTTGTCATTCACACGGTCCTGGAACCAGTGCCCCGTGCCCAGGTCGAGGCCACCCGGCAGCGCAATGCCGCCTGCGATGACCGCAAGAATCGCGAGAACCACCAGCGGCATGGACATGGCGAACGGGCTCTCGTGCGCGTGGTCGAACTTGTGTTGATTTCCCGGCTTGCCGTGGAAGGTCAGGAACAAGAGGCGGAACATGTAGAACGCTGTGAGAAACGCCGTGGCTGCCGCGAGAGCGAAGGGGATCCAACCCAGGACGCCTTGGTGATGCGCACCAAAGGCCGCGGCTTGACCGAGCACCGCTTCCTTCGAGAGGAACCCGCTGAACAGCGGCGTCCCGGCGATGGCAAGACAGCTCACGAGGAAAGTGGCGTAGGTGAGCGGCATCTTCTTCTTGAGGCCACCCATGTCCTTCATTTCCTGGCTGTGCACGGCGTGGATGACCGAGCCCGAACCAAGGAAGAGACAGGCCTTGAAGAATGCGTGCGTGAACAGATGGAACAGCCCGGCGCCCATGCTGCCGACGCCAAGGGCCATGACCATGTAGCCGAGTTGCGAACAGGTGCTGTACGCGAGGCCCTTCTTGAGATCCGATTGCACGAGCGCGATGGTGCCGCTCATGAGCGCAGTGATGCCACCCGTGATGGCGATCACCCACAACGCGGGCGAATCAAAGAACTCGCCACTGGTGTATCCCTTGCCCGCCATGAGCGGGAACATGCGTGCCACCATGTACACGCCGGCGGCAACCATCGTTGCTGCGTGGATGAGTGCCGAGACCGGCGTCGGGCCTTCCATGGCATCCGGCAACCAGACGTGCAGCGGGAACTGCGCCGACTTGGTGACGCAGCCCATGAAGATGAACACTCCTGCGAGCGCCACTTCGGTTTCATGCCCGATCCACGGCCCCGTCCCCTGCCCGAGCAGTGCGATGGACTCCCAGATGCGCTGGAACGAGAGCACGCCCTCGCCCGGCCACTGCTTCGAGAGAATGCCGCCGATCATGAAGATGCCTGCCATGAAGAACGCATCACCGATGCGGTTCACCACGAAGGCCTTCTTGGAAGCGTCACCAGCGGACTTCTTCAGGAAGAAGAACCCGATGAGGAAATAGGAGCACACTCCAACCAGTTCCCAGAAGATGAACAGCATCATGAGATTGCTGGTGACCAGCAATCCGAGCATCGAGAACGTGAACAGCGAGAGATGCAGGAAGAAGCGCGGATAGCGATCCTCGTCGTGCATGTAGGAACGGCTGTAGACGTGCACCAGGAAGGCCACGATGGTGACCACGCAATTCATCAGGATGGTGAGGTTGTCCACCATCACATCGAAATTGAGAATGAATGCGTTGGCACCAGAGCCGATGGCGAACCAGCGGCAACTCCAGACTTCCGGAGCGGCCATGCCTCCTCCGGGCAGGACCTTCGTGAAGAAGAGCCACAGCGAGAGGGCCATCGAACCACCCACCGCCACGGTGGAGATCCAGTCCTGACACGCGGGCAGGCGCCGACGGAATGCCGCGTGCGCAAATCCGAGGACCCACGCCGCCAACGGCAGCACGACAATGAGGAGCGCGATCTTGATCGTGTCCGGCATGGAGCTCATTCCTTCATCGTGTCCGCCTCATCGACGTCCACGGTGTTGGTCTGCTGGAAGAGGTTGAGAAGGATCGCCAACGCGACAGCAGCCTCGGCTGCGGCGAGGATGATGATGAAGATCGTGAAGATCTGACCATCCAGACGCGCATCAGGAGTTGAATAGCGGTTGAAGGCCACGAAATTCAGTGCCGCGGCATTGAGGATGAGTTCCACCCCGCAGAGCACCGCGATGGCATTCTTGCGCGAGATCACCACACCGATACCGGCGCTGAAGAGCAGCGCGGACACGATGAGGAAGTGATTCAGTCCGATCTCAGGCATGGGCGCCCTCCTTGCGACGACGTGCCACATGGGCCGCACCGCAAAGCACGAAGAGCAACAGCACGGACACCACCTCGAAGGGCAGGATGTAATCCGTGAGCAGTGCTTCGCCGAGAGCCGTGGTGGTGGCGCCGCCATCCGCGCGGCCCTTCCCCGACTCGAACCCGATGCCGAGGATCACGGCGGCAAGCGCCGCGAACACCAGCGCGCCCGTGACAATGCCGGTCACCACCGAGCGCTCCACATGCCGCGCGCGCTTCAACAGCGGGTCCTTCGACGTCATCATGATGCCGAAGAGGATCAGCACGAGGATGCCGCCGATGTAGACGAGCACCTGTGTAAGCCCGAGAAAATCCGCGCCCATGATGATGTAGAGCCCGGCGACCCCCGAGAGACTCGCGAGCAGCCAGAAGGCCACGCGCACAATGTCCTTCGCAAACAGCACCATGAAGGCGGGAAAAACCGCCAGCAGGGCGAAGGCGAAGAACATCACCGTCGACATGTTGATGTCCATGGCCATCCTATTTCAGGCGCCCTTCTTCGCTGCAGCCTTGCGAGCCTTGGCCTCGGCCTCGGCGGCCGCGATCAGTGCTCGTGCCTCGGCTTCCCGGGTGCGGTCCGCAGCCGACCACGGTCCATCTGTGAGCAGGTTCTTCACTCCGTGCGAGCGCGAGAATCCCGACATGTCGAATTCCTGCCCCATGTGGATGCAGTCCTTCGGGCAGGGTTCGCAGCACAGATTGCAGAAGATGCACTTGTTGAGATCGAGCGTGAATCTCGAGATGTAGGAGCCATCGCCCTGCCATGCGCCTGCGAACGGTTCCCGTGAACCGTCCATGACGATGCAATCGACCGGACAGGCCTTCTCACAAATGTGGCAGTGAATGCACTTCTCGGACTCGAGGTAGTGGATGCCACGGTGCCTGTCGGGGATGTAGCGCTCCTTCGGAGCACGGTTCTTCGAACCGTACTCGATGGTGATGATCTCCTTCGGCCGCACCATGTACCGCCACGTGATGCCCATGCCGATGACGACCGTCTTCGCGGATGCGTGGATGCGGCCGAACCATGCTGTGAGTGATCCCACGGTCGCTGCTCCTCGTCTCAAACCTTGTAATTGGCCGTCCGGAAACTCGTCGTGCCGCGGATGGTGCTGCGCACCCACATGTATCCGCCCACGATCAACAGCACGAAAACCAGCATGCCTGTGATGCTCCCGACCACCGGATGCGCGGGATGGCCCGCCGCATCCAGTGCCGAGCCCTCGGGCACGAGCGCCTGCCAGAGCGCCGCCAACACGAGCGTGAACATGCCGATGGGCACCATCACCTTCAGGCACAGCGTCATCATCTGATCGAGGCGGATGCGGGGCAGGGTCCAGCGCAACCACATCTGCACGAAGATGAGTGCGAAGGACTTGGTGATGATCACAATGGCGCCGAGGGCATTGGCCCACAGCCCGCTTGCAGCGACTGCGCGATCGAGAGGCGCGATGCCTGTGTACCAGCCGCCGAGGAACATCACACAAGCCAGGGCGGAAACCACATACATGGCTGCGTACTCCGCGAGAAAGAAGATCGCGAAGCGCATGCCGGAGTATTCGGTGTGGAAGCCCGAGACCAATTCCGACTCGGCTTCAGGCAGGTCGAAGGGCGCGCGTTTGCATTCGGCCAGCGAAGCAATGTAGTAGCTGATGAAGGCGATGGGCATGAACGGGTTGCGGAAGAGATACCAGTTCCAGACCATGCCGCTCTGCTGCTCGACGATGCCGGTGATGCTGAGTGTGCCGGCGACGGCGGCCACCGTCACAAAGGCGAGTCCCATCGGGATCTCGTAGCTCACCACCTGCGTCGCCGCGCGCACAGATCCGAAGAGCGACCACTTGTTGTTGGATGCCCAGCCGGCCGCAATCACACCGATGGCTTCGAGTGATCCGATAGCCGCAAGGAAATAGAGGCCTGCATCGAGGTCCGCAATGATGAGATCGGGACCGAAAGGGATCACGGCGAAAGACACGAACGTGCCTGCAAAGGCGAGGATCGGCGCGAACGCGAAGAGAAAGCGATCCGCCCCATCAGGGATGATGTCTTCCTTCGCCAGCAGCTTGACGCCGTCAGCGATGGTTTGCAACGCACCGTGTGGCCCGACTTCCATCGGCCCGAGTCGGCACTGGATGTGCGCGGAGATCTTTCGCTCCAGCCAGATGCTGATGAGCCCGACCAGCGAGACCCAGATGGTGATGGGCAGCGCCCAGGCCGCCACCACTCCGATCAGCCGTGGCCAGAACGCGGGGTTCTCGCCAAGCACCCATTCAACGAGAGTCTGAGTGTCCATGGTCAGCGGTCCACTTCCCCGAGCACGATGTCCATGCTGCCGATGATGGCGATCAGGTCCGCCACCATGGCCCCGCGCGAAATCGCGGGCAGTACCGAGATGTTGTGGAAGCTCGGCGCGCGGCACTTCACGCGGTAGAGGACTTCCTTGCCCTCGGACACCACGTAGAACCCGAGTTCTCCGCGGGAATTCTCGATGCGCGTGTAAGCCTCGCCCTTGGGCGGGCGGATCTTGCCCTTGATCTTCGTGGAGCGAATCTCCCCGCCGGGGATGCCTTTCACAGCCTGCTCCACAATGCGCAAGCTCTCCCGCATCTCGCGCACACGGACCATGTAACGGTCGAAGCAGTCGCCGAGCGTGCCCCGCTCGCCTGTGCCCACCGGGACATTGAACTGGAAGCGTTCGTAGATGCCGTAGGGCTGATCCTTGCGGAGATCACGCGCCACACCGGAGCCGCGGAGAACCGGGCCAGTGCAGCCATAGTCGATCGCTGTCTTCACCGGCAGCACGCCCACGTGAGCTGTGCGGTGCACGAAGATGTCGTTGGTGCTGAGGAGGTCGTCGTATTCGTCCACCTTCGGTCCGAAGTACGCACAGAAATCACGGATCATGCCGAGCATGGCGTCATCGATGTCGTACGCCACGCCACCTGGCCGGATGTAGTTGTAGTTCAGGCGCTGGCCGCAAATGTGCTCGAAGATGGTCAGGATCTTCTCGCGCTCGCGGAAGCAGTAGAGAAACGGCGTGATGGCACCGACGTCCATGCCGTAGGTGCCGATCGCAAGAAGGTGCGAGGCAATGCGATTCAATTCCTGGCAAATCACGCGGATGTACTCCGCGCGCTCGGGGATCACGAGCTCAGGCCCCCAGAGCTTCTCCACTGCCATGCAAAAGCCCCAATTGTTCCCCATGGCCGTGAGGTAATCGAGGCGGTCCGTGTAGAGCACGGATTGGAGCGTTGTCACCGACTCGCAGTGTTTTTCGAAGCAACGGTGCAGATAGCCCACGTGGGGCTCACAGTCGAGCACCACTTCGCCGTCCGTACGCACCATCACGCGCAGCACGCCGTGCGTGGCGGGGTGCTGCGGGCCCATGTTGAGGAGCATTTCCTCCGTGCGGAGGTCGCCGGCATTCACCGCTGTGGTCGCGCTGTCAGACGACATTGTTCTTGATTCCGTGGTAGCGGTCCGGTGACTTGTAGTCCTTGCGGAGGGGATGCCCCTCCCAGTCTTCAGCGCAAAGAATGCGCACGAGATTGTGGTGCCCCTCGAAGCGGATGCCTACAAGGTCCCAGCACTCGCGCTCGTGCCAGTCGGCCGTCTGCCAGACTTTCTCGACGCTCGGGATCACCGGGTTGTCGAGCGGTACGCGGATGCGGATGGAAATGCCGCAGCGCTTCGCGTCGCAGGCTTCGACGTTGTAGATCGCTTCCAAACCCTGGCCCTTGCCGCGGTCGACGCCTGTCAGACAGCAGAGCATGTCGAGTCCGCAGCGCTCCTTCAGAAAGCGCGCGAGCTCCGGCCAAGTGGCCGGTTCACAGCGGAGAAAGGGCTCAAACCCCGCGAGGTCCTTCTCCGTGATGCGTGCACCGAAGGCCTTCTCGACCTCGGCAACGAGTGTGGTTCTGTCCATGGCCATGCCTTACTCCACCAGCACCTTGGGCCGTGCGCCGCAACGCGTCTTGTCGAGGAGTCGCTCACGCTCCATCTTTTCCTGGATGCGGAATAGGCCTTCGAGAAGCGCCTCGGGACGTGGCGGACAGCCAGGCACGTACACGTCCACCGGCACGATGCGATCGACACCCTTCAGCACGTGGTAGCCATGCTTGATGTATGGCCCACCACTCACCGTACAGGCGCCCATGGCCATCACGAATTTCGGCTCGGGCATCTGGTCGTAGAGCCGCTTCACGCGCGGTGCCATCTTGTGGCTGACGGTGCCCGCCACGATCATCAAGTCGGCCTGGCGCGGCGTGGCCCGGAACGGCCCGCTGCCGAAGCGGTCGATGTCGTAGCTCGACGCGCCCGTGGCCATCATTTCGATGGCACAGCAGGCCAACCCGAAAGTCATCGGCCAGACAGACGATTTGCGCGTCCAGTTGATGAGCTGGTCCACGCGCGTGAGCAGGATGCCGTCCTGTGTCGCGCCATCTCCGAGACCGAATTCCTGATCATGAATATCAGCCATGCTCCGTTGCTCCGCGCTCAATCCGCGCTGTCACCAGCGGCTGTGTCCTGACCTTGCGTGCCCTTCACCCAATCGAGGTCACCCTTCTTCCACACGTAGATGTAGCCGAGGCCGAGAATCACGAGGAAAGCCAGCACCTCGAAGAACGGAAAGAGGCCCATGGCCTGGGTGAGTTCGTTGTAGGCGGCCGCCCACGGAAAGAGGAACGCCACTTCCACTTCGAAAATGAGGAACACGAGCGCCACGGTGTAGAAGCGCATGTCGAAGCGCACCCAAGCGCTGCCGATGGTCGGCTCGCCACACTCGTAGGTGGTGCGCTTCTCGGGATCGTCCACCTTGGGCGCGAGAATGCGGTTCACCACCGCAACGTTCAGCACCACAAATCCGGCGCCGAACAGGAGGCCGAAGAGAACGTTCGCGTACTGGAAATCCATGCGTGCTCCGGGGAACTCCGCGCGGGCTCGCCCGGCCGGCGCGCCACGCAGTCCCGCAATCTCCGCCGCATCCGCGGCCAGTTCACAGCATTGCCGCAACGACGCCGCCACTACGTGCGGCGCCGTGCGGCGGGATCATATCAATGGCGCGCTGCGCATCCACTGCTTCAGGGGCGAATGCGGACAAGGGCCCCCTCGGGGATCCATTCAAAAACGCGTGTGAGATCAAGCTCTGCGAGGCGCACGCAGCCATCCGACAGGGCTTTTCCGATGCTCTCCGGATCAACCGTGCCGTGGATTCCGAATCCGGTCTTGCGTCCATCCGCGGAGAATCCCAACCAACGTGATCCGATCAGATGCCCTGGTGCACCAAAGGGGATGGTCTTTCCGGTCTTCGGGTCGGTCCAATCAGGGTGGACGATGCGGCTGGAGATGGTGAACACACCCTCGGGGGTCCGGTCTTCCCTGCCGATGCCGACGGCCACGTGATGGACAACAGCCCCGTCGAGCAGGAGATAGAGCCGGAAGGCACTCTTGTCCACCAGCACTTCGAATGCGTGCTCGGGGACTTTCACTCTGTCACCGGGTTGCAGACCCGTGGCTGGCACGCCATTGATCGTTGCGAGCAGCCCATGCGCGACTGCGACGCCGGTCGTGCGCTTGGCGCGTTGGGCGATGGCCCACAGGCTCTCGCCCTTGCGCACCGTCAGTTGGCGAAAGCCTGCTGCATTGCGCCGCGAAAACACGCGCGCGTCATTCAATGTCTGCAGTTTCTCCCACTGCAATCGGCGCCATGCTTCGGGAATTCTCTCATCGATGATGGCCCGGCCGAGAATGACGCGCTGCGCGTCATCATCACCAACGGCGAGCTTCAGGCGCGCTTCCACCTCTTCCTGATGCGTGCGCGGAATGGTCGCTCCACCGCCTGCTGCATTCGGCGCACCCGCCGACGCCACAACCGCATCCTGTGTGAGAATCGCCGTCGCGCTCTCGGCGCTGTGGTCGTCACTGGATGGCCCGCGGCCCGCGCGCGCTTGCCCGTCACTCAAGGCCGCAGGCGTGGCGCCAGACGACACAGTGCTGGCGACAGGCTCAGGAACCGAGGCTGCTGCTGGCGTGGTCAGCACTGCACTCGCACGTGTTTGCAACTCCGGCGGCGACTGAACCGGGCGCAACATCCAGGCGAGTGTGCCCGCGCACAGAACGATCGCTGCGACGAGCATGGCGCGTAGCCCCCGTCGCCGCGTGGCATGGTGATTCATCGTGCCCTCCCCAGGGCGCGCGCATCTTGCCATGCGACGCTGCATCCAGCCAGCGGAAGCAGAACAAACGCGCAGCCCCGCGGAAGCGACAGAACTCAACTTCCGCGGAGGCAGCGCCGAGGAACCACCTGGGCCGTTCGGTCATGACGGACCTCTCGAACCGTAAGGAGCGAGAGGGGGACCTGCTTCTTGCGCGGGTGAGGCTGTCCCGAAAGACGGCCCCGAGAGCGCACGCGGTGATCCCCTGGATCGACATTCGTGGGCCGGAGGCACGTTGCCCGCGAACCCCGCAGAACCTCGGTGGCAAGTATCGGTCGCGAGCGGGGGCGAGGTCAAGTCGGGCCGAGAGAGGGTCAGGCGCCGCGAAGTTCCGCGCCGGTCTGCGCGCCAAGCGCAGCCACAATCGCGGCCATCTCCGCATCCACGGCGACGCCGGTGAGGGTCGATGCTTCGTCCCGGAAGGTGAGGCGGATGTTCAGGCTCTTCAGGCCCTGCCCGATCTGTGCACCCCGGAAGACCTCGACGAGTTCCAGACTTTCGAGGCGCTTCGTTGCTGCTCCGCGCGCCACCGAACTGATGGACCCGAAACTCACGCCATCCCGCACCTTCAGAGCCAGATCCCGCACCACGGAAGGGAAGCGTGGAATCCCCTTGAAACGCCGCACCGATGACCCCAGTGCATCCAGCGCTGCGAGATCCACCTCGATGTAGAGCGGTCGTGTGCGCAGGCCCTCCAGCAACGCGGGCGCAGGCTCCCCCATGCAGGCAAAGACAATTCCTTTGGCGCGGAATGCGGCTCGGGTCGCGCCGGAGAACGCACCGTCCTCTGAAACAACCGGCTCGGGAACGACACCGCGCAAGGCCGCGATGGCATCCAGCCATGCACGCGCTGCGCGCCAGTCCCCGTGCATCAGCACCCCGAGCAAGACGCGCCGTGCGGGCTCTCCATCCCGGCCCGCGGCATTGATGGCGCCGACCTCGAAGAAGCGCGGCGTCCCGTTGTCCTGATCCTGGTTGAAGCGCGCGACGCGCAGGAGTGATGGCAGCAGACTCCGCCGCAGCACCGCTTCGCCCGTGCGCACAGGTGCTGCCACGGAGAGGCTTGCTCCCGTCGCGAAAAGATCCACCCCTGCAGCGGCGCCTTCCCCCACAAAATCCGGGGTGATGGTCTCGTGAGCACCGAGCGCGGCGCAGAGGTCCTGGACTTCAGCGCGGAGCCGACGGAGTGGCGGCACGGTCGAAACCGCGAGCGGCATGCCGAGGCGCTCGGGAACCTTGTCGATGCCGGCAAGGCGCATCACCTCTTCAACAAGATCAATCGGGCGCGCGAGATCACGGCGCCACGTGGGTGGCGTCACGCACCAAAGCGCCGCTCGTTCCTCCACCGTGCACCCGAGACGCTCGAGAAAACTCCGCATGCGCGGACGCGCCACGGACGCGCCGGTCACACGCCGCACACTGGCGGGATCGAAGTCGATGCTGGCAGACGAGCAGACCGGCTCGCCGAGTTCCACAACGTTCTTCGCAACGACGCCGCCCGTGATCTCCGCGATGAGCTGAGCGGCACGCAAACCCGCCGCCAGTACGGCACTGTCGTCCACGCCACGCTCGAAGCGGTGACTGGAATCCGTCCTGAGTTGGTGACGACGCGCTGCGGCGCGCACGAGACGCGGCGCGAAACGCGCACTCTCGATGAGGATCTCCGTGGTGGAAGCACCGACTTCGGACAGTGTGCCGCCCATGACACCAGCCAAGGCCTGCGGCCTCTCCGCGTCCGCGATGACGAGATCGTCGCTGTGCAAATCGAGCGTCCGGCCGTTGAGTGCAGCAAGCTTCTCGCCCGCGCGCGCACGCCGCACACTGAGCGTTGCACCTGCAATGCGGCCAAGATCGAATGCGTGCAGGGGCTGGCCATCCTCAAGGAGGATGTAATTCGTGACATCCACCACAGCATTGATGGGACGTTGTCCGGCGGCGAGCAGACGTTCCTGCATCCATGTCGGCGAAGACCCGTTCTTGATGCCTCGCACGAGATGCGCGGTGTAGCGCAGCGCCCCCACGGGATCGTCCACACGCACTGTCACCGGCATTTCCGGACCGCTGCCTCGGAGGAGCGCCTGTGCCGGCTTCATGGCGGCGCCCGTGAGAGCTGCGACCTCGCGCGCAAGCCCGCGATGCGACAGCAGATCTGGTCTGTTCGACGTCACCGCCGCTTCGAGATGAACACCGTGTTCGTCGCGCTTGGTGGCCTCGATCTCCGTGCCAGACGCCGTGAGAAGCCTCGCCATCCGCGCCGTTGAAGGCGCGCTGCCTTCGAGCAGTGCCGCAATCCAGGCGACGCTGGCGCGCATCAGTGCACCTGCCTCAGGAAACGGACATCGTTGTCCGTGAAATGCCGGATGTCGGGCACTCCGAAGTGGCGCATGGCGAGGCGTTCGAGCCCCAATCCGAACGCGAAACCGCTCCAGCGCGCCGAATCGACGCCGACAGCCTCGAACACTGCCGGGTCCACCATGCCGCAGCCGCCCATCTCCACCCAGCCGCGGCCGGGAAAGAAGACATCAACCTCTGCGCTGGGCTCCGTGAACGGAAAGAAACTCGCGCGCAGCCGCAATTCGACATCGTTGCCGAAGAGCGTGCGGAAAAATAGCAGCAGCGTACCCTTCAGATCGGCCATGCTGAGGCCTTCGTCGACCGCGAGCCCCTCGACCTGATGGAACATCCAGTGATGCGTTGCATCCACTTCGTCGGGACGGAAGACACGCCCCGGCGCGCACACCCGGAAAGGCGGCGGCCCACTCTGCATGGTGCGAATCTGGACCGTGGAAGTCTGCGAGCGCAACAGCCAGGGCACGCCCTTCAGATAGAAGTTGTCGGACGGATCGCGCGCCGGGTGGTCCTCGGGAATGTTGAGCGCGATGAAGTTGTGGAATTCGTCTTCCACTTCCGGGCCATCGGCAACGCTGAATCCGAGGCTGCGCAGAGCATCCACGACGCGCCGTTCGATGTTGGTGAGCGGGTGCAGGCTTCCCTGTTCGAGAGCACTGCCGGGCAGCGTGATGTCCACGCCAGCGGCCTGTGCCACCGCGGAGAGGGCGGCCTCACGCTCTGCTGCGCAGGCGAGAAGCTCGCCCTTCGCGGCATTCAAGGCGGCGCCGATGCGCGGCTTGTCTTCGCGCGGCGCGGTCTTGATGAGCTCCATGAAGGCGCCGAGCCGCGCGAGCGCGCTGTTGCGCGCGCGCGCGAGGCTCTCCCCGGCATCCGCCGTGCGGATGAGTTCCTTCGCGGTGGCAAGGCAATCCGCCACCTGCGCGAGAACGTCGGGCAGAGCCTCCATCGTGCCCGTGCCCCTCAGGAAGCCTTGCGTGCGGTTTCCACGAGTGCCTGGAAGGCGCTCGCATCATTGATCGCGAGCTCGCTGAGCTGGCGACGGTCGATGACCACGCCGGCCTTGTGCAAGCCCGAGATGAACTTCGAGTAGGTGATACCCGCGGCGCGCACGGCGGCATTGATGCGCAGGATCCAGAGGGAGCGGTATTCGCGCTTCTTCCGGCGGCGATCGATGAAGCCATAACGGCCCGCCCGCTGTACGGTCTGCTTCGCTTGACGATAGTTCGTGCTCTTCGCTGCGCGGTAGCCCTTCGCGGCCTTGAGCAACTTCTTCACGCGGCGCTTGCGCGCGACGCCATTTCTCGCTCTCATGTGCGTTCTCCTCTGCCGCCCTCAGGCGAGCAGCATCCTCTTCACCGTGGCTTCCTGCGTCTTCGAGACGAGCTCGGCCTTGCGCAGGCGACGCACGCGCTTGCCGCTGAAGGTCACCATGAGGTGGCTCTTCCCGGCGCGTGTTCTCTTCACCTTGCCTGTGCCCGTCACCTTGAATCTCTTGGCGGCGGACTTGTTGGTCTTCAGTTTCGGCATGGAATCAACTCCGTTCGTCAACCCCGTCAGGCTTGTTTGCGTGACGGCGCGAGGATCATGGTGATCCTCTTTCCTTCGAGGCTGCCGGTGCGCTCCACGCGCCCGACATCCTTCAGTTCTTCTGCGAATTCTCTCAGCGCCTCGAGACCGATCTCGGGGTGCGTCACCTCACGACCGCGGAAAACCGCGATCACGGCGACCTTGTCTCCTGCATTCAGGAACTCGCGCGCCTGACGCAGCCGCACGGCCACGTCATGCTCGCCCGTCTGCGGGCGGATGCGGAGTTCTTTCACCTGGATGTTGTGCTGCTTCTTCTTCGATTCGTTGGCACGCTTCTTCTGCTCGTACTTGAACTTCCCGTAGTCCATGATGCGGCACACGGGCGGCACGGCCATGGGCGAGATCTCCACGAGATCCAGGCCACGTTCCCGCGCCATTTCGCGCGCGCGATCGCTCGTGACCACACCCATCTGCTCGTTGTTCTCATCCAGCAAGCGCACTTCCGGCACACGGATCATGTTGTTGATCCTGTGCAGCGGCCGTGGCGCAGGTCCGCCACGACGATCAAAGGGCGGGGGGCTCAAAGGGCCGTTCCCTCGGCAACATTCATGCTTTGTTCCTCTCGAGTTCCAGGAAGAGTTCCTGCACAGCGCTGAGTGACATCACTCCGCGATCCACGTCAGGACGCTCGCGGACCGCCACAGTGCGGTCCTCGCATTCACGCCCGCCCACCACGAGGGTGAACGGCACACGCGCCAGCCGGGCATCGCGAATCTTCGCGCCCGTCTTGGCGTTGGAGAAATCGGTGTTGGTGCGCACGCCCGCAGCGGCAAGCGCGCTCGCCACCTCCGTGGCCCAAGCCACATGGGCATCGGCGATGCTGATGATGCGCACCTGCTCCGGCGCGAGCCAGAACGGGAAGTTCCCGCCCGTGTGCTCGATGAGGATGCCGATGAAGCGCTCGATGGAACCGAGGATCGCGCGGTGAATCATCACAGGGCGTTGCGTGGATCCGTCCGCGGCCACGAAACCGAGATCGAAGCGTTCGGGCAGGGTGAAATCCAGTTGGATGGTGCCGAGCTGCCAGTCGCGCCGCAGAGCATCGGAGACGACAAAGTCGATCTTGGGGCCGTAAAAGGCTCCGTCGCCGACGTTCACCGTGAAGTTGATGCCATTGGCCTTCAGGGCCTCGGCCAGCCCCGCTTCCGCGCGCTCCCAGATCTCGTCGCTGCCGACCGAGTTTTCCGGGCGGGTGCTCAGGAACACCTTCATCTCGGTGAACTGAAAGAGCCCGTAGACCTCCCTGATCATGCCGATGAGGGAGGTGATCTCGGACTGGATCTGGTCCGGTGTCGCGAAGATGTGCGCATCATCCTGGCAGAAGGTGCGCACACGGGTGAGCCCGCTGGTGACCCCGCTGCGTTCGTAGCGATGCAGGCGTCCGAAATCAGCGATGCGCAAAGGCAGCTCGCGGTAGGAGCGCTTCTCCGTCGCGTAAATGAACGTGTGCGCCGGGCAGTTCATGGGCTTCACCGCGCACTCGCGCTCGTCCACCGTGGTGAAGAACATGTTGTCCTTGTAGTTCGCGTAGTGGCCCGAGCGATGCCAGAGTTCCACGTCGAACACCTGTGGCGTGATCACCTCCTGATAGCCATGGCGCCGGTAGAGCTCGCGCATGTGCTGTTGGAGGCGGTTGTAAAGCTGGGTGCCCTTGGGCAGGAAGAAGGGGCTCGCTGGTGCAACCGGGTCGAGAAAGAAGAGGCCAAGTTCGCGGCCGAGCTTCCGATGATCGCGCTTGCCCGCTTCCTCGATGCGTGCGAGATGCTCTTCAAGCTCCTTCTTGTTGAAGAACGCGGTGCCATAGATGCGCTGCAGCATCCGGTTCTTTTCATCGCCGCGCCAATACGCACCTGCGATGCGCTGCACTTTGAAAGCCTTCACATAGCCGGTGGATGGAACGTGCGGCCCGCGGCAGAGATCTTCGAAGCTCCCGCCGCCGTGACGGTAGAAGGTGACTTCCGCATCTTCCGGGAGTCCTTCCATGAGCTCGGCCTTGTAGACATCCGCACGTTCGCGCGCGCGACCGATTTCGGCGTTGCGGTCCACGCGGCAGCGCTCGAAGGCGGTGTTGGCCGCGATGATCTTCGCCATCTCTTCCTCGATACGAGGCAGATCTTCCGGCGTGATGCGGTGCGCGAGGTCGATGTCGTAATAGAAACCGTCCTCGATGGCGGGGCCGATGGCGAGCTTCGCATCGGGCCAGAGGCGCAGCATTGCGTCCGCCATGATGTGGCTCGCGCTGTGACGGATGACCTCGAGCCCGTCCTTGCTGTCCGCGGTGACGACATCCACGCTGCAGTTGCGGGAGAGCTGCGTCCGGAAATCGAGGATCTCCGGCGCACCGTCGATGCGGCCGCCAACGGTGGCTTCACCGAGACGCTTGCCGATGCTCTGCGCGAGGTCGCGAATGGTGGCGCCTTGCGGCAGCTCCCGTCGCGAACCGTCCCGCAGGGTCACTTGGATGACCGGCGTGGATGAGGTGTCGTTCATGCGCTCTCGTTGATTGGCTGCCCCCAGCGGGGGTATGCCGGACTCGCACCCGCTCGCGCAGGCGCATTGATCCGCCCTGGGGCGGGACCGCGGTACCGGGGACAGAGCGTTCCCCCGGACACACGCAGGCGCCAAGGGTTTAGCAACCGCTCCGGCGGTCCGTCAACCGTCGGCCCGAGCCGGCTAGCCCCTCTTCCCGTCAGTTCGGCCTGAGGTTCAGCTCACGCCATTGCTTCTCATCCGGGGCGGACGGGGATTGTGTCATCAGACAGGTGCCGTTCGAGATCTTGGGGAAGGCGATGACATCCCTGAGGGATGCCGCGTTCGCAAGCAGCATCGCAATGCGGTCCACTCCCAGCGCAATCCCCCCGTGGGGCGGCGCGCCATACTCGAGCACACGCAGGAACCAGCCGAACTTGTCGGCCGCCTGCTCAGCTGTCAGCCCCACGTGGGCGAAGACCTTCGCCTGCACCTCGGGCCGGTGGATGCGGATGCTGCCCGATCCGATCTCGTTGCCGTTGACCACGAGGTCGTAGAGGCTCGCCTTGATGTGGCTGATGTCCGCACCCGGCTCCGGCAGTTCCGAGGTAGGCGCCGTGAACATGTGGTGCTTGGCCTCGAAGCGCTGCTCCTCTTCGTTCCACTCGAACATGGGAAAGTCGGTGATCCAGAGGAAGTGCGTCTGCGACGTGTCAATGAGATTCAGGTGCCTCGCGAAATGCAGCCGCACTTGGCCGAGCGCCGTGAGTGCCGCTTCGAAACGACCCGCCGTGAAGACCACGAGATCTCCGGTCTTCGCGCCGGCCTCCGCGAGCGCCGTCAGGTCCTCCGGCTGAAGGAAGCGCGCGAGAGTGCCCTGCGGCCCCTCCGGCGTGAGTTTCACCCACGCGAGACCACCAGCACCGTAAGTCTTCGCAACGACTTCCGCATCGTCGATGGGCTTGCGCGCGAGGCTGGCGCCGCCGGGAATGACCAACCCTCGCACCGTGCCTTGCGGCTTGGCCACCGCCTGTGCAAACACGCGGAAAGTCGACTGCGCCGCCCGGGCGGAGAAATCAAAGCACTCAAGGCTGCAACGCGTCTCGGGCTTGTCCGAGCCAAAGCGCGCCATGGATTCTTCCCAGCTGAGCTTCGGGAAGGGCGCCGCCACGCTCACTCCCGCGATGTCTTTCCACACCCGCGCCATCACGCGTTCCATCACCAGGAACACGTCTTCCTGACGCACGAAGCTCATCTCCACGTCGAGCTGCGTGAATTCCAGTTGGCGGTCGGCCCGTAGATCCTCGTCGCGGAAACAGCGGCAAATCTGGAAGTAGCGGTCGATCCCCGCGACCATCAGGGTCTGTTTGAAGAGCTGTGGCGATTGCGGCAGCCCATAGGCCTGCCCCGGATGCACGCGCGAGGGCACGAGGAAATCCCGTGCGCCTTCCGGCGAGGTCTTCATCAGAATCGGCGTTTCCACTTCCATGAATCCCTGCTCCATCATGGAGGAGCGGATGGTGTGGTTGAGCCGGCTTCGGAGTTCCATGTTCGCCAGCACGGGCCTGCGGCGCATGTCCAGATAGCGGTGCTCAAGGCGCAACTCCTCACGCGTGCGGCAGTCGTCGGTGATCTCGAAGGGCGGGACCTTTGTGCCGTTGAGAATCTCGATGTCGTCGGCAACAACCTCGATCTCGCCTGTGCTGCGCTCAGCGTTGCGAGCGTCTGCAGGGCGGGCCCGCACTTCACCCGCGATGGCAATCACCCACTCAGGTCCGAGTTCGTTCACCTGCGGCAGGCGCGCCGGATCGACAACGACCTGCGTGAATCCGTAGCGATCCCTGAGGTCGATGAACATGAGCCCACCGTGATCCCGGATGGCCTGGATCCAGCCGTTCAGGACGACCTTCTCGGTCGCATTCTCGATCCGTAGTTCCCCGCAGGTTCTGGTGCGCTGATGCCGCATCGATGATCCTCGGCGGCAGGATAGCCGAGGGCCACGCGCACTGAAGTGCTCAGCGCACTTCAGCCGGCACGAGGGAAAAGCGTGCGCTGGCAGCGACGCGTCCCCCCGGCAGGATGACGCTGAGACCGAAAGCCGCGTTCTCGGGAAGCGGCAGCACCGTCGACGCCGGGAAGGGCACAAGCACCCTCTGGTGCGCACCCTCATCCGCCGCCAGCACGCCACCCTCTCCGGCCCGGTGCTGTTCGTTCAGCAGCACCGCACCTTCGGCATCCACAATGAGCACCCGGAAGCGTTCAACACCTCCGGGGATGAGCGCGCTCACCACACGCGGCCGCCCGGTGAGTTGGCCTCGCGGCGATTCGAGCCACGCCATCCCATCCTGCAATGCGCGCTCCTCTGGGGGCAGCTCCGGCGTCGCCAGCGCGCTCGCCGACGCAGGCTCGCTCTTCCAGGTCATGAAGAAGAGGGCCGCGGCGCCGACGAGCAACATGAGCATCCAGCGCGAACGCGGACGCGACTCGGCGCCCACAGGCCGCCCGATGAACATGTTGCGGAACCCGAATGCCCGCGGCGCTGGCCGGAGGGATTCATGGGCCCCCGACGCTTCGGAGGATTCATCCGCCTCGCGGCGCGCGGACATCCACGCGCTGGCTCCGAACTTCATGGTCTCGCGGCATTCGCTGCACTGGTGCAGGTGTTCCGCGGAACGTTGTGCATGGCGGTCGGAGAGCTCACCACGCATGTACTTGAGTGTCGAGCGAGCCTCAGGACAACTCATCACTTCTCCTCCCCGAGGGTGATCAACACCGCCCGGCGACCGTATTTGTTCTGCGGGAGCTGCGAGCCCTCGATGCCGCTCCAGCGCCCCTGCAACAACATGCCGTGGCCGGCCACTTCAAGCCGGGAGCGTTCCACGCCCGCCGCCTCCAGCACACGCGCTGCCGCCGTGGCTCGCGCGCTGGCGAGATCCCAGCCTTCATCCTCCGACTGGCCCTCGGCAAAGGAGTAACCATCCACCCGCACCGGCCAGCGGCCGGCTGCAATCATGGCGCCGAGTTGTTGCAGACACTCAATCTGCCCCGGCGTGAGCTTGCTGGAGCCCGGATCAAAAAGCACCGGCGTCGGCAGCGTGCGCCAGCCGCCCTGCTTCAGTTGTTCGAGGAGGATCTGGCGCAGTCGATCGCGATTGAGATTCGACATGCCGCCGCCCGCGTCCACGAGCGTCTCGGTATTCACGGGGTTCGCAGCGCGATAGATCACACGCCCGGCTCCGAACTGGAAGGCCGCATCATGGCCAAGCCCCGTGCCCGACAATTGCACGTCGGAAAGATCCTGCTTGATGGTTCCGATGAAATCCTCGAACTGGATGCCCATGGAGCTCTTGGTGTAGGCCGCCATGAGAATGAAGAAGGTGAGGAGGTTCGTCATCATGTCGGCGAAACTCAGCATCCACAGCGGCGCACCTGGCCCTGCTCCCTCGGGAGGATGATGCTTCTTGCCGTGGCCACCGTGGCCTCCACTGCCGCCATGGCCGTCAGCGTGGGTTTCGTGTTCCTCGTGATGCTCTGTGTGACTCTCCTCGTGGGATTCTGTCGCAGGCTCATCAAGGGTCGCGAGCCCCGCGTCATGGCCGTAGGCCACGTCCTCCGAGGCTGCGCCATGTGTCGCCTCTTGCTCGCCCGACTCCCGCGCCACGAGCGTTGCCGTCGCAAGCTCGCTCGTCGCGTTGGAGTCCTTGGAAGCCGCCTCGTCTCCTGTCGGATCCGATCCGGCCTCCACTCCGGAGAGATTGTCCTCCGGCCGTTCGCTCATGTGCCACCGCGCACGAGAATCTCGATGCGCCGGTTCTGTCGCCGGCCCGCGGGAGTGTCATTGGGTGCAATGGGAACGTCTGCGGCGCGCGGGGCGACCCCGACACGGAAGGGCTCCATGCCACCTCCGGCGAGCACGCGTGCAATGGACTTGGCCATGCCGAGGCTGCGCGTCGCGGCAGTCGCGCTGTCCTCCCCGGGCAGTGCATCCGTGTGTCCCTCCACCACGAGGGTGCAAGGTTCTCCGCGGAAGAAGCTGCCGATCTCGCGCACGATCACGACACCGGCTTCGCTCATGGAACTGCTGCCTGGGCGGAAGAGACCCTCCGCGGTCAGGCGGATGCGCATGCCTGCAGAGAGACGCTCCAGATCCGGCTCCACGTTGTATTCGACGGGTGTAGCGAGCTTGTCGAGTGCAGAATCGAGGCGCTCTTCCTGACGCGCAGAGGGCCTGTCCTGACCTTCCACGCCGAAGCGGCCGTCACCTGTGCGCGGCTTCGCGACCATGGCCGTGGCCGGAGGTGTGGTGCGCGTGCCGTGCACGCCCACGCCCGATTCGACCACGGTGGCTCCCTGCCCTTCTTCACCACCCGCAAAGCAGGCGAGAATGATGAAGAACGTGACGAGATTCGCCACCATGTCCGAGAAGGACACGATCCAGAGCGGTGCGCTCGGTCCGTCGCCGCCACCACCGCACATGCTTCACGCTCCCTTCGCGGGAGCTGCGTCCGCGACGCGCGCGCGCTCGGCCGGTGAAAGGAAGGCCTTCAGGCGTTCCTTCACCACCTGCGGCTTGTCGCCGCTCTGGATGGCGAGGATGCCCTGGATCATCAGATTCCGGATGAGGGTTTCCTCTTTGGTGCGCATGTCGAGTTTGCACGCAATGGGAATGAAGATGCAGTTGGCCAGAGCGCAGCCATAGAAGGTCGCGAGCAAGGCCACCGCCATGCCAGCGCCGATCTTCGAGGGATCAGAGATGTTCTGCAGCATGGCCACGAGACCGAGCAAGGTGCCCACCATGCCGAAGGCTGGCGCGGCACCCGCCATGTTCTCCATCATCTTCTTGCCGACCGTGTGGCGCTCTTTCATCACCTCCACGTCGACCTCGAGGATCTGCTTGACGGAGTCCGCCGGATATCCGTCAACGACCAGCATGATGCCCTTCGAGAAAAACGGGTCTTTCACGTCCTTCGATTTCTCTTCCAGCGCGAGCAGGCCCTCCTTGCGCGCAAGGGTTGCGTACTCGGTCATGCGTTCGATGACCTCGGCCGGTTCCGGCAAGGGATAGATGAAGCAGCGCTTCGTGATGCCGATGAGCCCCGTCACATGGTTCATCTTGAAGGAGATGAAGATGGCCGAGAGCAATCCGCCGGCAATGAGAATGGCGGCGGACATGTTCCAGAAGAGGTACAGCGCACCGTGACTCTCGTGGATCATCGTGAAACCGACGACCACGAGCCCGAGCACCGAACCGATGATGGTGGCCAGATCCATGAATCACGTCCCTCGAGACTGCCCCCTTGAAATCGAACTGCGGGCGCAGACTCAAGCCACCTATCGTCGCCACCGTCAAGGCACTTGAAGCAGGCGAAAGATCCCTCGCGACGCGGAAAAACAGTGCGGCAGGGACGCAGGATCAGTCCGCAGCGGACGACTGAAAGAGCAGAAAACGCCGCAGACTCGGCGGGCTGCAAAGACGCGGCTCGGCGCAACTTTCAGTATGAGGCGTGGAGCGCGCTGCGCTCCGGCTGCTGCTCAGCGCGCCTTGCGGCGGACGTTTTCGCGGCCGAGCTTCACACGCACGAGCGCCTTGGCGAGTGCCACTTCGGCCCGCGCGAGATCGAACGTGACATCGCGCTTCGCCCTCAGGCGCTCACGCGCACGCTTCTCGGCGGCCTCCGCACGAGCGACATCGATTTCCTCGGCAGCCTCACCCACAGCCGCCAGGATGCGGCAGGTGTTGCGGGCTACCTCAAGGAATCCATCACCCACCAGAAAGCGTCGCTCGCCGCCGGTCGCCTCGCGGACCAGCACCTCGCCCACCGCAATCGTGCAGCAAAGCGGCGCGTGGCCAGAGAGCACACCGATGCGTCCGTCCTCCGCAGGCGCGGTGACGGACGACACATCGCCCTTGTAGACAGTGGCGTCGGGAGTCACGACTTCGAGGTGGAAGACTGCCATGGGTCAGCTCGTGGCGCGAATCTTCTCGGCCTTGGCGATCACGTCGGCGATGCCGCCGACCATGTAGAACGCATCTTCCGGGAGGTCGTCGTACTTGCCCGCCACCACGTCCGCGAAGGAGCGCACGGTGTCTTCGAGCTGCACGAACTTGCCATCCATGCCCGTGAATTCCTTCGCAACCTTGAAGGGCTGCGAAAGGAACTTCTGCAGGCGGCGGGCGCGATTCACGAGCGCCTTGTCGTCGTCGGAGAGTTCTTCCATGCCGAGGATGGAGTTGATGTCCTTCAGCTCCTGGTAGCGCTGCAGGATGCGCTGCACTTCGCGCGCCACGAGGTAGTGCTCCTCGCCCACGATCTGCGGGTCGAGCACGCGCGAGGTGGAACGAAGCGGGTCCACAGCGGGATAGATGCCAAGCTCGGCCAGCGAGCGCTCGAGGGCGATGGTGGCGTCGAGGTGAGGGAAGGTCGCGACCGGCGCCGGATCGGTGTAATCGTCGGCAGGCACATAG
>SXUL01000034.1 GCA_005790545.1 Planctomycetia bacterium | reverse complement strand
TTCTTCGAGCACAAGCTCGCGGATCCATCCACGTTTGACGCGGACAAGGAATGGCCGAACTGGTCCGAGCGCCTGCGCATGCCCGAGTTCTTCCCCAAGGCCGGCGAGTCCGGCTACGAGGAAGTGAAGGGCAGCATCAAGGGCGATATCGATGCCCTGACCACGTTCCTGCTGGGCAGCACCGAGACGCACATTCCGCGCTCGCTCAACTATCTTCCAGCCGGTGCGAAGAAGGACATCCAGCAAGGCTGGTGGCTGGTCAAGAAATACAATTGCGATGGTTGCCACCAGATCCTGCCGGGCGCGACGCCCGCCATCTGGGAGCTGCCGATCTATCAGGACAACGCCGAGTTCCCCGGGGTGCCGAAGAAGAACGGTCGCCCGCCGACCTTGGTGGGTGAGGGAAGCCGCGTGGATCCTCTGTGGCTCTCGCGCTTCCTCGAAAATCCCTCACTCACGCATGACGCCGCATTGCAGACCCGCAACGGTGTGCGCCAGGGCATGACCGTACGCATGCCGACCTTCTTCTTGTCCGAACGCGAGCGCGGCACGCTCGTGCGCTTCTTCCAGGCGCTCTCGGACATGACCACGACGGACTATGTGCGTCCGGAAGTGGCACCACTCACGGGCGAGGAACTCGACCTCGCGCGCACGGCCTTCACCGCGGGCGACTGCGCGAACTGTCACCTCCTTGGCGGCGAGCCCAGCATCAATCCGGACACGACCTACGCTCCGAGCTTCGAAGTGGTGCGCGAGCGCATCCGCCCGGGCTGGACACATCGCTGGGTGACCGAACCCAACACGGTCATCCCCGGCACGGCCATGCCTGCGATCCTGCAACGGAGCGGCAGCGGCAGTGCGGAACGCTGGATCGTGAACACCGAGAAGGTGAGCGCCACGGCGCGACGCCGCGTGGGTGACGAGCGGCTGAAGAAGCTTGCGGCATGGACGGGCGACCACGCTGAACTTCTCACGCGCTACTTCGCGCAGTGGACGGCGGAAGAGTCCGAGTTCCAGAAGATCGCGCGCACGAAGTGAGCCCGCGGTGAGCACGAGAGGCGGCATGACGAGCAGGCAGCAGGGACGTGTTCCCGTGCTGCTTCTCGCCGTGGTCGCCACGCTCGCACTCATCTTTCTCGCTTTCCGCAGCAGCTGGTTTGGTGTCCCGCTCGACGACGAAGAGCTAGCGCGGGCTTTGCGCTCCGAGGGCGATGCCCAGTCCGTGCAGCACGGACTCGAACAACTCGTGGCCCGCTTCACCCGCGGCGACAGTGTTGCCGAGGCCGGCCGCTTCGCCGAGGCGCTCGACGCACTGGCGACACATGCGCTGCTCGAAGTGCGGCGCGTGGCTGCCTGGGCCATGGGGCACGAGAAGAAGGGGCGGCACGTCCCGAGTCTGCTCCGCATGCTGAAGGATCAGGATCGCGGCACCCGTCTGAATGCGGCGCTGGCGCTGTCCAACCATTCGCGCGCCGAGGGATTGCCCGAGTTGCGCGAGGCACTCCAAGCCGTGCATCTCCTCGCTCCCGCGACGGGGACGCTGGAGACGCGCATCAAAGCTGGCGAGGCTCTCAGTCTCGGTCGCGACTACGGCACCATCACCAGCAAGGATGGCCTCGTGACGCCGGTGCGCACGAGCCTGAACGGCTGGGTGCGCACCATGCACGCGCATTCTGGAGCCGAAGTCGCCAGCGGCACGCCGCTCGCGGAACTCCTGCCCGATGCGGCCACGCTCGCCAACGCGCTGCTCGGCATCGAACTCGTGGGCACGGTCGCTGAGATCGAGCTCCTTGAGGGGCTTGATGCACTCGGTGATGTCAGCGCCAGTGCCGAAATGAAGGCCCGCATCGCGCGGGCGCGGGCCGCCGCCGCGCTGCGCCTGGTTGCGCGCCGTTGAACGACATCTAACGTCCTTGTGACGCGGAGCAGCCATGGCCGAAAAGCTCATCAGCACCAAGCGCAAGAAGAAGCCGAAGGAAATGGCGGTGATCACCGACCAGTGCACCGGCTGCGCAGGCGCTCCGACCTGCATCCCGCTTTGTCCCATCGAGAACTGCATGCAGCTCATCATGGACAAGGAGCACGAACCCTTCGGCTACGTGTGGGTTGATCCCGTGAAGTGCATCGGCTGCACCAAGTGCATGACCAAGGGGCCCGAAGGCATCTGGCTCGACGGTTGTCCTTGGGACGCCATCGTCATGCTGCCCACCGGCGAGTGGGAGCGCGAGAACGGCGTCCTGCCCTTCTGAGCGTGCTCAGGCCGCGGGCGGCAGGAAGCGTTCGATCTCGGCCTTGATGGTCGCGTGATCGTGCACGCCTTGGCACTGCCAACGCAGCTCTCCGTTGATGAAGAGCGCCACCGACTTCTCTTCGAGCGTCGCATGCTGGCCGACCGTGACGGGATTGCGGTCCAGATCCAGCCAGAACACACGCGCGCGCCCGCGCACGGATTCGGCGAGCTTGACCACCTGATTCTCGATGACGCGGTCGCCCACGCTCCAGGCGTGATAGGCGTGGATGATGACGGGCAAGCCGCTCTGCAGCACGTCGGCTTGCCACGCGAAGTCTGAAGTGTGCGGCAGTTCGGGCGTGGATTTCCGCTTCTTCAGGGCCAGCAACGTGACGATGACGCTGGGCACAAGCACGAGGAGCCAGATCATCCACACGAAGAAGTCGTCCGTTGCTGCGGATGCGGCCTCACCCCCGCCTTGCGCTTGCTGCGGAAGGAGTGCGAGGGGCGCGAACAGCCCGAGCATGGGACTCAGTGAAGCGCGTTCGAAGGCGCGCTTCTCTTTCCGCCAACGCAAGAAGGTCAGCGGAAAGATGACGAGGGCCAACAGGGACTGTGAGCCGGCGAGGAGCCAGATGACCCATGCGGGCAGCGCCTCCGCCTGCGGAAGGACGAGTTGGAGCAACACCGCGACCACGGCGCCGAGCAGCAGCAGCGTGCCTCCTCGCGAGGGCTTCTTCATGTCCCGCAAGAGCGTGGTGTAGAAGACCGCCCAAGCGCCGAGAAACTGGGTCGCGTAGCACCCGAGCATGAGCGGCGAGAGCGGGCCTTGCCCGCGGAAGGGATTCACTTCACTCACGTGATCAAGGATGACGAGTTGCAGGACCACGTAGAGCGCCGTGGGGTGCAGCAGGTTGCCGACCATGTCCCAGACGCGGTCATCCGTGGTGCGGATCTCCGTGCGGCGCTCGGCGTCGGATGGGTCTTGCTCCGTGCTCATGCTGAGCGAGGATAGCCAACACCCGCCCGGGCGCGAGGCCGGTACGATGGAGCGGGAGCCGAGGAATCACCATGACGCAAGGGCAGTTGCCGGATCAGGGTTGGTGGCAGACGAACCCGTGGGCACGCATGAGCTTTTCAAGGCTCGCGGCGCACCGCCGCTGCCCTGCGTGGTACCGGTACACGAGCATCGACTGGCATGCTTCCTCGACGGGGCCGGAGCAGGAAGCCGGTCACGTGGTGCAGGATGTCTTGCAGCGCGTCTTCGACGGCAATCCGGCGAGTGACGTGAGTGCCACAGCCCTCGGTGAGCGCGCGCTGGCACGGGCCACCAGACTCTTCGAGAAGGCCTGGGAACAGGCCATCACGGACTTTCGGGCCAACCCCAACGCCGTGGGCGATTTCGCGGCCCTCGACCGTGCGCGCTATGCGGGACACATCGAGCGCGGCCTCGAGTTTCACCTGCGTGAAGTGCATGCCTGGCTCTCGGACAGACACCCGCGAACGGGTGCGCGCTTGGGGCTGCCTGCCTACGGCGCCGTGATTGATGCGTGGACAGGGACGCGCCCATGGCATGCGCCCGCGTCTTCCGAAGCAGGCGAGCCCGCTCTCGAAGTGATTCCGCAGGGCTGGTTCCAGGGGCAGTACGACCTCGTCTACGAGTGGACCGGCGCGCGGCGCATCGTGGATCTCAAGGCCAGCAGTGGCAGCAGCATCTTTTCTCCCGAGATCGCAGAGCAGCTCACCAGCTACACCTTCATGGAGCGCGCGCTCGGGCGCGGAACGCCTGAGGGGCTGGAAGCGTGGTTCCTCGGCCAGAGCGAACCGATGGTCTTTGCCGTCCCCGATGAAGCGGCGACGGATGCATGGGCCGAGCGCGTGCGTGCGCTGCTCGTGAAGACCGGCGTCGGTGGTGCCCGGCCTGACCGTGCAGACTTCGACCCGGCACCCGAGCAACCTGCGGGCCGCAGCGCAGCCGCGGGCGCCGCGAGCGCGTGGTGTGCCGTGTGCCCTGCGGCCTACACCTGCAAGGTCTCCGGCAAGAAGGCCCCGCCCGCGGGGCGTGGCGTGGCGTTCAGTCCAGCGTTGCCGAAAGGGCGCGGGCTCACCGTGGAAGGTCTTGTGCTCGGCATGAAGGCGCCGCGCACCGAGCGTGGCAAGGAGAAGCGCCGTCTCACCATTGTGAACGAGAGTGGTGTTGCATCGTTCAAGTGGGAGGAGCGTGATTGCCGGAAGTTCTTCGAGCGCGGCCTTCGTGCAGGGCGCGTGGTGCGCATCACGGGGCTCAACGCGTGGTCGCCAGATGATGCGCCGGAGCAGGTCCACTACTTCACCTCCGCAGGTTCCACCGCGGAAGTGGTCGCGGAAGACTGGGGTGGCTCAGTCGCCAACCGAGGTGTAATCGAGCACGATGCGCCAGCCCTCGGGGAATAGCGCGAACACCAGAACGAAGTGACCGTGGGGTTGGTCGCCGGCGCGGGTGAGATGCCACGCGCCGGTGCAGCTCACTTCCTCACTGCCGAGGGCGGTGAAGCGGAGATCAGAAAACGTGAGTTGCCCCATGCGCTCTGCCGTGGGGTAGCCGCGTTGGTAACGCGCGAGCATCTGGTCGAAGCCGAGATCCACGGACGTGCGTCCGGCGAACACGAGGCTGGGACTCTTCCGGTAGCCCTCAGCGAAGGTCTTGATGTCGCCACGGTTCCACGCGGCGTCCTGCGCTTCGAGCAGGGCTCTGCACGCAGCGAAGCCTGGATGATCCGTAGCAGCCACGGGAGTGGTGCTGCATGCCGAGAGCAGCAGCAGCGCGAACGAGAGGATGGCGGCGGTCGTGTTCTTCGAAGTCATGGTCATTTCCTTGTGAGCTTGAGAGTCACACTGCTTTCACCGGGAGGGAGCTTCAGATCCACGCTGCCACTGAAGGTCCCGTGCGCGGTTGCGAGCAGTGTTTTCACGGTGAAGGCTGTGAGCGGCAGAGCGTCGAGCGTGAAAGCCCCGTCACGTGTGCAGGCGTCTTCGGCGAGGAGCGTTCCGTCGGGCGCACGTGCGCGCACCAGCAGGCCTGCAACCGACAACCGGTCATCGGGGAGTTCCACCCTGCCGCGCACGGTGGCGCGGTTGCCGTGAGACTTGAAAGTGACGAGCGCCGTTCCACCGGCCACCACGTCGACGAGGCGACGATCACCGTCGAGTTCAGTGCCGGGCGCCTTGAGGGAGGCGAGCCAGCGTCCCGTGCTCACACCACGCATTTCCCGGCCTTGCGTGCGCGTGAACTCCCGCTCGAGCACGCTGCCGGTGTCGAGATGTTCGATGCGCACGAGAGCAAGAGGCGGCAGCGCTCCGTTGGGCCCCGCGAAAGAAATGCTGCCGGCCGGATGCAATGCCAGTGTTCCGAGATCCCGTGCGTTCGCGGAGTCTGTCGCTGGGACAGCCACTTCAAGGTCCACGAAGCCCTCGTGTTCAATGCGGATGCGAGTCGCTGCACGTGAAGGGTTCGCGAACGAGAACGAGCCATTGCGTCCGCTGGTGGTCCTGGATCCTGGTGCTTCGATCAATTCAACGTGCGCGCCTTCGAGTCCGGCGCCAGAGGTTGAACTGACGACGCGTCCCGCGAGTGGCGCTGCCAAAGCGAGCGCGCTATCCAGGGAGCCATTCCCGCGGCGCCATGTGTGCGTGAAAGTGTTGCGGCCGTCCGCCGTGAGTTCAAGTACCAGATCTTCGTCCGCGTAACCCTTCGGAGGCCTGAAGCGAAAACTCCCGGAGACCGCGTCCCAGGTGTCCTCGCGTTCCCTCCAGATGACAGTGCCTGCGGCTGTGCGCAGGGTGCTCACGAGGCGGCGGAGGTGGTCTCCGCTTTCTGCCGCGTGCGCCGTGACAACGAGTTGGCGTCGCGCATGCAGCGCAACCTGCGCCTTGCCTGACCCCGGAGCGCGCATCCGGGCATCCTCGTGCAGAGGATGTTCCACAAGGAGCTCTGCCTCGGCGATCAGCGGCAGGTCAACAAGGCCGTCCGCATTCGTGACACTCTCGTGCACCACGCAGCCTCTCACGCTCAGGCTTGTGCGCGCGCCGCCCACGCCGAGGCCCGCGTTCGATGTGCAGGTGATGGCAGCCGCGCCCTGCTGAGCAGTGAGCACGAGCTCAAGAGCTGTCGTCGCAGGGAGGGTGCACTCGAGGATGGCGGTGCGTGTTCCGTGACGGGCCACGAGCAGGTGCGGCCCTGGAGAGATGGCCGGCAGGCGGAAGCGTCCGAAGCTGTCGGTGATGGCGACCGCGACCAGAGCGCCATCCTCGGCTGCGCGGCACTGTATTTCGGCACCGGCCACAGGAGAGCTTGTCGCATCAAGCACGCGGCCCTCTGCTCGTGGTGTGCGCGCAACGCGCACAGTTGTGGGGCCGGGTCCGGCAGGACATGGCTGAACGTGGTGCTCGTCATCACCGCCGCTGATCACGAGACTCAGGCCAGCGCGGTCTTCTGGAAGCGCATCGAACTGCACCTTGCCATCAGCATCCGTCGTGAAGTGAAGCTCGAGTTCCGGCACGCGGACGAGTGCGTCAGCCATGGGCGCGCCTGATTCATTGACGATCCGGAGTGCACAGCGAGTGCCGGGGTGCATGCTGATGCGCAGGTCCGCTCCGGGCGCACCTGTCACCCGTTGACGTGCGCATCCGCGGGCCTCCACGAGCCAGCCCGTAGCATGAAAGGGGAGCTTGAGAACGGCGCCTGGTCCGGCCCGGTGCAGACTGTCGAGCTCAGTGCGACAGGCCCAGGCGTCGATGCAGGGGAGACCAGCGCGGTCCGAGAGTTCGATGCGCAGCGCGGGCGGCAAGTCCTCCGCACTCGGAAGGGTGAGCACGCTGTTTCCGAGGGTGCGCGTGCACTCGACAAGGGCATCGCAGCGAGTGACTGCACCAAGCCGGACTGCGTGGACTCCTGCGGGAACAGTGGCGTCATCATCCTCGTGAAACGCCGGCTCCATCTCGTGCATCAATCCGATGGGTTCGAAGCGTGCATCGAGATAGAGGACGCGCACAGACGCTCCGGGATCGTTGTGCGGCCCATCCACACGGAGGCTCCGAGCAGATCGCGGCACGTCCTTGAAGGGCACGGGTTGAGTCCCATCCAGAGCTCCCGCTGGCTGGTACCCGGCCGCGGGTGCCTGAGCAGGTTGCTCGCGCGGATGGGGAGCGTCGAGGCTGGTCCGGAAGGTGAGCAGCACGACGCTCGCGATCAGCGCCAGTACGACCAGTACCGCGCCGACGAGCTTCATGGGTGAAAGGGACGCCGTGGATCGGCGAGGGATGTGGGCTTGCCGAGGGCCTGCGCCGCCGCGCGCGTGACGGCTTCGAGGAGACAGATGGTCGTGAGCGGGCCCACACCTCCGGGAACCGGAGTGAAGGCTGAGGCGCGCGCGTGGTGCGCTGCCGAGAAATCTCCGCGCACGCTGCCATCGGGAAGCACATGGTGGCCGACATCGGCGAGCACGCTGTGCGGGGTGAGGGCTTCCGGA
>SXUL01000033.1 GCA_005790545.1 Planctomycetia bacterium | reverse complement strand
GTCCTTGATTGTTCGAAGCGGAGGTCGTCCCAGATGTCGGGAATGTGCTGCGATGGAAAGAGGAACATCGCTCCGCCGTAGTGCGCGCGCGCGACGCCGGGGCCCACAGGTTCCGCCATGGGGTCGGTCGCATAGAACGCGAGCGTGGATTCCCATTCTTTCTCGGCATACCAGGTCATGCGCCAAGGGAAGCGCGTGCCTTCAGGGTCATCCTCGAACAGAACGACGACGGAGCCCACGCGGCCGGGAATACGCGGCTCCTCGCGCACATGCAGGCGCTGCATCGGATCGCGCGCGGTTGCGCGGAGATCGAGACCGTCGAGGAACGAAGTGGTGAAGGGCTCGACACGCCGCCGCTCGATGCCGGCGAGACTGAGCGCACCACCGGAAACGTGGCGTCGGAAGGCCTCAATGGCGGAGTCCTCCGGCAGCCATGAACAGGCGCGGTGCGGATCCCACATCTTTCTCCAGCGGCGTTGCAACGCGCGCGCTGGTGGACGGCGGAGCCTGAGCAGTTTCACTTCGCGCGCCTCGCCGTCGGTTCTCCGTTCCAGTGGCACGGATTCCTCTTCCATGCGTGCGGTGCCGTGGTCAAGGAGGAGCCCCGTCACGGGGTTGCGCGAGTACTGTGCGAGAGTTTCGAGGAGTGCGAGGGTGTAGTCGTTGCCGACACAACCCTTCGCGGCGATAGCGAGCGTCCATGCGTCGGGGAAGAGGCGGCCCGAACGCACCGCCAGCTTGCGGGCGAAGTTCACCAGCGCGCGCAGCTTGGCGGTGTCCGGGCGCTCAAGGGTGTCGCCGTGCTGGCGTTCGAAGCGATCCCGCGCGGCGATGAGCAGTTGCGGGATCAGGTGTGCGGCGTCGAATGTGTTGGCGTCCTCGCGCGCGCGCGCCTTCTCCCAACGCGCGGTGATCCACGGGAATTCCGTCAGCGCCTCGCGGAGCGAGGCGCGTGCGAGGACGCGGCGTTCCACATGCGCGGGCTCGGCGCCGCGCTCCGGCTTCAAGGACTCGCCGCTCTCCAGCATGGAGCGGATGGACTCCCAATGTGCGAGCCCGGTGACGAAGAGCACACGCCTTGGTGGAGAGCCCTCAGCGGCGATGCGCTGTAGTTCGGCAGCCATGTGACGCTCGCGGCGCAAATCTTGCATGTCGCGTGCATGCTGCCGGAGCAAAGGCAACTGTGTGCGATACCAGGCTTCGACGCCGAGCGTGTGCGCGATCCATGGGTCTGGCAGCGCGAGGGGCTTCGACTTGTAGCCCCGCACATCCAGATCGACGCAGTGTGTGCGCAGCCCGAGTTCGCGGGCGCGGCGCAACGCCTCCACGATGGCGTCGCAAGGATCGACGGGCACGTGCCAGCGCGGAGCGCGTTTGCCGTCGAATTCCTCTTCCTCGCGGTACAGAATGGTGCTGATGCGCGGCAGTTCATCGATGCCCGCGAACATCTCGGTGGCGAGCGATGGCGAGAGCTCCACCGCCACATCCGTGAAGGCACCGGAGCGGATCAGCCGGGTTGCCAGCACTGCTGAAGCAAGACGCCCGTGAATCACGGGCAGCGCCGTGATGGATCCGGTGTCGAGGAGTTTGCCGTCGGGCTCGCTCATGCGGGGAGCAACAGTGCACACGCAGCCGCGGCCGTGCGCATCTCAGAGTTCCTCGTTCTCGTCGGTGCCATCCTCTTCATCCGCAGGACCGTCGGGGGTCTGTGTGCCGCTGGCGAAGTCGCGGCATTGGGGCCCGAGCACCGCATCCATGGCGCGCACGAGCGCGGCCATGTTGTCCGTCTCGAGGCCGGCCTTCTGCATTTTCACCGCGTAGCGCAGGATGTTGATGCCATCGCGTGTGCTGTAGTTCAGTTGGTGCCGATGCGCGGCTTCGAGGAAGTCCGCGGTGATGGAAAGCATGTCCTCAGGCGCAAAGCTCACGTTCCAGCGCAGGATCGCGAGTTCGGCGTCGCGTTCGGGGTAGTCCACTTCGAGTTGCGGCTGCAGGCGCGAGACGATGTACTCCGGCACTTCAAAGGTGGAGCTGTCGTCGTTCATGGTGACGCAGGCGCGGAAGTCCGCGTGCGCCGGGATGCGGCAGCCAGCCACCGCGCTCTCCACATAGCGGCGCGCGTCGAAGAGCGGCGCGAGGCTCGCCCAGGACTTCTCGCTCATGCGGTTGGCTTCGTCGAGGATCACCACGCCGCCTTCGAGCATGGCCGTGACGAGTGCGGAAGCGTGGTACGCAATGCGGCCGTTTTCGGCGATCACCGGCAGCACGAGCAGGTCTTCGGGCCGCGTATCCATGTTGCACTGGAAGATGTAGACCGGCACGTTGAGGCTGGCCGCGGCGGCCTGCGCGAGTGTGGTCTTGCCCATGCCGGGCCGCCCCACGATGCGCGGCGTCAAGGGTTGGTCCGTCTTGTCCACCATGGTCCAGCAGGCGAGAACCGCCTCCAGAAGTTCCGGGCGCCCCACCCAGCCCGTGGGGGTGGGCACGGGTTCCGCGAGGGCGAGTTCCACTGATCCGATCCGGTGCATGCGCATGTCCGCAGTATAGGCACAGGGAGCCCCGGGGCTGCTGCGTCCTTGTGCGGCACGCATGGCCGGGCTATCGGGGGGCGACGGGGAGATTCGCTTGAAGAAGACCAAGCCATCGAAAAACGCGCGGACGGCGCGCAAAGCGGACAAGCACATCCTCTATCAGGAATCCGTGCAGACGCCGGAAGCGGATGCGAGTTTCATCACGCGCACCTTCCGCGCGTTGCGTGGGCGCGAGGCGCAGTCGCTGCGCGAGGATTTCTGCGGCACGGCGTTGTTCAGCGGCCAGTGGGTGAAAGGCGGACGCGAACGCACCGCCTTCGGCATCGATCTGGACTCCAAGGTCCAGGACTGGGGCCGCGAACACAACCTCGGCCCGCTCGGCGCTGCGGCGGAGCGCGTGGTTCTCTTCACCGGCGACGTGCTGCACACCCGCACGCCGCGCGTGGATGTGAACGTCGCCTTCAACTTCAGCTACTGGGTGTTCAAGACGCGCCCCTTGCTCCGCGACTACTTCCGCGCCGTCCATCGCCATCTCAAGAAGGATGGCCTCTTCTTCCTTGACATGCACGGCGGCACTCAATCCATGGAAGTGCTCTGTGAGCGCCGCAGGAAGCACGGCTTCACCTATGTCTGGGAGCATCTCACCTTCGACATCGTGAGCCACGACATGCGCTGCGCCATCTCGTTCGAGTTCCCGGATGGCACGCGCCAGAAGCACGCCTTTACCTATGACTGGCGTCTGTGGTCTCTTCCCGAAGTTCGCGAACTGCTCCTCGAAGCCGGCTTCAGCGATGTGCGCTGCTACTTCGAGGGCACCAAGCGCGGCACCACTACCGGCAACGGCATCTACAGCCTCAAGGAGCGCTGCTCGAACGACCCCTGCTGGCTCGCCTACGTCGTCGCCGCGCCGTGAGCAGTCGCTTGCGGGCCATGGGGATACGGCGCTCCCCCCTTTGATCAGCCGCAGGGCCCCGGGCTCGGCCAGAACTTCCAAGGCCTTCGCAGGCTCTTGGCCGTTCCTTGATCTTCGGAGGGGAGAGTGGGTGCGAGGAGAGATCCCATGTCTCGCACCATCCTTTCTTTCCTGTTTCTTTGCTGCGTCGCAGCCTGCTCGGGTGAACCCCGGGACATGGACGGCATCGTCACCTACGGCCGCGAGAACAACTCGGGCACGTACATGTACTTCAAGGAGTTTGTGCTCGGGAACGCGGACTTTGCTGCGGATGTGCAGACACTGCCGGGCACTGCGGCCGTGATCAACGCAGTTTCGAAGGACCCCGGCGCCATCGGCTACGGCGGCATCGGATATGTGAAGGGCGTGCGCGCCATTCCGGTGAGCAAGGGACCGGATTCACCGGCCGTGAATCCGACGCTTGAGAACGTTGTAAACGGCACCTATCCCATCAGCCGGAACCTCTACTTCTACACCGTGGGTGAACCGGAAGGCCTCGTGCGGGAGTTCATCGCGTGGGTCGTGAGCGATGACGGCCAAGCTGTATGCGAGAAGGTGGGCTATTACCCGCTCGCGAAGGCCGCGCGCGGAACGGTGACCTCCACCAGCACGACCGGCAAGTCCGACAACCTGACCATCAAGGGCTCCGACACCATGGTCATCGCAGGACAGCGTTGGGCCGAGCACTTCATGGAGAAACACAAGGGGTCTGCGATCCAGGTGACCGGCGGAGGCTCGGGCACCGGCATCGCGGCGCTCATCAACGGTGCGACGGACATCTGCCAATCGTCTCGGCCCATGAAGGACAAAGAGCGTCATCAGATCAAGGAGAAGTTCGGCAAGGAAGCGAAGGAATTCGCCGTGGCCATGGACGGCCTCGCGATCTTCGTGCACGAATCGAGTACCGTGAAGGCCGTGAGCATTGAAGATCTGAAGGCCATCTATACGGGCCAGCTTGGAAGCTGGAAGGCG
>SXUL01000032.1 GCA_005790545.1 Planctomycetia bacterium | reverse complement strand
GAGGTCCTCGTGGCTCTCGTTCATGTTCTTCGACGCCCCTTCGGGCTCTCCCGCCTCCGCGCTCAGGCCCCTGGCAAGCTCCACACGCGGCCGAGTTCCAAGCGAGAGCGACGGCGCACCAGCCTTGCGCGCAACGCTGCGCTCGAGTTCACGCAGCTTTGTCTCCGTGGCGAGCTTCAGAAGATCCGGATCAAGGAAGCGCGTTTCGCCTGCGCTCTTCCAACTGAAGCTCGAACCCGTGCGCACGAGATGCTCGCGGAGGTCCTGATGAAAAACCACACGCGGATCTTGCGCACCTTCGGCGAGATCACTGAGTGCCTGATCAACCACACGCACCGCCACGCCCGCAGCCACCGGCCTGCCGAGTTGGTCCATCGTGCGGATGCCGACCTTCAGTTTCTCTCGCGGCAAGGCCTGTGTTTTCGCTGGCGTGAGCTTCACATCCACATAAGTGAGCACGATGATCTTGTCTTCGCTCGTGAGCAGCTTGCCTTCATGGGGCGCGGCCACGGCGAGCGTGATGTTCGGAGCCCACGCCTCCTTCATCAGCACGGGGCGCACGCTCTCCTTCGCCTCCGGCGTGAAGATGAACCAGTCGAGAATGCTCTCCCCTTCAACGGTCATGAGCACCGGTCGGCCGGCGCGCGGCAGCGAGAGATGCACATTGGCTTCCGCACCTCCGAGGGCCGTTTCGCGCTCGAAGCGCAGCAACGCTTCCGCTGCGAGATCGGGACGTTCGCCTGTCACCGTGGTGTGCGCTTCCGAGGCCACCACAGCACCGCGTCCGTCGGCGCCTTCGAAACGCAGGCGGTATTCCCCGGCCCGCGCGAGGCGCAAGCGCACGGTGGCTTCGCCGCCGGTTCCCGTGTCCACGTCAACGCGGGCTTCAGGCTCGAAGCCTCCGTTCGCACCTTCGACGCGTCGCAAGGCGCTGAGCACACCGCGCGTCGCGACGGCGCCGTGCCCTTGATCGGCCGTGACCACACGCACTTCAAGTTCGTCACCGGCGCGCCAGGTCTTCTGCGCGGGCAGCACCACAGCGAAGCGATCCACCGGGGCCGTGAAGGCAGTGCCTCCGCCTTGCGAGAGATTGCCGGTCGTGTCGTGCACGAGGACCTGCACCACGAAACGCGAGTTCTTGCCATCCGCGGGCGTGTCCAGCGTGAAGCGGGCCGCGCCTTCGGCATCGAGAGTGCCCGCACCGCTTCCGAGGAACTGCATGCCCGCCTGTGCACGCGCGGGCTTCGCCGCCTCGACCGCTTTCAGGTACCAGGCATGCGCGAGATAGCGCTGCTTGTCCGGCGACCAACTCTCGCGCCAAGCACGCCATTCGAAGGTCACGTTCGCCGGGCGGCCGCCGAAGAAGTAGCGCGCCTTCACTCCGAAATCGAGGCGCTCTCCGGGGCGCACCACGCGCGCCGCGGGCTCCACTTCCACCAGCATGTCCGGGCGCTTGTACTCCTCGACATTGAAGCGGTGCTCGAATTGGTGCTTGGCGAGGCGCACGATCACGCGGTGTTCGCCCGTATCGCCGGACTCCGGCAAGCGGAAGGTGCCATTGCAGGAACCAAACGCGTCGCACTTCACCACTTCCTCGCCGAGAACGCGCCCGCGTGGATCGACCAACTGCGCGGTCACCGGGACATCGCCCGGCGCGCGGAACACGCCGGCTTCCACGTCGCGGATAAGCGCACGCCAGCGCACCTCCGCGCCCGTGCGATGGATGGGCCGGTCGAGCAGGAAGGACGCGCGCGGCGTCGGCGCCGCCTTGGTGGCGCGTCCGGGTTCGGTGGGCATGCCGGGTGCAACGGAATCGCCCGCGAGTGCCAGCACTTCCGTGCGCCCCTGACGCTCCTTGTGCGTGGTGCGCGCAACACCGTCCTTGTCGGTCTTCAGCTTGGTCTCGCCTTCGCCGCCGCGCAGCAGCACTTCGACACCTTCGCGCGGCAGTCCGCTGACTGCGTCCACGACCCAGCAGAAGACCTCCGTGGGTGATTCCTTCACCACTACGCGCAGCGAACTCACCAGCACCAGCACCACGCTGCGGCGCTGCTCGGCTTCCACATTCACGAGGAATGCGCCCTCACCGAGCGCACTGCCATCCTCGCGCGCCAGCGGGATCTCGAGATCCGTGCGCACGTAGCGCTTCCACTGCGGCACATCGAAAGTGAAGGTGCGGTCTGCTTTCACCAGTTCGACTTCGAGGTTCTCGGCGCCAGAAAGCGTGCCGCGCCGCGCGAAGTACTCGCGGGCGTCCAGCTTCACCACGCGGAAAGTGGCAGCCTTGATGTTCCGCGAACGCAGCGCCAGCACGGGCTTTTCGCCGGACGCGAACATGCGCGTCACATTCAGGTTCAACTCCACCGCCTCGAACTCGGCGATGCGGCGCGCAGCTTCGGCCGCGGCGGATGTGCCGTTGTGGCGCTCCACGACCAGCTTCCATGCGGTCACCGCCGCTTCGAAGTCCGTGCGCTCCTCTTCCTCCACCGCACCGAGATAGAGGCCCGCCTGCGCTGCGTCTTCAGGCGAGTGCTCGCGATAGCGGTCGCGCGCCGCCGCGAAGGCCTGAGTTGCTTCGTCGAAGCGCTTCATGTGCCGCAACACCACACCCACTTCCACAGCGACCGCAGCCGCATCATCGGCCAGCGGGTACTCCTTCAGGCAGTCCTGGAGTGCCACCAGCGCGCCGGCATCGTCCTTCTTCCGCCGCAGCGTTGCGGCCTTTTCAATGAGGAGTTGCGGGAGCAGACCCTGCGCCTCCGGCACATCCTTGTGGTCAGGCCACGCGGCGATGTACTGCTGCAACGCGCTGCGTGCCGCGTCGAAATCCTCCATGCGCCGCGCTGCAAGCCCGATGGTGAAGGCGGCAGCTGCGCGCACTTCCGCCTTCGTCGCGTTGTCCGCCGCCACGACCTTGAAGGCCTTGATGGCCTCCGGGATCAAGTCCGATGCAAGGCACGCTTCTGCGATGCGCTGGCGCACATCGGGAGCACGCTCGTGATCGGGATGGCGTTCGAGGAAGGTCTTCCACGCAGCGAGGCCTTGCTGCCAACTCTCGAGGTCCGGGAGCTTCGTGAGCACATCGCCCAAGAGCACGCGGCCCTCTGCTGCGAAACGCGTCTCTTCCACCGAGGGCATGGCGAGAAGCAGGTTCAAGGTCGTGCGCGCTTCAGCACTGGCTCCCGTCGCAGCCTCCGCGCGCGCGAGCAGGAAGCGTGCTTCCGCAACGAGCTTCTCAGCGAGGTCCGAACCCTTGAGCAGTTCGCGCAACTCCGGCACGGCCTGCGCGGCAGCGTCGGCCGCGAGCAGTTGCCTTGCCCGGGCGATGGTGACCACTCCGAGGGGCTTGCCTCCCGTGAGCACTTCGAGCGCACGGCGGGACATCTCCGCAGCGGCAGTCGGGTTCGGCGCCTTGCCCGGCTTCAAAGGATCACTGCTCTTCTCCCCTTCCTCGAGTGTCTTCGCGACGAGCAGGTAGTAACCCGCAACGCGCTCCTTGTGCTTGTCCGAGAGCACACCGCGCGCCATCTCGCCCAGCACGCGCGCTGCGTCATCGCGCAATCCGGATTCCATGAGTGCGTCGGCGAGCAGACCGTGCGCCCGCCCGCGCCCAGGATGATCCGCAGGCAATCCGTCCGCCACGCTGCGCGCCAGTTCCACTGCCTCGGTCGCGGCGCCGGAGAGATGCTTTGCGCGCACTTCGAGGAGCCGCGCTTCCAGCACCGTGCGCGAACTCGCCATGTCGCCTTGCACCTTGCCCAGCGCGGCCAGAGCATCCGACCACTGGCGCGACGCCATGTGATCGCGGCCTTTCCTGAGCGCATCCTCGTTGTCATCGCGCAGGAGATAGACCGAAGTGGCCAGCAGCAACGAACTGAGGGCGAGAACGAACGGGATCGAGCGCATGGAACGCATGGCGTTTCCTTTCAGTGAATCCGGGCGGGAGGGCGCCCTCGGCCTCTTGGACGCAGCAACAGGGAAGTGGTTCAGCCGCCGCTGGCGGCGCCGTTGCTGCAAAGTTCAAGAGTGGCGCGCGGGACGTCCGTGATGATGCCCTTCACGCCGCGGGCGGCAAGTGAAAGACCTTCATCCGCCGTTTGTGCTGTCCAAGCCCAGACCTCGATGCGCCGCGGGATTTCCAGAGCGACGTCCTTGGCTGCCGCAACAGCCCTGAGGTTGAGTCCGCGGAAATCTTCGAGGTCCTGCGCGCTCTTGACCACCGCCACGAGTGGAATGCCGGGGATCTCCTCGGCTGCGCGTCGCAGGAGCGGCGCCGAGAAACTTGCAAGCATGGCTGCGGGACGCATGGCCCGGATCACCATGCGCACTCCAGCGAGGAGCGGGCCGGGATCGCGGACAGGCTTCAGTTCCAACAACCACACATGACGCCCGCGAACACTCAGCGCAGCCGCAAGTGTGGGCACTTCGGGATGCGCGAGCACAAACTCCTCGGCGCTCATCGATGCGATGGGAACCCGCCGACCCGATGGCAGCTGCACATCTTCGTCATGGTGCAGCACAACGAGTCCATCGCCGGTGGCGCGCAAGTCCACCTCGATGCCGTCGACTTGCAACGCGGCTGCTTTCCGGAGAGCCGCCATCGAGTTCTCGGCCGCCTCCAGTGCGCCACCACGATGTGCAATGATCAATGGCCGAGATTTGGACATGCAGCTCCGGGCCATTGGCTGAAGAACAAGGGAAAGGACTTGCTCACGCATCCAGCGTCGTCGATCTGCACCGGACGTGCAAGCCCCAAGAGCGCCCCGGCCATGGCCATGCGGTGGTCACCGTGTGCCGCCACCACGAGCAGCCCCGATGGAAGCTTCTCCGGGCCCCTCACGACCACAGTATCGCCATCTTGCTCGATCATTGATCCATGCGCTGCAATCATTTGTGTCAACACAGCCAGTCGATCGCTCTCCTTGAACCGCAACTTTTTGAGTCCTCGAAACCTGGACGGCATCGGCAACGTGGCTGCGAGAGGCAGGAGCACCGGAGCGAGATCCGGGGTCTCGGACAGATCCGCGTCAAGGCCATGGGACGCGGCACCTTTGATGCTGAACCCCTCCGCCGTTTGCTCACACACGCAGCCCATCGCTTCCAAGAAGGTGACGATGGCTCGATCCGGCTGCCGACTCGTGGCCCTGAGCCGAGGCACCATCACCTCGCATCCCAGCACCGCGCCTGCAGCCAAGAGGAACGCCGCGCCGGACCAGTCACTCTCGACTTCGAAGGAACGCTGCAGGTAGCCCGCCGGAGCCTCGACACGGCACGGATCCAGAATGGCAACGCCATACTCACCCATCACGGCTCGCGTGAGATCCACGTAGCCGGGCAGCTTCGCTCCCGGAGCCAGCACCACATCGAGTCCGCCAAAGAGCGGCGCAGCAAGCAGCAATCCCGAGAGGAACTGCGAACTTTCGTCGGTGCGGACGTGCACGCGATGCGTCTGCACGGGTCCCTTGACGGTCAAGGGCAACCCGGGGCCGCCTTGCACTTCGGCTCCGAGCTCCCTCAAAGCGCGGATGAGTTCGGCAAAGGGCCGGAACGGGAGCCGACCCCGTCCCTCCACCGTGACGGGACGGCAGAGCCCGGCTGCGAGAGCGAGAAGGAAACGTGCCGGTGCTGCGCCTTCGCCGGCATCCACGGCAACAGCACGTTCTTCATGCGCCAGCAGACCACTGGTCACGCACAAGCCGCTGGGGGTTTCCTCGAACTGGACGCCGAGCTTCACCAGCGCAGCCAGCATGAAACTCAGGTCTTCAGGCCACGGGCGCTCCAGGACGATCTCTCCCTGACCCGCCAGACTCGCTGCAAGCACGGCGCGCAGTGCCACGCTCTTGCTGGGCGGCGCAAGCAGGCGGAGTCTCGGCACTGAGGCTGGAGGCTGTACGAGAACATGACGCATGGCGAGCGTTGATGTTAGTGGCACGCCGTATTCCAAGCGGCTGTTATGCTTCCGCGCCTCAAGGGTGAAGGGCATTCTCCGGGCAGTGGCCCGGAAGAGCTGCGCAAAGCGCGCGCCCCTCCCCCCTCAGGCGACACCCCATTCTGGAGCATCAACATGGCTCGCCAAAGGAGACGTCGGCGCGGAGGTCAAGGAGGCCATGAGCACCAAGGCGACCACCCGCACGGCAACGGGCACCCACCGGATGTCCAGCATCGCGATGGCCCACGTCAGGATGGTCCGCGGGGCGGAGAGGGCCCACAGCAGCGGCGCAATGCCCCACAACAGCGCCAATCCCAACAGCAGCACGGCCACTTCCAACGTGATGGTCGCCGCCCGGACGACCGCAACCGTCATCGTCAGCGCCACCACCGCGAGGAACGCCGCCCGGAAGTTCTGAGCGCAGCTCCGCCACCGGTGCGCTTCACCGACACGATCGTGCTGCGCGGTGCGCAACTCGTGACGTTTGATCCGCCCTCCGTGCAGCGCGGTGATCTCGTCATCTCGAACGGCCTCGTGGCGGCCATGGGCCGCAACATCTCGGTGCCTTCACAGGCTGAAGTCATCGATGCCGCAGGCCTCATGGTCACTCCGGGGCTTGTGGACCTGCGCGCCGACCTATTGAGCGAACCGCTCCCCGGCTTCGCGGATCTCAACCACCGCGCTCGTGAGGTGCTCGGTGAAGAGGCCGTCATCTGGGCGAGCTTCGTCGCGGGCGTGCGGGCGCTGCGCGCTGGCACCACCTGCGTGCTCTCGCTGCAATCCGCGCCAGGCTTCGCCCTCGGCACGTTGCCGCGCCTCCGCGAAGTCCTCCTCACTCTCGGGCTTCGTGCGGTTCTCGCCTACAAGCACGAGTCCGGAGAATCGTCGTCCCTCGCAGCCAATCGCGATGCCGCGCTGTACGGCGGCGGCGAACAGTTGCGCATGGCGGTGGGCGCCGGCGACCCGCCGGCCTCCGCGACGCACCTGAAGGATCTCGCCGAACTTGCAGAGCGCTGTCAGGTCCCGTTCTTCGGGGAACTCGGATTGCGCGGCTCCGGCAAGGATGGTCTGAAGTGCCTCCGGGATTCCGGAGTGAAACCGGAGCGTATGGTCCTCGCGGTCGGCGCGGGCCTTGATGCCTCCGATGCAGAGGCGCTCGCCAAGGAAGGCGCCACGCTGGTGCATGTGCCTCGCCTCGATCTTGCGGAAGGCCGGATGCTGGCAGCACCGCCTCTCGGGGGCAGCGGCCTCGGTTCGGGCACGAGCATTTCCGACGTCCTCGCGGCTGCGCGTCTCGCAGGAGGCCTCGCGCGTGGACGCGGCACACCGCTCACCAACACGGAACTGTTGCAGATGTTGAGCGCCGGTCATCGCGCCGCATCGCGCATTTTCGGGCTGGCCTTCGGATCCTTCGCTCCGGGCAGCGCAGCGGATTTCGCGCTCTGGCGCTATGCCCCCAGCATGCCTCTCACCTCGGAAACCGTGGCCGAGCATGTCATCGAGGGCCTGCGTTCGGCGCAGCTCGAAGCCGTCATCGCCAACGGGCGCTTCGTGATTCGCCACGGCAAGCTGCAGACCCTCGATGAGGAGCAGGTGCTGTTCGCCGCGCAGTGCGGTGCCATCGACATGTACCAGCGTCTGACGGGCTCGGAATGGCCCGGCCTGGCCGGTGCCCGCGTGGATGCCGAGAAGGAAGCGCATCCTGCTGAGGATGCCTCACTTGCCTCAGGTGATGGGCTCGACGCCGAGAGCCTCGAAGACGCCCTCGACAACCCGGCATGGAACGATGAAGACGACGCCACGGAATCCGAGGGCGCCGCAGACGACGAGCCGTCGGCAGCGGCCACCGCAGCAGGTGACGAGATCCTCGAGTGGTCCGACGAGACGGAACTCGAAGGTGAAGCGGACGCGGCGACGACAACCGCAGACTCGGATGCCGAGAACGACTCGGATGATTCCGATGACGCTGAGGACTCGGACGAGGATGAGGACGCTGATGACGACGAGCCTGCGGACGGCGACGAGGGGCCAAAGGCCCCCCCCACTGACAGCTTCGGCTTCGGCGTCTTCTCCTGAGCTCTCTCTTCAGACCTCGCTCTTCTCGGCGATCCGGGCAACGGATTCCGCCGGCAAGATCTGGTTCATGTGCTCCATGAGCATGGCGGTGAGAAGTTCGAACTGCTCCGGCCTGGCCTGATCGCAGTAACTTTCGAGGCTGGTCGGGATCGATGCGTACATGCCGCAGGGCGACGTCAGCGGCGCCGCGAGGCCCATCGCTTCGAGCACCTGCCGACGCTCTGGCTCTGCACAGGGTCTGAGGATGCGGTTGACGATGAGCCGCGCAGCACAGGCCGTCGTGGCCGGCGTGAGCCCGGTCATCGCGGCCATGCCGTGCACATCGCACAGCTGATGTTCGCGCGCTCGCCCCAACCGCAGCATCGTCATGATGCTCTTGGATGCCTCGCAGCCGGAAGCTTGCACCGAATCGTGCAACGCTGGCTAGACTGGAGACATGCGCTCATGCCTGTTCGTCACGATCCTTGCCTTGGTGCTCTCTGCTCAGGAACAACCCGTCATCACGACGGATTTTTCCAAGCTCGACTGGCCCGGCGTGGAACTGGCGGCCGCGAGTCCGAGTTGGGTGCTGCCCACTGCCGAGAGGGAACTGTTGGCAGGTGAGTTCGCTCCGCGCGCGCGCGGTGGAGCGGTGGTCGATGGCGACACGCTCCGCGTGGAAGGCCTGAAAGAGAGCCTGCGCCTCGTCGGCCTCGACTGCGAAGAGACCTTCAAGAACAGCGCCAAGGACAAGCAGCTGAAGATCCTCGCGGCCAGCAACTGGGATGAGTACCTGAAGACGGTTCTCGCTGGGTCGAATCCGCTCCGCCCGCCGAAGTTCGCGAGCCCCATGGGTGAAGCGGCGCGGAGCTTCGGAGAACACTTCTTCAAGAACGTCACCACCGTCCGGGTGGAACTGGACGATCTCGAACGCGGCATCGACTACTTTGGCCGGCGCCTGAGCCACGTGCTCGTGATGAAGAACGAGAAATGGGTGCACTTCAATGTGGAAGTGGTGCGCCAGGGGCTCTCCCCCTACTTCGTGAAGTACGGACGCACGCGACGCTTCCACGAGAACTTCGTCGCAGCCGAGAACGAAGCCCGCGCGGCGGCGCGGGGGATCTGGGGCAAGCCTCCGAGCTTGCCGGCCTATCCCGACTACGGTGTGCGCCTCAAGTGGTGGCACGAGCGGGATCACGCCCTCGAACGGCTCACCGCACGCGAGAAAACCCATCCCGCGCTCGTGCTTCTCGGCCTCGATCGCGAGTGGAAACAGGTCACAGAGCTGGCGGAGCAGGAAGCGACCATCGCCGGTTCCGCGGGAACGCCATTCCATGTGAAAGCCGGCTTCGGCTGGATTCCGCTCGGTCACCGCAACAACCGGGATTTCCTCATCGTGGGTGATTTCGACAAGCTGAAGGCCCACGCGCTGGCAGGGTTCCAGGGCGACTACGTCGTCGTGACAGGCATCGTGCGCCTATATGAAGGCCGTCCGCAGATGAGACTCGAAGAGGTCAAGTCCGTCGTCCGCGCGCCCATCGAGTGATTCAACCGGGCGCTCACAGGTTGCGGTCGAGAGTGAGCACCGCCTCTACGTGTGGAGTGTGGGGAAACTGGTCCACCAGTTCCGTGCGCACAAGTTGACGCCCACCCGCAACCAGCGCGCTCAGCTGGGCCGCGCTGGCTGCGAGGTCGCACGCGAGAAAGATGATGCGCGCGGCTGGTGCACGCACGAGCGCGGCGAGCGCCGCAGCAGGCAGGCCTGCGCGCGGCGGGTCCACCACAATGCAGTCCGCGGCCGTTGCGCCGCTGGCTGCGTGCTCCGCGATGTCCACCACAAGAAACTCCGCGCTGAGATTGTTCAGCATTGCGTTCGCACGCGCATCCTCGATGGCCGCCGCATTGATCTCGATGCCGCGGACGGAAGGGACACCCGCACGCGCCAGTTGCAACGAGAAGAACCCGGTCCCGCAACACCAGTCCTCGACAACGCGCGCGTCCCGCGAGCGCACGCCCTGCACGACAAGCTCCGCAAGAATGGCGGCAGCACGGCTTGACGGCTGGAAGAAACTCCCCGGCTGCAAGCGGAAGCGCACGTCGTTCACGATTTCGTGAATGAAGCCGGGACCGTGCAGCGCCGTGCGGGGCGCGTTGGGCGGGGTCATGTCGGCGAAACCCGCATGCCGCGCATGAGAGAGCGTCGTTGGCGGTGAAGGCTCGCGCAGCAGCGCCTCGGCGAGCGCCTCCACGGCCGCGTCAGCACTGCCGTCACTCACGATCTCGAGCAACACCTCGCCAGTTGCGAGACCCTTGCGCACGAGAAGCTGGCGCAACAAGCCGCGGTGCTCGACGGGGTTCCATGTGCTGAGCCCGAGGCCGCGCGCCAAGCGGCGCGTGGCGCGCACGAGTTGCTCGGCTTCCTCGAACGCCACCGGACATTCCTCGAGGTCGAACACGCGGTCGAAGCGACGCTGCGGATGCAGTCCGAGAGCAAAGCTGCGATCCACACCTTCGGGTTCACCCGCGAGAATCCAGCGCTTGAAGCCAAAGGAGAACTCCATGCGGTTCCGCGTCCGCCAGAGCCCCGCGTCGTGCACGGCATGAATGACGTCCGGGAGCCCTTTCTCCCGCAGCAGTGCTGCAACACCCTCAGCCTTCGCTGCACGCTGCGCCGCGATGGGACTCTGTTGCCAAGTGCAGCCACCGCATACACCAAAGTGACGGCAGGCCGGAGTCGCACTCAGATCAAGAGGCTGAGGCAGCCTCTTCGCCATCGATCCCGTGCGTTTTCTGCGCGCCATGGGGGCTCCACCAAATGAAGCGGCCGCCCTCAAGGGCGGCCGCATCCGGGGTTGGGCGACACTGGGCTCGAACCAGTGACCTCCGCTGTGTGAGAACGGCGCTCTAACCAGCTGAGCTAGTCGCCCCGGAGGGTTCGTTTGTACGCGGGCAGGGAACGCCGTTCAAGTTGCGGCGGGTAACATGTTCGTCCGGAGCCTCCCATGCAACGTCTGAAGACATGTCTCAATGCGCTGGTGCTTTTCCTCATTCTCGGATCCACGGCCCTCCCGGCACAGGAGGCTGCGGCCAAGCCAAGTGGCGCAACCGCAGACAAATACGCGCCTTTCATCCTCGAGGTGGAACACTGGCGGCATCCCAGTCTTGATCAGGGGCGCACCGGCACCTGCTGGTCCTTTGCGACAACTTCCTTCTTCGAGTCAGAGCTGATGCGCCTCACAAAGGAGGAAGTGGATCTTTCGGAGATCTGGTTCATGCGCTCGGCAGCCATCGAGAAGGCGCGGCGTCATCTCGCCACCAAAGGCAGGACCCGCTTTGACGAAGGCGGACTCAGCCACGACATCCCGTTCATCGTGAAGCAGCATGGCCTCGCGCTCGCCCTGCAGTTCTCCGGCCTCAAGGAGGGCGCGCGCCGCCACAACCACGCCAAGGTCTGGGGCGAGATGCGCACCCTCGTCGACGGTTGGATGAAGGAAGGCGGAGAACTCACTCCCGCCCGTGAGAAAGAGCTCGCGGCAGTCCTTGATGGACAGCTCGGGACCTTCGCTGCCAAAGACACAACTCCTGCGCAGGTGCTCACCTCCACGAAACTGCCGCTCGGCGACTACGTGGAGGTGATGTCCACCACCTCGCGGCCCTTCGGTGCAAAGGGCACCCTGACGGTGCCCGACAACTGGCTCGAGTTCACCGACTACATGAATGTCAGCGTCGACGACCTCATCACGAACATGGAGCGCGCGCTCAAGTCAGGCTTCACGGTGGCTCTCGATGTCGACGTGACGGAGCCTGGCTTTGGTCCGCAAGGCGTCGCGAAGTTGTCCGCGGAACTCGAAGCGCCCGGCGCGGTGACGCAGGCCATCCGCGAGGAGATGTTCACGAAGGGCGAGACGACCGATGACCACCTGATGCATGTCGTCGGGCTCATGAAGGACGCGGACGGCAAACGCTGGTACCTCGTGAAGGACTCCGGTGGTGAGGGCCGCTGGCGCTGGAAGGGCCACATGGCCATGTCCGAGAATTACGTCCGCGCCAAGGGGCTCGGATACATGCTGCACAAAGACGCACTCGTGCAGCCCTGAACCGGCGTCAGGGGCGTTGCTGCAACTGCCGCTCGGCGTCGAGCAGTGCTTGGGCAGCAACGCGCACGCGGAAGGATTGCAGGTTCATGCCCTCCGCTACGTGAATGGTGTCCACAGCGGAGGCGGGCAGACCCGCTGCGGTATCCGTGCCGCGGCGAACCAGCGTGAGCTGGAGCTTCCAGATCCCCGGGCCCGCCACGCTCGTCTCCAGAATGCCCTCGCCGGAGAATGACGGTGCGCTGAGCCCGCCCGCGTGCGGGCGCAGCGGAAAGCCGCGACCGTTTGCGGGCACAAGCCGCGCATGCAAGGTCGTTCCAGCCGGCGGCAATTCCACCAGCTCGATGCGCACCGGATGACCGTGCGCAAGCCTGAGCGTGGTGTCCTGCTCCACGGCACGAGCTTCCGCCCGACCGCGCCCCTCCGCCTCCGCCGCAATGTCCACCGGCTCGGCACCGAGCAGCACTTCGAGGCGGCCGTCGCTGGCACGCTGCCATGTGCCGCGCCTCACTCCGGCCAGATGCACCCATGCTTCGCGCACGGCCGCGCCCTCGCCATCGAGGATGTTGATGGCGACGTTGCGCACTTGGCCACGCAAGTCGATGCACGCCAGCCGTGCATCCTCGGCCACGTCGGACAGCACGTTGATGCCGGAGATCCGCGCAAACTCCGCATGCCCGCCACGTGCCGCGACCACGACACGCCAACTACCGCGCGGGACATCCTGCATGAGCCAGCGCCCATCCACGGCGGGCGTGGTCATGGCCACGGCCGTGCCGCCATGCTCCGGTTCGAGATTCACTTCGAACAGACGCGCGTCCACCGCGGCATCCGTCAGCACCTGGCCCGCGAGGCTCGCGCGCTTGGCAAGCACGAGACGCACGCCGACTTCTCCCTGACGGAAGGGCACGGGTTCCGCCATGCGCCAACGATCATGGCGGACAGCAACACGCAGTTCCGCCTCCGTGCGTGAGCCCCGGATGAGAAAGCGTCCAGCACGATCCGTGGCGCAGAGCACCTCCGCGACCGTCTTCCACACAGAGCCGGCACGTCGCTCTTCGACCACCGTGATCAGACCTTCGAGGCCGTGGCCTTCTCCGTCCGTCACGACGCCTTCGACCAGGGCCGGGAGGAGCCGCAGCGCGAGCACTCCGAGGTCCAGTTCCGGGCTGCGTTCAGGGGGCAGCACCGCATCCACACTGGCCGTCTGCGCTCCGGTTTCGGCGTCCTGCAGGAAGATCCGGAGCAGAGCCTCCGCGGGATCGCCGGCGCGCAACTCGATGCGCACCACGCCGGAGGCATCAGCCTTCAGGGCCGCACTGCGCACGTGTTGCCGATCCCTGCCGAGAATCTGGACGCGCAGGCCGGGACCGCAGAGCGGTGCTCCGGATTCATCCACGAGACGCGCCACCACCGCGGGGCGCTGACGCTGCAAGCGAACCTCCACGCGGCAGGGCAGGGAGGCATCAACGGGGCCGGTTGTCGTCGCCGTTTCGGGCAACCAGCGCTCGAGAGCGTGCGCCTCGATGTCGAGGGCCACGCCCAGCAGTGCTCTGGATGTGCGCGCGAAACCAGCCACCACCGGAAGCGTGATGGACCCGATGGCGCCACGCCGGCCGTGCAAGGTCACATAGGTATCGCGTGGAGCGGGCGCGCCTTCCGGCGTCAGCACACGCACCTCCAGAAGACCTGCGGGCGGTGCCACAAGACAGAGCGGCCGGTCGAGAGCACGAAGGTCCACTGCTCTCGCCCACTCCGGCGCCGCAGGCACTCCCGGAGCCAACTCGAGCACGCCATCGAGACGATCCTGCTGGGCCACTGCCGCCACGTGCTCGACGCGGACCAATCCGTTGCCGTCGCTCTCACCGCGCCACAGATCGAGAATTGACTCGCCACGCCGTGAACGCAGCACCACCGGAACAAACGGAGCCGGCTTCCCCTCCGCGTCGATGACCTCGACCGAGAGCGCGGGACTCACGCGCAACACGAGAGCCACGGGACCTTCCATCCCCTGATGAAGATCCAGCATGCTCCACAGGGCGCCGTGGCGCGCAGCGACGCTGGCCAGATCGTGAAAGCGCGGGAGGCGCACTTCACCACGGGCATCGGTGAGAAGTCGTTCGCCATGGCGCTCGAACACGGGAATCCGGTCCCAACCAGAAAGCAGCATGGCCTCGCGGAGCAACGCCTCCTCAATCTTTCCGGTCGCGAGAAAGAGCACCTCGGCGTTGGCGAGCGCCTGCTGGCCATCATCCAAGACACGCAGCGTGATGCCGTCGTGAAGCGCTGGCCGCGAACTTTCTCCGGGGAACGGCTTTGCCTGTACCCGCACCGGCGCGTCGGAGGAATGCTCCGGCGTGTCTCCGTTCTCACCAGTGCCACCCTCCGGCGCCACCGATTCGTTGCCAGCGAGCAGCACGAAGAGCCCGGCTCCGGTCGCAAGCAGGAACAGGAGCAGTGTCAAAGTGGCGCGCTGAGTCACGTCAGGTTGGTTCGCAGCAGTCTTTTTCAAAGCTCCGTCCCCGCGGGGTTGATCGCGCGCGGTGGCCGGTCGATACAAAAAGTATCACGTTCCGCGACAGGTCCCGTCCGACCACGTTCGCGCCCCTGAGGAGTGCATGTTTCGAGCAGTTGATGAAAGCAGCCTCGCGGAGGGTTTGCCCCGCAGGAGATCGCACCGCGAACGCGGCACCACCCTCCTCGAAGCACTGCTGGCCATGACGGTCTTCTTCGTCTCAATGATCATCCTTTATGCATGTCTGCTCACGAGCCAGGTGCAGAGCCAGACGAACAAGGACAACCACCGCGCGCTGCAGGACACCCGCGCGCTGATGGAGCAGATGGCCACCATCCCGATCACCAACCTCGGGGACGTGTTTCCTCACGACACCTGGATTCCCGAATTCGAGGATCTCCACGTGCGCGCTCAGAAAGTGAAGGTGCGTTACGCGGGTGGCGATATCGACGCGGTGCCGCTGCACTACGAAGTCGTGAGCACGTGGATGACGGCGGAAGGCCGGCCCGCCACCATGACTCTGAAGGGAGTGCGCGCCCGATGAGCGCCCGTCGCCGCGAGTCCGGTGTGACCATCATGGAGATGAGCGTCGTCATGCTCTTCACCATGCTCATCTTCGGGTCGTACGCGACAGCCGTCGTCGACGGAGTGGAGTTCACGGCCACCAACGTCGGAGGCGCGTCACTGCATGAAATCGGAAGACGCACCCTCGAGACCATCGCGCGCGATCTCTCGCGCACGGGGCGTGCCACAGACCCCGTGTACGGCATCTTCATGCCGCATGTATTCCGCGAAGGTTCGCCAGATGCCACGCTCGCGGGCAACTGGGCGCACGATCAGGTTGCCCTGCAAGCACTCGTGCAGAGCTTCCCGCCAGGCCCTCCCCCGCCACCAGAGCCGGTGAATCCGCCGCCTTTCGTGGCGCCGGGTTTTGAACTCACACCCATGGGAGTGCGCGAGATCATTTTCCGCCTGCCGGAAGATGAGAATGGAGATGGGCGGCTGCTGGATGCCGACAGCAACGTGGAATGGAGCAGCACGCTCTACGGCTACATCATGCATCCCAATGCCGCCGGCACGCTGACTCTCTACCGTCGCAGCATCGACGCTGCTCACCAACTCGTCGAGGAACCCATCTGCGGTGACGTGGAAGCCCTCACCTTCGATTCGGTGGAAACCAAGGGCATTTTGCCCATGGACGCCATCGAAGTTCACCTGCATCTCCTGCGCAAGGACGTCCGCGGTCGCGACCAGCGCCTGCACATCACCACCACCATGGTCATGAGGAACAGCCAGTGAAGAACTGCCAACGTGATCGTCGAGGCGCCGCCATGATCGTGGCGCTCGTTTCCCTCGTCGTCGTGGCCACGTTCAGCGCCACGGTGCTCACCAGCGTGGTGCAGGAAGGCCGCGGCGTCGCCATCGACTTCCACCGTGCCCAAGCCCTGAAGACTGCCGACGGCATCATCGATCTCGGCGAGCAGAACCTGGTCCATGCGCTCGCGAACTTCGTCCCCTTCCTCAACGCCCCTCCGCAAGATCCTTTC
>SXUL01000031.1 GCA_005790545.1 Planctomycetia bacterium | reverse complement strand
TCGCAGCGGATGCAGTTCTCGTGCAGCACAGCAACCGAACCTGCTCCCGAAGGATCGGGCGCGTGCTCGTAGACGCGCGCGGGACAAACTGTGAAGAGCGGGCTCGCGAGATGATCGGGCACACCCTTGTCATCGCGCTGCGCGCTGAAACGGATGTGGGTCGCCCCTTCGCCGCGGTACTCGAGAAGTCCGAGACGCGCGTCCATTTCCATGCGGGGAGGCGTCGCGAGATAATCCGGCGCGGGCAACGCTGGCGGCCGTGCACCCGCAGGTTTCGCGCGCCACCAGGCCCACGGCAGCGCGACGAGATCCCCGAGAGTGAGGCGGCGCAACACGGCGTCACGCGCCAGCGCGAACTTCTGGCTGAGCGGCGTGGCGTCGTTGCGGTAGAGCTCGAACAACGCTGCGGCCAGCCCGGCCGCGAGGCGGGGTGCGCGCGCTTGCAGAGCGAGAGGCAGCTCGCGCTTTTCTCTTGTTGCTCCCCAGTACAGCGGAATCACGGTTTCGTCGTGCGCTGCGCGAGTCGCCCGCGACGGCAGGAATGTGTTCAGGATCTGCAGAGGCAGCGCACTCAGTGCGGAAGCCACGAGGCCTCCCTGCGCTTGCAACGCGCGCGCAGCCTTGAGCCCCTCTTCACGAACCGCCGCGAGGCCAGCCATCCCCGCCGCTGCTTCCGCCGCGGCACGCGCTGCAACAACGGAACCGTCCCGTCGCGTGAGCGCATCCACTGCCGCGGGCAAGACGGCCGCTTGCGCATCGAAGAAGACGCGCGTCGTCGCCACAAACTCGGGCCAGTGCGCGAGCGTCTCCTCGTCCTTCCAATAGCGGCTGTCGCGCAGCGTCGCGACATAGGTGGCTTCGAGCGATGCTGCATCGAACCCATGCCCGATATCGACCAAGTGACGCACGGCCGTTGTGAGCGCCCAGCCGCAATAGGTCGCAGGCCCTGTGTAGTTCGGCGCCGGGAAGTCGACACCAAAACCTCCTGCCGCTCCGCCCACAGCAAGCCCATCCATGACGAGCCGCGGCCTTTGCAAGTGCCCGCCCCCGCGGATGAGCTTCGCGCCGTAGCCGAGTGTGCGTGCGCCTTCGAGGAATGGCCGCAACGGTGGCAACGCTTTCAGCCATTCCATCAACCGATGATGCGGCGCCTTGAACTCCCCGAGGTTTTCAAGCGGCATCACCAATCCGAGCGAGATCGATTCGCGATTGGTGTAGAGGAACGCGCCCGCATTCAACGGAACGGGTCTTCCGTCCACCGTGCCGTTCCTGAGCAGGATCTCGAAGCAGGCACCCTCGCCCGGCGCAAGGCCGAAGCGTTCGTCGATGACGCCGGCCGGAAGTGCGAGCACCTCCTTGATGCCCTGCAGGAAGGCCGGACGCTGAAGGCCCTTCGCTCCCGCGGGAATCGTCTCCAGACCCTCACGCGAGACGAGGTGGCTCGCATCGCCCTCGGCAAGAAAGACAAGATCCGCATCGATGGGCCCGCGATCGGTGAGCACACCGGTGATGCGCGTGCCGGTGCGCAGGAGCGCGATGGCCGTGGTGTCTGCGAGCAGCGTCGCACCAAACATGACCGCTTTGGCTGCAAGGTCCTGATCAAACAGCGGGCGCAGCACCGTGTGCACATGGCGGAAGGCACGCTCGGACTTGAGCGCGGCGCCCACGGCACGTTCGCCATCGCACACGAGGAGCCCGCGCCGCTGCACGCGGCGTTCGAGAGGCGTCTGAGCCAGCAGTTCTGCCCCGAGGATCTCGGGTCGCGCGAGGTTCTCGCAGAAATAAACGGCTCCGGACCAGTTCTCGGCGCCCGGCTTGCGTGCGCCTTCGATCAGGGTGACGCGCACACCGAGACGCGCGAGACCGATGGCGGCAGTGAGGCCCGCGGCGCCTGCGCCGATGATCGCCACATGCGTGTCGGTCCAGCGTGCCACGCGGGGCTACTTTGCGCCCGAAGCAGAGATCTTCAACTCACACGTCCATCGCTGTCGGCTGCTGCGGGGGCGAGGCCTTCCGCTCTCGACGGAAAATGCGCCCGAGGCGGAGCGGCGGCAAGATGCCCTTCTTCTTGGCGAAGATCATGCGGCAGGCCTCCACGCAGTCGCCGCAGCGCAGGCACTCAGCATCGTTGTTGCGGCTGACCCGGTTCTGGGCATCCACATCGAAAGCCGTGGCGTCCCCGAAGGTCTTGGGATCAAGATCCACCGGGCAGACCTTCTCGCAGGAGCGGCAGTTCACGCAGTTGCCGGAGGCCTTGTCGAAGGCGATGCCGACGGGCGCCCGCGAAGTGACAAAGCGATAGTAGATCCCGACGGGACAGGCCGAGCGACAGAACGTGAATTGCCAGAAGAAGGCGTGACAGAAGCCGCCCGCAGACAGCGCGAGAAACGCCCCGACCGTGCTCCAGCGTGCTGCAGCCGAACCGTCGATGAGAACACGCGGATCCACCCACCAGCTCATGATCGCGGCGAGGAAGCTGGCGACGAACAGCGCGCCCAGCACGTGTTGCACAACGCGCTTCCCGCGTGTCTTGCCGCGCACGGAGACCTCTTCACCCAGCCGGCTCACGTGCCCCACCGGGCAACCCCAACCGCAGAAGAAGCGCCCGAAGATCATGTTGGTGAGGAATGTGATCCCGTAGAGGCATCCCATCGCCACCATGAAGCCCTTGAGCGCGGTGATGAAACTCACGCGCTCGCCCAGCAACCAATGCTCGCCACCCCACACGTCGATGCGCACGAGATGCAGCGCGGGCACCGCAACAAGCAATGCAAGAGACCCCGTGATGGACGCAATGCGACGCAACCGGTAACGCGGCCCAGTGCGGTCCACCGCGCTCAGTACCTTCACGCGATCGGCGTCTCTCAGTGGCAACATGCGGGCGGCGCATCCCCTGCCGCGAGAGTCGTGACAAGCACACGCCATGCCGCAAACAGAGCCGTGAGGACCAGCAGGCTCGCGAGAACAACACGGGCGTGGCGGTGCTCGAGAACGCCGAAGCGTCGTGCGATCCAACCTGCAAGCAACGGCGCCGGAAGCGTGCCGAGACCAAAGGCGAGCATGGTGGCGCCGCCACCGAGGGAGCTCCCCGCCGCTGCGGCTTGAAGCAGCGCAAGGTGCACCACTCCGCACGGAAGTGCCGCTGCGCCCACGCCGAGGAGGAAGGCTCCTTCCGCACCCGCGAGACGGTGCAGGCCCCGCTGCCACGGGACCCACCAAGCAAGGACGCGCGGCAAAGTGCGTGTTGCAGTTGCCGGTCGCACCAGCCGGAAGGCACTCCAGAGAATGGCGAGCACCGCCAGCATCCCGAGGCAGAACCTCGCTTCGTCACCGAGCCCTGCGAGAGCTGCACCCAATGCACCCGCGGCAAGGCCCAGCAGCACATAGGCCACGGTCTTCCCGGCGGAAAACGCCGTGAGTCCGTTGCGTGCCGTGCCCGCCTTGAGCGCGAGCACGCCGCACATGCCCACGCAATGCAGCGCATTCAGGAGTCCGAAGCCCGCGCCCGCGATGAGTTGCTGCACGAGCTCTGTCATGCCGCGAACTCCGCACGCAAGAGACGCATGCTGCGCCACGAGACCGCGAGACTCGAAAGCACCATGGCAGCTGCGGCAAAGAGCGGATGCAGCAATCCCATCACGGCCAGTGCCATGGCAAGGCCGTTGTAGAAGAGCGTCCAGAAGAGATTGCCGCGGATGGTGCGGCGCAATTGACGCGCGGCCGTGAAGAGCAAGGCGACGCCGTGCAAATCACCGTGCAGTACGGACACCTGAGCTTGGCTCTGTGCCGTCGCGCTGCCACATTCCATGGCCACACCCACATCCGCATGACGAAGCATGGGTGCATCGTTGACGCCATCACCCACCACGAGCACGCGCGCCCCGGCGCGGCGCAGCGCCTCCACGCGTTCGAGTTTCGTTTCCGGGCGAAGGTCGCCCTCCGCTTCCACGCCGAGCGTGCGCCCAAGTTCCGTCACGTTGGCCGAGCGATCGCCGCTGAGAATGAGCACGCGCACGCCGCGCTTCTTGAGCGCATCCACCGCGCCGCGCGCGGAGGCCCGCAGTTCCTGCACGACGGCCACAAACGCGGCAACGCGACCGGCCTCAGCAGAGATGATCACGCTTGCGCCATCACTCTCGGCAGCAGAGGCCGCAGCCAGCACAGCCTCTTCGGCGGCGGAACGTGTCGCCGATGGCAACTGCGACAGAACCCAGGCACGGTGCCCCGCGATCACCTGCAGCCCTTCGACACGGCCGGTCACACCTCGCCCCGAGAAGGTCTCCACTTCGCTGCACACAAGATCGCCGGTGAAGGCGCGCCCAAGCGTGTGCCCGGAAGCGCGCACGAGCGCGCCGAGACGCCGACCCGCGGCAAACACACCGCCCGAGGCCGCGAC
>SXUL01000030.1 GCA_005790545.1 Planctomycetia bacterium | reverse complement strand
GGCGATGTGAATCGCGATGGCTACCCGGACCTCGTGGTCGGCGAAATGTATGCCGACATCCTCGGGCAAACGCATGCAGGCCAAGCCTGGGCCATCCTCGGGCCATCGCTCCAGCAATCCAAGCGTTTCGAGGCCTACGACCCCGCGCTCGACGCCAACTTCGGCCGTCGCATTGCCTGCGCCGACGTCAACAACGACGGCTTCCTCGACGTGATCGTGGCCGCCCCACTCGCCGACCCCCTCGGCCCCTCCAACAATCATGAGGGTGAGATCTACATCTACCGCTGAGCGGCGCGGGGGCTCCTCCCCATCACCTGCGAAACTTGATGCTCTTGAGAATCCTCTCAACGACGGCGTGGTCGCTCTCCGACTTGTAGCTGCAGTGCATCGTCAACTTGATCACGCCATGGCTCGATTGCGCTACTTCAGGAAAATGAACCGCCATGAAGTACGTCGGTTTCTCTGTCGTGTAGCTGACGAGCGTGGCTGCGTGCCCATCAATGACCTCGGGCGCTCGAACAACGTCTGACAAGCCGTCGCTGCGGTAAGTGAGATCCAAGCTGTCCGAGTATCTGCCGTAATCGAATCCGAGTTTCATTGACTCACTTTCATAGGAGCGGGCAAACGAGTCAAATGCGAAGCTTTTCGTGTCATGCTCCATCCCGGGCGGCAGTTGAAACTCGAAGTACTTCGCATCGATGGTCTTCCAGCCGGGGGGAATGACCTCCTGATCAGCGCTGCAAGACACGAGAACCAGTACAAGGCCGAGATGCACATTGTTCATGACATGCTCCTGACGATCGCCGATCAGCAGGTGCGGCCCGCGAATGAACCGGGCCACTGCTGGGTGCAACGGACGGCCGCGTCAAACCGACAGCGTTTTTCCAACCATCCGTTTCAGAACGAGATGGTTACGCCAGGAACCCACTTGAACTGCTGATGGCGCGTGCCATGGGCGGTCTCAGCCATGATTGCGTATTCTCGCGCCGGCACCAGTTGTTCAAACGGAGCCTTGCCTGATTCGTCAGTTGAGGAATTGGATAATCAATCCGGCCCAATAGTGAACTTGGCTCAAGATCTGTCACCTTGAGTATATTGCAATTCGAAAGTGGCCGACCATCGAGCGACAGCAGCGCCCACTGCTGCTGGGCCCGCTTGAGCTCGATCTTGAACGTGGATTCGCCCGACACGACGACTCCCGACCATACATCTGCGCCCGTTCCAATGTGCCCGGGTTTCGTCACGGAGACATGGTGCGCCCCCGGCTTGTAACGAGGCGCAAAGCCGGCAGAGCCGTGCCCTGCGCGTGACAGGGCACCGCACTGAATCGCCCAAGGTCTCTTGGAAGCTCACAACTTTGAGAGGATGGGGTCGCCGTCTCTACGCCACGTGAAGCGGGCGGCATTGTGCCAACGGAGAACGCACACACGCCCTGAACGCGGAGATTCTTCGACGGCCCCGGCGCGATTCGAACGCGCGACCTGCGGTTTAGGAAACCGCTGCTCTATCCATCTGAGCTACGGGACCAGGTGGGCTCTGGTTTAGCATCGGACCCATGAGCCCGAAGTCGAAGGTGCGCCCGCGCAAGATCCCGTACGCGGCCAGCGTTGTGGTCAGCATGGAAGCGAAGTGGCTCGCGCGCATCGAAGAGAAGACTGGCAAGAGCTACGCGGCGTGGCGGGACCTCGTCAAGCAACAGGGGCCCGCGGAAGGCAAGGCGCGCGTGGCCTGGCTGAAAAAGGAGCACAAGCTCTCCCCCATGACCGCGCACTTCATTGCCGCGGACAGATATGAGGACGCGGGTGCCTACAACCCCCAGCGCTGCGTCGCGACGCAATATGAAGGCGCGAAGGCGACGCTGCTCCCGCTCTACGAACGGCTGGTGTGGCTGGGTCTTGGCTGTGGCAAGGACGTGACTGTGCGTTCCTGCCAGACCATGGTGCCGCTCTACCGCAAACACGCCTTCATGCAGCTCACTGCCGCGACGGCAACGCGTCTGGATGTGGGCCTTGCCCTCGGCGAACGCAAGGCCGCTGGCCGGCTCGAATTGCTGGTGGCGGGCAAGGGCAATCGCATCACGCATGTGGTGCGCATCGGCAAAGCTTCCGAAATCGACAAGGAACTCGGCGCACTTGTGCAGGCCGCCTACGAACTCGGTGCTGGTGCCATCGAGCGCCACTCCGCTGTCAAGAAGGGCGTGGAAGCCGAGCTGCCGCCGGATTTCGCGCGCGCGCTGCGAGCCAACAAGGTCGCGCAGACGACCTTCGCTGACGCCTGCACTCCACGCATGCGCGCGGACTTCGTGGACTACGTCACGGGGGTGAAGACGGAGGAGGCCCGTGCGCGGCGCATCGCAGGCGCCATCCGTCAACTCGCAGCCGGCAAGAAGAAGATGTACTGCTGAGGTGCGGCGAGCCATGATCCCGCACCACAACATGGCGCTGCGCACGCTCGTGCTCTGCACTCTGCTGCTGCCGCTCATCGTTGCTCAGCAGCCTGCATCCTCCACAGCCGCGAAAGCCCCGGATGTCACGGAGATTTTCTTCAAGAAGGCTCCGCTCCCTCATCTCGAACTGCGCGTCAGCGACGCGGAACTGGCGAAGCTGAAGGCGGACGCGCGGAACTACGTGCGCGCCACACTGCTCGAAAACGGAGTGCTCGCTGGCACCGATGTGGGCATGAAGTTGAAGGGTGCAGCGGGCAGCTATCGCGAATGGGAAGACCGCCCTGCGCTCACGATTCACACGGGCAAGTTCACCACCGGGCAGCGCTGGAAGGATCTCGAGAAATTCCACCTCAACAACGCCGTTCAGGACGACACGTTCCTGCACGACTGGATCGCGTCGGATCTCATGAACCGCGCGGGCATCGCCGCACCACGCGTCACTCACGCGCGCGTCACCTTGAACGGCAGGCCAGTCGGACTCTACGTGCTGAAGGAGAGCTTTGACGAGCACTTCCTCGCACGACACTTCGAGCGGCCCGAAGGCAATCTCTACGATGGCGGCTTCTGTCAGGACCTCGATGTGAACCTCGAGAAGGATGAGGGCAAGGGCCCCGACGATCATGCGGACCTCGCGCACATCCGCGCAGCGCTCGCGTTACCGCATGGCACGGTGCGCTTCGAGACCATCGAGAAGCTCGTGGACATCAAGGCCTTCACGAACTTCATGGCCATGGAACTGCTGCTTGGACATTGGGACGGCTACACGCAGAGCCGCAACAACTACCGCCTCTATTTCGAACCCGTCCTTGGCAAGGCCCTCTTCCTTCCCCACGGCATGGACCAGATCCTCGGCGACGCCGGCGCTGCGGTGCTCGACATGCCGACCAGCATGTTGAGCAGCGCTGTCATGCGCCATCCGCCGTGGCGCCTTCTGTTCAGGAAGCGTCTCTCGGAAGTTGCGAAGCTGATTGCGCCTCCGGATGCACTGCTCGCTCGCGTGGATGCGGAGGTATTGCGCTTGCAAGGTGCGCTCGCCGCCGTCGATCCCGCGCTGCCCAATGAGCATGCGCGCCGCGTGCGCGGGCTGAAGGAGCGCATCACGCAACGTGCGGAGTTCGTCGCAGCACAGGTTTTGCTCCCGGACCCGAAGCCCCTCGCGCTTGCTGTGGGTGCCAGCACGGTGCTGCGCACATGGCGAAAGGCTCCCGAGACGGAGGACGCGGTGCTGAAAGAGATCAAGCTCGGCGGTGAACGCCAACTGCTGATCGGCGTTGGCAAGGTCACTCCCTGCATCGCTTCGTGGCGCAAATTGGTTCCCCTCGCGCCGGGCAAGTACCGCTTCAGCGCACAGGGCCGTGTGGACAAGGTCACCCTCCCGGCAACCCCCATCGGCGGCGCTGGGCTGCGCGTGAGCAACGTGAGCCGCGGCGAGGGCCTCACGGGCAGCTCGGGTTGGCGGCTTCTCTCCTGCGAGTTTGAAGTCACGGAGGCTTCCCGGGATGTGGAGTTCATCCTCGAACTCGTGGCCGCTGGCGGCAGCGCCGCCTTCAACATGGAGAGCATCAAGCTCAAGCGCCTGAGCTGAGCTCCTGCACATGCAAGCGCACGTGCGAGCAGCGTTCCCACCGCCGCTGCGTGGGCCATTCGAGGACGAAAGCAATGCCCCTCCCGCGCGTAAGCTGGCCTGACTGCGGAGCGGCACCCATGCGCCATGTCCTCGTGATC
>SXUL01000029.1 GCA_005790545.1 Planctomycetia bacterium | reverse complement strand
TCGCGCACGCGCGCCGAGGCGACGTCGCCCGCGGAACGCAGCGACGCCAGTTCCGTCTTGAGGGCGAGGACGATGGTCTTGAGTTCGCTGAGCTCTGCATGCAGATCCGGCGCGGCCGGTTCCTGTGCTGAGGCGAGGCCTGCGCTGAGGAGGCAGCAGAGAAGAGAGTGCACGAACGGTGCGTGCGGCGCGGAAGTTCCGCAGCCGTTGTCCGTGCTCGCGTGGGTGGGGGAGAGGGTTCGCATGGCGGCAAATTACGAAACTGAGACTCGGTATCAAGATCGCCAGACCCGCCTCGCATGTCGTTCTTGTCCCGGATCAGGTCGGGCCTTGGCAGTCCGTCTCCGCAGCGAGGTGAACGCTCACAAAAGCACGCAAGCCCTGCAGCCATTTGCCGCGGGGCAGTGAATCAAGAGGCACGTGGAGAAGGTTGCGAGCGCAACGCACGTGTCAGCAGCATGGCGACAGAGGAGCCGATGAAGGCGCAGAGCATGTCGGCCTGGGCATCGAAGGGATCGCCTTGGGTTCCGAGAAAGGCTTCCGCTGATGTGTCGAGCAGGATGACGGTGAACCACTCGAAAAGTTCGTAGAGCGCGGAGAAGGCGAGCGCCATGGAGATGCACACCCATGGCAGCCAACGGCCGCGAAGTTCTGTGGTGCGCAGCAGAAACTCCCTCACCAGCAGCGCTGGTGTGATGCCCTGGAAGACATGTCCGAGGCGATCGAACGCATTGCGTTCGAGGTCCAGCACGTCGCGCATCCAGTAGCCGAAGGGAACGCGCTCGTAGGTCCAGTGCCCTCCTGTCGCGAGGATGAGCGCGTGGACGACGAGGATGGTTGCGACGAACGGCGGCAGTGGCAGGCGTTGCCAGATGCGGGCAAGGATGACGAGGCCGATCCAGGTGGGCGCCGTTTCCAGAATCCACGTCAGGCCATCCGCAGCGCCCCATGCCGAGAGCGCGGTGAAGGCGAACACGGTCCACCAGCACTGCCGCGGCCAGAGTGGCCGACGCGGGGATCCACTTGCTGCCATGCACGCAGTCTAATGCGAGCGGGCACGCGGCGAATCCGCGTGCCCAGCTCGATCAGTGCTCGGCGAAATGGCAATCCGTTGCGCGAACGGCGCTCTTGTTTCAGGGCCCGGCGATCAGGAAGTCGTTGCCGCTCGATTGCGGTGGCGCCTCGGGAGCTCTCTCCGGCGGAGGAGACACATCTGCCGGTGGTGTCGGCTTCGGTTCTTCGCGCTCGGGTCTGCGTGGTGAGCTCACCAGCCCGGCCTGCGCGAGGGCGAGGCCGAGGTTGCCGAGACCATGCGAGCGCGTGACGCGCGGCGTCGTGTCTTCCGGCATTCCGTCGTCGCGACGGGGCGGACGATCCCGGCGTGGACCGCCATCAGGGCGCGGCCCGCGATCAGGCCGTGGACCGCGGTCGCCACGGAAGTTTCCGCCTTCACGCGGACGATCGCCTCGCGGTGGGCCATCGTTGCGATCACGACGCGGACCACGCGGCCCGCGCTCTCCACGGAAGTTCCCGCCCTCACGCGGGCCACCCTCGCGGCCCTGGCGCGGAGCGTCTCCACCCGTCGGCGCACCTTGCGCCTGTGCTGCGCCACCCTCAACCGGCGCGCCTTCCACGGGAGGATTCGCGCCTTCAGGCGGCCCACCTTCTCGACGGCCGCCATCACGCGGTCCGCGGCGATCGCCTCGGTCGGGTCGGCGCCCACGCTCCTGACGCGGGCCACGGCCACCGCCGCCGCGACGCTGGTCGAAGGAATCGCGCGGGCGGATGGTGCCGAGGTCGATGCTCTGGTGCACCGCAGCTTCGAAGGCAAACAGTGCCGGGAGCTTCGCGAATGCCTTGGAGCGGATGAGCGAGCCGACCATCTCGATCGCGCGCGCGACCTCGTGATCCTCGTCCTTCAGTTGCCCGGCGCGAACAGCGCTCGGGCTCGTGTTCACGTAGCGATTGCGCGCCAAAGCGATGAGCGGCCACACCACGTCGAGGGGCGGCATCTCCGCGGCGAGAGCGGGCGTGCTCAGAATGAACGACGCGACCTCGCGCGGGCGCACCTGCTGTGCGCCACCGCTGCCGGGCACATCCATCCAGGTGATGCCCACGTCGCGGCCGTAGGCCTCGAGGCAGGCCGAGAGCAAGGTGTCGCGGAGGTGCAGCGCTGCCAGCGGAAGGTTGCCCTGCTGCAAGGCTTGCACGGCCACGATGTACTGCTTCGTGCTCACAGGAGCATCCGAAGTGAACGGCTCCATCGCAGCCGCGAGCACGGAGTTGAACAGCCGGAAGGGGTGCGTGGCCGGAAGGCGGCGCAGCGAGGCGCGTTTTTCCTCGACGAGGCGTGCGCCTTCGATGACCTCCGAGAGCGCGCCGAAGCGTTGGCCACGCTGGAAGCGGACGTAGGGGCCCGCGAGGCGGTTCAGCCAGCGGTCGCGGACGAAGGCGCGGTGCAGGCCTTGCGGCGCACGTCCTTCGAGCAGCGCCTCGAACTGTCCCATCCAGTGGAGCATTTCGTTCGGGCCATCCATGCCGGAGAGAGGCACAATGCCCTGCTCGTCAGCGTGCTCGGGCGAAGCCATGAACACGTGACCCACTTGCACCTCGGGACGGAAGCGTTCGAGATACTGCATGGCGAGGAAGGCCGCGACGGGCAGCGAGCGCGGCCCGAAGCTGACATCCAGATGCACGCAGTCGCCTTCTTCAGGGAGACGGCTCAAGGTGTTGAGAGCGTGGAGCGTCGCGCGCGGGCTGGTGGGATCGGAGATGAGCACGCAGCGCACGGACTTCATTTTCAAGTGTTCCGCGAGGCGGCTCGCAAGGGCGTCGAGAGCCGCAGCGTCCGGCCTGCCAGTGAGCGCCTGTTGCAGCAGGCGCTCCGTGAGCGGGCGCCGGTCGGCCACGTGATGGCGCCTCGGGAGTTGCGGAACCACGACCGGTGCAACTGCCGCTGCAGGCGGCACGTCTGCCACGACCGTCTCGGCAGCTTGCGGTACCGCTGCGGGCTCTGCGGCATCGGGCGACGCCGGAGGCGCCGTGTCAGCAGATGCAGCGGGCTCGGCGGCTTGCGCTGTGTCCGCAGCACAGCCGTTCGCGGGCGCGTCGTGCGACGCGCTCTCATGGCATTCGTCGTCACTCTCGGGAGAGCTGTCGACCTCGATTTCCAGTTCGGCCTGCGGGGCTTCCGGCTCCGGAGCCACCGCCTCATTCGCTTCTTCGTGCCGCGCGCTCAACTCGAGGTGCTCCTCCACCGCGGCGCTGGCCGCTCCGGCGGGAAGAAGATCGGCGAGGCGATCGAAGAAGCCCGCCGTGGTGCCCACGAAGCAGACCTTGTCTGCGTGCAGGGCCTTGGCGAGTTCGATGCCGAGGTTGGCCGTCTCGACGATGCGTTCTCCACCGGGGAGGCGGTAGCGGGCCGTCTTGTGTCCGAGGCGTTCTTCGTCCCGGCGTGCGCCGCCGAGGGTGGTGATGAGGAGAGTGCTCATGGCTGTGTGGCCCGGATGCGCCGGGTGCGGGGTTGAGGTGAAAAAACACGCCCGAGGTCAACGGTGGTTCGGGTCGGAGTCACGGCTCGGCCGTGCCTGACCCCCGTTGGTGGGCAGAATGGACTGTCGCCAGCTTACCGCGTCAGTGTGCCGGAGAACGAACGGCTCTGGCAACCCAGAAACCGCCCGTGGCGATCATCAAGAAGCAGAGAATCTGCCCCATGGAGAAGGGGCCGAGGACTGTGCCGAGGTGACGGTCCGGTTCACGCGCGAACTCGATCACGAACCGTCCCGCGCCGTAGCCGAGGAGGAACAGTCCCGAGAGCGCGCCGGGGTGGTTGGCGAGGCGCTGCTTGCGCGCCCACCACATGATGAAGAACAGGGCGAGGCCCTCCCACGCGGCTTCATAGAGCTGTGAAGGGTGGCGAGGGACACCGCCGGCCTCCGGTGCGGGAAAGACCATGCCGATGGAACTCTCGGTCGGACGACCCCACAGCTCACCATTCACGAAGTTGGCCAGCCGGACGCAGAAGATGCCCGGTGGTACCGCGACGGCTGCGCAGTCGAGTACGCGCGGAACGGAGGCGCCGCGCTTGCGCGCGAACAGGACGAGCGCCAGCACGACTCCGATGAGTCCGCCGTGGAAAGAAAGTCCGCCACGCCAGACCTGCAGGACCTCGGCGGGATGCTCCCAGTAGTACGCCGACTTGTAGAAGAGCACGTAGCCGAACCGCCCGCCGAGGATGGTGCCGAGCATGGCGAAGAAGATGAGATCGCCCACATCCTTCTCCACGAGCGGGAGAATCTTCTCGCGCGCGAGGCGCTTCAGGAGTGAACTCGCCAGCAGGAAAGCCGCGACATAGGAGAGCCCGTACCAGCGCACCTCAAGGCCGAGGATGCGAAAGGCCACGGGGTCGATGTCCGGGAACGGGATCTCGGCGAGGAAGGCCATCATGAATCAGCAGGCTTTCTGCGGGCAGAGGACGCGCTCGGCGCGGCATCGCTCTCCGGCTCTGTGATGCGCGTGCGCATTCCGGATTCGGGTCCACGGGGCGCGCGACATCCGAGGGCAAGTCGATCCGGCCATGGGGCCGGATCGTGCCCTTTTGTTTCAGGCGCGTTGAGTGGCGGCAAGACGAAGTTCTTCATCGCTGAGCAAGCGATCGGCGGCCTTGGCAGCGGCGAAAACGCGCTCGACGAGCGCTTCATCGGAGCCGTCGAATCCGTGGTGGTCGAGCCACCAGATCACGTTGGATTTTCCGCTCATGGGGCCGACGGCCACACGTTGACTCTCGCCGAAGTCGCCCGCAGGGACTCCGGAGTAGACACGGTCCGCGAGCCACGCGTCGCCGCGCTTCATGGCCTTGATGACTGCGGCGGCATGCACGCCCGTGCCGGTCACGAAGGCGTCGTGGCCGAAGATCGGGTAATTGTGCGGGATGGGCACCTTCAAGTGCTTTGAACAGGCGCGCACGTAAGCGCCAAGCTTGGTGAGGTCGCGGTCGATCCAGCCCAGCAGGTGGAAGTTCGCGAGCAAAAGGTCCATGGGTGCGTTGCCCGCGCGCTCACCGACTCCGAGCGCGGCGCCATGCACTTCCGTGACGCCCGCTTCCACGGCCGCCATGCAGTTCGCGAGATCGAGGTTGCGGTCGCGATGGCCGTGCCAGTCGAGACCGACCTTGCGCCCCTTCTTCTCCACAATGCGGCGCACGAAGGAGACAAGGTTGCGCACGCCATCGGGTGTCGCGTGACCGCAGGTGTCGCAGATGCACAGGCGTTCCGCGCCGAGATCGATGGCGAGCCCGTAGAGCGCTTCCAGGTCGGCCGGATGCGCGCGCGTCGTGTCTTCCGTCACGAACATCACCGGGATGCCGTGGTCGTGGGCGTAACTGAGGCTCTTCTCGACGTGCCCCATGAGCGTCGCGAGCGTCCAGTTCTCGGTGTACTGGCGGATCGGCGAGCTGCCGATGAAACAGCACGCGAGCACGGAGAGCCCTGTCTTGTCCATCATCTCGCGCACAGGCTCGATGTCGCTCACTACCGTGCGGCAGGCGACGTTCGGCCGAATGGGGAGCTTGGCGCGCGCGATGTGCATGGCCATGGCGAGGATGTCCTCGCGATGGGCCGCGCCGGCGCCGGGCAGCCCGAGGTTGGCGGTCTCGATGGAGAGCTCCGCCATGCGCTCGAGGATCTCGAGCTTGGCCGCGAGCGGTGGATCGGTGACCGACGGCGATTGCAGGCCGTCGCGCAAGGTCTCGTCATCAAAGGTGATGCGCTCGGCGGGCTGGAAGCGCCCCGAGACCGTGTTCCAATCGTGGATGAGTGCTTGTTCTTCCGGGTGCATGGCTGCTGGTGGGGCGAGCGGATTCTAAGGATGCCCCCCGGAGGATCAAGAAACCGCCTCCGGCCCTGTCGACGCGCTTGCTCCGCGGCGCATCCGGAGCCACCATGGGCGTGAGGAGATCCCCATGCCCCGGAAGGTGGACAGTCGCTTCGTTTGGATGGACGGGCGCATCGTTCCGGCGGATGAGGCCCGTGTTTCGTTCTTCTCGCACGCGGTTCACTATGGAACCGGCGTTTTCGAGGGGGCGCGTTGCTACGACGGCGTGCGCGGCCCGGCGCTCTTCCGCTTCACCGATCACCTGCAGCGCCTGCGTCGTTCTGCGCGTGGCTATTTCATGGAGTACCCGTGGACCGACGCGGAGCTCACCGCCGCAACCTGCGAACTCATCCGGCGCCACGGCTTTCGCGAGTGCTACATCCGGCCTCTGGTGCAGACCGGCGAGGGCCGCATGGGCGTGCGGCCGCGCGAGTGCGAGATCAACGCTTTCATCGCGGTGTGGTCCTGGGGCGCCTACCTCGGCCCGGAAGCTCTCGAAAAGGGCATCCACGCCGCCATCGTGGAACAGCGGAAGTACCTCCCCAGCGCACTCGACCCCACCATCAAGGCCTGCGGCCACTACCTGAACTCCGTGCTCGCCACGAAGGAAGCTGCTGCACGCGGCTACGACGAGGCGATTCTTCTCAATGCGCACGACCGCGTGGCTGAGGGTGCAGGCGAAAATGTGTTCATCGTCAAGGATGGCACACTCACGACCAACGGGCCTGAAGAGTCGCTGCTGCCGGGCATCACACGAGACTCCGTGCTCACGCTCGCGAAGCATCTCGGCATTCCCGTGCGCATCGTCCCCATGACGGTCGAGGATCTCTTCGGTGCTGACGAAGTCTTCATGACGGGCACGGCCGCCGAAGTGACGCCGGTCGGGCAGATCAACGGTCGCACCATCGGCAAGGGCGGCTGCGGTCCGGTCACGCGCACATTACAGACGAACTATCTCGACGCGGTGCGTGGCCGCCTCGGAGCCTTCCACCACTGGCTCACGCCGGTTCCCGAAGCCTGACCTGCGGCATCAATCGCGGTCGTAGGGAAGCGCTTTCAGCTCTGCGGGATCGAGGAGATCGCCTTCCTGAGCGAGGGTGAGAAAGTGCTCGATGCCCGGGTTGAACTCCTCTTGCGAGGCTTCCACGGCATCTGGGTCCATGTCGTCCTCGGGCGCTGAATCGCCGGGACCAGGCGCAACCAGTGCGCGCATGTAGGCCTCGATGGCGTCCGGAAACTGGCGCTCGAGATGCATGGCCCAGCCGCGATGCAGGTGATAGTGCTTCAGCGGATCGGGGTTGCCCCAGAACTTGATGCGATTGCCCGCGGCACGCCACGCATCGGAAGCTTCCTTGAAACGCCCGGCACCGAAGAGCGCATAGCCGAGGTAGTAGAGATCGCTGTTCTCGAAGCGCTCGGGGTCGAGCCCTTCGTCTTCCAGTTCGGAGCAGGTCTGCAGTTCCTGCACGGCCTTCATCCAGTGGTGCGCGCGAAGGAGCGCCTTCGCATAGCCGAGGCGATGCGGGCTCCACTCGGGGTTGAGCGTGCGTGCGTGTTCCCACGCTTGCAGCGTGCGCACGCCGTCACCTGAAAGAGCGAAGGCTTCAGCCACCGCAGCCCAGATGCGATCGTCGCGCTCTTCAGGAAAGCGTTCCTTGTAGTCGCCGAACTTTTCTTTCAGGACCTCGTCAAACGCGCTCATGGCCGCCTTCATACCCCGCAGAGGGGGCTTGTGCCAAGTCCCTCAGCGCAGGCGCCTGAAGAAGTCGGTGCTGTCTTGCAGTTGTTCCATGTAGTCGTGGAAGCGGCGTCGCTCGGCTGCATCGGGCGGTGGAGCGGGCATGGAAGGGAGGAGTGCCTCCCGCGCGCCGGCAGAGAGGATGACCGGTGCGGCCGGGTCGCCGGCGTCCGTATCGGTCTCCACTTCCACGAGCAGATGGCTCCGGAGGATGCCACCCACACCCAGCACTTCGCGTTTGTTGATGGCGTCGTCCGTCGAGGCGGCCACGAGGCGCACCAGATCCCCCGCCGAGAAGGGCGGCAGGGCTGTGAAGAGAGCATGCTGTGCAAGTGCCGCGAGGATGACCTCTTCATCGCTGCCGGCCGGGATGCCGTGCTCGGCCCGGGCTTTCAGCCAAGGGATGCGCGTCTTGTTCGAGCGCGCTTCACGCCGGGCGAGCGCAGCGCGCGCCAGTTTGGTGCGGCGCGACAGCTCGGCTTCATCAAGCCCCGGCTCGGGGTGGATGTCGCGCCAGCAGGACCAAGGGAAGATCAAGGCCGCACGCCGTTCGTGCAGCAACACCAGTTCCCGGAGGGCCATGAAGTGGTCGTGGTCGCTCCGGAACACGCCCTGTCGCGGGCGCGCGCCGCCACCGCCAGCGGCGTGAAGGAGCTTGCCGAAGAACTCCTCGTTGATGCGGAAGCGTCCGTCCAGGCCTTCGCCGTCCGTGACCACGAGGCCACCCCGGAGGATGGCGGCGCCGCGCCGCAGCGCCGCATCACTCATGAGCAGATCCGCAGCTGATGCGCCGGCGAGGCGCAGGAGTTCGCGCCCCGTAAGCACCGGCTCTGCGGCGGCGAGGCGCCGATGCACGAGGCAGAACACCAAAGCCACATCGCGGGGAGAGAGGTCGTGCCGGAGGGCGAGGCGCGAGAGCGGGCGCGGCAACTGCTTCAACTGTGCAGGGCCTGTGCGCATGCGGAGTTGTCTGAGGAGGGCCTCTTTCCGCGCCAGACTGCGGCGTGGTGGGCCTTCCTGGTCGGAGAGTCCGACCAGCTCCTCGACGAGGTCGAGGAGCTTCCGGAGCGAGTTCCACGAGTTGTCGGTGAGCATGGGGGTCTCCAGAGCACTTGCCGCAGAGGGACGCTGTCTTCTCATACGGCTCGGACGTCCGGCGGCTTGATGGCGGGAGGAATCACGCTCCCGGGAGCCACAAACTGGCGTGGGGCGCGGGTTTCGGCCGTGACAGGTGGAAACGAGTTGCCGCTTTCCAAGGCGAGCCTTCCGCTATCCTCGGAGCCTCGGGAAACCACGCGTGGAAATCCAGAAAAAACCATCCCGGCGGCGCCGGTTGCTCTTGATCGCCGGTCTTCTGCTCGGCCTTGTCTTGGCTGTCGGCGTGGTGGGTGCTTTCTCCACCGAAGCGTTGCTCCGCAGCGCACTCAGCGAGGCCATCGGCTGCCCTGTCGAAGTCCGCGGGCTTTCCCTTGCGTGGTCGGACCCGATCACGCTTCAGAATCTTGTCGTGATCGGGCCAGACGGACGCCCGATGGTGGAGGCGAGCGGTGTCAGTGTTGGCGGAGGCCTCGCGCGCCTCGCGTTCTCCTCGGATGCGGTGCACGCCACCATCGCGCGGCTGGGCCTGCGTCTCGCCAAGGCGCCGGAAGGCGGAACCAACCTCGAAGCCGCGGTGCAGCGGATCGGCGCAACCGGCGCGAGCGGCAACACTGCCGGGGCCTTCAGGCGGGTCGAGGTCAACATCGAGGAGGGCACGCTCGTTGTGGGCGACCAGCATGTGTTCTCCTTCACCCTCGTCGGAAGCGCCGAGGGTGAGGGGCCGCGCGGGCGCGCGCGCCTGGACGCTCACACGACGGATGGCGGCAAGCTCACACTCGGACTCCTGATGGCTGAGGCCACGGCCCCGAGCCCGGGCATTTCCGTGGAGCTGCGCGGAGAGGGCCTCGCCAGTGAGCGCCTCGCGCCGCTGATCGGCCTTTGGACGGAGATGCCAGTCTCGGGGCTGGCGCGACAGTTGGTCGTGCAGGCACGGCTCGAAGGCGCGACACCGTTGCAGGCCAGTGTGGAGGCCGAACTCGAAAACTGCGCCATCGGCGCGCTGAGTTCCGCGCGTCCCGTTCCCGAGCTCCGTTTGCGTGGCGAAGTGCAGTTTCGCGATGGGCTGCCCGTGGCCGGATCGGCCCACGTGGAAACCAGTGCCGGCAGTGTGGATGTGGCGACCAAGGCTCCGCTCCAGTACGACCAGGACCACGTGGCTGGAAGTCTCGAGTTCTCTGCACGCCTGCCGGAGGCGAGCCTGCTCTCCACGGCTTTCGCCGGAGTCATGCCCGCTTCTGTCGCGTTCGTGGGCGCATTGAACGCGGAAGGAAGTCTGCGCGGAGCATGGCCGCTGACCTCCTCTCATTTCGTGCAGAGCTTGAAGGGGCTCACAGGCACGGTCGGCTTGCGTTGTGATGGTGTGCTCACGGCCTGGTGCGCACTGCGGCAGTTGGAGTTCGCCTTGAATTGCGATGGCAAGCGTCTCGAGGTGGGGAAGCTCTCCGCAGTGGCAGATGGCGCACGCATCCAGGGTGGCCTCACGCTCCCCTTCGATGGCACTCCGCTCGACGGCCATCTCACCATCGAGGGTGAGTTGCCCGTTGCCGTGAACGTCGCGGGGCTCCGTTGCAGCGCGGGGTTGTCCGGCCGTCTCGGCTGTCGCGGTGATGTCAACACGGCGTCGGCGACACTCGCTCTGGCTGCCGAGCGGCTGGTTCTCGAAGGACTCCGCGACCCGGTCGTACTCGAGAAGGCACGCATCACAGGCGCCCTCGCACTCGACGCCGGATTCTCCCGCCTGCACGTGACGGATTTCGTCCTCGCCTCCGGTGAAGGCGAAGCGCGCATCGCGGAGGCCAGCCTTGATTTCCCGGGCGGACATCACCGCGTCAGCGGGCGCCTGGACTGGGATGCCGCGCGTGCTGCGCCGTGGTTCGGGGGCCTCATTCAGCCGCGCGGCCGACTGAAAATCGAGACCATGCTCGCTGCTGAGGGAGCCTCGCTGGCGGGGATCAGCGGAGAGATGAAGCTCGGTCTGGATGAACTGGCCATCCGGGAACGGACCTTCACGGACCTTGCCATCGCGTCGCGCATCGCGGGCGGACGCGTGCAAGTGAACACGCTGCGTGCGAGCCATGGCGGTGGGACGCTCACGACCAGCGGCTGGTTCGCGCTTGATGGCGCGCGGGAACTGGCGCTCGATGTGGGGCTCGAGAAGGTGCTGGTGAGTGAACGACTGGGTGATGCGGATATCCGCGGCGTGGTCAGCGGTTCCGTGCGCATCGAAGGCGACCCCCAAGCGGACTTCCGCATCAACGGGCGTCTCGAATCTGCCGCCTTGTTGTTGCAGCGCCCGGCGAGCGCAGACCTCGCGCTCGCGGATCTCGCCTGCGAGGTGCACGCAGGCCGGAGCGGGAACCGCTTGTTTGTCGAGCGCACGAAGCTCGAGTCGCGGCAAGGAGCGCTGCGCATCGCGGAAGCAACCATGCATCAGGATCTCGGCGTTGCTGCTGTCGATGCCGAGTGGGACATCGAGGGCGCCTGGCTTGGAGCGATCGCCTCCAGCGCCGGCGTGGGCGGCATCGAACTCGGCGGCCGCAGCGCAGGCCGCATCCGAGCCCGCAGTCCGCGTTGCCCGGATCTCGAGACATGGGAGGGCGAGGCGAGTTTCCAACTGCCGCGTCTCTCCGCATTCGGGCGCGAGTTCCTTGCGCTCGCGGCCAACGTGGTGGTGGAGAAAAGGCGCGTCACGTTGAAGGACGTGCGCTGCGGGCATCACGGCGGCACCCTGCGTCTCGGCGGCAGTTTCGGACTGGATCCCGCGGCGCGCAGCGCGAGCGACATGCTCGAACTCGAGTTGCTCGACTTTCCGTTGGAGCACATCGCCCTCCACGAGGAAGAAGGCTTCCGCGGCGAACTCGTCACGACCGCGCGCGTGAGCGGCAAGGTGACGGGACGGCGTGGCGCGAAAGCTGCGACCGAGGTGCAGCTCCAGCTTGACCTGAACGCATGCGGCCGCGCCATTCGTGACGCGCGTCGCGTGTTGCTCACGGCTCCGTTGCAGCCCATCCATGTGGACGGTGGCGGCCAGTTGTCCGAGGCGGGCCTGCGCGGTCTGCACCTCGCAGTGCGTGGCGAAGATCTGCAACTTCAGGCCGACGGTCTCGATGTGAGCGCCACGGCGCTCCGTTGTGCGCGCCTGGAAGCACGTACTTCTCCTGCGTTGCTCGCTGCCCTGCTGCTCAAGAGGAGTGGTGCGCCGGTCACACAGCGTGGTGCGCTCCAACTTGCAGGGGCCGTCACGTTGCAGTCCGAGGACTGGATGCCGCGTCTGGATTCGCTGGAGGGCAAGGTCTCCGGCGAGTTGGAGTCTCTCGCTGCCGGAGCCATCGTGTTCACGCGCGTGAAGGTGAAGGGGCAGGCGGAGAGCGGCAAGATCATCTTGCAGGAAGTCTCCGCCGCGCTCGCTGAGGGCGAGGTCGCGCTCGCCCCGGGTGCCGAAATCCGCCTGACCTCGGAGGGTGTCAGCGCTGAGTTCGCGGCCGTGGTGAAGGGTGTTGATCTCGCGCGGCTTCCGAACCGCGAACTTGCCATCCTCTCGCCACTGTTCTTTCTCGGCGACAAACCCGCAGGTGATGCCAAGGTGGCCGGCAAGCTCGACATGAACCTGAAAGCCCGCTTCAGTGAGGGGCGCGAGAGTTGGCGCAAGACGGCCCATGCAGATGGCCGTCTGGAGGTGCGCGGGCTCCAGCTCGTGAGTACGTCCATGTTCCTCGAAGTGATCACACAGTTGCCCGCGTTGTTCGGGGCCCGCCTGCCACCGATCGGTGGACTGGACGTGCAGGGCGCGTTGCAGAGCGTGCAGGCCGCGCTCCGGCAGGGCATCAACATGGATCAGTTCTCAACGGGCCTCACGGTTCGCAAGGGGCGCCTCGCTCTCGACCGCAATCTCGCCATGCCCATGCTCGGCATGCAACTGACGCTCAATGGAACGACCGGTCTCGACGGCAGCATGGCTTGCCGCTTCGATACCGACATCATGGAGCGGTTGGCGCAGCGCGCGCAACCCACGGGTGGTGTGCTCGGTGCGTTGCTCGGAGCCAGCGGGATTCTCTCGAAGCTCCGGCTTGGCATCGAAATGCAGGGCAACATCTTCGCAACCAACAAGGCCGAGGGCGTCAGTGTGCGCCCGGTGCTCGGAGGATCCTGACATGAAGTGGATGTCGATGTTTGCCGCGGCCGTACTGCTCGCTGCCTGCCAGGGCGGTGGAGGTGAAGGTCCGACAGAGCGGGCGTGGTTGCTTGAACGTGTGGGCGATACAGCGGTCGTGCAGGTCTATGCGGACGGCTTCGGGGAACTGGAACTCAAGGACAAGCTGCTCGCCTTTCACCTTGCCGAAGCCGCCATCGCGGGCAGGGACATCTACGTGCGTCAGCGCTGCGCCGAAGGCCTCGAGATCCGCGAACTCATGGAGGAACTCCTCACGCATGCGCAGACCATCGAGGCGGAGGAGTTGCTGCGCATCCGGCGCTACCTCGTGCGTTTCTGGGTGAACAACTCGCCCTACGACAACCTGAGCGCGCGGAAGTTCGTGCTCGAAGGCAACGCGGAGGACCTTGCGGCGGCTGCGAGTGCGGCCATGGCGCACGGTGCGCGTTTCCCGTTGCGCGGTGGTGAAGGTGTGGACCAGTTCCTCGCGCGTCTCGGCCCCATGCTTTTCAACGCAGAGCACCGGCCGATGGTGACGGTGAAGAACCCCGAGCGCGGAGGCGACATCGTCACGGAGTCGGCCGTGAACTTCTACGGCGCCGGAATCTCGCTCAAGGATCTCGAGGGCCTCGAGGAAACGCACCCCCTGAATTCCAATCTTGTGCGCCGGCCTGACGGACGGATCGAGGAACGCGTGTGGCGTGCCGGTGATCCTGCGCGCGGCATCGCTCCCGGGCTCTTCGCCCGCGAGATCGAGCGCATTATCGTCCATCTGAAGGCCGCCTTGCCGTACGCGCCAGAGCCAACCGCTCGTGCGCTGCAGGCCCTCATCCGCGCCTATCGCTCGGGACTTCGCGAGGACTGGCGTGCCTATGACATCGCCTGGGTTGCCGACGGAGCGGGTGCTGTGGACACCGTGAACGGTTTCGTCGAGGTGTACATGGATCCGCGCGGACGGAAGGGCGCGTGGGAGGGCATCGTGAGTTACGAGGACCCGCGCAAGGCACGCCTCATCCGCGCGATTGCCGCGGAGGCCCAGTGGTTCGAGGCGCACATGCCGTTCGCGCCGGAGTACAGGAAGCCGGAAGTGAAGGGCATTCTTGCGCGCAGCATCGACGTGCTGGTCGAGACCGGGGACAGCGGGCCTGTGACGCCCATCGGCATCAACCTCCCGAACGACCAGGAAGTGCGCGAACAGTTCGGATCGAAGAGCGTCTCCATCGCGAACATCGTGGAGGCCTACGCGCGTTCAGCGGTGCCGGGAGCCCGCGCCGAGTTTTGTGTCGACGCGGCGGAACTCGAGCGCGCCGAGCGCCTCGGCCCACTGGTTGCAGATCTGCACACCAACATGCACGAGGTCATCGGGCACGCCTCCGGGCGTCTGGCGGAAGCACTGCGCGGCAAGGATCCGGCGAGCATGATCCGTGAGCATTATTCAGCTCTGGAGGAAGCACGCGCGGACCTCATCGCGCTCTGGTTCATCATGGACAAGAAGCTCGAAGAGCTCGGGCTCGTGAGCAACGCGGAGGAGGCGGCGCTCACCAGTTACGAAGCCTTCACGCGCAACGGATTGCTGATGCAGCTCCGGCGCGTCAGTGCGGGAGACAGCCTCGAAGAAGACCACATGCGCAACCGGCAGATGATCGCGCACTGGATTCTCTCCGAAAGTGGCGCCATCCTCCGCGAAGTGCGTGACGGGAAGACCTTCTTCCGTGTGAAGAGTGCGGCGGAGTTCCGCGCGGCCATCGGGCGCCTGCTCGCCCTGGTGCAGGACCTCAAGAGCCGCGGCGATTACGAAGGCACGAAGGCGCTCTTCGAGGGGCATGGCATCAAGATCGACACGATGCTGCGCGACGAAGTCCTGCGTCGCTACGGCGCCTTGAACGTCCCGGCACTCACCGGATTCGTGATGCCGCGCCTGACGCTGGTGCAGAATGGTGCAGGCGAAGCCGTGGATGTACGCATCAGCTACCCCTGCTCCATCGAGCAGCAGATGCTGGAGTGGTCCGGGCGCCGCCGGCCTCCCGAATGAACCACGGCGTCATTGCAGCCGATCACCTCATCACCGACGCGGGCGGGTTGCTCTCGCCGGGTTGGATGGAGGTCCGTGACGGCCTGATCAGCCGTGTGCAACAGGGACTGCCGCCGGATGACGCGCCGCTGCTTGCGGAAGCAGGCGGCGTGGTGCTGCCCGCATTCGTGAATGCGCACACGCATCTCGCTCTCGGCTTTTGCCCCGGCATCGGTGACGATCTCTCGTTCATGGATTGGCTCCACCACGCGATGCTGCCGGCCATCGCCCGCGCGGAGGAAGATCGCCAGCTCTACGCCAATGGTGCGGCAGAGAGCCTGGCCGAGCTCATTGCCGGCGGCGTTGCCACGGTGGCGGACAGTTTTCTGGATGCCACCAGCGTGCCGATGCTCGCCGAATGCGGTATCCGCGGGTTCTTCGGAGCGGAGGTCTTCGGACTGCGGAATCCGGACGAAGAGGCGCAGCTCGCACAAGTGGCAGACCTCGAACTGCCGCTCGCTCGCAGCGGACTGATTGCCACCGGTTGGGCTCCGCACACATTGTTCACCTGCCCGCCGCGCATCCTCCAGGCGGTGGTGCAACGCGCGCGACGTGAAGGGCGCCGACTCACCATGCATGTGGATGAGAGCCCCGAGGAGCACGAGTTCTTCGTGGAGGGACGCGGCCCCATCGTCGAGATCGCAGAGCGCTTTGGTGCGTCTGCACGCTTCCGTCACGGGGCCACCCCCGTGAGACAGCTTCTGGACTTGGGTGTACTGGGCCCGGATCTGTTGGCAGTGCATGCCGTGCAGATCACGGCCGAAGACATCGCGACGCTGGCGGCGACGCGCACCCCGGTCGTCACCTGTCCACGCTCGAACATGATGCTCGCCACCGGCATCGCACCCGTGGCGGAACTCATCGCGGCGGGCGTCACCGTCGCGCTCGGCACGGATTCGCTCGCGAGCACACCGGACCTCGACATGTTCGCGGAGATGCGCGCGCTCTTGCTCAGCCAGCGCGGCCGCACCCGCTCCACGCGCGGGCTCGCGGCCGTGGACGCGTTTCACATCGCCACGCTCGGAGGGGCGCGGGCCATGGGACTCGAAACCGTGACGGGCCGTCTGGCGCCGGGACTCAGCGCCGATTGCGTGCGGCTCGACATGTCAGCAACCGGGCGCGGCCGTCGCGATGTGCTCGCGCGCGTGGTCTGGGAGGGTTCTCGGGAACTCGTCAGCCACACCTTTGTCGCGGGCCGCGATCTCCTCGGCGAGTGCAGTTTGTGATCCTGCAGGGCCGCGGATTGCGCAGGTTGCTCGGCATCCTCTGCGCAGGAGCCCTGCTGCTCTTTCTTGCACGCTTGTTCGTTGTGGATGTGCTGCGTGTGGTGGAACAGAGCATGTGGCCCGCCCTTGCGGGTGGCGGCGATCGCGTGCTGGTGGAGCGCTGGCGTCGCGAGCCGGAACGCTTCGAGATCTGGGCCTTCGAGGGGCCCGGGGGCGCGCTGTTCGTGAAGCGGGTGCTGGCTCTCGCGGGAGAGGCCTTTGCGTTGCGGGCCGGCGATCTCTGGCTGCGCGATGCGAGCGGGGCGGAAGTGCGAGCTCTCCGTGCGCCGCGTCTCGCGGAACTCATGAGTGTTCGTCAGCCCGGACCGTCCGCAGCGGACACGGCGCGCTGGACAGTCCTTCGCGGTTCGGTTCAGGCCTCTCGGCAAGGCGGCTTGGAGTGGCAGGGTGGGGACGGATTCGAGGGCGTCCTTCGCGGGAGCGTCGAACCCGGCGCGGAATCCGTGCTGGATGATTTCACGGGCAACGAAGGCCTCGCGCATCCCGGCAAGCATGTGGTGACGGATACGAGCCTGCAGGTCGTGCTCTTTCCGGTGGAGGGCCGCCTCGAGTTGCTGCACGAGATCCACGGCGATGTGCGCGGCATTGTTCTGGAAGGAGATTCGCTGCGGAGTCTCGACGGCGCGCCGCTCGGGACCGTTGCGACGGCGGGGCGGGAGGTGCGTCTGGCGACCCTGGATGGTGCTTTCAGCATCGCGGAGTGCGGGCCTGGCGGCGCAGAGGATGTGTTGCGCACTCCACGCGACACTCTTGCCGGACGCGGGTTGTCGCGCTGGCGCGTGCGCGGCTCCGGACGCGCGCACATGCGGCCGGTTGACCTCCGGCGCGATGTCCATTATTTTTTCGACGGCGCGATGGGTGCCATCGCGGGCTACCAGGTCGGGGCCAACGCCTGCTTTCTGGCGGGAGACAATCAAAGCGTGAGTGTTGACAGCAGGACCAACGGGCCGGTGGCCTTGGACCGTTTGCGAGGGTGCGTCACGCGCATCCTCTGGCCGCGCCTTCGCGCGGGTAGGCTCGACTAGGTGGGCACCACCTGGCTGGAACGCTTCTCCGGGGACCCCGTGCCGTGGCTGCTCAAGTACGGCTGCGCACCCATCCGCCTCAGGACCCTCACCGAGATCATGGGGCGTCCCGCGGACGTTGCGGACGTCCGGCTCGTGCGCGAGGAATGTGATCGCTATCCCGCCAGCCAGCAGGTCCTCCTGTTGCAACAGCCGAATGGACTCTGGCTCGACAAGCTGCTCGAGTACGAGCCCCCGAACAAGAGTCGGCACCGTGGCCCCGGGTTGGTGAACCAGTTTCTTTTTCTCGTGGAGCGCGGTTGGGGGGATTCGCACCCGGTCATTCATCTCGCCGGTGAGCGGCTGCTTGAACTCGTCCGTGAAGAAGGTGCGTCCGACCTCTGCGAACTGAAGGGCTACACAGGCAGCGATCGCTCAGCGCAGAAATACGTGCGGCGTTGCATGAGCGAGATCGCGGCGGCGGTGCTTTCTCGAGCTGGTTTTGGCGAGCATCCCGCTGTTGCAGCGGTAGCCAAGGCGGTCGCCGAGAAGCTCGCTGGCGAAGCAACCTCCCGCGAGGAGCGCTTCGATGGCGTCCTCGAAATCGAGGACGACGGCTCATACAGGCGCCTGAAACCGGAGCGGATCACGCCGGACATGTTCCTGCTCTATTTGCTGGCGTTTCACGAAGGCGCGCGTCGCATTGCCGCAGCCAACGGTGGCCTCGACTGGGTGTGCTCACAGCTTTCCCGCCGCGATCCTGTGCCCCGGCGCGTGCGCGAGGTGAACGGCAAGAAGTTCCTGAAGCTCACAGATCTGCACCTCACGGCCTGGTCGCTCGACGAATTCCGGGCTGGCCGCATCGGGTACATGCTGCACGATCTCGAGCTGCTCGCGCGCTGCGGAATCCTCACGCGCTGCCCCCCGGCCATGGAGTGCCTTGAGTGGATGCTGGGCAGGGTCCGCTCGGCGGACGATGGCTACTTTGACGTGGAAACCTCTGTCGAACGTGGGGTCTCCCGCAGCCAGTACCACTTCTTCCCGCTGGAGGAGTCATGGCGCGGGAAACACAAGAAATCCGTCGATGTCGTGTTCAGGCTGGCCTTGATTCTCGCCACCCTCGACCGCACTTCGCTCCGCGCCTGACGGAGCGGGCCCGGATTTTTCCGGGACAGACCGCGTTTCCGGCATGGACTTTCGCCGCAACATGGGGCCAGATCTGGCGTTGAACAACAGCGATGCCCGAGTTCCCGGATGATCCTGACATGCGCTGCATGCTGGCCCTCAAGGCCGGCCGCACGGCGTCTTTGGACGAGGTCATCGAACGTCATGCCGAGCGTCTGCGCCGGTTTCTCGCCCGGCAGCGCGTGACCCCCGAGGACGCCGAGGACATCCTGCAGGAGACCTTCGCGAACGTATGGCGTGCTCGTGCCCGCTGGCGTCCCGAGGCCCGCTTCTCCACCTGGCTCTACCGCATTGCAGTGAACCTGATGCTCTCGCGCATGCGCACGCGTCAACGCGAGCGGCCTGCCGAAGCTCTTGTCGAAGAGGTGCCCGCGCGTGGCGGGAAACCGTCGTTGCGCATCGAGCGGGCCGAGGCGCGTGCGCGTGTGCGGCAGGCGGTCGAGGAATTGCCCGAGCAGCAGCGCCTCGCGCTGACCTTGCGCTGCTACGAAGAGCGCACCTACATCGAGATCGCCGACGTGCTGGGAATCAGCATGGAGGCCGTGAAGAGTGTCCTGTTCCGCGCGCGTGAAAACCTGAAGCAAGCTCTTTCATTCGACATGGACAACATCCACGTGCTCATGGAGTCCGGGGATGGTCCTGAGGAGGTGCGTGCATGAAGCCCGAATCGTTCAACCCGGAACCTGTCGGTCCGGAGGAACTGGGTCAGTTGCTGGATGGCGCGCTGACTCCCGAGCGCGTCCGCGAGGTCGAGGCGGCGCTGCAGCGCGATCCGGCGTTGCGGGCCGAGTGGAAGCGGCAGCGTGCTCTTGCGGACCTGCTGGCGCTCGATGCGGATGCAGAGGTTGCCGCGCCGCAAAAGGAGACGCGGCTCGCGGCTTCTGTGCACGCACACATCAACGCGAGTGCACGCTGGAAGGTCGCGGCCGCCGCGGCCATTCTGGTGGGCGCTGGTTTGTTTTTCTGGGTGCATGAAGCGGCGCCCGTTCCGGCGTCCATTGCTCCGGCGGCGGCGGACTACGCAGCTCTCGTGCCGCCCGCAGTGGCGACTTCCCTGGAAGCCACCATCGACGAAATCGAATGGGTGCAGGCATCATGGCTGCCCCGAGGCTGAGCATGCGAGCCATCCTCTTTGCACTCGTCATCCTCAGCGCCAATGGGCAAGCTCAGGAGCGTTGGCAGCCAGGCGAACGGGAAGCGCTGAAGCATCGCGAGCAAGGCCTCAGCCGTGACGACCTCGATGCCCGGCGCGCTCTCTCCGCGCGCATCATCGAGGACCTCGATCCCGCCGGGCGCGCACGGTTCCATGCCATGCCGCTGCCCGAGAAGGAACGCTTCCTGCATGAACGCGCTGATGCGCGTGCATCCAAGGCCGCGCGGGAACTGGTCGACAGTCTGAGCGAGGAGGAGCGGGCCGTGTTCGAGTCGCTTCCGGAGGAGCAGCGGAAGTCTCGCGTGCATGAGTTGCGTGTGGAGCGGGAGTTCTCCAAGGCTCTTGCAGCGGCCGCCGAACGCGGTCTCGTGAGCGAGGCGCGGAAGGCAGAACTGGCCGCGCTCGATGTGGCAGGCAAGGCTGCAGCGACGTTTGAACTCATGAAGGAAACAGTCCTCTCGGTGCATGGCGCAGAGATGGCCCGTCTTCCTGCACATGAGCGCGAGCGTCTCGCCCGGCTCCCGGCCCGGGCTTTCTTCCGCGATCCGGCATTGTTCCATCTGCGCATCGGTCACTTTGTGAGTCCTGGAGCGCTCAAGCGCATGCAGGACGCGGCTCCGGAGGCGCGCAATCGGCTGCTCGCTGCAATGGTGGATGGTCAATTGGATGCGCTCGGCACGGAGGATCTGCGCGCGGGCGCCGTGGCTGAATTCCGCGCCATGCCGCGCGCCGAGCGCGAGCGTCTCGTGGAGGGGCTCGGGCGCCTGCTCGCGAGTGAGCGCGCGGCGGATTGGGTGCCGCTCGGCCACCTGCTGCAACACCTCGAGCGCATGCCGGAACCGGAGCGGCAGCGTTTTCTCGAAATGCCCTCAGGCGTCGCGCTGCACTCACTCCAGGAGTTGCATCACAGGCTGAGACCCCCTCCGACGGAACAACCGGGAGGAGGTCCCGAGCAGGGCGGGCCACCGCCCGGAAGTCCTCCACCCGACGGCCGCCCGCATCGTGGTGGTGCGCCATCGGCTCCCAATGCAGGACCGCCCGGCGGACCTCCGCCGACCAGACCTCCCGGAGGGGGGCGCGCACCGGCTCCACCGAGCCGGCCACGCGGCGGGCACTGAGCACTGTGGTCAACGGATGAGCGAAACGGGAGGCGAACCGTAGGATGATCCTCTCAGGAAGGATCTCCCATGCGTTGCACCCTCGCGCTCGTCCTCTGCGCACTCACGCTTTCTGCGCAGAGCCTTGATGACACCATCCGCGATGATCTTCACAAGCTCATGTCGCAGGCGAGTCTGGATGAGGGCTCACGCACGCTCCCGAGCGAAGCCGCGAGCAAGGAGCGTCTGCAGGGTCTCGAGACCGAACTCACAGCGTTCATCGAGCGCTGGTCCGCGCGGGCCGGTGAGCTCAAGCACGGGCGGTTCACGCTGGCGCGCGCGCTTACCTTTGCGGGGCGTCCCGCGGAGGCAGTGCCGCACTTCCGGGCCTTTTTGAAGGGCGCCCCTGAAGGTGCCGAAGCCGAGGACGCGGAGCTTGCGTTGGGTACAGCGCTGCTGGATGCGCGAGATGTGAGCGCGGCGATTCACACGCTGGCCGAATTCGTGAAGCGGCGTACGACGAGCGCGCAGCTTCCAGTGGCGAACCACTACCTCGGTGTCGCGCATTGGCAGAACGGCGAGCATGAGCGCGCTCTCGAATTGCTGGTTCTCGCCTGGAAAACGGCGGGTGAATCACCCATTCGTGCGGACGCCGGCATCAAGCGGCTCGAGATCCTCCGCGATCTCGGGCGTATCGAAGAGGCGAAGGAACTGCTGGCAGAGCTGAAGGCAAAGCAGCCGGAGGCACCGTGGGTTCTCGCTGTTGCGGAGCAACTCGATTGGATCGGCCGCGCAGCTCCCGAATTCGTCGACGTGCTCGCCTTTCTGCAAGGCGAAGCCACAACGCTGGCGGCGCTGAAAGGCCGCGTGGTGGTGCTCAACTTCTTTGCAGACCGCTACGAAGCGTGTCAGGAGGAACTGGAGTTTCTGCAGGCGCTTGCTGACAAGGAAGCGGACGTCGCGTTCATCGGGCTGACCAAGCACTACCGGCCCTACGAAAAATTGGCGGCCGCAGCACAGGATTCAGGGCTCAGAGAGTTTCTGAAACAGCACGGGGTCAGATTCCCTGTGCTCGTTGCGCGTGGCTTCGAGAACCTGAAGAACTACGGTGTGCGCGGCATCCCGTGCACGGTGATCGTGGGCAAGGATGGTCGCGTGGCGCACCTGCAAGTCGGAGGCACGAGGAAGAGCCCGCGTCAGAGGCTGGATTTCGAAGCGGCGCTGAAGCGGATCAAGGCCCGCGATTGAAGGCCCGGCGCCCGCGCACGATCAACCAGAGATTCAGCCAGTTCACAGTGATGTGCGCCGTGACAGGCGCGACCAATGTGCCGCAAGCTTCGTAGAGCCAGCCGAAGATGAAGCCCGTGATGAGGGCGAAGATCGTCCACGGCAGGAACACGAGATTCGGAACGAAGTGCAGCAATCCGAAAATGATGGAGGCCCACGTGATCCCGAGCCAGGGCTGCAGTGTGCCCCGGAAGAGCAGTTCCTCGGCGACACCTGAGAGCAGTGCGAGACCGAGAATCTGGAGGCTGCTGATGTCTCCGAGAGTGGCCCGGAACTCGGCCTCGAGCACCCGCAGTGCGCGCACGCGCGAGCCGGTGAGCCAGGTCAGCACGACCAGAATGCAGCCGGCGCCAAATCCGTGCAGCAGGCCTTTCCCGAGCACGGTCGGGTCCAGATTGCCCGGCAGCGACTCCTGCCAGAACCACGCCAAGGCCCCGCCGAGCAGCATGAGCGGGATGTAGACAATGGTGGCCGTGAGTGCGATGGGCACCGGGTCGCCGATCTCCTTCCGGATCTCGGGATCGATGATCTCATCGATTTCAGCTTCGGTGATGGTCGAAGGTGAGGTCATGACAGGTGTGCGAACATTCTCGTCAGTGCTGGCGGACAGTCAACGCCATTTGTGCCGCCGTCGCATTCTATGATGCACACCATGCACCTCGACAGCCGCGTGCAAATGCTCCTCAGGCAAGGTGTTTCCATGACAGCGCCTGCACAGGTTTTTGTCGGGGAGGATGTACGCCTTGAGCGGGTACGCCCCGGCTCAACACTCTATCCCGGAGCGCGCATCGAAGGCGCAGGTACCTGGATTTCTGCCGGCGCTGCTGTGGGCACGGAAGGTTCCGTGCTGGCGCGGAATTGCGTGCTCGGGAAAGGTGCGAAGCTTGCAAGCGGCAGCTTCGAGGATTGTGTGCTGCTGGAGGGTGCAAGCCTTGGCCCGTCCGGACACGGCCGCGCAGGAACTCTGCTCGAAGAAGGAGCGAGCACAGCCCATGCGGTGGGCACGAAACAGACCATCCTTCTCGCCTACGCAACACTCGGCAGCAACATCAACTGTTGTGATGCCCTGCTCGCGGGCGGAAGCGGGCTCGGCGATCACAGCGAAATCGGCAGCGGATTCATCCACTTCAATTTCACGCCCTTCGGCCTGACCGGTGACAAGGCGACACCGTCGCTGTTCGGTGATGTGCCGCGCGGCGTGCTCATGCGCTCGCCGCGCATCTTTCTCGGCGGAGCGGGCGGTGTGGTGGGGCCGCTGAGCGTCGGATTCGGCACGGTACTCGCGGCTGGTTCCGTATGGCGTCGCGGTCGTGGGGACGGCATCCTCGCGCTGGCAGAACGGCTCCCGGAGCGTGACCTCGGTTTTGCGCCTGAACGACAGGGCCGGGTGGGCGAGAAGCTTCTTGCCAATCTCATCTACATCGGCAACCTGCATGCGTTGAAGGCGTACTACAGCGCGGTGCGTGTCCCGCTTGCGCGCGGGGATCTGGATCGCGAAGCGGTGCTCGACGCGGCCATGAAACTCCTCGACGCCTCCGTTCTGGAGAGGCTGAAGCAAGTCGGGCGGTGGGTGGCAGGACTGAACTCGTCGGGCGAGGGCGCGCGCCTTGCCGCAGATTGGCCTCGTTTGCAGTCAGCCCTGTTGCAACCTGTGCTTCCGCCTGTTCCCGCTGCGCTCAGAGTGACGGCGCCAGGGGATGCGATTCCTTTCGCGCGCGCCCTGCCCGCAGAACTCGCTTCCGCGGTGACAGCCTGGCTGCAGGCCATCGTGGACGTTGCGCGCGCCGAAGGTGCGTGACGCCGACCTTCAGCGGGCTTCGCGCAGGGGGTGATCCCGCTGCACAGAGCCGCTCGGATGCGCTCGTTGGCTCTGCTCAGCGGGACCCCATGCGCTACGCGCCTATGCGGCGCAGCGCGGACGCCGATCTTCGGCGCGCGCCGCGGTGCGGGAGTCTGGCGCGCTACTTGGTGACGTTGATGGTGATGCCGTTCAGCCACACATCATCGGCCGGGCACTCGTACTGATTGCGCGTTTTCCGCGAGACCTGTTCGAGAATGTCGAGGCCGACAATCACCTCGGCGAAAGGTGTCTGCACGAAATCGAGGTGGGGCTGATCAGCCAGCAACACCATGAACTGCGAGCCGTGGCTCTTCGGTCGGCCAGACCCGCGCCACATGCTCACGGTGCCGCGCTTGTGCGTGGCGCGCGAGAACTCATTGTCGAGGGAGTGGGCCGGACCGCCCTTGCCCCATTCATCCATGTACTTGTCGCGGCTGTTGGGGTCGCCGAGCTTGATCCACTGCCCGGGTGCGACGTGGTGCACGCGGGTGCGGTCGTAGAAGCTCGACTTCGCGAGTTCCAGGAAGTTCTTCACATGCTCCGGCGCTGCGTTCTTGTAGAAGCCGAAGGTCACATCGCCGGCACTGAAATGCAGCGTGGCGGTTGTGACAGCGTCGACATCAGCCTTTGCAAGGTCGGTCACCTTGTGCTGCGCGCGGAAGGAGAGCTCCTGCACGCAATCGTCGAGGGCACGCGCGAGGCGCGACTTGCCGCCTTTTTCCAGAGCGACGGTGTTGATGGGATGCGCGGCGTAGCGTTCCGAAAGATCCCGGAACGTGCCGGCGGCCTCCTCGATATGGCCGCCCGCGTAGAGAGCGTTGCCGAGGTGGAACAACGCCCACGGTTCCGCACGCGTTCCAGCCGCGCGCGTGGCGAGGTCGCCGAGTTTCGCGATGGCCTTGTCCCAGTCCACGTTGAAGTTCGGCATGCCCTGACCGGCGCCTTGTGTGTTCTGCTGGCGCGGCAAGGCGGTCTCGAGTTCGATCATCAGTTTCGCGGCCGGATCCTGCGCAGGCATGACGGCGGAGGCGATGACGAGAGCAAGGATGAAGCGTTGCATGTTCAGTTCTCCGTCCAGCCGTGACGCTGCATGAGTTGTTGTGCGCTCCAGCGGTAGAGCGCGCTGTAGACCTCCTGGCGTTCGAGTCCGCTCATGCGCTGGCCAAACTCGGTGGCAGGCATGCTCTCGAAGGACGGCTCCTCGCGCGCGATGAGCTTCACGAGGAAATGGCTGCCCAGAACCACGTCCGACAGAATGGGGCTGATTTGGCCGGCCTCCATGCCGCGGATCTGGAACGAGCTCTTGAGGAACGTCTGGCGCAGTTCCTCGGGATCTGTGAGTGAGCTGCGGTCGATGTGAATCATCTCGAAGGCGAAGGGCTGGATCTCGCTGACCTTGAGGCCAGCCTTGCCAGCCGCGCTTTCAAAGTTCCGGGCCATCAGCCCCGCCCGAAGGCTGCGCTTCTTGTTCTCGGAGAAGATGGTGTGCTTCTGGCGCACCATGTCCGCTTGCTGCTTCTGTTCAGGTGGCAGTGCTGCCACCTCGCGCGTTGCCGCCTCAACGGCATCGAGGTCGAGGCGCGCCTCCTCGGGAGCAAGTTCTGCCGCCACCGATTGGCGCAGCGCTTCTTCGAACGCAGTGCAGCGCTTCTGGGCATCGACAACCGCAGTTTCGTGGGCCCAGTCCTTCACCAATTCGGTGCGCACCTCTTCGAAGGAGGGGAGCGAGGAGACGGCGCGGTCCACCGAGCGCCAGAAGTACTGCTTGCCTTCCTGCCAGGCGATGCTCGCCGCCAACTGGCCGGGCGGTGCATTGAACAGATCCGCAAAGAGTTGATGACCTCCCGCGGGGAACTGCAGCGCGAGCGCCGCGTTGTCCGCCTTCTCGATGCGGGCGTGCTTGAGGCCGTTTTTCGCGGCAAGCGTCTTCATGTCTGCCGCAGCTCCGGCGCTCTTCGCTTCTTCGAAGGCCGCGCCGAGCGGATCTCCGAGGATGAGTTCGCGTTCGATGACCGGCACGAGCAGCTCGAAGGGCGTGACGATTTTCTCGAGCGTCGGCAACTGCCCGGGTGCGGGATAGAGCTTGGGGCGTTCTTCCGAGGGGATCTGCTGCATGAGCCGATCCTTGTGCTTCTTGAAGTGCGCGAGTGACTCTTCGCGCGTGACCTTGCGACCAGAAGCGAGAGCCGCCACTTGCTCGGGGTTCAACTGGGCCGGGTCGAACAGAAGGAGGTCCGCCGTCACCGTTGTAGGCCGGCGGTACTTGTTCTGGGTATTGCCGTTCTCGGCCCAGAACTTCCGCAATTCTTCTTCGCTGGCGCCTTTGGCGAGCAGCTCCTTCTCGATGGCGCTGGCCGGAAACTCGACGCAACTGATGCGGAAGAGGTGGTTCTCTCCTTTCCACAATTCGTAGGCCTGCGGCGAGCGCACGCGGATGTCGTTGGTGGTGACCGCTTTCAAGCGCTCGATGGCGCGCGATTGACGCAGGTACTCGTGGTAGTCCGTCTCGGTGATGCCCATGGACTTGAAGCGCTCGCGCATGCTGTCCGCGAACAAGGCGCCCGGCCGGAGCGGCGAGATCTCGGCGAGTTCCTCAGCTGTCGGCGTGAGCCCGAGAGCATCCGCCTCCGCGAACATGAGAATCTGTTCGATGATGCGCTGCGGCTGGATGGACTGATCCTTGCGTTCTTCATGCGGCTTCAGGAGCAGATAGGTGTCGTAGAACTGCTTCTCCGTCACCTGGATGTCTTTGCCACCCATGTTGAAGGTGGCCTTGACCCGCTCTGGTGTCGCGGGTGCCTGAATGGGCTTCAACCCGTTGCTCGGGACCTGCGGGGCGAGCGTCGCGGGCTGGGTTGGAGGCTGGGCCGAGTCGCTCTCGTTCTGAGCGGCCAGTGGCAGCGTCAGCGCGAGGACGAGGAACCCGAGAATGCGGCGTGTGGTGTGCAGACTCATCTGTGACTCCGTCAGGCATTCACGCCGCGTGCGGCGTGCGATTCTGAAGTGGGGAAATCTACTGCCGAGGGCGAGTGGGTCAAGCAACCGGCACCCGCAGGGTTTGTTGCCGGGCGCAGCGCGCATCGCCACGGCCCCTGCCCTCGACAGGCAGGGGCGGCGCGCAGAAAAGTGTGGAAAGCAGTCGAGGAACAGATTTCAGGCGTAGAGAGGAAGGAGGGAGTTTTACGTGTTGATACACACAACCTCGACCGCTTTCCGTTTGCGTTCACGTGCCCCTGCGGGCACGCTTTGTTCGTTGTCTTGGCGTTCGCGCCGGATCGTTGTACGGCCGAACGGGCAGAAGTCCCCGCCGGAAGGGGCTGTACCCCTTTGCGGCTGGTCGGAGCATACCAGAGCAAGGGCAGGCATGGCGAACGAAAGCCTGTTCCGCGCCGCCTTGCGCCGGTGCCATTGAAAGCTGGGGAAAACTGCAAGAATAGGGCCGTGCGCGGCGCCCCAACCTTGATTCTCGGTCTCATCCTGCTCGGAGCCTGCTCTCGTGGGACGGATGAGGCTCTGATTCTGCGTGAAATCGAGGTGGCCAAGTCCGATGCGCTTCCGGAGCAGCGGCTTGCCGCGGCGCGTGCTGTCTTGGCAGCCGTGAGGGAGCCAGAGACCGTCGCCAAGTCCATGCGCGGAGCGCTGCTTGTGGCGCTCGGGATCGAGGCTTGGCTGCTCGGACAGCAGGGCGATTTCGAGGGGCTCGCCCGCGGCAAGGCACGCCATCGCGAACTCGCGCGCGCCTATGTCGCACGTGACCCGCTGGATTTCGAGTGCCGTGGGCATCTGGCCCAGTTGCTGGCCGAGGATCACGACATGGCGGGAGCGTGGGCGATCTTGCTGGCCGCGCAGGATCCCGAGACGCATGGCGAGCAGGCACTCTGGGTGAGGGCTGCATCTCTCGTGCATGCACATCACGTTGAATGGAACGACCAAGCGGGTGAACTGAAGAGTCTCCCGCCCTACGCGGAGCTTGTCCGGCGCGCGCGTGAGCGGCGGGAGAGTTCCAACCCAGCCGATCCCATCGTGCTCGAATGGCTCGCGCAGGAGTGCGTGCTGCGGCTGCGCTCCGGAGGCCGTGCGGAGGCTGAGCGCCTGCTGCTGCGCGCCGAGTCCATCAGTGCCGGCTCTCTCGCTGTTGTGCGCATGCGCGACATGCTCGGCAAGAAGCTCGATCTGCCTCCACCAGGCGGGAGTCCGCGATGAATCCTGCTGCCGACGTCGCACTCGTTTTGGCGGATATTCGCGCGCGGCGCGCGAGTTCCACAGGTCTCGAGCTTCTCGCCCTGCTCGCCTTGCGCTCGCGCGGGTCCACCCTCAGCGAAGCCGTGCTTGCCGAGTTGGCCGGGCAACTGGGGCTCGAGCGAAGTCATCTGGACCGCATCAAGGTATGGGCGGAAGCGTTGGCCTTGGAGGCAGGGCAGGGTGACGCCTTCGCCTCATGTCACGGCACGAGTTGCACGCTGCGCGGAGCGGAATCCCTCGCGCGGGAAGTGCGCGGATTGCTGCAGGAATCTGGCGCAGAATGCTCCGGGCTTCGCCTGCTTTGCTTCGGGCAGTGTGACCACGGGCCGACGTGGCGATGTGGCACGGAGCTCTATCTCGCGGGAGAGCGGGCCGTGCGCGAAGACCCGCGTCCCTGGAAGCGCTCAGGAGAGGAGCGCAACTGCCCCGGGACCTGAAGGCACGCTTGGCGCGTTTCCTCTGCGCATGCAAGTTCAGGGTCATGCCGCAGATATGATGACGCTCAGTACGCATCCGTGACTTCGGGGAAGGTCGGCCGGTCCTCCGGACGATAATGAACCGGTGTCGAGGGCGCGCCTTCACCCTGAAGGCCTGCCCGGAGCGAGCTTTGTCATGAAGGTCCAGCAAAAGGGTGGGAGTGCGGGAGCGCTGGTTGCGAGCACACTCATGTTGCTCGTGGCCGCGATCGTCTTTTTCCTGTCGGGAGTTCCCGGCGGGAATCCGCCCAATCCTCAGACCCCACCATGGGGTGTCGCACCGCCATTGCCGGCGCCAGCGCTTCTGCCGCTCAACCTGTCGACTCAGCTCACGGGCAACGCGCATGTGGGCGAGGTGATGAATCTGAACATCCGCAGTCGCCCGCAGGTGGGCGTGTGGACGGCTGTGTCCACGAACAGCGGGCCCTGCATGATCGGCCCCTGGGCCGTGGCCCTCTCATCGGACTGGAACCTGCTCCTCGCGGGACACAGCACGGACAGCTTCGGAAAGCTGGATGTCCCGGTGCCTGTTCCGCCGCTCCCGTCGCTGCACAATCTCGAGTTCGTGATGCAGACGCTCATCTACGACCCGACGACGGTCGAGTTCGCGTGGACGAACCCCGTCTTGCAGCGCATCACGACGCCGCCGCAGAGCGGACGCAACGTCTTGCTGCTGCGCCAGACCCTCGCGAACGCCGAGGCTCCGTGGTCCCAGTTGCAAGCTGATCTCTTTTCCCAGCGCCTGACCCTGCAGGGTCACAGCGTGGTGGTCGCGGACGATTTTCTCCCGACCACAGGCCTGGCCGCGTTCGATTGCATCCTGGATTGTCGCTTCACGACGGTGCCTCCTGAATCGGAGAAGGACACCATGCAGGCCTTCCTGCAGTTGCACGGCGGTGTGTTTCTTCTCTCCGGGCCTTACATGAATTCAACTGGAGGTCAGTTGCGCCGCGCATGGGTGCGCGCTTTCCTCGCGCATCGCCTTGGCATCGCCGTGACCATTGGCACGGGCTCCAATGCGTCCAACATGACCACCGAGGTTGTGAACCAGTTGGCGCCGGTGGCGCTGCTCGCCATGCCGAATTTCGTGGTCAACATGACCTACGAGGTGACAAACGAGGGTGGGACTTTCGGATCACTCGCGCCCTTCTTCAACACGGGCGATGCCTGGATCAACGCCACGACCGGCAACAATCAGGTTTACGGTGCAGCCTTCCGGCCAGAACACATGCCGGCCATTCACGCGGCCGCCAATGTGGTGGTCCTCTTGAACGGGCACCCCGAGGCTCTCGCCTCGGGAGTGAGCAATCCGAACGCGGATCTCGTGCTCGGCAATCTGCCCTGGGCCCTCGACCACTGAGCGAGGGCGTCGCGCCGCTTACTTGCTCGCGGGGCGCAGCTTGCCGTCCACGATGCGACCGTCCTTCTTGGCCTTGCCGAGTTCGTCGATCATGGCGAGGAATTCCTTCTCGAGTTCGGCCAAGCCGACCTTGTTGAAGACGGCCTCAAAAGCGGCCTTCCCGCTCTTCCCCTCGAATTCGTCGCGCACGTAGCGGATGAAATCCGGGCGGTACTTCCCTTCCTTCCAGTTCGCGAGCAGGAAGCACAGGCCCCAACCCTGCGCGTAGCCGTTCAAGACCTTGTCCGAGAGGCGCGGGTTGTTCTTGTCCTGCACATAGTGGATGCGGCGGTACTCCAGCAACTCGGCAAGGGTGAACAGATTGCCGCGCTCCTTCGACTTCACCAGGGTGTCGATGCGCTCGGGATTGATGGTGCCGGGGATGAAGCGCCAGCGCTTCTCTGCGCCATCCCACTCGCGTGAGTGTCCGCCGAAGTAATCGGCGATGCCCTCGGAGAACCAGAACGCCTGCCGCATGCCCTTGTCGGTTCCCGCGGTCTTCATGGCTGCCTCGACGAGCTGATGCGTGCCTTCATGGAAGAGGGTCTCGCGTTCCTGCTCGGTCTTCGAGCGGTACACCACGAGCCGGTTGGACCACGGTTCGTAGTGCCCGCCGCTCGTCACCGGCGCGCTGTTGTCGTTGCGGCGTTGGTACTTCGTGTACTCGGCGTTGTCCCTCAGAATGATGACGGGAATGGGGCCGCGCGGCGCGTGAGCTCCTGTTCCTTCCGCAAGCATGGGATAGAAGGTCGCCTGCAGGCTGAGCAGCACGTCGGACCACTCGGCGCCGATCTTCTGCTCCATGCCGGTTGTGTCCCGCTGCACGAGCAGCAGGTACGGCTTCGCGGTGTGCAGGTGGAAGGCGTCGCCAGTGATGCCGCGGCGGCGGAAATCGATGGCCGGCAGTCCTTCATCGAGCTCTTCCATCATGCTGCGGCCCATGGATTCCGCGTCGCGCACGAACGGGTCCGAAGCACGAGCCTTGGCCGCCGCGCGCTGGGCTTCCGCCTTGCCCATCCAGCGATTCCATTCCTTCGCTTCCTCCATGCTCGCGCCGAGCCATGCCCGGCGCTCCTTGCCCTCGAGGCGATTGGCCAGAATGTCATCGCGTGCCATCTCGAGTTCGCTCTTCGTGTCGTCCTCGACGGTGCTGTCCGCGAGCACCGTCTTCAGCCACGCGGGATCAAAGAGCACGTGGCCAAGGGCTGCATGGGCGGCTGCGTTTTCGGGCTCGATGCGCAGCACGCGCTTCCAGACATCGGGTGCCGCGCCGCGGCGCGTGTCATCGGCCTGCAACATCTCCGCGAAGGCCTGCCAGTCAGCGACCGTGTTGGAGACTTCCGCCTTCTCGCGGGCGAGATCAAAAGGCGTCTTGGGCGGAGGAGCCACCGGTTCAGGCTTGCTGGGTGTGGAGGTCGCTGTCTTGCCGCCGGCCACAGCCTTGTTTCCGGAGGAATCCTCCTTCCCCGAGCAAGCCACACACAGGGCGGGGAGCATCAGGGCAAGCAGCAACTTCGAACGGAACTGAGAAGAAAACCCGGTCATGCGTATGCCTCCAGCAGATTCACGGCGGTGCGGGCAAGTCTAACGTGCCCCTCGCGTGCGGCGTGGCGCTGGCTATCATGCGACCTCACGCGCAATGCACTCCGTCAGCTCAAGGAAGTCCCGCTCTTCAGCCGCAACACGCCAGCGCCGACCACCGTCCCTTCCCAAGGGGCGCGCTCGCGTCAGCGCGCGGAAAATCCGGATGCGCGCGCTGCGTGTGCGACCTGTGGCGCCCTTCCGCACGTCGAGTCTCGACCAGGACGCAGTGAAGGTGGTTCGCCGCCTCACCGAATCCGGCTTCGAGGCTTATCTCGTGGGTGGCTGCGTGCGTGACATGCTCCTCGGGCTCCAGCCCAAGGACTTCGACATCGCCACGGCGGCGACGCCGCGTCAGGTGAAACGACTCTTCCGCAACTCGCGCGTGATCGGGAGACGCTTCCGGCTGGTGCACGTGGTTTTCGGCGACAAGGTGCTCGAGGTGAGCACCTTCCGTGCGCTTGCCAAGCCGCACGCTGCCGGGGCGGACCCGCTGATCCGCGAGGACAACGTCTGGGGCACCGCGGCCGAAGACGCCTTGCGCCGCGATTTCACCCTCAACGGTCTCTTCTATGACATTGCGAGTGGCGAGGTCATCGATTATGTGAGCGGGCTTCGTGATCTCGACCGCCGCTGCATCGAGACCATCGGCAATCCCTCGGTGCGCTTCCGTGAAGATCCTGTGCGCATGCTGCGCGCGATGAAGTTCGCCGGTCGTCTCGGGTTGCACCTCGCCAATGATGTCTATCAGGCCATCGTCGACAGTGCCGCCGACATCAGCAAGGCCAGCGGCCCGCGCGTTCACGAGGAAATCGTGCGCATGCTGGATCGCGGCGGCGCGGCTTCGACGGTGAGTCTGCTCGAGAAGACGGGCCTGCTCGGCATCATGCTGCCCGAGGTCGAAGCTGTACTGCGCACGCGCTGGGCCGCTGGCGAAACGCCTCTGACATGGAAGCGCTTCGAAGCTCTGGACCAGATGGTCATGTCCGGCCGACAGGCCTCCGCGGCCTTGCGCTTTGCGGTGCTGTTCGGGGAACTGATCGAGCCCATCACGGGCGAGGATGCACCCGATCTTCCGCCGGCCACGGCTGCCGGACGCATCGAAGACGTGCTGCGGCCCGTGCTCGCGCGGTTGCACATGCCGCGTCGGGACGTTTGGATGATGAAGCAGATCTGGATGGCGCAACGGCGTCTCTTGCATCTGCCGGCCGCGCGCAAGAAACCGAATTCGGCGCTCTTTCTCCGGCGCGAGTATTTCGCGGACGCGCTGCGCTACCTCATGTTCACGGCGGGAGCGACCGGCCGCGGACAAGAGCGCGCGGATGCCTGGCTCGCGTTCATGCGCGGCTCAATTGCTGCTGGCGCCTGACAGGCGCAAGTTCGAACGCATCCGCTCACGTTCGGCGGCAATGCGCGCGTCCACGCCAGCTTCCGTGCTGTCACCGCGAAGTTCTGCAAGAAGCAGCAGACCGGCCTGGCAGCGCGCGTCAGCCCCATGCCCGCGGAACAGTGCTTCAGCGCCGTTGTGATCGCCAGCGACAAGGAGAATCTCGCCTTCGAGGCCATCGGTGCCGACCGCTGCAGAGCCGAGGGCCCGAGCGCGCCGGACCCAATCGAGGGCCTTGTCGGCGAGCTTGAGACGGAACAGCAGTTGCGCGCCGCTTAGCCAGAGGCTGCCTGTGCGCGGCTGGCGCGTGAGGGCGGTGGTCAGGATGCCGAGGGCACCGCGTGCATCGCCACACGCGAAGGTTGCTTCCGCCTGAATGCGCAACGAGTCTTCATCTTCCGGGTGCAGGGCCGCGAGGGGAGCAATGAGCGCGAGCGCTTCTTGCGCGCGTCCGAGTCCGAGCAGAGCTGCGGCGCGCCCCGTGGGTGCGAGTTGGCTGGTAACACGCGCTGTGGCGGGAATCAGAAATGCGCCGGCACCAGTGGCCATGCACGCGCGGAAACTTCGTTCAGCACCGGCCATATCGCCCGTAGCGAGCAGTTGCTGGCCGCGCGCGAAGGCGAGATGTCCCGTAGGCCGGCAATGCGTCTCACCGAAGGAGAGAACATCCGCGGCGGCAGCGCTGTCGCCCTGACGCAAGAGCCCCAGCGCCAGCAGGGCTGTGACTTCACCGGCGAAGGTCAGTTCCTTCTGCTCGCATGCGGGCAGTCGCCGCAGCGCGTCGAAGGCGCGGCGCAGCAGTTGTTGCCCTTCTTCATGTGTGTCCGGGTCCGGGCGCAGGAAGTCGCCGAACTTGTAGAGGATGTAGGGATCATCAGGAGTGTCCGCGAGCTGCGCTTCAAACAGGCGCCGGTTGCGCGCGCGTTTCTGCTTCGAGGCCATGACGGCATGGCTGTAGCCGTCATGCTCGATGCCGTGCGTGAGTTCCGCGAAGCGGAGGTTGCGTGCGCGTGCCACGCGGTTGGCATCGGGGAGGAGTTGCTCGTGAATGCGATAACGCCAGCGCACGCCATCCATTCTGCGCACAGCGCGGAAGAGCAGCGTGGTGGTGTCGGGGGCGCCCTCGCCACCATCATGGAGCGGGATGAAGGCTCCCAATGTGCGGGGGTCCTTCATGCAGCGCCTCAATTCGCGGCCGGCCTCCGCACTCAGGGTTTCGTCGGCGTCGAGGAACAGCAGCCAGTCGCCTCGTGCCGCCTCCATGCTCGCATTGCGCGCGGCGGCGAAGTCATCGCACCAGGTGAACGGAATCACGCGCGCATCGAAGGACTCAGCGATAGCGATCGTGCGGTCCTTCGAGCCGGTGTCCACCACCACGATCTCGTCCACGCAAGAACGCGCGGACGAGAGGCAGCGCGCGAGACGCTCCTCCTCATCCCGCACGATCATGCAGAGGGACAGTCGCGCCATGGACGATCAGCTGCGCCGGTTGACGTGCGCCGGACTGCAATCCGTTCCGTGCAAGCGCAGCGTGCGCACATGATGTCGATGCGTGCGCAGTGCAGCCAGCTCGCGGGCGGTCGCAACGAGGCGCGCCTCGAGTTCGGCTGTGATGCGGCGATGCATGGCCGTCACTTCGTCGAGGAGTTCCCGTGCCTCGGGGGGCGCAGAACCATCCTCGAGATCCTGCCCCAGTGCTTCGATGAGCGCTTCGCTCTCGGCGCTGAAGCGTTCGACGGATTCGATGTCATCCTCGGCGGCAGCGACGAGGATGAGGCGGGAGAGGTCGCGCAGGCGCGTGAGCTTCGCCCACGCGAGCGGGGCGGTCTCAAACCGACTGCTTGAGGATGCCATCCCACGCCTCCTTCAGCTGACTCATCACCTGGCGAGCTTCGGTGACGCGTTCCTGTGAGCGCGTGCGTGTGGCCTCCAGCAGACGGTCCTGCACGAAGATGTAGAGACGGTCGAGCTCTGTGGCGACCTTGCCGCCCTTCTCGAAGTCGAGTGCGGTGCGCAACTCGGAGACGATGGCGAAGGCGCGCGAAAGTGTCTGCCCGGCGCTGCCATCTCCTTGCTGGAACTGGAGCACGGCCTGATCCATGAAGCGGAGTGCGCCTTCATAGAGCAGCACGACCAGCTTCTCCCGCGATGCGGTCATGACCGCGTTGCGACGATACGCTCCTGCAGCATTGCGTACTTGCGTGGACATCCGCGCCTTTCGTGTTGTTCAGCGACCGAAACCTTGCAGGGACGCGCCCTGCGCCTGGAACGACGACACCAGCTTCTCCAGCGCGGCGTACTTCGCAGTCAGGCGTTCCTCGAATTTTTCCATGCGCTTTTCGAGGTCCCTCATGCGCGAGTCAATCGTGCGGATGCGGCTGGCGATTCCGTCCCGGCGGCTCTCGATGAGCCCGTTGACCGGATCGGTGAGATCGTCCACTGCTGTTTTTAGGCTCTTGGCCGCTCCGCTTGAGGAGTCGGTGAACACATTCAGGACGCCGGCGAAATCCGCGGAAAGCGCTGCGTCGAAGTCGCTCTCGTCGAGGCTCAACTTGCCATCGGTTCCAGTGCGGATGCCGATGCCGGCAAGCGTGCGGTAGCTCGAGGTGCCACCGGCAACAGCGTTCAACCCGCCGCGCAAGTGTGAGGACATGCTTCTGAGGCCGCTGTCTCCAAAGAGGATGGCGCTGGTCTGGCCGGTGGAGTTGACCGCATTCTGCGGCGCAGTGATGTCGACGATGGCGTTCCAGGCATCGACGAACTCCTTCACCTTCTTCTTGACGCCTGCATTGTCCGCGCTGGAGGTGATGCTCGATGAACCGGTGGCCTTCAGATCGAGCGTGAGGCCTGTGATCGCATCCGAGACCTTGTTCGTGCTGCGCGTCAGTGACAGTCCATTGATTGAAAGAGTGGCGTCCTGCGCGTTCTGCAACACTGAGCCGGCTTGGTTCAGATTGAAGGCCGCATTGGCAACGGTGAAGTTCGTCAGATCGAAGGTGAAGGCATTGGCTGCACCACTCGAATCGCCCGTCACCACGAGACGCCATGGCGTCGCACCCGTACCGTCATTGATGAGCGTGGCGCTCACCGGTGCGGCCGAGTTGTTGATGGCGTCGCGGATGTCCTCAAGGGTGTTCGTCGGATTGGCGCTGAGATCAATGTTCCATGTCTGGCCATTGCTCGTGATGCCGAAGCTGCCGGTGCCGACGTTGGTCGTGTTGCTGTCCGCGAGCCCCGCGGTGGAACGGCTCATGGTCTGCGCGAGTTGGGTGACGTTCACGGTCCAGGCGCCGTTCGTGGCGTTGCCACCGGCCGTGACTTTCACCTTGTTCTCGTCGGAGCTGGTCGCGGTGTAGCTCGCGAGCTCTCCCGTGGTGTCCATCTTCTGCAACACGCTCATGAGGGCGTCGAGCTTGCCGTCGAGCTTGCCGAAGATGTCATTTTGTTGGTTGAGGCGCTGCTTCTGGCTCTGCAGACGCAGAATGGGAATGCGTTCGACGTCCATCAGAGCGTCGATGATCGCTCCCGAGTTGAGTCCGGAGGCGAGGCCTCCCATTGCGAATCCTTGCGGCATAGGTCGAGCTCCGGGGCCGAGGGCCCTGAGGGGGCATCCACGCACAAGGCATGGAATCCCCAGTGCATTTATCGGAATCCGCCGGGCTGAGGGCGCGGGGAAAAAAACTCCGCACGGCGCGCTTTCTCAGCACGCCGTGCGGTTTCGTTCCCTTGTCCTTCAGTGAAGGAGATCAGCCTTGCAGCAGCGCGAGCGCTGATTGCGGCTGCGTGTTGGCCTGAGCCAGGACGCTGATGGCCGCCTGCTGGATGATCGAATTCTTCGTGAGATTGGCGGTTTCCGCGGCCACATCCACGTCGCGGATGCGCGACTCGGCAGCCGACAGGTTCTCCACGGAGACCTGCAGGTTGGAGATCAGGCCCTGGAGGCGGTTCTGCACCGCGCCGAGATTGCCGCGGCCCTGGCTGACGCTGTTGATCGCGGTGTCAATGGCCGCGATGGCAGCGCTCGCATTGCCGGTGGCCCCGATGTTGAGGGCATTGATGCCGAGGGCCAGCGCCGTCGCGGAGGTCATGGACACATTGAGAGTGTCCACACCCGCCGTGGTGTCCGCACCCACCTGGAGGGTGAGCGAGGCCACGGTTCCATCGAGCAGGCTGATGGTGTTGAAGTTCGTGGCACTGGCGACACGGTCGATTTCCGTGATCAGCGCTGCGAATTCAGCATTCAACGTGTCCCGATCCGCGGTCGACATGGTGCCGTTGTTTGCTTGCACCGCGAGTTCACGCATGCGGATGAGCATCGAGTTGCTCTCCTGCATGGCGCCTTCTGCGGTCTGCACAAGGCTGATGCCGTCCTGGGCGTTGCGTGCGGCCTGCTCCGTGGAGCGGACGCGGGCGCGCAGACGTTCAGAGATGGCGAGGCCGGCTGCGTCATCGGCGGCGGTTGCCACGCGCTGACCCGTGCTCAAGCGACGGAAGGAGGTGTTCAGCGCCTCGGTGGCGCGCGACAGGGAACGCTGAGCATTCAGCGACGAGACGTTGGTGTTGATCCTGAGACCCATGGTGAGTTCTCCTCAAGGCTTCCTGGCCGTGCGGTGCTTCCGCATCGAGCCACGCATCTTCTAGGCATCAGCGGCAGGGACTTGACGGAGAAAACTCGCGAGCGCTCAAAAGCCACCGCAGAGACCGGCTGAACGCCCGGCCCCTCGTACTAGAGCGCGCTGCGGGTGCATGCGGGGACGTGTGTCGGAGGGGGAGTGGCGGTCGCGGCGCCGTCGTGCCCCGCAGCGTTTTTCCCGCCGAACGCACAGAAACTGCCGCGCATTTGGTCACCCAGCGAATAGTTTTCAGGCAGGTGTTGTTTTTGTCGATACCTCCACTGCACCACAGTGGTGCGACCGTCCAATGGCTCCACAGGTCCACCGTCACCAGCCGGAATCCATCCACATGACCCCTCAACAGAGCATCCTGATTGTCCAGACCCCTGGCGTCGTGCGTGCAAACCTCGCTGCGGCCCTGCGCGCCGAGGGACTGCGCGTGAGTGAGGCCGACGATCTTCTGGCCGGCGGCCGCCTCCTCTCCGAGGAAGCCCCCGACGGACTCGTGACCGAGATCCGCCTCGCGGATGGCACCGGTGCCGAGCTCATCGCCCGGGCCGCCGCGCGTGAAGACGCGCCGGTCATCGTGGCCCTCGCGGACAAGCCCGAGACCCGCGAGACGGTGGTGGCCTTGCGCAGCGGCGCTCTCGATGTGCTGGAACGCCCCTGTGCGCCGGAGCGCGTGCTGGCGACTCTGCAACCCGCGCTGCTCGAACGCGCGCGGCGCATGCATCGCAAGAAGAACGAGGCGCGCGCGGGAACGCCTCAGCGTCCCTCCATCGTGGGCGAGAGCCCGGCCATCAAGCATGTGCTGGAGCAGGTGGCTCGCGCAGCCGCCGCGGTCGACACGACGGTGCTCATCCAGGGCGACAGCGGCACGGGCAAGGAACTCGTCGCTCGCGCCATCCACTGCGACGGGCGTCGCGGCGAGCGGCCCTTCATGGCCATCAACTGCGCAGCTCTGAACGAGAGCCTGCTCGAAGCGGAACTGTTCGGCTACGAGAAGGGAGCCTTCACCGGCGCCATGGGCACCGGCAGGAAAGGGCTCTTCGAAGCGGCCGACGGCGGCACGGTTTTCCTGGACGAGATCGGGGAGATGTCAGCAGGCCTGCAGGCGAAGCTCCTCCGCGTTCTGCAGGAGAACAGCTTCAAGCGTGTGGGCGGAACCAGCGACGTGGCTGTGGACATCCGCATCATCGCGGCGACGAATCGTGACCTCTGGGAAGAGGTGCTCTCCAGCCGCTTCAGGAAGGACCTCTACTTCCGTCTCAACGTGCTGCCCGTGCGCATGCCGACCCTCGTGGAACGCCGCGAAGACATCGCACCCATGGCGCAGCACTTCCTCGAGCACTTCGCGCGCGCTCTCAGAAAGCCCGTGCAGGGCTTGAGCGCCGAAGCGCGCCGCATGTTGGAAGAGCACACCTGGCCGGGCAACGTGCGCGAGTTGCGCAACGTCTGCGAGTACGCAGTGATCGTCTGCGACGGCGTGCAGGTGGAGCCGCGGCACCTTGCGCTCGCCGAGCCTGTGCCGATGGAGAAGGCGACGCCTGTCGCCCCCGTGGAGAACAACACCACGCTGGCGCTGCGCGATCGCACGCTGCGCAGCATGGAGGTCGAGCTCATCCGCGTGGTGCTCGAAGAGACGCGCTTCAACATCGCGCGGGCTTCACGCGAACTCGGCATCAACCGGAGCACGCTCTACAACAAGATGAAGGACTACGGCCTCTGCCGCGAAGAACGGCGCGAGTTGAAGGTGGGTGTCTGATTCCGCGACAGGCGGCGGAAAACTGTGCACTGGTTCGATGGCCGATTCCGGGAGGCTGCCGCAAAGAACGGCACTGATCACTCGGGCCCGCTGATTGCGGAGGAAAGAGCTGCAGCGTCCGCTGACGCAGGAAACGACATGGACACCGACCCCGTGACAACTTCCGTGGATGAGAGTGCCGCAAAGCCGGCCGCGCCGATCTGGCGTCGCCGTCGCGACATCCTGCTCATCGGTGGCGGTGCCGCGCTCGCTCTCGTGATCGCCCTGGTGGCCGGAGTGCCCTTCGCTTCCAGCAGCAACGAGGAGAAGGAACACGCCGCGGAACCAGCGGCCGATGCCGGTCACGAGGCCTTCCCTCCCAAGTTGGAGGACGAAGTGACCGAGGCTGCGAAGACAGAGAAGAGCACCGGCGCACCGGTGGCAGAGGAACACGCACCTGTTGTTGCCCACGCCGAGCCTCTCCAGCATGCCCAGCCGGCCGCGGCACAAGCAGCAACGGCACACGCAGAAACGGTCAGTGCCGAACTCAAGGTCGTCGGCCTTGCCGGTCTTGCCAAGGACTGGCAGCGCGCGTTGGAACTTGAAGTGAAGGGTGATGCCGCCGGAGCGGTGAGCACCTTCCGTGCAGCGGTGGCGTCTCTTCCTGGACAGCACGCCTCCGTGCGCCGCCTCGCGCTGTTGGCGCTTGGTGCCATGGAAGCGCGCCGCGGCGAGAGCGCGAAGGCGCTCAGGGCCTTCGCGGACGCAGAAGCAGCTTGCGCCGCACTGGATGGTGCGGAGCTCATCGCCTTCGGCAAGGCCTGCCTCGAAGCCGGGGCGCCGCGTCTCGCACGCATGGCAGCCGCGCGCACGAGCCTCGTGGCGCGCAGTGCTGCTGCCGCTGATCCTGCGCTGGTGCTGAGCGTCACGCGCCTGCATGCCGAGGCGCTGGATGCGGAATGGCGTCAGAGCCACGGAGCGTTCGTCCTGCCGGAACCGGCCCTCCGTTTCGAAGGAGCTGCACGATGAAGGCGTTCCTCCTGCTCCTTCTCGCGGCCGCACTTGCAGCACAGGATCCGGCGTTGCGTGTCGAACGACGCGGCCCCATCGCGCTTGTGACCGCGAAGGCAACGCTCTCTGTTCGCGATGCTCTGGTCCGCATCACTGCGGAAGCGGGATGCACGCTGCGCATCGCGCCGGAAGCGCTGCTGGCTGCGGATTCAGAGCGCGTGGAACTCGATTGCACCGGCATGTTGCTTGCAGACGCGCTGCAACATCTGGCTTCTGTGGCTGGACTGGTCGCCGAGGTGGAGGGCGCCGTGGTTGTGCTCGCGGCTCCGGCCGGCGTGCCCGCTGCGCAGGAACGTCTCCGCAGCAGCGCAGTGGATTGGTACGGCCGTGCGGCTCTCGCGAGCCCGCGCGACGAAGGTTCGGGCGATTCCGCCTTCCGTGCCGCGGCGCTTGAGCTTGATGGTGGCAATCCGGAGCTGGCCCTCGCGGGTTTCCGGGTCTACGCCGAAGGTCATCCTGGTTCGGTGCTCGCCGGTCGGGCTTGGTACCTCGCGGGCGTGGCGGCCTTCACTCTCGGTCGTCATACCGAAGCGCGCACGGCACTCGAACATCTCGATGAGGTGGCCTCCGGCAAGGAACTCGTGTCCGAGGCCGCGCTCCTCGCGGCGCGCGCGTGGGCCGCGGAAGGCACGCAGGCCGAAGCGACCCCCCGGCTGATGCGTGCCACCAGTGCCGTGGATGTGCGCACCGCTGTTGTCGCTGAACTCCTGCTCGCGGAAGGTCGGCTCCTCGCGGGCGACACCTCCGGGGCACTTGAGGGTCTGGAATCCGCGGCACGCCGTGCTGAACGCACTCTCCCGGACATCACGGGGCGCATTCCGCTGTGGACTGGCCGCGTATTGCTCGCCAGCGGAAACCCGCGTGGGGCCGTGACGCAGTTCCAGACGGCCATGCTCACATCACCCGCACTTGAGGACCGCGCGCTCGCGGCTCTCGGGCTCATGCGGGCCACGCGCGCTGCCGGTGATCCGGTGCAGGCCCTGATGGCCGCGCGCACGCTGCTCGCCATGGGGCCAGAAGGCCTGGTGCTGCGCACAGCCTTGCAGGAGACCGCGGATCTGCAGGCGGCCGTCGGGCTCACGGACGCGGCCGTGGCCTCGCTCGAAAAACTCATCCAGGAGACGCCCGAGGGAGACCCCATGGCGCCTCGCGCAATGAAGGCGCTGGCCAGCCTGTTGAGCCTCGAGCGCCGCTTCGACGAAGCACGCAGCCTCTTCAGCGCACTTGCGCTGCGCGAGGACATGGCGGCCGCCGCGGATCTCGAAGTGGCGCGCTGTGATCTCGCCTTGGCGGAACCGGTGCGGGCCCTTCAGGTGCTCGACAGGATCAAGGACGCGACGCTTGCCGCGGAGGTGCGGTTGCTTCGCGCCAAGGCTCTCGGAGCGCTCGGTCGCCATCGTGAAGCCGGTCTCGTGCTCAGTTCCGGAGCGAAGCTGCCATGAAGCGCATCCTCATCCTTGCATGTCTCGCATCCAGCCTTGTGGCGCAGCCGGGCAAGGCCCCGGATCTGTTGCCGACGCTGCGCGAAGTTTTCGCGGACATTGCCAGTGTGCTCGGCGCTGCGGACAAGGGGCGTGTCGAAGTCCTGAGTGCACGCCTGCAGGAAACCGGTGACGAGATCCGCCTGCTGGAAACACTCGCGGGCGCACTCGCTCGCGGCATTCTCGTTGATCTGCCGAAGGCGCTGCGCGAGAAGGATGGCAGCTCTGCCGATCCCGCGCTGCTCGCGGCGGAACAAAAGAAGCTCGAGGAACTCCGCGCGGAGCTCAGCCTCGCCGAGAACCGGCGTCGTGCGAGCGGCCTCTCGGAGGGCCTGCTGCGTGCGCGCAAAGCGTCGCTGTTCGCCGAGGCTGCGGTTGAACGCGCTCTCGACATTCCCGTGCCGGCACTCTCGGCGGCGGGTACGCCGTCCGGCGTGGCTGGGTCCAGCGAACCCGAAGCCCTCGGGCGTGCGCTCTATCAGGCGAAGGATTGGAAGGGCGCACTCACGGCCTTCGAAGCTCTCGCACCCGCCGCGCGCAGCGCGGAAGTGAACTGCCTGATGGCCCGCTGCTTCGAACGCCTCGAACGCTGGGACGAGGCGAAGGTGCTTTACGAGGCCACCGCGAAGGCGGAGGCCAAGGGGCCCTGGGGCGATCTTGCTCGCTGGATGCTCCGTTTCGGCGGTCAGAAGAACACGGTGCGCTCGGCTCTCGAAGCCGGCGCTGCCAAGGGGGGGAAGTGATGGACGCTGGTTCCACCATGAGCGCTCTTTCCACGCCGGATCTCGAATCGGGCTTCCAGGCCTTCACCGTTGCGGCGAGGCATCTCGAAGAGGTTTACGCGCGTCTCGAGACCAGCGCACGCGGACTCGACCGCTCGGTGCAGGATGCGAACCGGCACCTCGTGGGTCAGCTCGCGCAACTCGACCGCGAGAACGCCGCGCTGGATGCCACGCTCGGAAGCATTCCCTGCGGCGTCGTGGCCTGCGGTGCGGATCTGGGTGTGCTGCGCGCGAACCGCGCGGCGGAGCGCCTGCTCGGTCGTGCCGCTATCGAACTTGTTGGTCGTGATGTGCGCACTTTCCGCAGTGCCGACGGCGCGCCCATCCTGCTCCTCGGTCGCGAACCCGTCGTGGTGCAACAGGAGATCGAGCGCACCGTCACCTGTCTCGATGGTTCCGCGCGCACGCTGGCCGGATCCATCGAGGAGATCCCGGGTGGCGGCTGGGTGGAGATCCTCTCGGATCGCACCGAGGTGCGCCACCTCCGTTCGCAGGTGAATCGTCTCGACACACTTGCCGGCATGGGCGAGATGGCCGCCGGCATCGCGCACGAAATCCGGAACCCGCTCAGTGCCGTGCAGGGCTTCGCCGGGTTGCTGCAACAGCAGATCGATGCCGACGTGCTGCCCGAACGCGAACTCATGCGCCGCTATTGCGATCGCATTCGTCGTGGCAGTGCTGAGGTGGAGAACATTATCGCCAACCTGCTCCTCTGGGCGCGTCCCGGCAGCGGGCAACCCGAGACCCTCGACGTGGCCGCCCTCATGGACGAGCTGCGCCAGGATGGCATGGCTCTCGCCGCCCAGTTCGCGGGGCGTCACTTTGCAGTGCGCGGCCCCGAATCCGAGCTGCGGGTGCGCGCCGACCGCACGCGCCTGAAACTCGCGCTGGTCAACCTCGTGCGCAATGCGCTTGAGGCCGCACCGCAGAACGGTCACGTGGAAGTGCGGGCGCGTCTCGCCGCAGGTCGTGCACTCGTCACTGTCGAGGATGATGGCCCCGGCATCCCCGAGAACCTGCGCACGCGCATGTTCCAGCCTTTCGCCACCTCGAAGGCTCACGGCACCGGGCTCGGACTCGCGTTGGCACGCCGCTTCGTCGAGGTGCACGGAGGCGAGCTTCGTCCCGCCGCCAGCGCCCTCGGTGGCGCCGCCTTCGAAGTGTTGTTGCCGCTGGCAGGATCCAAGGGGGCCGCATGAACGCCCACACCGCTCTGGTCATCGACGATGACGCACTCTCGCGCGAGTTCCTCGTGGAGGCTCTGCGCACCAATGGCTGGAGTGCATCCGAAGCGTCGAGCGCCGAGGAGGGGCTCGCCCTCGCGGCGCGCCAGGACTACACCCTCGTGCTGACGGATCTCTGCCTTCCGCGAGCCAGCGGGCTCGACGTGCTGCGCGGCATCCGTGCCAAGGGTGGCGAGACGCGGGTCGTGGTGCTTACCGCCTTCGGTGCAGTGGATACCGCTGTGGAAGCCATGCGTGCCGGCGCCGAGGATTTCCTCCTCAAGCCTGTCGCACCGGAACAACTGGCCATGCTGCTCCGGCGCATGGGCGAACGCCGTCGCCTCGAACACGAGAATCTGGCGCTGCGTGCGAGCCTCGAAGAGCGCACGCTGGCCGCGCACCCCGGTGTCATCGGACGCAGTCCGCGCTTCATCCAGGCGGTGGCCCTCGCGGAGCGCGTGGCACCCACGGAAGCGACCGTGCTCATTCGCGGCGAGAGCGGTACCGGCAAGGAAGTGCTCGCGGAAGTGCTGCACCGGCGCAGCCGCCGCGTGGCAGGCCCCTTCATCCGCGTGAACTGCGCAGCACTCACGGAGAGCCTGCTGACCAGCGAACTCTTCGGCCACGAGAAGGGTGCGTTCACAGGAGCCGCGGCGCGTCGTCAGGGGCGCTTCGAACTGGCGGCAGGCGGCACGCTCTTTCTCGACGAGATCGGCGAACTGCCGGTCGAGGTGCAATCCAAGCTCTTGCGCATCCTCGAAACACGCGAGTTCGAGCGCGTAGGCGGAACGCAGACCCTGAGTGCTGACGTGCGCGTCATTGCCGCGACCAACCGCGACCTCGAAGGCGCGATCGCGCGCGGGCGCTTCCGCGAGGATCTCTTCTACCGACTCAACGTGGTGCCGGTCGTGCTGCCCTCGCTGCGGGATCGTCGCGAGGATATTCCGGCTCTGGCACGGCACTTCCTCACGCGCTTTGCGCGTCAGCACGGCACGGCAGCCCGCGAATTCACGCTGGATGCCTTGCAGGCCATGGCGGCAGCGGAGTGGCCCGGCAACGTGCGTGAGCTCGCGAATGCGGTGCAGCGTGCGGTGCTGGTGACCCAGGGGGCGCGTGTCAGCGCTGCGGATCTCGGGCTCGTGGTCCGGGTGGATGCGGCTGCGGCGCCCGCCGTGGCAGAACTGCTTTCGCTCGAGGAGCTGGAACGCAAGCAGATCATGAGGGTGCTCGAGCACACGTGCGGCAACCGCACAGAAGCGGCGCGCATTCTCGGCGTGACTTCGCGCACGCTTTCCAACAAGTTCCGGCTCTGGCGCACACGAGGGGCTGCCCTCGGTGCAGGAGTCTGAGGAGACAGCCATGGACGGCATGGACATCACCAGCGGCAACATCCAGCAGGCCCTCGACGTGGCGGCACTGCGCCAGCGCGTCATCGCGGCCAACATCGCCAACATCGCGACGCCTGGCTACAAGTCGAAAAACGTGCACTTCGACGAGGTTCTCGGCGAGGCGTCCACGGTGGAGCGCGAAGGCGTCGCGCCGCGCCAGGACGGCAACACGGTGGTGATGGAACTGGAAGTGGCGGACCAGAAGAAGAACCAGGTGGCCTACGACATCCTGCTCACGGCGCTTTCTCAGCGCATGCGCCTCGTGCGCAGCGCGATCAGCGGCCGCGGGCAATGAACCCTGAGGAGATGCAATCATGAATCTCGACGGAATGTTCCAGGGACTCTCGATCAGCGCGAGCGCACTCACGGCCGAGCGTGCGCGCATGGGTGTCATCGCCCAGAACCTCTCGCAGGCGTCCGTCACCAATCGTGGCGACGGGACTCCCTACCGCCGCAAGGAAGTGGTGTTCGAGGCTGTTCTCGAAGGCGCACTCGAGGGTGGCGTGCAGGTCTCCGAGGTGGTCGAGGACAACCAGACGCCGCTCGTCCGCCAGCATCGCCCCGGGCATGCCGACGCGGATGCCAACGGCATGGTCACGTTGCCGAACGTGAACACGGCCTTCGAGATGGTGGACCTCATGCAGTCATCCAGGGCCTACGAGGCGAACCTCGAATCGCTGCAGGTGCAGGTGCGCATGGCGGAGAAGGCCCTGGACCTCGGGAGGTGATTGAGTCATGAGCGGACCCACAGCCATCAGTCCTGAAGTCCTGCGGCTCGCCGCAGCCGAGTCGCCGCTGGCGGCACCGCGCGCGGCCGCGGGCACCGACAACGGCTTCGCGGAGATTCTGAACAAGGTCGTCACCGAGGCCGACGGCGCGCAGAAGAAGTCCGACGCCGTGCTCAATGAGTTCATGAACGGCAAGGGCGGAAGCCCGCACGAAGTGATGATCGCCCTCAACAAGGCGGATCTGAGCTTCCGCATGATGCTCGAAGTCAGGAACAAGCTTCTGGATGCATACCAGGAGGTCATGCGCACGCAGGTCTGAGCCTGACGCGCAAGGAACAAACTCATGAAGGAAATCTTCACTCAAATCCGGAACCTCTGGAGCTCGCTGCCCGCGGCACAGAAGCTCGTCGGTGTGGTGCTCGGCCTCGTCAGCGTTGGCGCCGCCGTCGCTCTCATCATGGCCGGCAGCGCGACCGAGTGGCGTATTGCGGCCACCGGCGTCGAGCGTGCTGATGCCCAGAAGCTGCTGGCGAAGCTCGACGAGGCGTCGATTCCATTCAAGCTGAATGACGACGGGCGCACGGTGCTCGTGCCTTCCGATCGGTTGCACGAGGTGCAGTCACTCGTGGTGCGCAACGATCTGCTCACGCCCGATGCTGGCAAGGGCTGGGCCGGCCTCGAGGCGGCGCCCTTCGGCATGAGCGAATCCCAGTTGAAGCTGCGCATGCGCGTCGCCCAGGAAGAGCAGTTGGCGCTCAGCTTGAAGCGTTTCGAAGGCGTCGAGGATGCGGTGGTGCACATCACGCCCGCGATCCGCAGCTGGAATCGTCAGGACACCCGGCCGGCCAAGGCCTCGGTCATGGTGCAGGCAAAACCGGGGCGCATGCTGCTCGCCGGCGAAGTCGAGAGCGTGGTGCAACTCGTCGCCCACGCGGTCGAGGGGCTCGAACCGGACAACGTCGTGGTGAGTGACTATCGCGGCATGCTCCTCAGCCGCGCCAGCAGCGGCGACCGTGGCATCGCTACCCGCGCCGTGCGTGCCCAGGAAGAGGAGATGCACCTGCAGGAGAAGGCGGAATCCGCCCTTGCTCTGGTGCTCGGACCGAACAAGGCCGTGGTGCGCGTGGATGCCGAACTGGACCTCCGCAAGGTGGAAGAGGTGAAGCACACGGTGGACCCGGACAGCCGCGTCGTGGTGAGCGAGACGCAACGCACGCAGAGCGCCACCCGGGGCAGCGGCACTGCTGCGAAGGGACAGCCGAGCACCGTTGCGGTGCAGAGCGGCACTTCGCAGTCGGGCAGCGGCTCGGATTCGAACACCGAGGATCTGAACTCCAGCTACGACTACGGTCGCAGTGAAATCCGCACCGTGCACGAATCCGGGAGCATTCAGCGCATCACCGTGGGCATGGTCCTCGACGAATCCCTGAAGGATCGCGGTGAGGCTCTCATGGGCGTGGTGAAGGGCGCCGTGGGCTTCGATGCGAAGCGCGGCGACACGCTGGAAGTGGCCTATGTGCCCTTCGTTGCCATCGAGCAGCCAGCCGTCTCGATCATGCCGCCCGTGGAGGAAGGCCTGCCGATGACGGACTGGATTCGCTACGGCATCACAGCCCTGGTGAGCCTGCTGCTCGTCGGCTGGATGATCCTCTCCGCGCGGCGCGCGCGGCGCACGCTGGTGCAGGCGCTGGCTCCGGCTGCGGCACATGCTGCGGCAGGTGGGTTCGCTCCGGACGGACGCCCGCTCGCGGAGGTGCGCCCTGATCCGCGCGGCGAGTTCCGCCGCATGGTGGACGAAGACGTGGACACCGTGGCGCGCGTGATGCGCAACTGGCTCTACGAGCCTGCGAGGAAGTCATGATTCACCTCAGCGGAGTGCAGAAGATCGCCGTGTTGCTCGCCACCGTCGGCGAGGAAGGCGCGGCCAAGGTCCTCGGAGTCTTCTCGCCCGAAGAGCAGGATCGCATCGGCCAGGCCATGGTCGAGCTCGAAGACACCGACATCGACGAGGGCGTCGTGCAGGACTCACTTTCGGAGTTCCGCCAGATGGCTCAGAGCGGCGTGGTGTTCCGCTCGCGCGTCGGTCGCACACTCGATACGGTGATGAACCGTCTCTACAGCAAGGAAGAGGCCGAGCGGCGTCTGTCGCGCATCCATGAGGAATCGCGGAGCCGCAATCCTCTGCGCTGTCTCCGCGGTCTGCGCCCCGGGGACCTCGCGCGGTTGCTCACGGATGAACACGTCCAGGTGCAGGCACTGGTGCTTTCGAACATCGAAGCGGAACAGGCCGCCGACGTGCTGCGCGAGATGGCGCCCGAACAGCGGGCTGATGTAGTGCGCCGCATGGCGGCCACCGAAGATCCGCCTGTGCGCCTCATGAAGCAGGTGGCGGATCGCATGGCAGAGCGCACGCGTGGTCTGCCGCGTGATGCCGGCGCAGCCGTGGACAGTGGCGCCCGCGTACAGACGGTGGCGGAGATTCTCGTCGCGAGCCGCGGCGGTACCGACAAGGAGATCCTGCGCCTTGTGGAGGAGAGCGATGCCGACCTCTCCATGCGCATCCGCGAGCGCATGTTCGTCTGGGACGACTTGCAGCTTCTCGACAAGCGCACCATGCAGAAGCTCCTCGCGGGAGTGGACACACGCGTGCTCGCACTCGCCCTCAAGGGCAGCGATGACGCCATCCGCGATGCTCTTCTCGGCGCCACCAGTCAGCGCACCCGCGACATGATCCTCGAGGAACGCGAGCTCCTCGGGTCCGTTCCACTCAGCGACGTCGTCGAGGCCCAGAAGCAGATCCTCACCACGGTGCGCGAGATGATCGACAACGGCGAAGTGAATGTGGCCAAGGGTCGCGGAGCCGCCTATGTCTCGTGATGTCGTGCGCATTCCGCGTGGGTTGACCGGCTTCCGCGCCGGTACGGTGGCAAGTCCAGCGCCCGAAGCCATGCCGCGCACGGCAACGCAGCCGGGGCTTTCCGCCGGCGCCGTGCGGGCCCTGCAGCTCGAAGCCGAGACGCTGGGTCGGGAGCGGGAGCGCACGGAAGCGACGGGCACGCTGCACAGGGCTGCCGCTGCACTGGAAGCCGCTGCGTCGGGTTTGAAGGAACTGCGGGCCCGCGAACTCGCGGCCGCGGAGGAATTCGCTTGTCGCCTCGCGGTGACCGCGATTCACGAACTGACAGGTGCGGTGCTCCAGCGCGATGGGCACGACGTGCGCTCCCTGGTGCGGCGCATTCTCGAAGACGCGCTCGGTGGCCACGAGGAGGGCGAGGTGACCCTCGAAGGGCATCCCGATGATCTTGCGCGTCTCGAAGGCGCGCTCGCGGGAGGCGTGCGGCTTCAGCCCGAGGCTTCCATGTCGAAGGGCACCTTCCGCGTGCATGCGGAAGGCGCCGAGTACTTCTCGTGCGTGACCCAGCGCCTGAAGGTGCTCGAAGAGCGCATTCTCCGCGAGGTCCCCCATGGCGCCTGATCTCGCGCACATGGAGCGGCTGGTGCGCAGTGTTCCGCGCGGAACGCGTGCGGGCGTGCTCACGCAGGTGGTCGGGCTGCTGCTCGAATGTCGCGGCCTTCCGGCGGCCTTGGGCGATCTTGTCAGCATCGTGACGGACAACGGCGAGCTTCTGCTTGCCGAAGTGTGCGGCTTCCGCGAAGGAGCGACGCTCTTGTTGCCGCTCGGCGAGGCGGAGGGTCTGCGCCCCGGTGCGCGCGTGGAGCCGCTCGGCAGGAAGACCTCCGCCGGCTGCACCCAGGCGATGCTCGGGCGCGTCCTGGACGCACTCGGCAAGCCCATCGATGGCGGCCCTGCGCTCGTCGCCGACGAGGAAATCCCGCTCATGCGGCCGGGGCCATCACCCCTCGATCGCGCGCCCATCGACCGGCCTCTCCCGACGGGCGTGTCGGTGCTGGACGCCTTCCTCACCCTCGGACGAGGCCAGCGCATGGGCATCTTCGCGGGCTCGGGCGTGGGCAAGTCCACGCTGCTCGCGGACATCGCGCGCACGACCCTCAGCACGGTGAACGTGATCGCGCTCGTTGGTGAACGCGGACGGGAAGTCGGCCACTTCATCGAGGAGGCTCTCGGGCCCGAAGGCCTCGCGCGCTCGGTGGTGATCGTTGCCACCAGCGACTCGCCGGCCCTGCTGCGCATGAAAGCCGCCTTCACGGCGGCAGCGGTGGCGGAGTATTTCCGTGATCGCGGTCACGACGTGATGATGATGGTGGACTCGGTGACGCGCCTCGCGGCGGCGGCACGCGAAGCCGGCCTCGCTCTCGGTGAACCGCCGACGGTGAAGGGCTATCCGCCGAGTTTCTTCGCTCTCATGCCGCGTCTGGTCGAGCGCCTCGGGCGCACGCGGCGCGGCAGCATTACCGGGCTCTTCACCGTGCTCGTGGATGGTGACGACATGAACGATCCCGTGGCGGACACGTTGCGCGGGCTCCTCGATGGCCACGTCGTGCTGTCGCGTGAGATCGCGCAGCGCGGCATGTTCCCGGCAGTGGATGTGCCGAAGTCGGTTTCGCGCGTCATGGACAAGGTGGTGACACCGGAGCACCTCGCTGCCGCGCGCTCGGCGCGGAGTCTTATTTCAGCTTTCGATGCCTCCCGCGATCTGGTGGCCATCGGTGCCTACAAGAGCGGCACGGATGCGCGCACGGATCGCGCACTCGCAGCATGGCCGGCCATCGAGGCCCTGTTGCGACAGGAGCAGGGCCAGCCGAGGACCTTCGAAGAAAGCCTCGGGCTCCTTGAAGCCAGCGTGGAGGAAGGTGCATGAAGCGCTTCCGCTTTGCATTGGCCAAGGTGCTGGATGTGCGAGAGATCGCACGCAAGGAATCGGAGCGTCTGCTCGCGCGGGCTCTCGAGGAAGAGGAAGTTCTCGCGGCCAGACTGCGCGAGCTTGAGGGACTGGAGCAGAGTTCTGCCGCCGCCCTCGCAGCCGCGCTGGCCGAATCCGCGCTGCATCCTTTGAAGCTGATGACGCTCCACCATGAGCTCGCCGGACGCTCGCGCCAGTGCGCCGAGGGGCGCGTGCGGTGCCTGGAGGGGGAGCGCAAGACCCGCGCGGCCAGGGAAGCCCTGCTTAAGAGGCGCGCGGAGGTGGAATCACTGGAGATTCTCCGGCGCAAGGCCGAAGAAACGTGGAGCGAGACCGTGCGGCGCCAGGAAATGGACGCCATGGACGAGCTGGCTTCGCAGCGCCATCAGCGCCGCAAGGCCACGAGGAGCGCGACATGATGAACAAGATCTTGCAGGTGTGCGGGGTGCTCATGCTGGCCCAGCTTCTCTTCGTGGGGCTGGTGCATGTGTTCCTCAAGGTCCAGGACAAGGACACCGCCGAGTCTCGTACTGCGCTGCACAAGGTGCCGGTGCTGGGCGGGTTCTTTCCTGCGCCGGAAATCAAGGCTCCGGAACTGAGCGCGGAAGAGCAACGCGAGCGCCGCGCGCGCGAAGCGCTCCTCGACAGCCGCGAGTTCTTTCCGCTGCCTGCGGGCATGGAGTCCGCGGAACTCGAACGCATGCTCAACGATGTGAAGGACGCCCGCACGCGCTACGAGCAGGGGCTCCTCGACGTGGAGAAACAACGGACCGACGCAGCGCGCATGCGTGCCGAACTCGAAACCGAGAAGGACGCCATGGTCGCACTCGGCGGGAAACTCGAAGAACAGGCAAAGAACCTGCAGGCCGGCCGCGAGGAACTGGATCTTGCTGCCAACCGTGTGGCCGCTCAGGAACTGAAGAACCTGAAGGCGGCGGCGGTGCTCTATGAGCAAATGGAGCCCGCTGCGGCAGCTGCGATTCTAGGCTCGCTCGGCCCCGACACGGCGGCCAAAGTGCTTGCGCAAATGCAGCCCCGGAAGTCCGGACGCATCCTCGAAGCCTTGCCCATTCCGCGCGCAACGGAGATCGCACGGCGCATGCAAGCCATCCTGCCTCCCGCGCCGGATACCGCCGGCGGCGGCTCGGCACCGAAACGCTGAAGCAACTCCGGAACGAAGCTTCACTTCCGTGATCGACTG
>SXUL01000028.1 GCA_005790545.1 Planctomycetia bacterium | reverse complement strand
CCGGGTAGGCGCGATGGCTGTGGCGAAGACGGCTCAGGTGGTGGGAACCGAGCGGCTGGGGCCCGATACCCTGCTCCTCGATCTCTGCGCGGCGGAGCCCTTGGGGTTCGTCGGCGGACAGTATCTCCGATCACGATCGTGTAGTCGCGCTTGAGTTCGTGCATCAGCTCCTCGATGCGCGCGGTTGCACTCGGGTCGAGAGCGGAGCAGGGTTCGTCCATGAGCAACACTTCAGGCTCCACCGCGAGCAGGCGCGATACGCAAAGCCGCTGCTGCTGCTCCGCGCTGAGCGCGATGGCACTCTGCCCGAGAGAGTCCTTCAGGTCGTCCCACAGCGCCGTCGCACGCAGCGCTTTCTCGACCAGCTCATCCAGGCGCGTCTTGTCAGTCTGGCCATGCACGCGCGGCCCGAAGGCGACGTTCTCGTACACCGAGAGCGGAAACGGATTCGGCCGCTGGAACACCATGCCCACACGCTTCCTGAGCGCCGTGAGCTCCATGCCACCCGCCAACACCTCCTCTTGGTCGAGGCGGATGCTGCCCGTGATGCGGAATGTCCGCGTTCCGTCGTTCATGCGGTTGAGACAGCGCAGCAGCGTGGATTTCCCGCACCCCGAGGGCCCGATCATGGCCGTGATCGAGCGCGCCGGAATGACGAGGCTCACGTCCTTCAGCGCGTGGAAGTTCCCGTACCAGGCGTTGATGCCCGCGACGGTGATCTTGGCCGGCGCCGCATGCTGACTTTCAGCCGAATCGGCCGCTGATGTAGTCATGCGTCTCCTTCTCGCGCGGGTTGATGAAGATCTGTTTCGTCGCTCCGCACTCGACGAGGCGACCGCCGTTGAAAAACGCGACCCGGTCCGAGGCGCGCGAAGCCTGCATGACGTTGTTGGTCACCAGCACCACGGTGAGATGCGACTTCAACTCCTGCAGCGCGTCTTCGATACGCGACGTGGAGATGGGGTCGAGCCCCGAGCACGGTTCATCCAGCAGCAGGACTTCCGGCTCGAGCATGAGAGCACGCGCCAGACAGAGCCGTTGTTGTTGTCCGCCGGAAAGCGACGGCGCCGACATGTCGAGGCGATCCTTCACCTCATCCCAGAGGCAGGCCGCACGCAGCGTCGATTCAATGCGCCCCTCAAGACCGCTCTTGCTGCCTCCGAGAGCCGGGCCGAGGGCGAGATTCTGGCGGATCGAACCCGGCAGCGGCACCGGCACGGCGAACACCATGCCGAAACGGCGCCGCAGCGCGGCAGTGTCGATGGCGCGGTCCGCGAGGTCGATGCCCTGGTACGCAATCACGCCTTGGGTGCGGCATCCCGCATCAAGGTCGTTCATGCGGTTCAGGCTGCGGAGAAACGTGGTCTTGCCGGCGCCCGCAGGCCCGATGACGCCGAGGATCTCGTGCTCCTCGATGGCGAGTTGCACGTCATGCAGCACCTGCCGGGCTCCGTGCCACGCGGACAGGCCGCGCACTTCAATGAGCGCGCTCATGAGCTGCGCATCCTTCGGCGCACCTTCGCGCGGATGAGCACCGCGGTGAAATTGAGGGCGAAGGTGAGCAGCAGCAACACGAGCACCGTGCTGTAGAGAAGCGGCTTGGTCGCTTCCACATCCGGCGACTGCGTGGTCATCACGTAGATGTGGTAACCGAGCTCCATGAACTGGTCGTTCAGGCTCCCGGGCAGGAAGGGCAGGAAGTATGCGGCGCCTGTGAACATGATGGGCGCCACTTCGCCCGCGCCGCGCGAGATGGCGAGAATCGTGCCGGTGAGGATGCCGCCGAGCGAGTTCGGCAACACCACGTGCCACACCACCTGCCAGCGTGTGGCTCCGAGGGCGTAGGCCGCTTCGCGGTAGATCTTGGGCACTGCTCGCAGCGATTCTTCCGTTGCCACCACCACCGTCGGCAAGGTGAGGATGGCGAGAGTCAGGGAGGCCCAGAGAATGCACGGCTGCGCGAAAGTGAGTGTCCCGCCGAAGAAGAGCTGGTCGATGCCGCCGCCGGTGAACTGCACAAAGAAGCCGAGGCCGAACAGTCCGAAGACGATGGCGGGCACGCCCGCGAGATTCTGCAATGCAAGGCGTACGAGCTGCACGAAGCGCGAATCCTGCCGCGCGTATTCGTGCAGCCAGACCGCGGCAGCGACGCCGAGCGGCACCACCGCAAGGGTCATCAGCAGCACCAGCACCACCGTGCCGAAGATGGCCGGAAAGATGCCGCCCTCGGTCATCCCGGTGCGCGGGTTCCCGGCAATGAACTCCCACGAGAGAAGTTCCCAGCCGTTCACGGCGATGTTGCCGAGGATCACAACCACCATGATCACGATGATGAGCGCCGCGAGCCCGGTGAGGCTGACGAACATGCGGCTGGCCGTGCGGATGCGGCTCGACATCAGCCCTTCCCTCCCGCACGCGCGCGTCCCTCAAGCCGGCCGCGGAGACGGCGCACATACCAGAGCCCGAGGAGATTCAGGAAGAAGGTGATGACGAAGAGCAGGGCGCCAAGAAAGAAGAGCACGTGATAGTGCGCGCTGCCATTCACCACTTCACCAAGCTCCGCCGCGATGGTGGCGGAAAAGGACCGGAAGGAATCCGTGGGGCTCCACGACATCGTCGCCGCGTTGCCGCTGGCCATGAGCACGATCATGGTTTCGCCGATGGCGCGCCCGAACCCGAGCACGCAGGCCGCGAACACGCCGGGCATTGCGGCCGGAAGCACCACGCGCCACGCTGTCTGCCAGCGATTCGCGCCCAGCGCGAGAGCGCCGTCGCGGAAAGTCTGAGGCACGGCTGAGAGCGCGTCTTCAGCGACCGTGTAAACAATGGGAATCACGGCGAGGGCGAGACCCGCGCCAGCACTGATGGCATTCAGCCGGAAGCGATAGTTGAAGGAGTCTTGCAGCCAGGTGGCGAGCACCATGAGCGCGAAGAACCCGAGCACCACGCTGGGGATGCCCGCAAGAAGCTCGACCACGGGCTTGATGATCTCGCGCGTCCGACGACCGGCGAACTCGGAGGTGTAGATCGCGGCGCCCACCGCCAGCGGCAGGGCGATCAGGAGCGCGACCAGCGTGACCTTGAGCGTGCCGATGAGCAGCGGCAGCAAGGCATACTTCGGCACTTCGGCCACGGGCTGCCAGACCTGTCCCGTGGTCGGAGCAACCATGCTCCCCACACTCACCTCTTCGTGCACTTCTGCCGAGGTGATGAGCGGCACCGCCTCCTTGCCGACAAAGACAAAGATGAGGATCAGCGCCGCAACGACGATGTAGCCGCTCGAGAGCACTGTGCCCTCGAGCAGCCACTCCAGCGCGCGTTTGCGCTTCCGCAACAGCGGGTGCTTATTTGCCGCGGGCTGCAAGCGCCTTCCAGCTTCCAAGCTGGCCCGTATAGATGGCCTTCAGATCTTCAATGCTCACGGCCTTCACGGTACTCGATTCGTGCACGAAGATCGCGAGGCCGTCCATGGCCACGGCGAATTCCTTCGCTTCCTTGCCGAACTT
>SXUL01000027.1 GCA_005790545.1 Planctomycetia bacterium | reverse complement strand
GCAGTATGAGCACTATCGGGATCGGTTGCTCACCTTCAAGGAAGCCTCTTGAGCGAAGATCGGAAGCCCAGTCGCTACGAGCCCATCGCGTTCTCCAACGAGAGCACGGTTGTTGCCGAGTTTGTACTCAGCGCAGACGCTACGAGGGAGGTGGCCTACCAGTCCGAGGCCGATCTGGAGGAATCCCTCATCCGGCAGTTGCAGGCACAGGCCTATGACTACCTGCCCCTGAGGTCAGAGGCCGAGTTGATTGCCAACCTGCGCAGGCAGATGGAGCGTCTCAACAAGACCAAGCTGACCGATGCCGAGTGGGAGCGATTATTCGTTGCCAGTATCGCCGGAGCCAACGACGGTATTCGCGAGAAGACCGAGCGCATCCAGAAGGACCATGTGCAGGTCCTGAAGCGCGACGACGGCACGACCAAGAACATCTACCTGATCGACAAGGCGAACATTCACAACAATGTCTTGCAGGTGATCAATCAGTACGAGACGCCGGGTGATGATGCCGGAGCACGCTCCACTCGCTTCGATGTGACGGTGCTGGTCAACGGCCTGCCGTTGGTGCACGTCGAGCTGAAGCGGCGCGGCGTGGACATCCGTGAGGCCTTCAACCAGATCGACCGCTATCAGCGCGACTCCTTCTGGGCTGGCTCGGGGTTGTTCGAATACGTGCAGCTCTTTGTCATCAGCAATGGCACGTTGACCAAGTACTACAGCAACACTGTGCGGGCGGGTCACCTGGACGAGAGCCGAGGCCGGCGCGCGAGTCAGAAGACATCCAACAGCTTTGCGTTTGCCAGTTGGTGGGCGGACGCAAGGAACCAGCCCATCACCGAACTATCCGGATTCACCAAGACCTTCTTTGCCAAGCACACGCTGCTGAACATCATCACGAAGTACTGTGTGTTTGACGCGGAGCGGAAGCTCTTGGTGCTGCGGCCCTATCAGATCGTTGCGGCGGAACGCATCTTGCAGCGCATCGCGGTCGCGACGAACCACAGGCAGTTGGGAACGGTTGCCTCTGGCGGCTATGTCTGGCACACGACCGGCTCAGGCAAGACCCTGACCAGCTTCAAGGCGGCACAGCTTGCCTGCGGACTTCCGGACATTGCCAAGGTGTTGTTCGTGGTGGATCGCAAGGATCTGGATTACCAGACCATGCGCGAGTACGAGCGCTTCGAGAAGGGCGCCGCCAATTCCAATGCGTCCACCGCGGTGTTGCAGAAGCAACTGGAAGACCCGAACGCCCGCATCATCATCACCACCATCCAGAAGCTGGCGCGCTTCGTTGCGAAGAACAAGAAGCACCCGATCTACGAAGCGCATGTGGTCATCGTGTTCGATGAGTGTCATCGCAGCCAGTTCGGCGACATGCACGCGGACATCACGCGCGTGTTTCAGCGCCACCACCTGTTCGGTTTCACCGGCACGCCTATCTTTGCAGTGAATGCTGGCAACGCGGGTGACCCGTTGCGGCGCACCACGGAGCAGGCCTTCGGGGACAAGCTGCACACCTACACGATTGTCGATGGCATCAACGACAAGAATGTGCTCCCGTTCCGTATCGACTACATCAGCACGATCAAGACGCAGGCTGGCATCCGGGACAAGCAGGTCGCTGCCATCGACACGGAGCGGGCCTTGCTGGCACCGGAACGCATTGCACAGGTCGTGGGTTATGTCCGGGAGCATTTTGACAAGAAGACGAAGCGCAGCAGCGGCTACCAACTTGAGGGCAGGCACGTTGCAGGGTTCAATTCCTTGTTTGCCTGCGCTTCCATTGAGGCGGCCAAGCGGTACTACACGGAGTTCAAGCGACAGCAGAAGGACTTGCCGCCCGCGCGTCGCCTCAAGGTGGGCCTGATCTACAGCTTTGCCGCCAACGAGGGAGAGCCGGACGGCCTGCTCGGCGAGGAGGCTTTCGAAACGGACGGGCTGGATCAGGGCTCTCGCGACTTCCTTGAGGGTGCCATCGCCGATTACAACACGCTGTTCGGGGACAGCTTCGATACCAGTGCCGACAAGTTCCAGAACTACTACAAGGAACTGTCGCGGCGGCTGAAGAATCGCGATTTGGACATGGTGATCGTGGTCAACATGTTCCTCACCGGTTTCGATGCCACCACGCTCAACACCCTTTGGGCCGACAAGAACCTGAAGGCGCACGGTCTGATTCAGGCGTTCTCGCGCACGAACCGCATCCTCAACTCGGTCAAGTCGTACGGCAACATCGTCTCATTCCGCAACCTGGAGCAGGAGACCAACGACGCGCTCGCCCTCTTCGGCAACAAGGACGCCAAGGGCATCGTGCTGCTGAAACCCCAGTCCGAGTACTACAAGGAGTACGAGAAGCAGGTGAGGGAACTGGTCGAGGGGTTTGCGCCCGGGCAGGCCATCGTCGGCGAAGCAGCGAAGAAGTCCTTCATCCAGCTCTTTGGAGGCATCCTGCGGCTGAAGAACATCCTGACCGCATTCGACGATTTCGAAGGGCAGGAGATCCTCTCCGAGCGTGAGTTTCAGGACTACCAGAGCCGGTATCTGGATCTGCACGCGGAGTTCCGCGGCGCTGCGGCAGGGGAGCGGGAGTCGATCAACGATGACGTGGTCTTCGAGATCGAGCTGATCAAACAAGTCGAGATCAACGTCGACTACATCCTGATGCTTGTCGAGATGTATCTGAAGAAGAAGGGCTCCGGCGCAGACAAGGAGATCCAGGCGCAGATCGAACGTGCGGTGAATTCAAGCCCCAGCTTGCGCAACAAGAAGGACCTGATCGAACAGTTCGTGGGTTCGGTGAGCATCGATTCCAAGGTTGATGTGCAGTGGCAGGCCTTTGTGGCGGCGAAGAAGACCGAGGAGTTGGAACGCATCATCGCCGAGGAGAAGCTCAACGCGGAGGCCACGCGCAGCTTCATCGACAACGCCTTTCGTGACGGTGGAATTCAGGCCACCGGGACAGCAATCACCGGCATCCTGCCGCCGCTGTCGCGATTCTCCGAAGGCAATGATCACGGAGCCAGAAAACGGAGCGTCCTCGAACGACTCACCGCGTTTTTCGAGCGGTTCTGGAAGTTGATCTGAGCACACAGCCGGTGTGGATCTGGATTGAAAGGCTGGGGGACTGAGGTTTTCACTCAAGCGGTTGTCACCCAATGCGCAACCGGTTTCAACAGGAACTCTTCGAGGGGGATGCCGTCGCCACCCACCAGCAGACAGCGGTGTGGGCGGAACGCCTCGGCGAACGCGGCTGTGCCTGCATGTGCCAACGGTGCGCGGCCGCTCTTCACCTCAATGGCCGTCAGTCTCCGCCCGGCCTTCACGATGAAGTCGACTTCATGGTTGCGTTCACGCCAGTAGTGCAGCGCGCATTCGCCACGCATTGCGGCATTCGCAAGATGCGCGCCCACAGCGGACTCCACCAGTCGGCCCCAGAACTCATGGTCGGTGCGCGCAACTTTCAGGCTGTAGCCGCTGGATGCCGTCATCAACGCCGTATTGAGAACCTGCAGCTTCGGGCTCGAGCCACGGCTGCGCGCCACATCGCCTGCGTACTTCGGCAGACCGCAAACCATGCCTGCGCCTGCCAGTAGTTGAAGATAGTGGGCCAAGGTGGTGGTGTTGCCTGCATCCTGAAGCTGCCCCAGCATCTTGGTGTACGAGAGGCTCTGCCCGGAATAGCGGCAGGCCAGCTCAAAGAGCCGCCGCATCAGGGCCGGCTTGTCCACACGTGTCAGGAGAAGCACATCTCTGGCGAGCGCCGTTTCAATGAGGCTGTCAATGATGTAGCGCGACCAGCGAGTCGGCTCTGCGATCAGCGGCGCCGCACCCGGGAAACCACCGTAGAACAGGAACTCGTCGAGTGTCCAGCCGAAGGCCGCGCGCATTTCCGCGAACGACCAATGTGACACGATGATGGTCTCGAATCGGCCAGCCAGGCTCTCGGTCAGTCCTTGGGAGGTCAAGAGCGGTGCAGATCCAAGCAACACCACTTTCAGAGGGCGCTTGGCGCGCGTGTCTTCGTCCCACAGGCGCTTCACCGTTTCCGACCACCCCGGGATCTTCTGGATCTCGTCCAGGACCAGAACCGCTCCCGCCCGGCCTGCGATGGAGAGCCGCGCAGCTTCCCACTGCTGGGCGATCCAATCCGCACCGTGCAACGTGGGTTCGTCAGCGCTTGCACTTCGCACCGGTACAGCAAGGGTATTCGTGGCTTGCAGCACCAGCGTGGATTTTCCCGCTTGGCGTGGTCCGGTCACTACCTGGATGAAACGGCGTGGTTCCTTCAGGCGGTCCAGCAACCGACTGGCTTGGGGGAGCTGGAATCGGGGTTTCGTTTTGCTCATTATGTTGAGTATTTTTACTCAATGTCCTGAGCAAAAGCAAGTCAGGCAATTTTCAGGAGAGGAGGATCGCGGGCAAGCGCGAGGATCAGCTCAGCGGCCGGCGGAGGCGCCCGGGTTGCGGGGAGAGCGCTCCTCCACGAGGCGAATCACGCCGTCGGGGACGAGGTCATGCTCGCGAAGCCCGCGCTGGATGGCGTGTTCGTCGCCGCGATCCACGGCGTCGATGCGGGCCTTCAGCCGGTCGCGCTCGCCCTCGAGTTCGTGCACGCGCACATCAAGGCGCTGGAGAAGATCTCGCGTTTCCGCAGCATCGCGTACGGCCGGCAGATACTGACCGAAGAAGAGGATGAGCCCGAGCAATCCCATGGCGCTCCAGAAGAGCGTGTGCCTCAGGCCCGCCTTCGCATCCTCAGCATCCATGTGCACTCTCCCCCAAGAAGTTCCGCCGCATGGCGAACAGATCCCGCGCGTCACACCCCGTAGCGCGCGGCGTCACCGAGGTCCTCCTCGATGCGCAGGAGCTGATTGTACTTGGCGATGCGATCCGTGCGGCAGAGCGAGCCCGTCTTGATCTGCCCCGCATTCAGCGCCACCGCGATATCCGCGATAGTGGTGTCCTCGGATTCGCCGCTGCGATGCGAGATAATCGTTCCATAGCCGGCGCGTTGCGCCATGGCCACGGCCTCGAAAGTCTCGGAAAGCGTTCCGATCTGGTTCACCTTCACGAGGATGGCATTGGCCGTGCCCGACTGGATGCCGCGCGCCAGCCGTTTCGGATTGGTGACGAAGAGGTCGTCGCCGACAATCTGCACCTTGCCGCCGAGGGCGTCGGTCATGCGCTTCCAGCCCGCCCACTCGTCCTCGGCCAAGGGGTCTTCGATGGAGCGAATGGGGTAGTTCGCGGCCCAACTTGCATAGAGCGCGATCACTTCATCCACACTCAGCTTCTTGCCGTCGAGCACATAGTGCTCGCCTTTCAGGAACTCATTGGCGGCGCAGTCGAGAGCGAGTTGCACTTCGGTGCCGGGCTTGCGGCCCGCTTTCTCGATGGCGGCCATGAGGAGATCGAGAGCTTCACGGTTGCTGCCGAGGTTCGGAGCAAAACCGCCTTCGTCGCCGACGGAGGTGGCGAGCCCCTTCGCCTTCAGCACACCCTTCAGCGCATGGAAGATCTCGGCGCCCCATTGCAGCGCCTCGCGGAAGGAGCGCGCGCCCACGGGCATGACCATGAATTCCTGAATATCGACATTGGTGTCGGCATGCGCGCCGCCATTCAGCACGTTCATCATGGGCACGGGCAGACGCCGCGCGGCGACGCCGCCGAGATGCCGGTAGAGCGGCATGCCCGTATGTGCCGCGGCAGCGTGCGCGCTGGCCATGGAGCAAGCGAGGATGGCATTCGCACCCATGGCACTCTTGTTCTCGGTGCCATCGCAGTCGATGAGGATGCGGTCGATGCCGCCTTGGTCTGCGGAGTCATGGCCCGTGATCGCTGGACCGAGCTTGTCGAGGACGTTCTCGACCGCCTTCAGCACGCCCTTGCCGCCGTAGCGAGCGCCGCCGTCGCGGAGTTCGACGGCTTCGTGAGCACCGGTGCTTGCGCCGGAGGGCACGATGGCGCGGCCGTGTGCACCGCTGTCGAGAGTGACCTCCACCTCGACCGTGGGGTTGCCGCGGGAATCGAGGACTTCACGAGCGTGGACGCAGGCGATAGTGGACATGGCGGGATTCCTTGCCGTGGTTATGGCATTGGCGCTGCTGGGCGTCAAAGCCCGGAGTTCCGCACCTTGCGCAATCGTTGCCGGCGGTGGGGCGCACACTTACGATGCTCCCTCCGATGCGCTGGCCACTCACCCCACACGGCACCCCCGAACTCCTCGTCCTTGGCACGCTTTTCCTCGGAGCGGCGGCCCTCGGCCTCGGCTGGGTGGGGGGCGCTGCTGGCGTGGCGCTGGCCGCAGTGGGCCTCGGGCTCTTCGCCTTCGTGCTCAACTTCTTCCGCGATCCGGAGCGCACTGCGGCGGGTGGTGCTGACACGGTCACCAGCCCTGCGGACGGCACGGTCACCGACGTGCTCGAACTCCCCCGCGATGAGTTCGTGGGCGAACCCTGCGTGCGCATCGGCATCTTCCTCTCGGTCTTCGATGTGCATGTGAACCGTTCGCCGCTGCTGGGCGAGGTGTGCCACTTGGCGCACCGGCCGGGGGCCTTCCTGGATGCCAGAGACCCGGCCTGCTCGGACCGCAATGAGGCCATGGACCTCGGGATGCTCGTGAAAACACCCGGCGGCGAGCGACGCGTGCTGGTGCGCCAGATCGCGGGGGCCATCGCGCGGCGCATCATTTGTCCCGGTCCTGTCGGCCGCCGCCTCACGCGGGGCGAGCGCTATGGCATGATCAAGTTCGGCAGCCGCACAGAGCTGTTCCTGCCGCGAAGTCTCGTCGCCGAGGTGCTGGTGAAGCCCGGCGACAAGGTGAAGGGCGGGCTGCATGCTGTGGCGCGGCTGAAGGAGTGTCCCCAGTGACGACAGGCACGGAGAGCATGCGTGAGCAGCCAGCGAATGCGACGCGCCCGCGTCGCATCCGGCCCGTGCAGACCTTGCCGACGTTGGTGACCCTCGGCAATCTCATCTCCGGGCTCGTCGCCATGATGAAGACCATGGCAGCCATGGCCGCAACGGACCCGGTCACGCGTGCGGGCCTCGAAGCGGAGGCGGCCTGGCTCATCTTCCTCGCCATGATCTTCGATGCCGTGGACGGCAAGGTCGCGCGCCTCACAGGCCAGACCAGCCGCTTCGGCGAGCAGGTGGATTCCATCTGCGACGTGGTGAGCTTCGGCGCGGCGCCCGCGCTGCTCTTTCACGAGATGATGATCAGCGCAGCACTCCTGCCGCCGCGGCTGTCCGTGGTGCTTGCGGGGGTTTATGTCTGCGGGGGCGCGTTGCGTCTTGCGCGCTTCAACTCCGAAACGACTCCAGACGAAGAATCGCATCGCTGGTTCAAGGGGCTGCCCATCCCCGCCGCGGCAGCGGTGGTCGCCTCATGGGTGATCCTCAACCGGGACATCTCCGAGGTTGGCGATTCCTGGGTGAAGCCGCTCATGCCGTGGCTCATGGGTGCGCTGGGTGTGCTCATGGTCAGTCGCCTGCGTTACATGCACCTCGCTGTGTGGCTCTTCAAACGCAAGACATTCACCATGTTGATTTTCCTCGTGGGACTGTTCGCGCTCATCGCCACGCAATACGAAGTGATGGTGCCGCTCATCTGCACGCTCTTCATGCTCAGCGGACCCATCATGGCGCTGCTGCCGCGCAGGGCTGCTGCGACAGGGAGTCCAGCCTGATGGAACCGGTCCTCATCGCGTTCGGTGCGAACCTCGGCAACCGTCAGGCGGCGCTCGAATCCGCGCTGCATTCACTGTGCCTCGTGCCGGGGCTCAGGCTGCTGGGCACATCGTCGCTCTACGAAACCGAGCCTGTCTCACCGGTGGAGCAAGGCCAGTACCTGAATGCTTGTGCGCTGTTCGAAGGCACGCTGCCGCCGCAGCTCGTGATGTCGCAACTGCTCGGCCTCGAAGTCCGCCACGGGCGCCGGCGTGAAGTGCCCGGTGGGCCGCGCACGCTCGACCTTGACTTGCTGTTGCAAGGGCAGCGCGTCATCGCGACTCCGGCCCTCGAACTGCCGCACCCGCGCATGCTGGAGCGCGCTTTCGTCATGCTTCCGGCGGCGGAGGTCGCGGCCTCGCTCGTGCATCCCGTCACAGGGAAGACGCTCGGCGAGATGGCGCAGCGCTTCCGCGGCGCCAGCGGCGTCCGGAAGCTCGGAGCGTTTGCGCTCAGCGCCGGGGCCTCCTGAGGGCATGCCGACCATTCCCATCATCCGCACGGTGGCGGAACTGCGCGCGGTGCTCGCGGAACGACGCCGCGCGGGTGAACGCATCGGCTTCGTGCCGACGATGGGCGCGCTGCACGCGGGCCATGGCTCGCTCGTCACAGCGGCACGCCGCGAACATCAGTGCGTGGTGGCCAGCATCTTCGTGAACCCGCTGCAGTTCGGGCCGAACGAAGATCTCGCGAGCTATCCGCGCACACCGGAAAGAGACTTGGCGCTGCTCGCAGAGCACGGCTGTGCGCTGCTCTTCATGCCGGAGGTTGCAGAGATGTATTCCGCTGGTTCGGTCACGCGTCTGCATCAGACCGGCCTCACCGACGTGCTCTGCGGGCGTTCAAGACCCGGGCACTTCGATGGCGTGCTCACGGTGGTCCTGAAGCTGCTGCTGCAAGTGCAGCCCGACACGGCCTTCTTCGGGCGCAAGGACTTTCAGCAGGCTCTCGTGATCCGGCGCATGGTGCGCGATCTCGACGTGCCCGTGAGCATCGCCACGTGTCCGATTCATCGCGAGGCGGATGGTCTCGCCATGTCCAGCCGCAACCGCTACCTCTCTGCGGAGGAACGTGCGGTCGCCCCGGAACTCTTCGCGGCTCTGCGCGGAGTCAACGACGGATTCCTGCGTGGCGAACGGCGCGCGGCAACGCTGGTAGAACTCGGGCGTGTCGCCCTTGCACGCGGGTCGCGCTGGGGAATCGATTATCTCGAAGTGTGCGACCCGGAGACTCTGGAGGAACGCGGCGCGGAAGCACGCGCGGGCGATCTGGTGGCCGTGGCAGCGAAACTCGGCCCCGCACGCCTCATTGACAATCTGCTTCTCGGCGAGAATGTGCCCGCATGAGCATCGAACGTCTGGCACCCGTGAAGGTGAACCTCTTCCTCGAAGTGCGCGAGCGCCGTGCAGACGGCTTTCACGACATCGTCACGGTGATGGAGACCCTCGACTGCGGAGATCTGGTGCGCGTCAATGCCGCGCCGCGTCTCGAAGTGCAGACGGACAGGAAGGACGTGCCCGAAGGCGAGGGCAACCTTGCTTGGAGAATCGTGCGCGAAGCAGAGAAGGAACTCGGTCGCGCGCTTCCTGCCGCGATCTTCATCCAGAAACGCTTCGCGCCGGGCACGGGCCTCGGTGCCGGCTCAGCGGATGCCGTGGCGGCGTTGCGCGGTGTGCTGCAACTCCACTGCGTCGAGCTTTCCGCAGAGAAGCTGGCCACCATCGCTGCGCGCGTGGGCAGTGACACGGCATTCTTCGTGCGCGGAGGCGTGGCTCTCTGCACCGGGCGTGGCGAAGTGGTGGAGCCCGTGAAAGCGAGTGGCGTGCGCCACTATGTGCTGCTGCTCTCCCATGCGACCACATCCACAGCTGAAGTTTATCGCGCGCTCACGGTTCCGACGCATCAGGAAGGCCCTGGCCGATTGCTGACGGCGCTTGCTGATGGCAGCCCGCTCTGCGACGCCATGCTGTTCAATCGTCTGGCACCAGCAGCATTCAATGTCTGTCCCGAGCTTGGTGGATTGCAGGCCGAAGCGCGCGCGATAGCCGGGCGCACCGCGCATCTTTCAGGTTCCGGCGGCACATTGTTTTTTCTCGCGAAGGACAAGGCGGAAGCCGATCTCATCGCAGCGTGCCTCAACGTGCGCGATGATTGGCGTGCCGTCGTCGTGACGTCGCGCGCCGCGGAGCCTGCATGATCCCGGAGACGCTGCATGTTCATGGTCCGGGGCGCTGCGGCATGGCGCTCGCGCGCATGCTGCGTGCGCGGGGGACGCGCGTCCTTTCGCTGAGTGGCGGCTCGGGTCGTCAGGGGCATCCTGCAGCAGCGGAGTTGCGCGTGCCGTTCACATCGGCGCTGCCGCCATTGCCGCGTGGCACGTGGATGCTCATCGCGGTCCCGGACGATGCGTTGTCTCGCGTCGCGAGTGAACTCGCTGAAGGCGCGCTGCCTGAGGCTGGCTGGGTGTTGCACCCATCGGCGATGCATGGGCGCAAGGTGCTTGCACCGCTCGCAGCGCGCGGGCTGATCACGGCGGCCTTTCATCCGCTGCGTGCGTTCCCATCTGGTGTGGCCACCTTTGATCTCGCGGGTGCGCTGGTGGCGGTGGATGCGGATCCTGGTCGTGAACAGTCCGTTCGGGCCCTCGCGGAGGCCCTCGGTGGGGTGCCTGTCTGCGTGCCCGATGAAGCGCGCACTGCGTGGCATCTCGGTGCGACACTGGCCGGCAACGGCCCGCTGGCGTTGCTGCATCTCGCGGTGCGTGTGTGGCAGCGAGCGGGTGTGGAGCCGGAACTCGCATGGCGCGCCCTCGCGGCCTTGGCGACGCCCGTCGTCGAATGCGCTGGCAGCGCGGGCGCGCGCGGCCTCACCGGGCCAGTCGCTCGCGGCGACAAACACACGGTCGCTGAACATCTCCTGCACATGTCGCGCGAGCACCCCGAAGCGCTGGCACTTTTGCGCGAACTCGACCGCGAGCTTCTGCGTGCCGCGGAAGCGCTTCCGGACGGCGCGTCGCGGCGCCGGGAAGTGAAACGGTTGTTGGAAGGGGAGGGCGCATGATCATCGCCGTGGTGGCCGAACGCACGCCGCTGGGTGTGCTCGAAGTGCTGCGGCATCTTGCGGCGGCTCATGCACCAGGAACGGTCATGGCCGAGGTACGTCTCGACGCGCTCGACAAGCCGGAGACGGATGTGCTTCTCGGTGCGCCGCTCCCTGTCATCGCCACATGCCGCCGCGAGACCGATGGTGGCTGGTGGAAGGGCACCGAGCTCGCGCGCATGCAGCTCCTCCAGAAAGCTCTCAAGTGCGGCGCGGTGATGGTGGATATCGAACTGGATGCCATCGCGCACTGGGCCGGCCCACTCGGGAAGCACCTCGTGGTTTCACACCATGACCCGACCGGCACTCCGCGGGATCTCGACCGGATCGTGGAGAAGGCTCTCGCCGTGGAAGCCGGCTTTGTGAAGATCGCGACGCGGGCGACCACCACCGCAGACGTGCTCACGCTCGCGCGCGCGGCCGAGCGCGCTCCCGGGCGAGTCATCGCCTTCGGTCTCGGCGCGGATGCGCTGGGCACGCGGTTGCTGTTCCGTCGCATGGGTTCGCCGTGGATGTACGCACGCGCGCGCGGAGCGACCGCTCGCGAGCGCCTCGCAGCGCCGGGACTCCCCGAACTGTCCGATGTCGTCGGGCTCTACGGTTCCGACAGCCGACTTGCCGATCCCGTGGCCGTCTTCGCGGTGCTCTCCGATCAACCGTCAGCGAGCATCGGCCCGCTTGTCTTCAACCGCGTGTTCCGCCAGTTGCAGTTGTCCGCCATGTATGTCTCATTGCCAGCGCAGGGCATCGGCGGCGTGCGCGAGGTGATGAAGCGCTTCGATCTTCGCGGTGTGTCGCTCACGACTCCGTTGAAGGAAGCGGCCGTGCAGGCGGCAGACAGTGTGCATCCCCTCGCGCGAGCCATCGGCGCTGCGAACACATGGGTGCATCAAGAAGGCAAGCTCACCGCCTACAACACCGATTACCACGGCGTGCGCGAAGTGGTGCAACAGGCTCTCGGTACGGAGTCGGCGAGCGGGCGCGCATTGGTGGTGGGCGCTGGCGGCGCTGCGCGCGCGGCCGTGCTTGCGCTGGTGCAGATGGGTTTCAACGTGGAGATCACTGCGCGCACCATGGCGCGCGCGGAGCGTGTGGCCTCAGAACTCGGTGCCGTCGCGGTAGCGGAGCCTCGCGAGCGTCCACGCTTGATCGTGAATGCGACTCCAGTTGGTGGTGTGCGCGCACCCGGTGAGATGCCGGTATCGGCAGGGTTGCTCGGCCAAGGCCAGATCCTCTTCGACATGAACTACCGACCACGCGAGACGGCGCTGCTGCGCGCAGGGCGGCCTCACGGCGCAATGCTGCTCGGTGGCGAGCGCATGTACGCCGTGCAAGCGGCTCATCAGCTGAATCTGTGGTGGGGCGGCTTGCCGGACGTTTCGGGACGCATCAAGGAGGCAGTGCGATGGGCGCTTCGCGAACGTCCATTGTCCTGATCGGTCTCCGCCGCAGCGGCAAGACCTCGCTCGGCCGCGCCCTCGCGGCGGCCACGGGTCGGGCCTTCCTCGATACCGATGAACTCCTCTGCGCGCGCACAGGCCGCAGTGCCGCCGAGTGGTTGCTGAGCGAGGGCGAAGCAGCGCTGCGCGAGCAGGAAGGTGCATTGCTCAGGGCACTGGTCGCCGAGATTGCGCAGCGCACGGAACCCATCGTTCTCGCGACGGGTGGCGGCAGCGTGCTCGCGCCTGATGCTGCACGACTGCTTGCGCAACTGGGCCGCGTCATCTGGCTCGACATCAGCGCCGCCACAGCCGTTGCCCGCGCGGAATCTGCAGACGACGCAATCGAGCGGCCTCTCCTTGCGGGTCGCACCGTCGCAGAGGAGGCCGTGCTTCTGCATGCCCAACGCTCGCCGATCTACGAGGCTCTCGCTCGCAATCGCATCGACGCAAGTGCAGACCTCGCTGCGTCAGGCCTTCAACTCCTCAAGCTCGCGTCAGCAATCCCGGTCTGACAGCTGCGCATGTCAGGGCGCTGCTCCGCTTTCAGCGCCGGCCGCCCGCGCGGGGCCATTGCTCGTTGCGCAGGACTGGCAACGGCCCTCCCATGATTCAGGTGTTTTGGAATCGACCCGCCGGCAAGGTTGCTCTGTGTTCTTGTAAAAAAATAATCTGAGAAAAATGTGGTCGCGACGCAACATCTCGCTTCGGATCGCATTGACAGAGCGACTCTGCTGCAAGGCGGGCCCGCAAGGCATGCCTGTTTGAGCGGCCAGAGATTCTCTTGCGGCTCTGAAAACCCACATCTGAGAGAACGTGCTCCATGAATCTGATTAAGAAGCAGCACTGCACTGGTCCAAACTCGATCCCGGATTCGCTCGCGCACCTCCTTGCAGTGGTTGCACTGTTACTGATTTCGGCCTCGCTACCCGCGCAGACCTTGACGCCACCAACCATGCTCCGCAGCGGGTACGGTCACACGCTCGCCTTGATGTCGGACGGCTCCGTGCGGGCGTGGGGCAGGAATGTCGAGGGCCAGCTCGGGCTCGGCCACACACTCATTCAAGCATGGCCGCAGACGGTGCCAGGACTGAGCGGAGTGACCTCCATCTCGGCCGGGTGGGGGCACAGCCTCGCGCTTCTCTCCAACCAGACGGTGATTGCATGGGGAAACAACAACTACCGTCAGCTGGGCATCGCGAGCGTCACACATCTGACCACGCCGCAGCTCGTCCCGGGCCTTGCAGGTGTGACCGCGATATCAGCTGGTGCTGATCACAGTCTCGCATTGCTCTCGGACGGTAGTGTGGTGTCGTGGGGACGAAACGACGCCGGGCAACTCGGTCGCGGTTTCTTATCTCCGACAGAAAGCACGCCTGGAACCGTTGTCTCCATCGCCGGAGTCGCCGAGATTTGTGCGGGTGGGCACTTCAGTTTGGCCAGGTTACCCAACGGGGAAGTGAGATCGTGGGGCAGCAACAACTACGGCCAACTCGGCATCAACATTATCGGGGGGGTAGCGCACACACCGGGAATCGTTCAGTGCCTATCCAGTGTCGCTTCGCTGGCTGCCGGGCGGCACCATTGGGTAGCGTTGCTGACAGATGGCTCCCTGGCATCGTGTGGACGCGGCGATATCGGGCAACTTGGGCAGGGTGCCTTGGTCACATCGTCTCCGTGCCCGGGCATCATTCCAAGTTCCTCGCTGGGAACTGCAGTGCTGCAAGTGGCGGCGGGCAGAGACCACAGCTTGGCCCTCATGTCTGACGGAACTGCGAAGTCATGGGGTCTCAACGACCAGGGCCAGCTCGGGCAAGGCGGCAATACGTCTCAGAGCCTTCCACAGAGCGTCACAGGGCTGAGTGGAGTCAGCGTACTCTCAGCCGGATGGGAACACTCCCTCGCCTTGCATACCAATTCATCCGGATCCTCCTGGGGGCTGAACAATCAATACCAACTGGGCCTTCTCAACACATCCAGCCAGACAGTCCCGCAGTTGATCACCAGCCTCGCATGCGTGAGCAGCCCGTACAGCATGTCAATCGGGGAGGTTGGGACGACAGCCGTTTCCGTCACGATTCCGTGCAACATGGAAACCAGCGGGCGAATCCCAAGCCCCTTCTACCAGAACTTCTTCACAGCCAACCCGCTCAACGCCACCAATCCGGGTACTGGTGCTTGGTTCGGGCTTCATATCAGTCTTCCAGATGTGTATCTCTGGTTCAACGCCGGACAGTCTGGCATGAGCCTTGCGTATGGCGCACTCGACATCACTGGCGGCGCAACCGCCAGCTTGGCGTTCCCGCCAGCTGTCCTGAGCGGGATCACAATCCACGGCGTCAGCATCGCTGTCGACGCGCTCACGTTCAACGTCATCGCCATCTCCGACGTGACGAGCCACACGTTTTGAGTCCTGTGCAAGTATTCAAGTTACGGAAAGAACAAGCAAAAGGAAACGCATCCATGACAACTCCCGAGACTCATCCAGCAGGTCGGTCGAATCACATCTCTCGCGGGGCACCGATCAGGTGCGCCATGGTGTTATTCAGTCTGACGATCCTGCAACAGTTCATTATTGCCCAGACGAGCGTCACGATAACGATGATTCGGTCCGGATTAGGACATACACTCGCACTGATGTCCGATGGGACGGTCCGGGCTTGGGGAAGAAATTCCGAGGGACAGCTTGGCCTGGGGCACACGTTGGACCAGAGCTTCCCTCAGACGATTCCTGGCCTGAGCGGCGTGACTTCCATCTCGGTGGGAGGGCGCCACAACATGGCGTTGCTATCGAACCAGACGGTGATGACATGGGGTTCCAATAATTATGGGCAACTAGGCATTGGGAATGGTCCAAATCAATCAACACCTCAACTCGTCCTGAATCTGCCGAGCGTGACTGCGGTATCTGCGGGTGCCGACCACTGTCTCGCGCTAGGGGCGGATGGTGGAGTCAAGGCGTGGGGCCGCAACCAGCGAGGCCAGTTAGGTATTTACAGCTACGTTACGCAATACGTACCGGTGACTGCAATCGCCCCGAACACGAGCCAGACCCTTCCGATTTCCAACATATGTGCTGGCGGTTACTTCAGCTACGCAAGGTACTTGAATGCAGGTTGGGTCGCCTGGGGTGACAATACGTATGGCCAGTGCACATTTAGCTTATCCGGAGGCACTACTGTGCTTGGGCCTATGAGTGCAGCTGGTATCATCCAAGGCCATGTTTCAGTCGTAGCAGGCAAAGATCACGTCCTCGCGTTGCACGCATCGGGGACCGTCAAGGCCGCTGGGCGCAATCACCTAGGGCAACTTGGAATAGGAAATCTATCAAACGTGACCACCAGCTTTGTTACGGTTACAACGCTTAGCGGCGTGGTGGAGTTGGCTGCCGGCGCTGATCATAGCATGGCGAGAATGTCGGATGGTTCCGTGAAGAGTTGGGGGCTGAACTCGAGCGGGCAGCTTGGCGGACAAACCGCTAGCTATCTGAACCAGCCGTATCTCGTTTATCGCGACGCTGGCACTCTGCTTGCCGGTACGTCGGCGATTAGCGCAGGGTGGAATTCCTCCTTCGCGCTGACTACGGCCTCAACGCTGTATGCGTGGGGATTGAATGACCGGGCACAGCTTGGGCTTGTCACCACCACGAATCAGACGTGGCCGCAATTGGTCCAGAGCATTTCTTGCATGGTACCTTACAGCTTCTCGGTCGGTCCCATCGGATCAAGTGCTGTGGGATTCGCGATCCCATGCAATGCAGAGACCGGCGGGCGCACTTCGGTGCCCTTCTACCAGAACTTCTTCACGGCTGATCCACTCAACGCAACCAGTCCTGGCACAGGTCCGTGGTTCGGCTTGCATGCGAACATGAATGAGATCGTCTTGTGGTTATCTGCAGGCCAGAACGGACTGAATCTCGCCTACGGAGCCTTGGACGTGTTGGGGAGCGCTTCGGCGAGTGTCGCAGTTCCGCCAGCAGCACTGGCCGGGATCACGTTGTATGGCGTGAGTGTTGCACTGGACCCGCTGACCATGATGATCATCGCGGACTCAGGCGTGGCCAGCCACACGTTCTGAGGCTCGTCTAGGGACGCCGTGCTGAGATCCCACGGGAGCCTTTGCGCCCGTGGGATCTTCTGTAGGTCTGGGTGCAGCACGGCGAAGGACTCTCCGAGCAGCAGGAACCTGCACCGTTGGTTCGGCGCCTGGGAGTGGCGGTACCTGGGTTGGCGAGTCGCGCGGAACGGCGCGCGGGTGGGTGCTATTCCTGCTGCGGCTTCCCGGTGTCAAGTGTTTGTCGTGCGCACAACAGCCTTGCCATCAGTGCTTTCAGGCGATTGGGTGAATCCTGAGCCGATACCACCATTCCGAGGTAAGTTCAGGTTGTTCTATATTTGCGGAGATTTCCACATGCGCACTTCACCCATTCGCGGCTACTGGTGGTTCGGATTCTTGATGGCCTTGGTGCTGAATTCGGGCCTCACGGCCCAGCAACAGAACACGTTGCTGGGTGGGCTGTCCGTGAATGGGGTTGGTGCGCTGAACAGCATCACGGGCGCGGTGTTGCCGGCGGCTTCGATGGTGACCCCAGCACCGCCCGGTGGAGCACCGCTCTACTACCTCGCTGCGTCGGCGCGTTCTTCGCTGGAGATTCGCATCAAGGGGCCCGGCTTCGGGCTGCCGATCGTTCTCGCTGCGGGCCCCATGGCAGCCGCACCTGCCAACCTCGGAGGGTTCCTCCTCGAACTCGCTTTCCCCGGCTTGACCTTCCTCGTCGAAGGCACGGCTCCGGCGGGCAACTTGCTCAACGCCAGCGCCACCCTCGGGATCGGGAATGAGTGGGCGCTCATTATTCCTCAGGGTCTGCCGCAGGGCGCTCCACCTGTGCACCTGCAAGCCGCGATCGCCGATCCGACTCAGCCGCTCATGTTCCGTCTGACGGGCACGGTGACCATCGAGACGCGGAACAACATCGACACCTTGGTGCGCAATCTCACGGACGCCTACGTTCAGAGCGCGCGCAACCCGAACTACTTGTTCTCACTCATGACTCCGGATTTCCTGTGGAGCGGCGCATCAAGCGGCCAGTTCCTCGGGCAGGCGATGCAGGAACAGTCTTCATTCGAAGCGATCACGAACATCGACGAAGTGACGGTCGGCGCCAACGACACGCATCCTGCAACCGCTGCCCCCGCGAGCGGTGCGCCTGCGCCAGGTCAGTCGAGCACATTCCATTTCGGGCTTCGCCAGCAAAGTGTGAGCTGCGGGACGCCTGCTGCGCGCGCCCTTCGTGAGCGCATGTACAACATCAAGGCCACGGAGCAGGCTGGCGTATGGAAACTGCGCGGAGATCAGGCCGCTGCCGAAGTCAGTGTGCGCCTCAACATCACGCCCGGGACGAGCAATGCGTCGGGGCTCGATGTCATGCTCGAGTTCGGAGTTTGGGACGACATCGGCACGCATGGCGGCATCTCTGCCGTGAATGTCTTCGGTCCGCAACTCGCGAGTCTGAATGGCAGCAGCCAATCCACCAGCCCGGCAGCGGGAACACAGGCGCTGACCAATGGCGGCGGCGGGTCGTGGGATTCGTGGTCTCTCAATGTGCCCCTCGCGGTGACCGCAGCCGGGACATCGCGCATGCCGTGGGTGGAGAACGCCACTGGGCCCCGGGACTTGTACTGCTTCCAGATCATGTGGAATGACAGCACCGTTTCAGGCTCACTCATTCCGCCAGTGGCGCCGATCTACAGCAATGCCTACGCCATTCCGTTGCGGGCGGCCTTCGATGTTGCGCTCGCTGCGGGGCAGGCTGCAGCACTGGCCGCGATACCCAACGTGACCACGCCTGCTCCGGTGCTGAGCAATCCGGGTCTTCCGGGCGCCATGCTCGCCATGACCGTCCTGAGTGGCACCATCGCGACGCAATCGCTGCGTGGTGCCATCTCCATCGAACTGGATCAGAACATGGGGGGTGGTGGCTGGCACTCATTCGGTGAGCTCATGCTGGATGTCAGTGGCCCCGGCGCCTCGCAGGGGCTCTCCCTCTGCACCTCGGGGCTCCTGTCCGCTGTTTCCACACCCGTTTACCTCGTCCGTGAGGATGTTTTCGAAACGCGCTTCACTCGAAACCTGAACCTCACCTTCTGAGCGCACTCCGCGCCACGCTCTCGCGACCAGCCGCCTCGCATCTTCGCGTCGAAGAACACGAAGGCTGTAGTGGCTCTGGCGGGTTCATGCCAAACTGCAGGCATGGGGCACGAGTATCGAACGAGTGATGGCCGGCTTGCGGCATTGGAAGCGCTCTGCGCCGTGGACACCACCACGGGCTCGGAGGGGCGCATCATGCCGCTCCTCACGAAGGCACTGGAAGCGCTTGGTCTGAAGGTGGAGCTGATGGAGGTCGCGTCCGGGCGCCACAACGTCATCGCGACGCGCGGCCAGCCGAAGCTGCTCTTCACCACGCATCTCGACACGGTGCCGCCGTTCATTCCGCCGCGCCGCACGGCTGATGGTCTGCACGGCCGCGGCACCTGCGACGCGAAGGGTCAGATCGTCGCGCAACTTGCTGTCATCGCGGAACTGGCCGCGCGCGGGCACACGGATGTCGCTTTCCTCGGCGTGGTGGGCGAGGAGACCGATTCCCTCGGTGCGAAGCACGCAGAGGTGCACCTCAAGGGGCGTTGGCCCGCACTCCGCGCCGCGATCAACGGCGAACCCACGCACAACAAACTCGGTACAGGACAGCGTGGCGTACGCATCCTGAAACTCACTTGCCACGGCAAGCCCGCACACAGCGGCACGCCGGAACTCGGCGCGAGCGCCATCTGGCCCTTGCTGGATTGGGTGCAGCGCCTGCGCGCGGAGCCGCGCCCAGTGGATGCGGAGCTCGGCCCGGAGGTCTGGAACCTCGGGCTCATCGCGGGCGGCGCTGCGCCGAACATCATTCCCGCACACGCGGAAGCGGTGCTGATGCTGCGCGAACTTCCGGACTCGGATTTTGATGCGCGCGTGCGTGCAACCGCACCGCCCGGCGCCAGCGTGGAGTTGCTGAATCTCACGCCGTCTGCGCGCTTTCCCGCCGTTGAAGGCTGGCCGCGAACGCTCGTGACGTTCGGAAGTGACGCGCCGCGTGTGAGGCAACTCGTGCCCTCTGGTACCGTGCTGCTCACGGGACCCGGCGCCATCGAGGTGGCGCACACCGAACATGAACATCTGACCCGCGCGGACCTCGACGCCGGCGTCGCCATGCTGACAGCATTGGCACTTCACTTCCTCGAGTCATGACATGAGCTCCCGAATTCTTGACGTTGCCGTGATCGGCGCCACCGGTGTGGTGGGCCAGCGCTTTGTGCGGCGCCTTGCGAACCATCCGCAGTTCCGTCTTGTCGCTATCGCGGCGTCGGAGAAGAGCCGGGGCAAGTCCTACGCGGAAGCCTGTGCATGGCGCCTTGATGGCGAGCCGTACGCGGGTTTCGGCGCGCTGCCGCTCCTCGCGGCTGATCCGGACGAAGTGACAGCACCTGTCATCTTCTCCGCGCTGGACACCGGGCCGGCGCAGGAAATCGAGCCCCGCTTCGCTGCTGTGGGTTCGACGGTCTTCAGCAATGCCAGTGCGTTCCGCATGGCCGAGGACGTGCCGTTGCTCGTGCCCGAAGTCAATCCGGATCATCTTGAACTCGTCGCTACACAGCGCCAGCGTCGCGGTTGGCGCGGCGCGATCCTGACCAATCCGAATTGCACTACGACCGTGCTTGTGATGGCACTGAAGCCCCTCGACGACGCCTTCGGGATCGAGGCCGTGCACATGGCCAGCATGCAGGCAGTGAGCGGCGCGGGCTATCCCGGCGTCGCGTCCCTCGACATTCTCGGCAACGTGATCCCGTACATCCGCAATGAGGAAGAGAAGGTCGAGGAAGAAACGCAGAAGCTCCTCGGGCGCTGCGCTGGCGGGCGCGTCGGGCCGCTCCCGGCTGTTGTGAGTGCTGCCTGCCATCGCGTGCCGGTGCTCGAAGGGCACACGCTGGCTGTCTCCGTGAAGTTGCGTGGGCAACCTGATGTGCGCGCGGTGGCGGAAGCGCTCCGCTCGTGGCGCCCGCTACCGCAACAACTCGGCCTGCATTCGGCGCCGAGCGTGGCGCTGGTGGTGCATGCCGAGGCGGACCGCCCACAGCCGCGCCGAGATGTGGAAACGCACGGTGGCATGGCCGTGCATGTGGGGCGCATCCGCCATTGCCCGCTCCTCGGCATCAAGTTCACGGTGCTCGGTCACAACACGGAACGCGGGGCTGCCGGTGGCAGCATGCTCAATGCAGAACTCGCGCTCGCGCGGGGAGTGCTCGCATGAGCCTCCGCCCGCTCATCATGAAGTTCGGCGGTTCCTCCCTGGCTGACGCAGCCTGCATGAAGGCTGCGGCGAAGCTCGTGCGCAATGCACTTCCGGATGCGCCTCTGGTCGTGCTCTCGGCCATGGGCAAGACCACGGACGGACTCTTTCGCGCGGCGCGCATGGCGGCGCAAGGTCAACTCGAAGAGGCCCTCGAAGCCCACACAGCTCTGATGGAACGTCATCGGCAGGCGGCAGCCAAACTCCTGCCCCTCGAGCGCACGGCCAGCGTGTTGCAGGAGATCGCGCAGCACGGCGGCGAACTCGCGACGATCCTCACCGGCCTCAGCATGGTGCGCGAACTCTCGCCGCGCAGCATGGACGCCGTGGCGAGCCAAGGTGAACGTCTCAGTACGCTCGTCTTTGCCCGCTTCCTCGCGGCTGAAGGCATCGAAGTCCATCTCGCCGACGCGCGGCGCGTCCTGCGCACGGATGCGAAGAGCGGCGTGGCGACTCCGCAACCGAAAGCCATCGCGGCCCTCGCAGCGGAACACATCGCGCCACACCTCGGGGCCGGGCGCGTGGTGGTGACACAGGGTTACATCGGGTCCACCGCGGATGGTCTCGTCACCACCCTCGGGCGCGGCGGCAGCGACTACAGCGCGGCGCTGCTCGGCGCGGCGCTCGGAGCGCGTGAAGTGCAGATCTGGACGGATGTCGAAGGCGTGTTGACCTGCGATCCGCGCATGGTGCCCGGTGCCAAACCCATCCCGGAGCTCTCCTTCGCCGAAGCCGCGGAACTGGCTGCCTTCGGCGCAAAGGTGCTGCATCCGGCCACCATCCAGCCAGCCATTGAAGCCGACATCCCGGTGACTGTGCGCAGCACCATGAAGCCGAATGGCCGTCACAGCGTGATCCGTGGCGATGTGAAGAGCGGGCGCGCCATCACGGCCCTCGCATCGCGGGCGCCAGTGGCAGTGGTCACGGTGAGTTCGAGCCGGATGCTCGACCAACCCGGTTTTCTCGCGCGCCTCTTCGACATCTTCGGCCGCAACGGCATCAGTGTGGACATCGTGGCGACAGCCGAGATCAGCGTGTCTCTGACCGTCGATAACGACGCGGAGACGGACAACGCGCTCGCGGAGATCCGTGCCTTCGCCAGCGCCACCGTGGTGCGCGATCGCGCCATCGTGGCGCTCGTCGGCGAACAATTGCGCAGCACACCAGGCATCGCAGCCCGGACCTTCACGGCGCTCGGCGATCTCAACATCGAAATGATCAGCATGGGTGCCAACGAGATCAATCTGAGTCTCGTGCTCAAGAAGGATGATGTGCCGGAGGCGTTGCGCCGCCTGCACGCGGAACTTCTTCCGGGAGATGACGCATGAGAATCGGCATCTTCGGGCGCGGACGGCTTGGACGCGCGGTGGCAGAGGCGGTGCTTGCTGAAGGGCATGAACTCGCGTTCCAGACTGGGCGCGATGGCGCGCCTCCGGAGGTGGCAGCGGATGCGGCCATTGATGCGAGCGTGGCGACGGCCGTCTCGGCGCATCTCGACTGGGCTGTTGCACGCGGCGTCCCATTCGCCATCGGTGTCACCGGCATTGACGCGCGCGCGCTGGTGGATCAGTCCGCGGGACGCATCGGGCTCGTCATCGCACCGAACTTCTCACTGACGGTGGCATTGGTCACTCGTCTCGCTGCGGTGATGGCGCGCTATGCCTCGGTCACTCCGGGCTTCGATCCGTACATCCTCGAGAAACACCACGCGAAGAAACTCGATGCACCCAGCGGCACGGCCAAGCTCCTCGCGAACCGGATGCTCGCGCAGCTCAATGACAAGGAAGGCCTGCGCATGCCGGGCGAGGCGCCCCTCACTGGCCGCGAACTTTGCGTGAGTTCGCTGCGCGT
>SXUL01000026.1 GCA_005790545.1 Planctomycetia bacterium | reverse complement strand
GGAGATGCAGGACGGCTGGTTGCGGACCTGCGCCAGAACCTCGATGCCGTTGGTGTGGAACGCGAAGCACTCGCCGAGCGCGTGAAACAAAAGCGCTCGCTGCTGGACCAGGCTGCCGAGGCCCATGGTGCGACCAGTGCCGATCTGGAACGCGTCACGAGCAGTGCCGCAGAAATGGCCGCGCTGCTGCAACGCGAACAGGGCAGGATCGAAGTCCTGCAAAGCCACGCGCGCACCCTCGGGGATCGCATGCGCACCCTCGGCCTGCGCATGGTCGAATCGCTCCCCGCCATGAGCCTCGGGCGCATGGCGCCCCCGGAGGCCCGCCTCGAGCAGATGCTCGACCAATTGCTGAGAAGGCAGGCGCAGGTGCAGACGCTGCTGGGTGAGCGCGATCAACTGGTCTCGCGCTTCGCTGCCGCAACGGACAGTCTCATCCAAGTGATGGAATCCGGTGAAAGACGCCGCGGCCGATTGGCTGCACCTCCACCACGCCAGAACGCCACGCGCCTGCGCATCCTGATGGTTGTGCACCAGTTCCTGCCACGCCACGTGGCCGGCACGGAGATCTACACACTGCGTCTCGCCAAGGAGCTCGCGAAGAAGCACGACGTGGTGATCCTGAGCGCGGAATCCGATCATGCGCGCCAGCGCTTCGAGCGCAGCACTGTCACTTTCGATGGCCTGAAGGTGCACCAGTTCATCCACAACTATCAGTGGGACGGCTTCCGGGATACCTATGACTGTCCCAGTGCGGACGCCATCTTCCGCGACGTGCTGCGCGAAGAGGCACCGGACATCGTCCACATCCAGCATCTCCACTATCATTCGGCCAACTACGTCACGATCGCTCGACTCCGCGGCATCCCCGTGGTGCACACGCTGCACGACTTCATGCACATCTGCCCCCGCGATGGACAGTTGCGCCGCGCAGACGGAGAGGTTTGCCGTCAGCCCGTGCCCGCGAAGTGCAGGGACTGCATCGCGCACCACGCACTCGAAGAACACAGCACGCCGCTGCTGCCGCGCGCGCTCCATCCGGGTGTTGACGGCCTGCTCCCCTCCGACATCGCGCTCATCGTCCGTCGCAGACGCATGCAGGTGCAGGGTGATGACCCCCGTGCACTCGCAGTCGCCGAGCGGCTCGATTACCTCCGCTCCGTGCTGCGCGACGTGAGCCTCTTCATCGCGCCCAGCCGATTCCTCGCGGACAGCATGGTGGAATCCGGACTTGTTCCAGCGGACCGGATCATCGTCAGCGACAACGGCTACGACCTCGCGCCGTGGCGCGAGCATCGACGCATCGCGGGCGAAGGGCTGCGTGTCAGTTACATCGGAACCATCGCGGAGCACAAGGGTGTGCACGTGCTTCTCGAAGCCATGAACGCCATCCCCGATGCCGGCATCACCTGCCGCGTCTACGGCGACCTCTCCGCTTTCGTGGACTACAGCGCGCGCCTCAATGCCCTCAATGCCTCAGCGCGCGCCTTGCTCATGGGACCGCTGCCGCCGGAGCGTGTGCAGGATGCGCTCGCGCGCACCGACCTGCTGGTCGTACCTTCTCTCTGGCCCGAGAACAGTCCGCTCACTGTGCATGAAGCCGCTCTTGCCGGTGTGCCAGTGCTGGGCAGTCGCATCGGAGGCATCGCCGAGTACGTGCAGGAAGGCGTGACGGGCCTGCTCTTCGCTCCCGGCAATGCAAACGAGTTGCGACACTGGATTCACGAGTTCGCCGCCAAGGGATTGCCTGGCTTCAACCCTTCGGCGCTTGTCGTTCGCAGTATCGAAGACGACGCCCGCGGGATGGAAGAACACTATCGGCGTCTCATCGCGGCCGAGGCGCGCTGAGTTCCGTCAGCGCCGCAGCGTCCAGTGCAGCACGCCCGGATGGGGTGTGCGCGCGCCGTGCGCATCCAACCATGCGATGAGCGCACGGTGTGCTGGCGCGCTCGCGAGCAGCATCGCGACGTGCACAGGACGCGGCGTGGCCTCCGCGTTGATGCTCTCGATCGCCGGGACCGTGGAGAGATTCTCGTAGATGCGGCGCTCCGTGTAGAAGAGCGCGGGCCCGAAGGACTCCGGCGTGATGATGATGTCGCCCGGCGCGGAAAACCGGTTGACGAGCAGCCCGATGTTCCGGAAGTGTTCGCCCGGCGGGTCCACGACGCGCTGCTGGGCGAACGAGATGAGTGCCAGTGAACCGCAGAGCGCCGCGGTGACGAGTACGCCGGCAAAGGGGCGTGCGTCGAGCAGGCGTCCGAGCAACCACGCTCCGGAAAACGCGAAGAACCCCGTCGCCGGCATCCACCAGAAGGGATGATCGAACGCGGGACCGCGGAACAGAAGCACGCTCACCAAGGCCGGCACGAGCAGCAGCGCTGCTGCACGCAGACGCGGCGCGCCCGCACGCCCGGTCAGTGCGGCGGCAAGCACCACGACCCCCGCGAGGACGAGAGGCCAGCCCATGGTGGCGAGCAGCGCACGCCCCTGCGCGAAGAGGAAGGTGCCAATGCTCGCAGCGCCGTCCACGAGCGGTGTGCGCGCCGCCGCTCCAACGTGCTCCATGAGTGCCTCCACGGAGCCGAGTGCGGCTGCACCCCACGCACCGAGCAGCAGCACGGCAAGCGCGCTCAGAGGCAGCAACAGCACTGCCTCGCGCCAACGACGCTCGTGCTGCGGACGCAGCCACTCTCCGGCAAGCAACGCGAGCACGAGAAAATGCGCCTGCCAGTCGATGAGCATGCCGATTCCGGCCACGGCGAAGAAGAGCAGCTTCCGCCCGCGTGTCGGCCGCTCGCGCACACGCTCATGGAGCAGCCAGCCGCCGAGGAGACTCGCGAGAACCAGCGTCTCGGGATTGGGCATGTCGCCGAAGACGAAGACCATGGGCGTGAGCAGGAAGATCCAGCCCGCGAGAAGAGCAGCGAGGCTGCCGAGCAAACGGCGTGTGATGGCGCCGAGCAACAGCGCGCTGGTCACGGTGCCGAGGAAGGGCAGCAACCTGAAGACCCACTCATCCCAGCCGGCGAGAAGCCGCACTCCGTACGCCATCCAGTACGAAAGCACCGGATGATGCAGGTATGGGTGTCGTTCGCTGAGCGTGCCACCGGACGGACCGACACAGGGCACGCCGTTCAGTGCGAGGAATCCCGCCTCGTCCCAGTGGCGCGCAAAGAGGATCTGGTACGAAGCCGCCGCGCTCGCGAGGCCCGGGCCGAAGGGCCTGTCGAGACGCGGTGCGTGAATGGCCAGGGCCGCCACGAGGATGAGCAAAGGCACTGCGACGGCACCGCGGCGTTCGACGAGCTCCACGAAACCTGGCATCAACTCTTTCTCACGAGGCGCGCAGCGTAGCCGCCGTCACGGCCCGTGCGCTGCGGATGACGCGTGAACTCCGCGTCCAGCGTGAACTCCGGCGTCTCGGCGAGAAAGGCCTTGATCACAGCCTCGTTCTCCTGCGGCAACACGGAGCACGTGGAATATACAAGCCGGCCGCCCGGACGCACGCGCTCCGCCCCTCGCCTGAGCAGTGTCTGCTGAATGCGCGCGAGCTCACCGATGTTCTCCGCATCGAGACGGAAGCGCGCGTCCACGCGCTTCGCGAGCACGCCGGAATTGCTGCAGGGTGCATCCACGAGCACCGCGTCGAACAAGCCCTCAGGCATGCGCATTCCGTCCGCGCCGAGATCGTGGGCCTGCACACACTGGAATCCGCTCGCGGCGATGTTCTGAAGGAGTTGTGCCCCGGAGCGACCGGCGCGGTGGCACGCAACGATGGTGCCGCGGTCTGCGAGCAGCTCCGCGAGATGCAGACTCTTGCCCCCAGGAGCGGCACACAGATCGAGAATGCGCTCGCCCGCCGCTGCGTTGAGAAACGGCGCGGCCTCTGCGGCCGTGGCGTCCTGCACGCTGCAGCGCCGTTCCACAAGCGGTTTGAGATCGCGCAACGCTCCGGGCGCCCGCGCAGCCACCACCGGCGCGTGGATTGCAACCTCTGCGCAACCCGCAGCGCGGAGTTCATCCGCCAGTTCGAGCAGCGTCGGCCCGCCCACGCGCGGACGGAATGCGGGTCGCGAGCGCGTGGAGGCGGCGCGCGCCGCGGCTGCAGCTTCGAGCGGCAGCATCTTCAGCAACTCCGCCACGAACCACGGCGTCAGCGTGAATCGCCGCGAGAGATGTTCAGCAGGCTGCGTCGCGAAATCGGGCAGGACATCCATCGACAAAACGGCACCGCGCAAGGGCGCTGTCTCGATGGTGCGACGGTCGAGCGGGATAACGCCGGCCTCGAGGTCGATGCGCGTGATGGATTCCGCAACGCGCCGCAGGATGGCGTTCACAAAACCGCGCGCCTTCCTGTGCCCGCCACACAGATCGACGCACTCACTCACCACGATGGCTGCGGGCACACGCTCGCGGAAGACGAGATCGTGCACACCCATGCGCAGCACATTCAGTGTCACCGCATGCGTCGCATCCCGCCGGGCCGGGAGATGTTGCTGCAAGATGGCATCGATGAGGAAGATGTTCCGCCTCACGCCGAGCACCACCTCCTGCAAGAGATCGCGCCCTGCGCCGCGCACGCCCAGGTACTCCGCGCGGTCGAGATCGGTCTTGCCGTGGTGACGCTTCATGAGCGCCATGAGCGCGAGTTTGCGAACAGGTGCGAGATCTTGCATAGGTGATTTTCAGGAACCGGAGGTGATGCAGCGCACGCCAAGGGGTATGGGGCGGCCTCTCAGGAAAGCCGCTGAGTCCATGGGGCGGCCGCCAGCGGGCTGCACCGTAATGAGTTCGAGGGCGCCTTCAGCACAGGCAATGACCAGGCCCGGGAGGTCGAGCCGCACACCGGGCGCGCCCTCTGCCGCGACGGGGCGAGCTTGGACGATGCCGAGTCGCAGTGGGCGTTCGCCATCGGCCAGAAAGGTCCAACTCCCCGGCCATGGATTGAAAGCGCGGATGCGGCGCGCGTTGTCGAGAGCACTGCGCTCCCAATGGACGAGCCCCTCTTCCTTCGCGATGAGGCCGCAATGGGTCGCTGCACTGCTGTCCTGTGGTCGCGGACTGGCACGACCTGCCACGAGTTCTTCGAGCAAGGGCAGCAACATCCCGCCACCAAGCTCGGCGAGCCGGTCGTGCAGCGCGCCCGCCGCTTCCTCCGCGCCGATTTCCGTTTCCACGGCTGCGAGGATGGCGCCGGTGTCGAGGCCTTCATCCATCAGCATGAGCGTGGTGCCGGTCATGCGGTCGCCCGCGAGCAGCGCACCTTGCACCGGTGAAGCGCCGCGGTGCCGCGGCAGCAGCGACCCGTGGATGTTCACGCAGCCGCAGCGCGGTGTGTCGAGCAAGGGGCGCTTGAGAATCTGACCATAGGCGGCCACCACGAGCAGGTCGGGCTTTTCCACAGCGATGCGTTCAAGTGCCTCCGGACGATTCACGCGTTCGGGCTGGAAGAGTGGCAACCCGAGTTCCTTGGCGACTGCAGCAAACGGAGGTGGCTTTGGCGTTCCGTGCCGACCCTGCGGGCGGTCTGGCTGTGAAACCACGAGCTGCGGGCCAGCGCCCGCGCGCACGAGTGCGCGCAACGCAGGAATGCCGAATGCACCGGTGCCAAGAAAGACGATGTTCATCCACCCGTTCCGAGGAGTTTGCCCGCGCGCTCCGCAGCAGACGTGCCCCGGAACTTCTCGACGACGGCTTGCAGTGCGGCTTTGCCTGCCGCCGCATCGCCACCATCGAGGAGCGCGCGCGCAGACTGATACGCCAGCTCTGCCTCGTGCTCAACGAGTGGCTTTCCGACCGCGGCAGCGACATCCTTGTCCGCTCCGAAGGCGCGCATGCGTTCGCTGGCCGCGGCGGCGAGCGCGGTCCTTGGTGCATCCCGCACCACACGAAGGTATTCCGCCGCCGCTTTCGCGTATTCACGCCGGGCTTCGAATGCGCGCGCTTTGTCGAAGGCCGGTTGCAGACGCGCCTCTTTTTCCAACCCGGCTTTCGCCGTGCGGCCTGCAGGAGTCTTCAGCACCTCGGCTTCGAGCTTCCTCCACTCCGCCACCTCCGGCCGGTCTTTGAGAAGCACCGCCTTGGCCGTGATGGCGCGAAGCGCCTCCGCATGGGAGCCCGAACTCACGAGGCCGCGC
>SXUL01000004.1 GCA_005790545.1 Planctomycetia bacterium | reverse complement strand
TTCGGCGGGAGCGATGCCTCGCGCCTGCTGGATCTTGCGGATCTTGGCTCAGCCATCATGCTCGCCGAGTCCAGTCTCGGAGTAGAGGAGGAGGGCTGGAACCGCATGCGTGCGGAAGTCCATGCCTTGCAACGCTGCTGCGAGCTGCCCCGGAGCTTTGAGTTGGACTTCATGAAACGCATGGCGTGGCACGCCCAGCACTGGGTCGCCGCCTGCGGCTGATTCCGCAGAACTTCGGTTTTTTCTTTCAAACTTCACGGCGTGGCTTATCGATAGAAGGGCAGCGTCGTGAGCTCCACCGTGACCCCGAAACCCAGCACCCTGCATTTTCAGATTCGAACTTCAGTTCCGCGAGGCGGGAGCATGGCTTGCGCCTATCGAAGTGCAACACTTGCGGCGGCACTCACGCACCTCGATGCGCGCTTGCGCGTGAGTGTGGTGGTCGCCGCCGCTCCCGAGGTGCATGACCAGCTCTACACACGCGTGCGAGAACTGATCTCGCTGCCTGAGGGCGCGAGCACGGATGCTCATGATATGAGCGCCGGCATTCCTGATCTCATCATCGTGGACGAAGCGAATCCGACCGCTTCCATCGCCAGTGCCTTGGCGAATGGTCACAGCGTTGTGGAGCGCGTCGATGGCCGGCTGCTCGCGAAGGACGGAGCCGCAGTGGCCTGGCGCATGCATCAGCCCATGAAACCCGTGGCTGAAGTGACCGGCGAACGAGAGATGCTGCTCGATGCGGCTCTCGCCGAGCTCCAACTCGGTCGCCGACCTGTTGCTCGTCCGCCGCGCGAACTCCTCGTGCTTGTGGGCGCGGGGCAGCATCCCGTGGCGGAACTCCGCCTCGCGGAGGAACTCGCCCCGCTCGCGGCGAAGTACGAACGGCTGGATTTCGTGACCGGTCATGGTTCCACCGCAGCACATCGTCGCGAGCTCGCGGCGCTGCTCCCGACGGCACGCATCATTCCCGGGCTTGCCCATGTTGCGCCGCTCCTCGCGCGTGCGGACCTCGCGATCCTCGGCGGTGCGACGCTCGCGCGTGAAGCAGCGCGCCTCGGGACCCCGGTCATCCTCGTGAGCTGCAAAGAAACAGATCTGGCCGCCGATGCGGCGTTCGCGTCCCATGGCAGCGCGGTCCATCTCGGTCACCATGAGTCGCTCTATCCCGGATTGCTCGCAAGCACGCTGAAGAAGCTCAGTGCTGAGCGCCTCGCCGTGATGGCCGCAGCTGGACCGGTGCTCAATCTAGGAGACGCACTCCCGCGACTGCTGAACAGAGCACGCCAATTGAACGTCCAGCGTCCTCAGCCGACACCGCGCGGACGCGGACTCGTTGTTGCCGCTCAGGAACTCTGAGTTCCTTCGCAGCCGACGTCACATGGAGTCGAGGCCTGCGAGGTGCAGCGCGATCAACCCGCATCGTCGGTCGTCGCCGAAGTGCAGCACCTCCGGAGCGAGTTCTGCCCTGCGCTGAAGCATCTGCTCACCAGCGCGTGATGAGTTGTCGGCAGCAGAGCCGCGTGCTTCAAGCACTGCAGTGAGTCTGAAACGCTCCGCCAGGGATGTGGGCTTGAGGATGCGCAGCATCCCGAGGGCCCCGTGCTGGAAAGCGGCACCATGGGCAAGCAAGCGCTCTGTCGCCGCCTCCTGATGTGGCGCTCCCATGATGTAGATCTCCGGAACGCCTGATGCGGTCAGTGCGTGCGTCGCAAGAGCGGGCAGAACGTCCTCGGCCCCGGCCCACTCATGGATGCAGTTCACGAGGTCGATGCCCTTGCCGCAGGCGGCGAAGGCCTTGATGGATCCGTCCGCGGTCAGCGCAACGAACACCTGCATCGCGGGGATGGTGAAGAGCTGCTCCCAGTCCGCAAGGCTGCGTTCGGTGTGCACGGCTTCCGCGTCGTGGAGGCGTGCGAGTTCGGGGATGTCTTCCGTTGCAGCGCGTCGCACGCGACCCTGCACCGGCGGAAGTCCGTCATGCCACAGAGCAATCCACTCGCGCCCGGCGCGCACGAAGCCAGCGCGTTCGTAGAGGCCCGTCTCCGTGGCCCAGAGCACGAGCAGATCGATGTCGCTGTTGCGTGCTGTCGTCGCGAGTTCCTCGAGCAGCTGCCCGGCGAGGCCATGTCCGCGCCAGGCAGGGTCGGTTGCGACAGCACCGATCACGCCCGCCTGAAGCACACGACCATGCACGTGGACGCGGTGGTGAAAAAGCGCCGCGTGTGCAACGGGGTGTCCGTCCGCGAACGCCACAAGGCGTTCCGAGTGTGCAGTGGGTCCGAGAAGAAGCGGCGCCTCTGCGGAGGACGAGATGGCTGCACCAGGGCGCAGCCATGAGTCGAGCAGCGGCTGGAACGTGGCGCGTTCGTCGGCCGCGAGGAGCCTCAGGGTGACTCCAGTCAGCGGAGGTGTGCCTGGCAGTGCGATCACAACCAGTTGAGCAGCGAGAGCTGCTGCACGCGGGCGGCCATCATGAGGGACGCGTTGTAGAGGCCTTCCTCCTGCTTGAGGTTGACCATCACTTCCGCCATGTCCACGTCCGCCTCGCGCGAGCGGAGGGATTCAAGAGTGACATCCAGATCCGCGAGGCGTGAGGCGGTCTGGTCGATCTGCGAGGAGCGCCCGCCGAGTTCCGCGAGAGCGGACGAGAGGCCTTCGGCGCCACGGTCTAGTTCCACCATGGCTGCGTTGAGGCGTGTGCTGGACTCCGCAGGACTGAGGTTGGTGTTGGCAAGGATGTCGCGGATGGCGATGAGCGCATCGAAGACGGTGGA
>SXUL01000133.1 GCA_005790545.1 Planctomycetia bacterium | reverse complement strand
GAAGGCCTGCATCTATCAGAAGCAGGAACCGGTCAATATCCCCGAGGTCGAGACGGGCATTCTCACGGCTGTGTTGGAGATGCCCTTCGGGCCTGAAATCTACGGGCTGCTCACGCGCTGGAACCCGCTCAACATCCGCCGTCCGTACCAGTTGCCTTACAACGGCAAGAAGGTGCTCGTGGTGGGTCTCGGGCCCGCGGGATACACCTTGGCCCACTACCTCACGAGCGAGGGCTTCGGTGTGGTGGCCATCGACGGACTGAAGATCGAACCCATCGCTCCCGCGCTGGCCGGTCCGCAGCAACGCGCGCTCAAGGACTGGAAGACCTTCTGCCAACCGCTCGATGAGCGTGTGCTCTCCGGCTTCGGTGGTGTCAGTGAGTACGGCATCACCGTGCGCTGGGACAAGAACTTCCTGCGCCTCCTGCACCTCACGCTCGAACGCAAGAAGAACCTCGCCATGCACGGCGGCATCCGCTTTGGTGGCACCTTCACGCTGGAGGACGCGAGCGAGTACGGCTTCGATCACGTGGCCATCGCCACGGGTGCCGGCAAGCCCACCATCGTGGAGATGAAGAACAACCTCGTGCGCGGCGTGCGCCAGGCCAGTGATTTCCTCATGGCCTTGCAGCTCACAGGTGCCGCGAAGGAGACGAGCCTCGCCAACCTGCAGGTGGAACTGCCGGGCATCGTGGTGGGCGGCGGGCTCACCGCCATCGATACCGCCACGGAACTCATGGCTTGGTATCCGCTGCAGGTGGAGCGCGTGCTCACGCGCTCTGAACTGCTCGCGAGCGAGGGCCGTTTGGATGCGTTCCTGCGTGCCCTCAACCCGGAAGAGCGTGCGACCTTCGAGCTGTTCACGCAGCACGGACGTGCGGTGCGTGCCGAACGCGAGGCGGCACAGCGCGAGGGCCGCAGCGCACACTTGAGCGCGCTGGTGCGGGGCTGGGGCGGCGTGAAGGTCGCATACAGAAAATCGTTGCAGGATGCGCCGGCCTATCGCCTGAATCACGAGGAAGTCATCAAGGCCTTGGAAGAGGGCGTGGAGTTCCTCGAGAACGTCTCGCCGACGGAAGCCGTGACGGATGCCGAGGGGCGCATCCGCGCGCTGATGCTCAAGGGCCCGCAAGGCGCGCTCGAGCTTCCTTGCCATGCCCTCATGATCGCGGCCGGCACGAGCCCGAACACCATCTACGAGCGCGAGAACCCCGGCACCTTCGTGATGGAGGGCAAGTATTTCAAGCCCTTCCGCGCGCGGCGCACAGAGTCCCTCGTTCAACTCGAAACCGGTGTGCCGGACGAATCCTTCTTCACCTCGTACACGAAGAATGGGCTCACGGTTTCTTACTACGGCGACAACCATCCGGTGTGGAACGGCAACGTGGTGAAGGCCATGGCCTCCGCGCGCAGCGGCTATCCGCATGTGTGTGCGCTGTTCAGCGCGGCGGAGCTTCACCCGGATGCTGGTGGACAGCCCGCGCGCGACGCGGAGTTCACGGCGACATGCGCGACGTTGTCCACGGCCTTCCGTCCCGAGGTGGTGCGCGTCGAACGCCTCACCGGCAACATCGTGGAAGTGGTGCTGAAGGCCCCCATGGCCGCGCGGCACTTCAAGCCGGGCCAGTTCTTCCGCCTGCAGGATTTCGAAGTGGATGCGCGCATGGAGCGCGGCATCAAACTCGGCATGGAGGGCCTTGCCCTCACGGGCGCGTGGGTGGACAAGGAGCAGGGCCTCCTCGCTCTCATCGTGCTCGAGATGGGTGGTTCTTCGAGTCTCGTGCGGCAATTGAAGCCGGGACAACGCGTGGTGTGCATGGGCCCGACGGGCACGCCCACCACCATTCCCAAGGGTGAGAAGGTCGTGCTCTGCGGCGGCGGCCTCGGCAACGCCGTGCTCTTCAGCATCGCGCGCGCCCTGAAGGACAACGGCTGTCAGGTGCTCTACTTCGCGGGCTACAAGAACGGCGCTGATCTCTTCAAGCGTGACGAGGTGGAAGCCGGTACGGATCAGGTGATCTGGAGCACGGACACAGGTGCGGAAGTGGAGCCGCGCCGTCCTCAGGACCGGCACTTCCGCGGCAACATCGTGGAGTCCATGCTCAACTACGCCCGCGGCACTTTCGGCGAGGGCGTGTTCCCGCTCTCCGAAGCCACGCGCATCATTGTCATCGGATCGGATCGCATGATGGCCGCCGTGGCTGCTGCGCGCCGCGATGCGTCCAAGCTCGCACCGCATGTCGGGCCGCACGCGGCCATCGGTTCCATCAACTCACCCATGCAGTGCATGATGAAGGAAGTCTGCGCGCAGTGCTTGCAGCGTCACGTCGATCCCGTCACCGGCAAGGAGAGCTTCGTCTTCTCCTGCTTCGATCAGGATCAACATCTCGACAACGTGGACTGGTCACACCTCAACCTGCGCCTGCGTCAGAATGGTGTGCTCGAGAAGTTGAGCGCAGGCGTGATCGCGTTGCTTGCCGGTCAAGGCATGAAGGTCTGAGCGCGGCGCGGAACCGCGGCAGCTACTTCGGGACTTCGAGCCAGAGCACCTGCGACTTCCCGTTCTGCTTCCAGACGCGCCCGGGCGGAATGGGTGGAATCTCGTCCAGCCAGTGTGCGAGGTAGTCGAGCGTGAGTGAGTACTGCGCTGGCTGGCCGTCGCCAACGAAGCGATCGAGGAGCACCACGAGCGGTTTCCCCGTGGTGGGGAGAGCATGCTGCAACCTGCGCCCCGCCTCCTCGGCTTCCGGGGGTTCGCGCAGAAGCTCGGCGTCATGCGGAACCCTTAATAAATGCAGTGCCGTATGCGCGCGATAGCCGTAACTCAGCACGACAGGTCCTTTGGCGTCGTGACTCCACTCAGCCGCCACAGCCGCGGCGCGCGCGAGCGATGTATTTCTGAGAGTGCAGGTCGATGGGCCATGAGCAGAGAGAACCCCGGCGATGCCCAGGGTTGTGAGGGCGAGTGCAATGATCCGGACAGCATGACGTGGGTTGCGAAGACCTGCGCAGCAGAGCGCCACAAGGAGCACCATGTCCACGAACCACCACTCGAAGTTCTGCGGCTCAAACCAGGTGTAGAAGCAGAAGTGAACCAGGAGAATGGCGCCGAAGCCCGATCGCAAAGGTGATGGCGCACGGTCGCCGCCCGCGCAGCGTGTGACGACGAACAGCAGCGCAACCCAGGAGATGCCGATGGCAATGTTGAGAGAGAACGCGGCGAAGTGACCCTGGACGCCCGTCACTGCGGCGCCGAGGGTGGCAAAGCGGAATGCGATCTCCTGTACGCCAGGGAATTCCGGTTGTGCCCACGCCCGACCCTCCTCCTGCGCGATGCGGAACAGAAAGGTCGTGAATTCGAGCGTGCCCGAGAGTCTCCACAGCGCGAGATAGAGCATCAGCGTCACAACTCCGGTGGCGCTGAGCCAGATCATCAACCGTTTGATGGAGCGCTGTGCAGCAGGCGTGCGAACTTGCAGCGCGAGGAGGATGCCCGGCACGATGAGGATCGCGTCCTGACGGGCGAGGAGAGCCAGAGATGTGGCGATGCCGACGCGCAGGAGCGACGCGGAGGCATCCGAGGCCAGCCTGAGAGCGAAGAGGATGGTGGCGGCGCTGAGAGCAAGACTCTCGCCCACGGCCGTCTCGATGAAGACGCAGCGCGTGACCAAAAGGAGAAGGAGCGGTGCCAGCGCACGGCGCCGCCACCCAGCGAGCGCTCCGCAAAGAAGGATGACCGCGCTGAGGCTGAATCCCGCCACGAAGCGTACAGCCATGTGACCGGGATGCTCGACGCCAGAGGCACGGAGAAGTTGCGTCACCGGCAGCAGGATGAGATGGAACAGCGGATGATGCCCGTTGATGCTTGCGCGTCCGTCCGTCTCCGCCGCATGGGCGTACCACAGCGCATCATTCACAGCGAAGCCGGCATCCGCATTCCACGGATAGAAACTCACCGTGGTCACGCAGGTGACGAGAGCAAGCAGCACGAAAGGCAAGCGCCGTTGCAGAGCCTTGTTCATCGGGGCATGTTGAGTCCGAGCACCCATACTTTGCCCTCCATGCGTTGGAGTGCAATGCCTGCAGGTGGTGCTGCGCCATCGAAGGCCGCCAGCCAGTGCGGGATCCCCGTCAGTTGGTGCGCTCCGAAGCCCCGCCCTACTGCGCGATCGAGAAGCACCACGGTTGGGCGGTCCTTCGCGAAGTGGCTGATTTCGCTTTCGGTGGCACTCGCGAAATCGGACCACGCGGCAACATCCAGGTTGCGGGCGTCAACGCCGTGCGCGAGGAGTGCCGCCTGCGCATGAGGGCTGGAAGCCGCGTACGCCACGCCTTGACCGGTGTTCTCGCCGCAAGCGATGGCGAGGGTGGCTGCATCCGAGAGCCGGTGCCTGCGCAGTTCCAGCGTGGTGGACGCATGCTGGCAGAACAGTGCCAGCGCCAGCGCAAAGAGGAGCAACATGCCGGCGATCGCCGCCAGTTTCTCCTGGCGAATCGCGCCCGCAAAGCACGACGAAAACGCGAGCAGCACCCAGCCCCAGCCCATGACAGCCCACTCCCAGTTTCCCGGTTCGAACCACAGAGAGAAGCCCGTGCGCAGGATGAGCACCACCATGGCTGCAGCCGCAAGTCGCCGGTTGGGTGCATCTCCTGCGCTCAGTCGCGTCGCGAGCCACATGGCCGCCACCAACGCCATGGTGAAGGCTGCACCCGCGAAGAGAGACCACGTCGTGAAGAATCCCGCGGCCGCGACACCCCATGCATTGACGTGGAGCAGCAGGATGTGCGCAGGATCTTCGGTCGAAGTGCCGCCCCAGGTGCGCGCTGAGTCGTGCATGAGCGCGAACATCCAGTCGGTGAACGAAGGGTCGCGCCCGCTCAGTTTCCAGAGCAGCACATAGATAGCGAGAGTGGTGAACCCGGTGATGGCAGTGAATCGCACAAGTGTGCGGAGGGAGTGGCCGGCGCGTGCGAGTGCATAGAGCACGGCTGGAATCACGAGAATGGAATCCTGGCGCAAGAGCAGTGTGAGCACGGCGAGGGTGCCCGTTACTCGCAGCGAAGGCTCTGCTCTGCAGGCCGTAATGAGCAGCCATAGCGACGCGGCGAGTGCGGGCAATACGGTTTCGCCTCCAGCAGCAGAGAGCAGGAGGCCGCGCATGGAAAGCCCGACCAAGACGAGCGCCATGGATGCACCGCGCCAGTGCGCGGCCTTGCCGCACGCGAGCACGATGGCTGCAAGGCTCGTGGCATTGAGCAGTTGCAGGGCGATGAACCCCGGCGCATCCACCCCGGCGCAGGAGAACAGCCGTGTCAGCAGCAGTGCAAGGGCGTGGACGAGCGGATGATGCCCGCTGATGCTCGCAAGCCCGATGCGCTCGGCCTCGGTCGCATAGAAGGCCGGGTCGTAGAGGACGAATACCGCATCTGAACGTCCGGCAAAGCAGAAGAACACCGCGCTTCCTGCGGCGATGGCAAGCAGCGCATGAGGCAACCACTGCTTTCCGCCGTACGCCGACAGGACCGGGCTCATGTGCAGATGATAGTCCGGGGATTTGCGAGAGGTCGGCTAGCATGCGCGCAGCATGGGATTCCTCGATTGGTGGCGCCGTGGCGCTGCGCCGACTCCCGCCATGCGCGTGCGGGT
>SXUL01000132.1 GCA_005790545.1 Planctomycetia bacterium | reverse complement strand
GGTTGGCGTCGTCGTGTTCGAGGAACGGAATGAGACTCGCAGAAACACCCACCACCTGCTGGGTGGAGATGTCCAGCCACTGCACTTCGTCACGCGGGACGAAGCGGAAGTCGGCGTGCATGCGCGCCATGACGCGCTCTTCGGAGAAACGGTCATCCTTGTCGAGCGGAGTATCCGCCGGCGCGATGATCGTGCGGCTCTCTTCATCGGCACGCAGCCACTCGACCTTGTCGGTGACGCGGCCCTTCTCCACCTTGCGATAAGGCGTAATGAGGAAGCCGTACTCATCGACGCCCACGTACAGAGCGAGGCTGGCGATGAGCCCGATGTTCGTGCCTTCCGGGGTCTCGATCGGACAGATGCGCCCGTAGTGCGAAATGTGGACGTCGCGCACTTCGAAGCCCGCGCGCTTGCGGTTGAGTCCGCCTGGACCGAGGGCCGAGAGGCGCCGCTCGTGAGTGAGCTGGGCCAGAGGATTGGTCTGGTCCACCACCTGCGAGAGTTCACCACGTCCGAAGAAGTAGTCGATGGAGGACGAGATCGTCTTCGCATTCACGAGGGAACGCGGAGTCGGATTCTCCTTCTCCGTGTTCATGCGATCGAGCGCCGTCTTCTTGAGCTTCAGGAAGCCCTTGCGGAACTCTTCGCTCGCGAGCTCGTTGAGCGTGCGCACACGACGGTTGCCGAGGTGGTCAATATCGTCCACCTCCACACCTTCCTGGTTGTCGCGCAGCCGCAGGATGTACTTCACGGCCTCGATGAAGTCGGCCGCCGTGAGCGTCATCTCGGTCTCTGGCGTGTTGAGACCGAACTTGCGGTTGAGACGGAACCGGCCCACGCGCCCGAGGCGATAGCGGCTCGTGTCGTGGAACTTTTCCTCGAAGAGGTCGCGTGCCTTCTCGAGAGCGGGAGGATTGCCGGGACGGAAGCGCTGGTAGATCTTCAGCAGCGCGGATTCATAGTCCTTGGCCACGTCCTCGCGGATCGTGTTCAAGATGAGCTTGTCGCGCGGATCGCCGTCGATGATCTCGACTTCGCGCATTTCAGCGCGCAGAATTTCCTTGATGTTGTCGTCGGTCAGCTGTTCGCCGGCCTGCACGCGCACCTCGCCCGTGGTGGGATCAACCACCGGGGTCACGAGATACATGCCGCGCAACTTCTCGACGGCCGCCTTGGAGACCTTCAGCACCTTCGTGGGGTGGAAGAGGCGGATCAACGCTTCATCGCTCGCGAGGCGCTCATCAAAAGCGCGAATGATGGTCGAGGCCAGGAACTTGCCTGATTGGTCGATCTTGACCGCGAGGATGTCCTTCTTCGTGACACCCACCTCGATCCACGAACCACGTTCCGGGATGATCCAGCAGGTGTGCAGCTTCTTCTCGCCCGCCTGCAAGTCGACCTTGAAATCGACGCCCGGTGAACGGTGCAACTGGTTCACGATCACGCGCTCGGCGCCGTTGATGATGAACTCACCGCCGCCGATCATGATCGGCACATCACCGAGGTACACGTCCTCCTCGACAGGCTCCGCCTTGTCGAGTCTGAGACGAACCTTCAAGGGCATGCCGTAGGTCTGCTTCAGAAGACGGCACTCGTCCGGGCTGTAGCGGGGACGCCCGAGCTCGTAGTGCAGGTACTGCAAGCGCATTGACTTGTCGTACGACTCGATCGGGAAGATCTCGCGCAGGATCGCTTCGAGACCGAGGTCCTTCTTGCGCTCCGTGGGCGGAACCTCTTCCTGCAGATACTCCTTGTAGGAGCGCTGCTGCAGTTCGCACAGGCTCGGCACCTCAAGCACCTCGCGGCACCGACCGTACCGACGCATTGCGGTCTTCATGCGATCTCCTCGCCCGGGGTTCGTGCTGTGGCGCAAAACGCCAGAGCTCCGGAGCAGCGCTTGCAGGTCCCGAACCCGCAAACAAAACTCCGGACAGACGTTCCGCCTGGCACCCCAGCGCGCCTCAGGCGAAACCCACCATGGAACATGCCCCTAGCGCGGACTCCCCTTCGGGAGCCGCGCCGGGTGCTCTCGTGCGCACAACGCGTCGGATCACTTGATCTCGACGGTTGCGCCAGCGTCTGCGAGCTGCTTCTTGATGGTCTCGGCCTCTTCCTTGGTGGCGCCTTCCTTGAGGGTCTTGGGCGCGCCGTCGACGAGGTCCTTGGCTTCCTTGAGGCCGAGGTTGGTGACCGCACGGACGACCTTGATCACCGCGATCTTGTTGGCGCCGCCTTCCTTGAGGACGACGTCGAACGAGGTCTTCTCCTCGACGGCCGGAGCAGCCGCTGCGGCAGGGCCGCCGCCAGCGAACACAGGAGCCGCTGCTTCAACCTTGAAGGTGGTCTTGAAGGTTTCCTTGAGCTCCACCAGTTCGCGCACGGTCATGGAACCAATGGTCTCGATCACGCTTGCAATCTTGTCGGACATGTCTCGTTCTCCGCAGACCCGACCCGGAAGGGGCGGGCGATGAATGCCAATGTTTCGAAATTTCCTGGGGACACCTCAGGCGGCAGCGCCTTCGGTCTCCTGCTTCTTTTCCAGAGCCTCGATGAGTCCCTGCATTTCGGTGAACAAACCCTCGAAGTTCGTGCTCATGCCGCTGAGCGGGCCACTAATGGCGCCGAGCAGCATGCCGAGCAATTCCTGGCGTCCTGGTGCCTTGGAGAGTTCTTCAACACCTGTGGGGTTGAGGAACTCGCCTTCACTCCAGCCGCCATGAACAACGAGCTTGTCCTTGAGCGTCTTCTTTTCTTCGAGCAGCACCTTGGCGACTTCGTTGGCGCCTTCACCGCCCCAAACGACGGCCGAGGGCCCCGCGAACATGTCCCCGAGGGACTCGAGGCCGCGGCGCTTGAGCGCCACTCCGGCGAGCGCGTTCTTCACGACGCGCATGCGCATGTTGCGCCCGCGGAGCTTCGCCCGCAGTGCGCTGGTTTGTTGTGCGTTCAACCCGAGAGTGCCGACGAGCACACAGCTCGTCATGTCGGTGAAGTCCGCTGCGAATCCGTCCACGATGGCGTTGTTGACCAGTTTGCTCATGGGAGTTCTCCGTCAGACCACCTTGATGGCGATGCCGGGGCCATGGGTTGGGGCAATGCAGCCCTTCAGCACGAATTCGCCCTTGGCGTGCGCGGGTTTGAGGCCGTGCACGAAGTGGACGAACGCGAGGATGTTCTCCGCGAGTTTTTCGCGGGTGAACGAGCGCTTGCCCATGGGTGCAGCGAGATTGCCGCCGGCATCGTTCCTGAACTCGATCTTGCCGGCCTTGAACTCGCGCACGGCACCCGCGATGTCGAGGGTGACAGTGCCGGCCTTGGGGCTCGGCATCTTGCCTTGCGGGCCGAGCACTTTTCCGAGCTTGCCGACGTGCTTCATCATGTCGGGAGTGGCAACCGCCACGTCGAAGTCGGTCCAGCCTCCGCTGATCTTCTCGGCGAGGTCGGCACTGCCCACCATCGTCGCGCCAGCGGCCTTTGCTTCCTCGGCTTTCGCACCTTCGGCGAAGGCCACCACGCGCAGCTCCTTGCCGATGCCGTGAGGCAGGCTCATGGAACCACGCACAGTCTGGTCGGATTGCTTGGCGTCGATGCCGAGACGCAACACAACGGTCACCGTCTCGTCGAACTTCGCCTTCGGAAAGCGCCCGAGCACTTCGACAGCGTCGCGCACTTCATACACGCGCTCCGACTGCCTGAGAGCACTGGCAGCACGGTATCGCTTGCCTCGATGGGCCATGACTCAAACCTCCGGATGCACTTCACATCGCGCTGGTCCGGCCGCATCCGATGGCCCACCAGCACGCGCCCGCGCCATGTCTACGGGGAGCGCGGATCCCCCTGTCCTGCCTCGCCTGAGGCCGGACACAACCAACTCAGCCAACGACCTTGATGCCCATGCTGCGAGCGGTGCCCGCGATCATGCGCGCCGCCGCCTCGATCGAGCCGGCGTTCAGGTCCTTGACCTTGATCTTTGCAATGTCGACGAGCTGGGCCTGAGTGACCTGGCCCACCTTGTCCGTGCGCGGATTGGCCGCGCCCTTGGCCGCACCAGCAGCCTTCGCAAGCAGCACGCTCGCGGGGGGTGACTTGTACATAAGCTCGAACGTGCGGTCTGAATAGACCGTGATCTCCACCGGGATGATCATGCCGAGCTGCGGCCGCGTCGCATCGTTGAATTGCTTCACGAACGCCGCGATGTTCACGCCGTGCTGACCCAGTGCAGGACCCACCGGCGGGGCCGGGGTTGCCTGCCCTGCGGGGCACTGCAGCTTCACCTTCGCTGTCACTTGCTTGGCCATCGAACTGTCTCTCGTTCCCGGGCAGCGGTTGCGATCAGCTGATCGCTTCCACCTGCCAGTACTGCATTTCCACTGGAGTCGCGCGGCCGAAGATGGTCACCACCACCCGCACGAGCCCCTTCTGTTCGTTGATCTCTTCCACCACGCCTTCGAAGTTCTCGAAGGCGCCTTCGCGGATCTTCACGCTGTCGCCCACTGCGAAGTCGATCTTGATGCGCGCGCCTTCGACGCCTGCGTCGATGCCGAACACCTTGTTGACTTCTTCAGGGCGAAGCGGGAAGGGCTTCTGCTGGAAGCTTGTGCCACCGCCAACAAAATCCCCGACACCATCGGTTTCGCGCACAAAAGACCAGGAATCGTCTTCCATGATCATTTCGATGAGCACGTAGCCGGGGTACGTCTTGACGGAGCGCGTGCGCTTCTTGCCGTTCTTGATCTCGGCGATCTTCTCGGTGGGCACGACAACCTGCAACACCTTGCGACCGAAGCCGTGGAGCTGGATGCGGCGCTCGAGCGCGCGACGCACGGTGTCCTCCTTGTTGGCCTGCACGCGCACGGGATACCAGTGCGCGTTCGCCGCCTTCACAGGAGCGCTTGCAGCAAGCTCGGAGGGGATTTCGTTCGGTCCGCTCATTTCAGGCGATCTTCATCACGAGGTTGATCAGGAATTCCACCGCACGATCCGACGCCACAAGGAAGAGGGCCAGCAGGCCGACAAAGATCAGCACAACCACGGCGCTGTCCTTCGCATCCTTCCAACTGGGCCAGCTGACCTTGCGCACTTCCTCATCCGTCGTGATGAGGAACTCGGAGTTGCTGGGATTTGCGAGCAGCATGCGCTGCACCACGAACACACCGCCAATGATCACCACCCAAGCCACGAGGAACGCCACATTGAAGCGCTGTTCGAGCACGGGCAGGACGAATCCATCCGCACCGCTGTTCTCGAAGAGCAGCGTGCGGGCGAAATCGAAAGCCCCCACCATCCAGCTGTAGAGCGAGAACCCACCCCAGATCACGAGGGCAGCGACCGCCCAGAACGCGATCCAGCGCGTGAGCATTCCCTGTTCAGGCTTGTGGATGTTGAGCATGTGCACGTCTCCCCGCACCATGCGGATGGCCGAGGCCATCCGCTGGCGCGGGATCAAACTCACTTCTGGATCTTGGCCACCACACCGGCGCCGACAGTGCGGCCGCCTTCACGGATGGCGAAGCGGAGGCCCGCATCCATGGCGATGGGCTGGATGAGTTCCACGTTCATCTTCACGTTGTCGCCAGGCATGACCATGTCGATGCCCTCAGGCAACGTGGCCGTACCGGTGACGTCCGTGGTGCGGAAGTAGAACTGCGGGCGGTAGCCCGTGCGGAACGGCGTCGAACGACCGCCTTCTTCCTTCTTCAGCACGTACACCTCAGCCTCGAACATGGTGTGCGGCGTGATGGAGTTCGGAACCGCGAGCACCTGGCCGCGCTCCACTTCTGCCGTCGTCGTGCCGCGGAGCAGCACGCCGATGTTCTCGCCTGCGCGACCTTCATCGAGGATCTTCCGGAACATCTCGACGCCCGTGCACACCGTTTCGCGGGGCTCGGGCATGAGGCCGATGATCTGGAGCTTGTCGTTGATGTGCACGACGCCACGCTCCACACGCCCGGTCACCACAGTGCCGCGGCCTTCGATGGAGAAGACGTCTTCGACCGGCATGAGGAACGG
>SXUL01000131.1 GCA_005790545.1 Planctomycetia bacterium | reverse complement strand
CCTGAAATGCACGCCGCAGAAGACGATGGACTCGGCCACACTGTTTTGCGCGGCGAGGCTCGCGAGGCGGAAGGAATCGCCGGTGATGTCCGCATGGCGAATCACCTCTTCAGCCTGATAGTGGTGCCCGAGGACGAGCACGCGCGAACCCAGCTCCCGTTTGAGTGCGGAGATGTGCTGGGCGAGATCCGGGAGCGCGGCAGAAGGCGCGGAGGCAGGTGGGGATGTGGAACTCATGCAGCCGGTTTCTTGTGGCCAGTCTAGCAACGAGGTCGATTCAGAAGAGTGCCTCAATCTCGCTCTGGAAGCGTTCCTCGATGACACCCCGGCGTTTTTTCTGCGTTGCAGTCAGGGTGCCTGCGCCTGTCGAGAACGGCCTCGTGAGCAGGTGGAAGGCCCCGACGGTCTGGAACGCCGGCAGTCCGGCGCCGCGCCCGGTACGCGCGCGCAATTCGGCCGCGAAAAGTTCGCGAACCGTCGGGTTGCGCACGAGGTCTTCAGGCGTACCTGCGTGCCCCGCGCGGCGCAGGGCCTCGAAGTCGGGCAGCAGCAGTGCCGCGAGTTGTTTCTGCGCATGACCGACCAGCATCACATCGGCAATCCAGGGTGACGCGAGGATGCGCGCTTCCAGGGGTTCCGGTTCGACGTTCTCTCCGCCCGTCAGAACGAGCGTGTCCTTCGCGCGTCCAGTGATCATGAGGCAGCCACAGGGCGTGAGTCGGCCGAGATCTCCGGTCGAGAACCAGCCGTCCTCTGCCAGGACCGCGCGGGTGCCCTTGGGGTTGCGCCAGTAGCCCTGCATGACTTGCGGACCCCGCGCGGTGATCAGCCCCTGCGCGCCGCTGGCCGCTCTTGTGCCGAGCGTCGTGAGGATGCGGAATTCCGTCCCAGGGAGGGGCGGCCCTGCCGTGCCCTGCAGGAGGCGCTCTGGCCGCCGGACGCTCAGCACCGGACTGGTCTCTGTGAGTCCGTAGCCGTTGAGAAGCACGAGGCCGGCGCGGAGCAGGGCTTCATCCACGCGTGCGCTCAGTGCTCCGCCCCCCGAGATGAGCAATTCCGCACAGCCGCCAAACGCAGCGCGCAAGGCACGGTGAATGAACCGGTCCGCCAGGACATGGAAGGGGAAGCTTGCCGCGAGACCTGCCAGCGCGAATGGCAAGCACCAGAGGGATGTGCGCGGCGTCGTGCCGTCCGCATGCGCACGCAACCCTCGCAAGGAGCCGCGGATCCCGCAGTGAAAAGTGCTGACATCGAGCAGCCAATGCAGCACCCGGCGCTTCACAGGCGAGAGACGGCCGATGCGCCCGAGCATTTGATCAAGCATCGCTTCGAACAGGCGTGGCACGGCAGCGATGAGCTGCGGGCGCACGCGCTGGAAGTCCTCACGGAGCGAGGCCGTGGAGCCGTAGTGCAACTCCAACCCGTAGTCGAGCACGACATAGTCGAGCATGCGTTCGAACGAATGCCACACCGGCAGGAAAGAGAGGTAACGCTGCCCTGGCCGCAGTGCGAGCACTGCAGGCACCGAGCGGATGTTGTGCAGCAAATTGCCGTGGCTGAGCATCACCCCCTTCGGATTCCCAGTCGTGCCCGAGGTGTAGATGAGAGTCGCGAGCGTGTTGTCCTGCACGCAGTGCGTGGCGCGTTCGACACAGTGCGGATCTTCGGCGAGGACACTTTGCCCGCGCGCTTCGACCGCGGCGAGCGTGGTGTGAGCTGACGGCCCATCCGCAAGCACGATGATGAACTCGAGATGCGTGGCCGCAGTTCCAAGTCGCGGCAGCAGCCCGGCGTGTGCGAGCACCGCACCCTTGCAACCGGCGTGTTCGACCACGAACGCGAGGTCCTCTGCCGAGGTGTCTTCGGCTCGCGGGACATCCACGCCCCCGATGGCGAGGAGCGCGAGGTCCGCCAGCAGCCACTCGGGGCGGTTGTCGAGGATCAGCGCCACCCTGTCGCCAACTCCGACGCCGAGGCCGAGGAAGCCGGCGGCAAGGGCTTCCACGCGACTCACGATGGTTGGGCCGGTGAGCGGTGTCGCGTTGGCTCCGCGCGGAAACAGGAGCGGGCCATGGTGCCCTGATACGCGCCGCAGCAAATGTGCCGCGACGCCGCCGTGCGAACCAAGGGGCTGCTCCGGAGGCGCGTTCTCGTTGCGGCGCATGGGGTGGGGGATAGAGTGCGCGCGTGGCGCCTGCACTCATCGTGAGCATTCTGAGGGAGCCAGTCTGAGGTGCAAGCGGGCGCAGACAATTCCGCGGGGCGATTCCGTGCACTTCATGCGAGTGTTTCACCCTTGCTCGTCGCCGCTGCATTGGCCGCGACGGCGATTGTGCTCGCAGGCTCTCCTTTGCTGGACCTGAGACCCCTTCTGGATGCGCCCATGGCGGGTGGTCCATTGGCTGAGAGCAGCGGGTTGGATGTGCTCGGTGCGGCGGGCACATCGCTCAGCAGGGCCTGTCTCGCCCTGCTTGCTGCGGCTTGCGGAGCGGTACTGGTCGTCACGACGGCGCGCGACGTGAGGGCGCGCATGCAACTCTCCGGGCAGCATGCGGCGCTTCTCGCGGTGGCCGGTTGGAGCGCGCTGCCCGTGACGGCGGCTCTTGTCCGCACGACCGGTGGACCGGCGTTGTTGGCGGCGCTGCTCCTCGCCCTGCCGCTGACGCTCGTCAGGAGCCGCGGGCTTGCAGCCGTCATGCTCGCCATGGCCCTCACGAGCCTCAGCGCTGCCGTGCACCCGCTCGCGGCCATGGTCACACTCGCGAGTCTTCCGCTTCTTGCTCGGCAGGGGGCTTTCAGCGCCTGCGCCGGGGCTTTGTCCGGTGCCTCCATTGGACTCTTGCTTTCGGGCACGCTGCCAGTGGCGGCCATCAACGGTGTCAGCGAGCGCATTCTTGCTGGCCTCTCCACGGCCGCCGCAGCACCCATGCTTGCTCTCGACGGATCGTCGCGTGCGCTCACCGCGACGGGACATGACTGGCTGCAGGGCAACTTGCCGGTCGCCGCGGGTCTGGCGTGCTGGATGCTGCTGATCGGAGCGGCCGCGTTGGTGGGGCGCTTCCGGAATGCCGTGCCGCTCGCCTTCGGCGGCGTTCTCGCGGCCATGGTGACCCCGTTTGTCGTCCCCGGCTGGGTGCCTGGGGACACCCACACGGTGTTGTGCACGCTCCTTGTTGCGGTGCAGTGTGTCGCTCTCATTCTGGCGCCGGTCAGTGGATCCAGTTGGCCCGCAGTGACGCGCGGTCTGGCTGCAGGCATGTTGTTCCTGGCGGTGCTTGCCAGTGTGCAGCGCGCTGAGAAGCTCTCGGTGCGACGCTTCGCCCTCGACATTCCGCACCATCCGCCGTCCCTCGGGAGTGTCTTCGCGCCGGAATTGGAGCGGGATCCATTGCGCCTGCTCCTCTACATGGAAGACATGACGCTCGTCGCCGGGCACAAGGACCCGCAGACGATGCGTTCCGGGCTGTGCGCCGAGCGCCTCCTGACTGAATCATCCTCATGCCTCCAGCACGAGGTCATGCTGAAGAGGCTCGGGCAATTGGTGGAGAAACCGGGCTACACCCCGCCCGATGCAGAGGCGTCCGAGGCTTGGGTGTTCCAGCTCATCCCAGCCCTCGATGCGCGCTTGCAGGGAATCACATCGCGGATCGGGCAGGAAGGCTACGAAAGCGCGTGGCAGTCAAGTGCGGACGAACTGGTGGCCATGCTCCCCGATCTCGCGGAAGTCCTGACGTTCCGGGCGCGGCATCCGAAGATCCTCCAGTTTCAGTCTCGGGCCCTCGACATTCTCCGCGCGATTTCCAAGCAGGCGACGGCACTCGGCGAGTCAGGAATCGCCGTCCCCCTGCGCGAACTGCTCGTGGAAGCACAGGCGCGCGAACCGCGTGCGCTGGCCATCCTCGGGCGCGAAATGGTGGAAGTGGGGCGCGTTGCGGAGGGCGTGAAGGCTCTCGAAGAGGCGCTCAGCCGTATGCAGGAGCGGGACCTGTTGCAGGCGGTCAGCCGCGGTGCATTGGCTTGGGGCCGCCTGCTGCTGACGGCAGGCAGCGCGCCGGGGGCCATGCCGGAACTGGGGTCGGTTGCTCCAGAGGGCATCGTCGCTGCTTTGCGCGAACTGGACTCCTCATGGAGCGGCCTCGTTGGCGGGCAGGGGGCCGACGCACAGAGACTCCAGCAAATCACCCCGGTGGAGAGCCTCGACTACTGGCTGGTGGCTGAGCTGTTGCTGCGCAGGCATGAGGTCGTCCTGGCGCTGAAGGACCCTCGCATGACCCAGACAGGGCGCGATGTGGCGAGGGTCTTGGAAGGGCCTGAATCGGGCGGCCTTCAGAGGCTGCCCGCGCTCTGGATTCGCGCGCGCCTTGCCCTGTCGACGGACGAGAGCGGCAAGGCGCTGCGAGTCCTTCGCGAGGCGCGTGAAATGCGTCCGCTGTCGCTCCGCGAGCGGGGAGATGGCGCTCAGGGCCGCTTGCTGCACTCTCGTTGGCGGCGCCTTGTGCTGCACGACCTCAGCCGCCTGCTGGAGGGCAGGGGTGCTGAGGAAGAACGGGCCTCCGTCGCCACCGAATTGCAATCCTTGCACTGATTGCTTGTCGGCGGGGACCGGCCGGAGATAATCGGGCGCTTTCGCGATCCCGACCGAGTCCCGAGACCACGAGAAGTCCATGCCCAAGCGTCAAGACCTGCGCTCGATCCTGATCCTCGGCAGCGGGCCCATTATCATCGGCCAAGCGTGCGAGTTTGATTACTCGGGGACGCAGGGCATCAAGTCACTGAAGGAGGAGGGCTACCGCGTCATCCTCGTGAATTCGAACCCGGCGACGATCATGACGGACGATGAACTCGCCCACGCGACGTACGTCGAGCCGCTGACAGCCGAGTTCGTTGAACGCGTCATCGCGCTCGAGAAGCCCGACGCATTGCTCCCGACCCTTGGCGGCCAGACGGCGCTCAACATTGCCGTGGAACTCGCGGAATCCGGTGTCCTCGAGCGTCACGGTGTCGAGATGATCGGCGCGAATGCGGACGTCATTCACGCAGCCGAGGACCGTTCTCGCTTCAAGGAGATCGTGCTCAAGATCGGTCTCGATGTGCCTCGCTCGGGGCTTGCCTACACCCTCGACGATGCGCGCCGCATCCGCGAGGAGGTGGGATTGCCCTGTGTGATCAGGCCGGCCTTCACGCTGGGCGGGACCGGCGGAGGCATCGCCTACAACCACGAAGAATTCGATCTCATCGCGGCGCGCGGGCTCGATCTTTCGCCGGTGCACGAGATCCTCGTCGAGGAGTCGGTCATCGGGTGGAAGGAATTCGAACTGGAGGTGATGCGCGACCGCAACGACAACGTGGTCATCGTTTGCAGCAACGAGAACATCGATCCCAAGGGCGTGCATACAGGCGATTCCATCACCCTGGCGCCTGCGCAGACCCTCACCGATCGCGAGTATCAGCGCATGCGCGATGCGTCGCTGAAGATCATCCGCGCCATCGGGGTCGAGACGGGCGGCTCGAACATCCAGTTTGCCGTGCATCCCTCGACTGGCCGCCTCACGGTGGTGGAAATGAACCCGCGTGTTTCGCGCTCATCGGCGCTCGCTTCGAAGGCGACCGGATTTCCGATTGCGAAGATCGCAGCCAAGCTCGCAGTCGGCTACACCCTTGACGAACTCAAGAACGACATCACGCGGGTGACCCCCGCGAGCTTCGAGCCATCCATCGACTACTGCGTGGTGAAGGTGCCGAAGTGGGCGTTCCAGAAGTTCCCTGATGCAGACCGCACGCTCACCACACAGATGAAATCGGTGGGCGAGGTGATGGCCATCGGCCGCACCTTCAAGGAGGCGCTGCAAAAGGCCTTCCGTTCGCTCGAAGTCGGGCGGGATGGTTTCGGCCTGCACGCGAAAGATCCGGTGCTGAAACGCGAGGCTGAAGATCCTGACGCGCTCCGCCGCGGATTGGTCGTTCCGGAGGAGGAGCGGCTCTTGATTGTGCGGCGGGCTCTCCATGCGGGATGGAGCGTGAATGAAGTCGCGCAGCTCACGCACATCGATCCCTGGTTCCTCGCCAATATCGTCGATCTCGTGGAACTCGATCGTGAACTCATGGCTGCGGGGAAGCTCTCAACCATCAGCGTGGACCAGATGCGCAAGTTCAAGCGCAATGGATACTCGGACCGCCAGATTGCGAATGCGCTTGGCACTCGCGAAGCGGACGTGCGCGCGCACCGCAAGGCTCTCGGCGTACTCCCCAGTTACAAGCGCGTGGACACCTGCGCCGCGGTATTCGAGGCCTTCACGCCCTACTTCTACAGCACCTGGGAAGAGGAAGACGAAGTCGAGCCGACACAGCGCCGCAAGATCATGATCCTCGGCGCAGGTCCGAACCGGAGCGGGCCGGGCCTCGAGTTCGACTACGCCTGCGTGCACGCCTCCTACGCGCTGAAGGAAGCCGGATTCGAGACCATCATGGTGAACTCGAATCCCGAAACGGTCTCGACGGACTACGACACTTCGGACCGGCTCTACGTCGAGCCGCTCACGCATGAGGACGTGCTGAGCATTGTCGAGAAGGAACGGCCGGAAGGTCTCATCGTGCAATTCGGTGGCCAGACGCCGCTGAATCTTGCGCGCGGACTTGAAGCGGCCGGTGTGCCCATCATCGGCACCAGTCCGGACAGCATCGACGCAGCCGAGGATCGCGAGCGCTTCAAGGCCATTGTCGAGCAACTGAATCTCCGTCAGCCTGAAGCCGGCATCGCCATTGACGTGGCGAGCGCTCTCGCAGCCGCGCACCGCATCGGCTACCCCGTGCTCGTACGTCCCTCCTACGTTCTGGGCGGGCGGGCGATGGAGATCGTCTACGACGACGCATCGTTGCAGCGCTACATGACGGAAGCCGTGACGGCTTCTCCGGAAAAGCCCGTGCTTGTGGATCGCTATCTCGAACACGCGATCGAGGTGGATGTCGACGTCCTTGCCGATGGCACGCACCAGGTCGTGGCCGGCATCATGGAGCACATCGAAGAGGCGGGCATTCACTCCGGGGACTCCACCTGCGTCCTGCCGCCGCACACGCTCTCCGACCGCATTCAGGACGAGATCAGAACCGCATCGATTGCGCTGGCTCGCGCGCTCAAGGTCTCGGGGCTCATGAATGTCCAGTTCGCGGTGAAGGGCAGCGATGTCTTCATCCTGGAAGTGAACCCGCGCGCATCACGCACCGTGCCATTCGTGTCGAAGGCCATCGGTGTGCCGCTCGCGAAGCTCGCTGCGCGCGTCATGGCGGGCGAAACGCTGCAGGACCTTGGGTTCACCGCCACGGTGACACCGGAGCACATCGCAGTGAAGTACCCGGTGTTCCCCTTCAACAAGTTTCCCGGCTGCGACATCATCCTCGGGCCGGAGATGCGCTCGACGGGCGAGTCGATGGGGATCGATGCCAGCATCGGCGCGGCCTTCCTCAAGGCGCACGTCGCCGCAGGCAACCAGTTGCCCGTGGAGGGTGTGGTCTTCGTGTCCGTGAAGGACTCCGACAAGCGCGAGATCGTGCCGCTCGCCCAGCGACTCGATCGCCTCGGGCTGAAGCTCGTGGCTACCGGGGGGACTTTCAAGATCCTCCAACGTCACGGCATTCCCTGTGTGCGCGTCAACAAGATCGCCGAGGGACGGCCGAACATCACCGACTACATCAAGAACCGCGAGGTGCGGTTGGTCATCAACACACCTTCGGGCAAGGGGCCGCGCACCGATGAGGCGCGCATCCGCGGGCTAGCGGTTGCCTATGGCATTCCTTGCATCACCACGCTCGCTGGCGCAGCCATGGCGCTGTCCGCCATCGAGGCGCGCGCGCGCGGAGGCATCGGTGTGCGCTCGCTCCAGGCGTGGCACGGCTCCGCTGCTGCAGAACCTGCGCGTTGATCAGTGCGAGGCGGCCATCGGAATGGCCGCCTCCGCGTCACTTGCGCGGGTTGAACACGCGGACCGTCATGTTGAGGGGTTGGAACACCGACTCCCCGGGACTGTCCTCGCGCCGTGAGCCGAAGTTCGCCATCGAGACTTGGACCTTCGGATTGGTCGCCTCGATGGACTTCATGAAGGCCACCAAGTCCAGGAACTTGTAGCCCATTTTGTTGTTGAAGTTGACGTCGCACTGCACCTGTTCGTAGCTGCCACCCTTCAGGTTGCGGGCGGTCTGTTTGCTGATGGTGAGGTGCTGCATGATCTGCTGCTGCGTCGCCACCTTGCCCACGAGGGAGGAAAGATCAGTGACCGCCTCAAGGCGCTCTGCCTTGACCTTGTCGGCCTGCAGCCCGAGGGTCTCCATCTGCAGCTTCACACGCTTCAGGTTGCTTTCCATCTGGCTGCGCGCGGAGTCGCGTTCCGGCACCGTCACGAAGAGGAGCCAGAGCAGGACGGCGAGCGCCAGCGCAGTGATCGCGGTCAGCACGATGACGAGGAATTTCCCCGAGCGCGCGCTTCGAGCTGAGGTGTCTGTCGTGGATTCGGCCATTTCAGTTCTCCCCCTCGAACTCGAGCGTGTTCTGCGTGTAGGTGTGCATGCCGTCTTCCTGCTTCAACTGCCCGGCCGAGAAGCTGCGGAAACCCTCAAGCTTCGAGAATCCTTCGCGCAGAGCCTCAACGGCATCCAGCGATTCGACGCGCATGTTCCAGTCCAGCTTGAGGGATCCGACCTGAAGCCGTTCGACGATGAGCTTGCCGGTCTTCTCGCGGCACGCATCGAGGACCTGCACGAATTGTTCAAGCCTGAGAACGGCCGAGCGGGCGACGTTCTCTGGTGAGTCAGCGGCTTCCTTCTCGCCGAAGTGCACCCCGTAGGTCTTGGTCATGTGCGCCGCAGACTTGCCACTCTGCGACAGCATGCGTGACAGTTGCTCCTTCGCTGGCGCCGTCAGGATGCCGTCGAGGGTCTTCTGAGCCTGTTCGGCACTGCCGAGATCCATGATCTCGACCAGACGTGGATCCTTCGCCTTGCGCACGAGAGCTTCGTAGTAGTAGTGGCGTCCCTGCTCTGCGAGGTAGCTGATCTCCGTGTCGAGTTTGGTGATGCGGTTCCACTGCAGGATGCACAGGAACCCGAGGCAGACGAGCGCGAGCCCGGCGGCAATCGAGAGCGGAACGCGCACACGGTCGAAGCGGTGGGCGAACTGGAATTCCTCGCGGCGGAAATCGAGACGCAGCGGGTCGTGCTCCACTCCCTTGAGGGCGAGGCCGAGGGCTGTGGCACTGGCACGGGCGGCTTCGGGAGCGATGCGATTCTCGGAACGCGCGAACACATCGAGCGCTTGGACCGGGACCTCGAACTGGCGCTCGAACTCGCAGAGCAGTTCCGGAGAACTGCTGAGTTCTCCGGCCACGCGGATGGAGGCGAGGCGGCCTTCAAGCTGCACGGAGGTCAGGCTGCGTCGCACCTCGGAAATGAGCCGTCGCGTGAACTCCTGACGGCGATCGCTCACGATGTCGGCCTTCAGCTCAAGGCTGCTTCCGGCTTGGCCTGCCGTGCCGAAAGCGGCGCTCGGCGCGAGGGCTTCTCTGGCTTCCACCTTGGCGCTGGCGCCATCCGTGGCGAGGTCGGCGGCCAGTTGGCGTCCGAGGCTCTCTGCACCGAGCCGCAAGCTGCGGACGAGGCGCAGATTCGTGGCACTGCAGACCACCATGGTGGTGGAAGTCTCGTCCACATCGAGCAGCAGTTCGTTCGTGGTCGCTTCAGCGGTTGCAGCTTCCGGTGGCTGAGCAGCACCGAAGAGTGCGGGCGCGTCGAGGTCCACCTGCGCAGGCTCGACGCCAGCGCGGGCAATGGCCTGCAGCGTCTCACGCAATCCCGCTTTGGGAATGGCAAATGCCAGCACGCGGCTGCGAGGCCCGCTCTCGCTGACCTTGTGGAAGTCCACGATGTAGTCATCGATGCCACCCGTGGGAAGGTGACTTTCGAACTCGAACTTGATCACCTTGCGGATCTGCTCAGCGCTGGTGAACGGGATCTGGATTTCGCGGATCACCGCGCGCGAGGAGGAGAGTCCGAGGATGACGCGTTCACGCCCGGCCTTGGCAGCCTTGAAGCAGGCCTTGACCGCGGCCGTGAGTGCTTCGGGCGTGCGAGCCCCTTCGGCATCGGCTTCGATGGGTTGGGAGGCTTGGCCCACAACCCGGAATTTGTCCGCGGTGCCCTCAACCTCGACGATGCGCACCCATGTTTCGGTGACTTGCAGTCCGGTGGCGCGTGCCATGTGTCTCCCGCGAGCGTCCGAATGTGAACCGCCCCAAGGCCGCCCGGTCGGGTCGGCGCAGGGGGTTATCTCACATCCGGGCCTTTCCGACCATGGCGGTTCAGCGCCCGCCAGCCTTGCAGAGTGATTCGAAAGCTGCCTTGTCGATTCCGACCGTGCGGCACCACGCATCAGCGACGCTCTGGGGCAGGAGGCGCAGGATCTCGGCAGTGGCTTCGACCTGGAGATGCAACTGCCGCGCGGCATCCGTCCCCGTTCCTTCGAGCAGTCGGCGGCGCAGATCGAGGATGCGTGTGACGAGCGCCTCGTCGGCGCCCAGAGCGCGCCACGCGTCCGCTTCGGCCGCCAGTTCCGCTGCCACGGGATGTGCAGCAGCCCGTGCCTCCGTTGACGAACGATCCACCCACCAACCGGCAATGCCGCCGAGCAGGAAGGCCATGACAAGCCCCGCGGCGATGCGGAGCAGCGGCAGACGGATCGGCAGCACGGGGCGTGTGCCGTGAAGCACCTTCTCTGCCACGCGCTCCGCCACGCTGGCGGACACGGACTCGCTCCTGCGGCGCCGCAAGACAGCCGAGATGCGCCGCTGCAGCGCGCGTTCCTCGGCGCAGCGTCCACAGCCGTCCACGTGCTGCATCAACTCCGCCTCATCCTCGGGCGAAATACGCCCATCGAGTTCGAGACTGATCAACCGTCCGTACTTGTCACACGCCATGTCCCGAGCCTCCTCGCACGCCGTATTCCGTCAGGAACTTCGCTAGCCGTTCACGTGCCCGGAAGATGCGGCTTTCCACCGTTCCCAGCGCGATGCCGAGTTCGGTCGCGATTTCCTCGTACGAGCGTCCTTCGACCTCGCGGAGTTGCAGCACCACGCGAAACTTCTCGGGCAGGCGCAGCATCGCCGCGTGGACGTGCCGTTCGAGATCCTTTCCCGCGATTTCGTCCACGGGGCCGCGTCGGTGATCGCGCACGCCCAACTCGGTCACCTCGGACATCTCCTGTCCACGATGGCGCCGGTGCTTCTTCCACCAGTCGATGGCGGCATTTGTGGCGATCTTGTAGAGCCAGGTCGAGAAGCTCGACTCGCCGCGAAAACCCTCAACATTGCGCCAGACCTTCCAGAAGACGATCTGGAGCACGTCCTCGGTGGCGGTGTTGTCGCGCACGACATCGCGGATGCAGGAATATAGTCGCGGTGTGTAGGCCGTGATCACTTCGCGCAGGGCGGCCTCATCCCCCTGCCGCATTCGGGCGAGCAGTTTCTGGTCCCGTTCCTCGCGCGCCTGCGCTTCAGGATCGCGTACCAGGTCTTTCGGGCTTCGCTCTTCCACGTTGGTCAGCACGGCGCCGCCTGACGTCTATTCCCGGGCGGATCTTCCCAAGTGCGGCATGGATTCTATCTCCTTGCGAGATAGCGTCTTGCGTTCAGATGAGATGGCCCATCTTGTCGCGTTTTGCAGCCAGATAACGCTCGTTGGCAGGGTTCGGAGGCACGAGCAGAGGCACCCGCTCGACGATTTCGAGATCGTAACCCGCAAGCGCGGCGCGCTTCTGCGGGTTGTTGGTCAGGAGCCTCAAGCGGCGCACTCCGAGGTCATGCAACATGCCGGCGCCGGTCCCGTAGTTGCGGTGATCGGCCTTGAACCCGAGAGCTTGGTTGGCTTCCACGGTGTCCAGCCCTTTGTCTTGCAAGGCGTATGCCTTCAGCTTGTTCACAAGGCCTATGCCACGCCCCTCTTGGCGCATGTACAGGATGCAACCCCGTCCTTCGCTGGCGATGCGCTGCATGGCGAGGTCCAGTTGCTCGCCGCAATCACAGCGGCGCGAACCGAAGACGTCGCCAGTGAGGCACTCTGAATGGACGCGACAGAGCACCGCATCCGGAATGGCCGGAGCTTCTTCATCCGTGGCAGGGATGTCGATGCCCATGGTGAGAGCGAGGTGACTGTGAGTGTCGAAGGGTGAGGTGTAGACGCTCAGTTGGAACGCGCCGTGTTCCGTCGGGAGTTGCACCGAACTGTTGCGCGTGATCAACCGCTCGCGTCGGCGTCTCCAGGCCACGATGTCGGCGACGGTACCCATCTTGAGCCCGTGGGTTGCTGCAAAGGTGCGCAAGTCCGGAAGGCGCATGACATTGCCGTCATCGCCGAGGACCTCCATGATGACGGCCGCCTGCCGCAATCCCGCAAGGCGCATCAGATCCACACTGCCTTCCGTGTGTCCTGGCCGAACAAGGACGCCCCCTGGCCGAGCCCGGAGCGGATGCACATGTCCGGGCTGCACGAGATCCTCGGCGCATGCGTCCGGCGCCGCCGCCGCCGCAATGGTGCGCGCGCGATCGGACGCAGAAATGCCCGTGGTGACGCCGCTGGCCGCCTCGATGGTGACAGTGAAAGCGGTGCCCTGACGATTGGATGCCCGCCCCGTCTGCATCTCGAGTCCGAGGCGCGCGCAGGTGTCCGCATCCAGAGAAAGGCACAGTTCCCCGCGGGCATTGCGCAGCAAGAAGTTCACGAGTTCCGGCGTGACGAACTGAGCTGCGAACACGAGGTCGCCTTCGTTCTCGCGATCCTCATCATCCACGAGCACGATCATCCGCCCTTGGCGCAGTTCCTCGAGAAGATCCGGGATAGGAGAGAAGTGCATGGGAAAGGCGGCGCCCAGAGCGCGCACGACAACATAGCAGCCCGGCATCGTTCCTGGGCAGTGTAGTTGGTGCGGGCGTGTGCGTCCCTATACTGCCGCCGCATCATGCCGGACGTCGGACATTCACTCCTGATCCAGGCCGCTCTGCTCGGGTTGTTGCACGCGCTCATTCCTTGCGTGCATTCCTGGCCGATGCTGGTCCCGTTCTTCGCTCGTGGTCAAGGCCCCATTCGCATTGCGCTGCTGTTTGGCGCAGGCATGACCCTCTCCTGTGCGCTCACGGGCCTCCTTGTGGGCAGCCTCGGCACTGCATTGCCGGAGGAATGGTTGCATCGTGCCGAGGAGTTGACGGGTGTGGTGCTGGTGCTCATCGGGTTGATGCTGCTCTGGCGTACCAGGGCCAGTCATCTTGGTCACATGCATCCGGAGTGCGAGCCGGAAGGGGACCATCATTGCGCGCACGCTTCGCACAGAAGCGCCCGCTTCGCCGACTTCGGGCCGGGCGCAGCACTCTTTCTGCTCGGGACATTCAACGCACTTGTGCCTTGCTGGACCAACGTGGCTGCGGTTGCACTTGCGGCTCCGCTCGAGTCGCGATTCGATGCCGTGAGCGTGCTCCTGGCCTTCGCACTGAGCGCGACCTTCGCCATGGCAGTGCTGCTCACGGTCGCGCGCCGCGGCCTCGGGATGCTCGAGCGCCTGCGCAGTCCCGTGACGGAAGCGGTTGTCTTGCGTTGCAGTGGCGTGCTGGTGATTCTCAGCGGATTGTCTCTCCTCTTGCACTGGCACACGCACGAGTGAGCGGGCACAATCAGGATTGCATGAGATCTGCCGACCACGCTGACGCTGCCACCACCGGCCTGGTGGTGCGCCTGCGTCATCGTGGCGCCGAGGTTGCGCTCGGAGAGGAACTTGTGGAAGCGTCGCTTGCGGGGCGCATGCTTCAGGGACGTATCGAATTCACCTCACGCCTCGCTGTGGGAGATCGCGTGCGTACCGAACGGCGCGGCGACGAGCACGTGATCACCGAGGTGCTTCCGCGTCGCACTGCGTTGTCGCGTGAACGACAACTCAACGGGCGTGAACAGGTGCTCGTGGCGAATGTGGACCGTGCGCTGTTCGTCTTGTCCCTCATGGAACCTGCCTTCCGACCGAGACTCGTGGACCGCTTGCTGGTCGCGGCGGCGCGTGGAGGCTTCGAGCCCGTATTGCTGTTTGCCAAGTGCGATCTGGCGGATGAGCGCACGCCATTTGAGGCACAGGCGGAGCTTTATCGCAGCCTTGGAGTCCGTGTGGTCTTCGTGTCCGTCGTGACAGGCGAAGGACTCGAAGAAGTGCGCGGGCTGATGCAGGGAGCGATCAGCGTGCTGGCTGGTCAGTCGGGAGTGGGCAAATCGACGTTGCTCAATCGTCTTGTTCCCGGTCTCGGGCTCGTGGTTTCCGAGATTTCGAAGAAGTGGGGCAAGGGTCGGCACACCACCAGCGCATCCTCGCTGCATCCCTTTCCCGGAGGAGGCTACGTGGCCGACACTCCGGGTATCCGTTCCTTTGCGCTGCCTCGCCTCGCGGCTGCGGAAGCTGCAGCCTACTTTCCTGAATTCGTGAGCGCAGCGGGCGGTTGTCGCTTCAGCGCATGTACACATCGTCACGAGCCGTCCTGCGCGGTGAAAGCCGCGGTGGATGCTGGCGCCATCGCCGAGTGCCGCTACGACAGTTACCTCCGCATCGTCGAAGGAGTTGAAGAGGAGTGAACGCCGCGCGCTGGTTCGGGTTCTCGGCTTTGCTCGCGTGGCTGGGGCTCAGCGCGTCTGTCACTGTGCTCGTGTTGGCTGTGCAACTTGATCCGGATGAGCGCGGCTTCGGAACGCATGAGCAATTGGGGCTCGCTCCATGCGCCGCATTGGCACTCACGGGAAAACCGTGCCTCAGTTGCGGCATGACCACGGCCTTCGCAGCGTTGATGCACGGCCGGGTGGTGGATTCGTTCGCCGCGAATCCTGCGGGCATGGTCCTCTGTCTCCTGACCCTGTGGGCGCCCGGCTGGTGTGCGCATGCGCTCTGGCTTGGACTGGATCCGCTCCGTTGCCTTGGTTGGTGCAGTGCGCGCTGGGTTCTCGCTGCAGTGGCGGCACTCACGGTCCTCGTCTGGGTGCAGCGCAGCCTCCTCGCTGGAGCCTGATTCAGTTTCTCGCGGGATCGCGCGCAGGCTCCACCACCGTTGTTTCGCCGAGCACATTCTCGAAGTCACGCTCGAACAGCGCGCTGTTCGCACGCAGCAGCGTGAGATGGTGCGGCCCGCGCGGCAGATTGCGCAGCCACAAGTCGGCCTGCGAACCCCACAGCGGAATCTGTCGCTCGGAGCTTGCGACCCAGCCGGGGCCGAATTCCCGGTCCTCCACACCGGCAACAAGCGCAAGAGGCTTGTGGTCCTTGTTGGTCAGGACGAAGCGCAAAGCGCTTCCGCGGCTCGAGAAGAACTCGCTGTAGTTGTTGGAGAGATTGGTCTTGATGGCGTCAGGATTGTTCGCGGTTGTTTTCAGCCGTGCGCTGAGCCACTCAGAAGGAACGCGCAAATGGGTTGCAGATTCAGGCTGAAGCACGAGTTCGAGCCCCTTGCCGGAACTCACCGAGATTTCGACAGCCGGAAAGATGGTGAGCGGAGCAAACTCGGATTCGACAGCGACTTCATGCAACCCTGATGCCAATCCGGTGGTGTGAAACCAGCCATCCTGAGAGCTGCTGACGAGATGGCGGAAGTGGATGTCTGCTGCGCGTGCTTGCGGGCGGAATGCAAGACGCGCTCCGCGCACTGGCCGGCCGTCCCGCAGACGCACATAGCCATCGGCACTCACACCAGCTTCGAGCTCGATGCGCCCGAGATCGAGAGTCGCGGCCGTCGGGACATCCACGTCGCGCACACACCCGAGCATGCCGGGCGCGCGCAGTACGAGCGTCTGCGGGCCACTGGGCACGGCCAAGCGCACAGTGCCGGTCTCGCGATCGGGATGAACGGAGCCCGTATCCAATTGTGTTTCACTCTTGACCTGTGAAGCAAGGCGGATCGAGGAGGGAATGCGCTCGGTTCCCTTCTCGCGGAGTACGAACTCGATCCAACTGCTGCGCGTGAACTTCAGAGCAATGACCCCGTCAGGATCGGGCATCAGATCGCGCAGTCTCAAATCCTTGCATCCCGGAGCCGTGGCGCGCACGCGATACGGTCCATTGCGGCTCACACGGAGCTGCAGCCGTCCGTCGACACCGCTGAGTCCGGATTCCGTCATGTTGGTTTCGCGGCCGTAGAAGGTCACTGCCGCGCCAGCGATGCACGTGCCCTGATCGTCGCGACAAACAACGGTGAGGTTCTGCACTTCACGCAGCACGAGTTTCAGTGCGTCCGGCAGTTTTCGGGGCCAGAGGTTGTAGTGCTCGCGTGTTCTGCTGCCGGCATGGCTGCACTCAACGGAGCCCGATCCCGGTGGCAGGTTGACAAACGCGAAGCAGCCATCAGCACCCGTGATTGTGCGGCGTTGCAGCGGGAGTACATCAGCCTCGCCTTCGCGATGCGCACTCATGCGGTGACTGTGCACGATGTGGACTTCGGCGTTGCCGACGGGATTGCCTTCGACATCTGTGACGCAGCCGCGCAGGACCAGGTCCGGGCGTGCCATGCGCACGGTGACGTCTCCGCAAGTTCCTTCTTGAGAGAGCGCTATCTGCGCGCTGGTCGTTGGGAGCCAGGGCGGGCACTCGACGAGCACGCTGCCGAGCATCGCCTCACCGAAACTGAACCCTCCGAGGCTGAAGCGGCCATCCTCACCAGTGAACACTGCGTAGCTCTGAAAATCCTGATCGTAGCGCTGGTTGCGTGAGTTTGACTCAAAACTCATCGGGAGTACCAGCGCGCCTCGGAGCGGTCGACCCACATCATCCAGAACGAGGCCGGTGATGGACGCTGCAGGGGCGAGGAGAAAATCAGCGCACGCACTTGCGCGGGACCCCGCCAGCAACACGCCGCGTTCAGAGACGAAGTACCCGCGCGCAAGGACGCGGATGTTGACGTGAATGGGGGGCAGGCCGGCGATTGCATAGCGGCCCTCGGCGTCGGTGAGGCTCGACTTGTGGAGGAAAGACACTTTGGCGCCTGCGACCGGTGTGTTGGTCGTTTGTGAGCTCACGACCCCGGACACGCTCTTGCCACGCTCAAGTCGCAGTTCCGTCGTCGCGGTCCGTGTGGCTTCGACCTGGAGCTTGAGGTCGTGCTGGTCCAGATGGCGGGGTGCCAAGGCGGCGAGGATTTGAGAGCCGGGAAGAAGCGTGTCCGCATGCGCTCGTCCGTCCGGGCCGGTGATGAGCTGGCAAGGAGGCAGCTTCTGGCCGCGCGTGAGCTTGAGTTCGACGCCGGGCAGTCCCACGCCACTCACGGCATCCACGACGAGGAACTCATGCCGTGCACCGGCTCGCAGGATGAGCCGCACCACATCGCCTGCGGTTACGGGTACTCGCAACTCGGGGAGGAATCCGTCCGCTTCGACAACAAGCGCGGAAGGGAACTCGGGGCAAGGGATCTCGAAGTGACCCTGGTCATCGACTTGCATCGACGACGCGATGCGCAGAACCGTGTTGAGGACAGGCTCCTTGCCGATGAATTCGTGCAGGCCGACTTGTGCGCCAACGACAGGCGTTCCGTCCATGTCCACCACCAAGCCGACGACGGCGCCTTTCACCGCAACAAGAGTCTTCTTGCGGAAGGCACTGGCACTGATCGGTGTGGCATCGGACGGATCGCGCTGGTCGATCCCGAAGAGCGCATTCTGAAGTGATCCCGCAGCTTCGGAGTCGGGGCTGTGGACTGCTGCGTCGGCGTCGTCACCGCCCACGAACAGCCACGCTCCTGCGAGGAGCACAGCGAGCGATGCGAGGACGAGAGCGAATGGGAGGATGCGGGACATGGAACCTGGACATCCGGACGCATGCCGTCGGTCCAGGTTCCTCGCCGGAGCGGCTTTCAGACGCCCACGGTGAGCAGCGCCGGATTCGAGATGCGCAGCGTCGTCACTTCGATGGCCTGCACCATAGCTTGAGTGCCGGGGAGCATGCCGCCGTAACTGAAAGCATACGCTGCGGCACCCACTGGATCAGCGCCAAGCAGCAGCTCAGGCGCAGCGAAAGACGCCGCGAACAGGGGGTCTGTCGGGTCAACCGCCACTCCCTGCCAGCCCGGCAGCGTCGACGGGATTGCGAATGGGCCTGGAAGTTGCGGTGTCGTGACGACGAGTTGCACCTGTGCGCCGGGAGCGAGATTCGTGACCGTCGCCACGCCCGCGCTGCCGACACCACTTGATCCGGTGTCCGGTGTGAGGCGCAACACCGGCCAGTCGAGACTTGCAAGGGCAAGCGAATCGAGCGTGCAGTTGCTGGCGAAACCGAAAGCCACGGGTTCGAAGTTCACACCCGCCCACTGCACGGCCTGACCACCGGAACGCGTGCTGGCGATGCGACCCTTGAGTGCTGCGGAACTCGAAGCGGTGGTGATCCAGAGTGCAGCGGAATCGAGCGGGTCGATCTCAAGGCCGCAGGTGTCGACGACGCTGGTTGCCGTGGTGCCAAAGGCGGCGTTCATCGTGGCCACGACAGCAGCCTGCGTGAGATGCAGAGTTGCGTGCGTCTGCGACGGATTCCAACGCCACACGCACTGCTCATCGATGAGTGTGGTGCCTCCGTTCTGGGCAATGACAGCGGCGAGGCTGGTGACCTCGTCGTCTTCGAAGCTGAAGTAGAGCTCGCCCGTTGAACTGATGGCAAGTGCGTCGATGTCCACGGTGCTGGCGCCAGTGGCTGCAGCGAACTGACTCTCGCTCCAGACGAGTGCGAGCTGACCTTGAGGGTCGAGGCGGAAGATGTCGCCATCGAGAAGTGTGCTGCCGTCCACGAGTGTGCAGTTGGATGCGAGCGATGCGTAGATGGTCTGCCCGGAGGTGGCGCAGGCATCGAAGCGCAGCGGTGCATCATTCAGCAGCCCGTCGCCATTGCGATCGCCGAACAACGCAGGAAGAGCTTCTGCGGGAAGGAGCGTGCGTGCTGGCGTGCCGGCCATCCAGAGCTCGCGCTGCAAGGCGATGCCGGAGCCGGTGGCCGTATCCGCGGCGGGATGAAAGACGATCTGCTGGCCTGTGACAGCGATGTGAAGACAGACGAGCGCCATGATGGCGCGGCATGAACGAGACATGAGAAGCCCTCCCCGCGGGTCCGCGATTCTTGTTGGCGGCGGGGAAAGGAGCGTCTTCCGGCTCTGCGCGTGCGCCTGCGGCAGAAAACCTGCCGCAGCGTTGTTCAGCGTCCCGGTGTGGCTGGAGCGTCGAAGTAGGTGTGGTCCTTCAATGCAAAGATGACCTTGGGATCGGACATCTCGACCTTTGCGCGCTGCATGACTTCGTCAAGCCAGGCTTTCATGGCGAAGGTCTCGGCTTCTTCGCGGATGGAACTCCAGAAGGTCTTTTCCTTCCAGTTTGGTTCCTGTTTCGCGGCCGGAGGAGTGATCTCGTCCATGCGGATGATGTGCCAGCCGAACTGGCTCTTCACCGGCCCGGTCATCGCGCCGACGCTCTCAAGCGCCCAGGCTGCCTTGAGGAAATCAGGGTCCAGAGCTCCGCCCCATTCCTTGAACTGCTGACCGATGCGTCCTTGTCCCTTGGCGGTGACGGAGTCATCGGAATAGTTCTCGGCGAGCCACCCGAAGTCCGTGCCTTCATCGAGTTTCTTCTGAATCGTCAGGATGCGCTTCTCCGCGGCAGCGAGACTCTCCGCATCCAGCGACAAGCCGGTGACATCGTCCTTGGTCTTCACGAGGATGTGGGCGGCGCGCTTGGTCTTGCCCATGAAGAAGTCCTTGTGTGCATTCAGGAAGGTTTCAACGGCTTCGTCGCTGAGCTCGCTCCCCGTGCTGCGTTTCCAGACCTGCACGCGCCACCAGCGTTCCTGTTCGCGTTCGGGTGTTGTCCCGCGCATGCGGCAGATCTGGTCCCAGGAGAACGGCGGCGGGTACTCAACACGCTTTTGCGCCGTCCATGCCGCGGGTTCTCCCGACGCAATGGACGTGCCAGCCTTGGAGAGTTCCTGCTCGAGAGCCACGTGGCGCGAGAGTTCGGTGGCACCCTCGACAAGCGCACCGGCGCGCATGAGTCCCATGAGGAAATCGAGCGTCTCGGATGCGCCGATGACCATTTCGTTGTTGTTGCTTCGGTCGATGATCTGCGCGGCGGAACCGGCGAGAGGCTCCGGAGGGGTTCCACGGATGCGTCGCTCGTACTTCTCGAGGGACTGGCGCACAAAGAACTGCATCACCAGTTGGTTCGTCTGCTCGGTGCGCTGGTCTGCGGGGACATGCTGCGATTCCCAGTAGAGCTTCTTCCAGCCTCGATTCGTCCGGGCCTGGCTGCGCAGGTGCTTCACGGAGAGGCGTCCGTCCGCCTGGATCTCTGCGAGCGTCTTCCCCGGAGCAGCCGTCTTCAACATGCCGGCGAGCTCTTCTTCAACTTCCTCGGCACTGAGTGCGACGTTGCTGCGCTGCAACTCCAGTTCGAGGAGTTTCGCCATCACGATGTTGGAGATGCCGGTAGTGAAATTCTCTTCGAGCACGAGTTCCAGCAGTCGTGATGCAGGGACTGCTGCACCGTTGATCTTCATGACTTCATGCTGAGGGAGAGCAGGATGGAAGACAAGCGGTGCGAGCACCTTTGCTTCCTGAGGTGCCGCGGGCTTCGCCGCCTCCACTGCCGGTGGAACCGGTGCGGCCTGCTTGCGCGCGTCGAGTTCCGGACTCTTTCTATCCGCGACCGGTTGCGCGATTTCCTTCGATTGTGTGGCCGCGGGCTGCGCTGCAGGCTTCACAGCGTCGGTCTTCGCGTCTGGAGCATTCTTGTCGCCGCAGGCAACGCAGAGGAGCAGGGCAGCGGCAGGGAGAACGTGATGCAGATGCTTCATGGATTCTGTTCCGATGGGTCGCCCGGCTACTTCCAAGCGACGAGAATGTACTCTATGGAGGGACTCGAACGCAGCAACTCCGTTGACGGCAGCCATGCCACAACGAGACGCAGCGCGTCGATTTCACCGCGTGGGGGGATTTGGTCGGCGGGAGTCACGGCATCGCAGATGAGGCGGCCGTCCAAGTCGCGGAGTGGCGTTCCCCCTGCGTCCCGGCGCGCGCGTCCACCGATGTAGCGCACGACAAAATGGCGGCCCTCTTCAGCCTCGGATTGCAGATGCCGCCCGGGATCGCGACGCAGGGTGAACGGACGCGTTTCCGGCAGCAGTTGCCAGGCCGACTCGACGTGCGGGAACTGCACCGTTTGAACCCAGACATGTGGTTGTGCGCGACTGCGCTGACTTGCCTGCACCGCGTTGCGATTCCCGAGCACGAATGCTGTCGGAGCCGCGCCGCTGTCGTCCGCGCCACGCCCGAGCACAGTGATCCCCGCGTCCGGGATCGGGTGCAGCAGAGACCAGACGCCGTCGTGCTCGATGGTGAGCACCAGATCTCCGCCAAAAGTGTCCACGAGGTGCGGCTCCGCGAAGCGCAACCTGAGAATGCGTGACGATGTGGCGGGTGGAGTTTGCCCGAGAGGCGTCATGCCGTCGAAGTGTCCGCCTTCCAGCGGGCACAGATCTCCCACCGCGAGATTCTCGTCGAAGCGATCACCCAGTCCGCGCGCGAGACGGGGATTGCGTTGGTGCAGGCGCACGACCATGTTTGTTGCGCTGAGGTCCGCCGGGATCTCCTGATCGGCGAGAAGATCAATTTCCGTGATCAACCGGCGTCCTGTTTCGTCGTCGTGGCTTGCGCAAGCCGCGAACCATGCGGCCGGGATGAGAATCTGCGCGCGTACGGTGCTCGGCGCGCGCGGAAACAACGCCGTGAGTCCATGCCCTCCGAGGGCGACGAGACTTCCGCTCTCTGTGGGAAGTACGGGCTCGTGGAGCGCAACCGGTCGGAGCACGCCATCGCGTCGTACTTGTGCCGCAGCGGGCCCGGAGACTTCCTCCGCTACGGCGAAACCGAACTGAAGCAGGTATTGCGGCGCGTCCACGGTGAACGGGCGCTGGGTTGGCAGCACGGCCAGACCGCCCACGCTGCGCAGCGTTTCAAGGATCTCGATGCGGTAGCGCCCCGCAGCACAGAGCCACGGCGCACCTGCAAACGGCTGGATGAGGACCCGGTGTGGAGTGCCCGGCTCCGCGCTGATGCGAACGCCTGGAATGGCTTCGCGCCGCGCTGCATCGATAACCTGAATGCCATTGTCTGCCGACCCGAGGTCGACGGCTTCCGAGAACTCGAGTGTCAAGCCCGCATGACGTGCGCCGTCCGCATCGCCCGCGATCCGGAGCCGCGGGATCTCCGCACCGTCGATCAAGCGCAGGGCTTCCGTCGCCGGATTCGCGGGCCGCACAGCGAACGGCATCCGGAACGGCGTTTTCATGCGCATGCCGCTGGCGCTGCTGATGCTTCCGCCGAGCGGGGGCCACACGAGGCTTGCTTGATAGGGCGATTCAGCCGCATTGAAGCGGGTCTCTCGCGGATGCATCAGGAGGTGGGGGCCCACGCATTCGAGGCGGCACGAGATCGGCATCCCGGCAGCGTTCGTGACAATCAACGCGTCTTCAGGCTGGATGCGCGCGAGGGGCTCCGACGCGAGGAGCACGAAAGGGCTGCCCGCCGGCAGCGGTAGCTGCTGCGCTGCTCCCACGAAGCGAAATTCTGTGTTCGCGCTGCGCTCGCAGCTCGCCACGGACATGGCGAGCGCCAGAACGAGAGTCGCGCTGAGAGGAGACGGTCGCTTCATGAGGCCGCAGAATACGCGGCGCATGCTTCTCGCCCTCCTGTTCGCCTGCTGCAAGAAATGGCGGGAGCGCATGGGAATCGAACCCACCGGACGGGTGATTTGCCCGTCCCACCGGTTTTGAAGACCGGGCGATCCACCAGGAAGCGATCCGCTCCCGCGTGATGGAAGGTGTGTCTTATGTTCGCGGCGCAGCAGTGTCAACCGGATGGCTGACCACGCGCCGGATCACGTCGGCAACCTGCGGAACCTCGCCTGGAAGAATCGTGCGCATGTCCACGCAAACGCGGTCGCCGGAAATGCGGGTGAACAAGGCCGGATTCGAATACCGCAACGCGCGGGCCAGGCGTTGCGGTGGCAACCTGGTCTCGAGAGCCACCGCGAGACTCGGCAACTTCAGCGTGGGCAGGGCGCCGGAGCCCGTCTCGGAATCGAGGTTGATGATCGTGCAAGACAGCCCCGGGCATTGGGTGAGGAGTTCGCTCAACTCTTCCGCCGCCGGGCGGAGATCCTCAGCGCCGGCCGTGAGCATGCGCGTGACCGGGTGCGTCGTGCGCAGGGATGACTTGTCGAGGAAGAGTTGCAACGTCGCTTCGAGGGCTGCGACCGTGAACTTGTCCACGCGGACGGCTCGCGCAAGCGGACTCTTGCGCATGCGCTCCAGCAGCGCGCGCTTTCCCAGGATGATGCCTGCTTGCGGGCCGCCGAGCAGTTTGTCGCCGCTCATGCAAACGACATCAGCGCCTGCCAAGAGGCTCTGTCGCACCGGCGGTTCATCACCGATGCCGAGTTCCTCCGGGCCGAGAATCGAGCCGCTGCCAAGGTCGTGAATGAGAGGCAGGCCACGAGCATGCGCCAGCTCAGCCAGTTCCTGAAGGGGCGGTTGCTCCGCAAACCCGAGGATGCGGTAGTTGCTCGTGTGCACCACGAGGAGCGCTGCTGTTTCCGCCGAGAGGGCGCGTTCGTAGTCTGCGCGGTGGGTCTTGTTCGTGGCGCCTACCGCGACAAGTCGCGCACCGCTCGCTTCCATCACCTCAGGGATGCGGAAGCTGCCGCCGATTTCCACCAGCTCGCCGCTTGAGCAGATGATCTCGCGGCCGCGGCCGAGTGTGTCGAGGATGAGCAGCGTGGCCGCCGCGTTGTTGTTCACGACGAGTGCGGCTTCGGCACCCGTGAGTTCGGTCAGCAGCGCTCCCGCGCGGGAATCGCGTGCGTGGCGTTCGCCAGCGCTGCGTTCGACTTCGAGGAGCGAGTAACCCAAGGCGCGCTGGACCGCTTCTGCGACAGAGGGCGCGAGGGGTGCGCGACCGAGGCCCGAGTGCAGGATGACCCCCGTGCCATTCAGCACGCGGGGCAACGGCGTGTGCTGCAATTCGAGATGTTCTTCAACGCGATGGACCACGGCCCCAAGGGAGAGGTCGGGTAGCGCGGAGTTCCCGTGTTGCACCTGCGCTCGCAGCCCCTGCAACACTTGACGAGCAGCCAATGTGACCAACGCGCGTCCGTAGCTCTGGATCGCAGCGTTCAATTCGGGAGCGCCGAGGAGTCGATCGACAGCGGGAATCCGACGCAGGTCTTCTGTGCGCTCGGATTCCCGTGGATTCGGACTCATGCCGGCTTTGTAGCAGGCGCCGTTGTGCAGGGATTCAGGCGATGGTTTGCGTCGAGGGCATCAGTTCATGGCGCTTGCGCCAAGCGACGTAGCCCGCAGCAGCCAAACCGAGGCTGAAGAGCACCACGGTTTCCGGTTCGGGCACCGGTTGCTGCGGAGGCTTTGTGCCACCGCCACCGCTGCGCGGGTTTTGGCCACCGATGTTGCCGGGATCGGGCTCCGGGCTGATGGTCGGAGGCACCCAGCCCTGAGGCATTGGAGTCCACTGGCCGCCGTGGAAGCTCCCCGAGATGGGCTCGGGGCGCGTGTCCGAGAGGGGAATGTACGGGAGGGGGAGGGTCGTGCCACCGCCCGTGCCACCGCCCGTGCCACCGCCCGTGCCACCGCCCGTGCCACCGCCCGTGCCACCGCCCGTGCCACCGCCCGTGCCACCGCCCGTGCCACCGCCCGTGCCACCGCCCGTGCCACCGCCCGTG